>NZ_DAIDJE010000107.1 GCF_027451485.1 Bradyrhizobium sp.
ATGCTCAGCGGCGCGGGCGAACAGCGGCCTCGTTGCCGCATTCGGCATCTCGCGCTCGAACCAGGCATCGACCTCGGACTGGTCTTCCATGTACCAGCGCGGGAAGAACGTGGTGAGTGCAAGCTCCGGATAAACGATCAGCTCCGCACCCCGCGCCTTGGCCTCGTCCATCAGCGCAATCATGCGCGGGATCACGGCTTGGCGGCTCTCAGCGCGCTGAATGGGGCCCATCTGAGCGGCGGCGACATTGACGACACGCATGAACGAACTTTCGGATATTCGATTTGGGAGAGAATATCTCGGAAGAGTTTGGAAAGATCAATCGGTCATTTGAGCCGCACTTCGGAATCCGCATTCCGGTGCAATCTTGTTTATTTGCGGACGCGCTGCCGCTCGACCCCCCAGCACCAGAGCGAGACTGCGCAGGCCGACATCGAAAGTGGTGCGCTGAAGGACGTTCGGGAGTTCTTTCGCGGCTCGTGTGCGCATCCAATACCCCCGCCCAATCCCCGCATGGCGCGCGACACACTCTAAAATGAAGGTGTCAAATTACAGACTGTGTCTTGCGCTCTCGGGGGCGAGGAGAATTCCAACGAAGGCACAGGCGGCGATCGCCTCGAAATACAGGATGACCAGGCTGAAGCCACCGCCCGCCCCCATCAGCGCGGTCCCGACAAGCGGCGCCGTACCGCCGCCCAGGACGATGCCGAGCTGCTTGCCGAGCGAGGAGCCGGAGACGCGTACCTGCGTCGGGAAGAGCTCAGCAGTGAAAGCGGCTTCCGGCGCGAACATCAGCGCATGAATGATTCCGACGGAGACAACAAGGCCGAGAATGAGCAACGTCGGATCCTTGGTTGCAACGAGCTGGAAGTAGATCGGGTACCACGCGACGGCAAGCAAAATGCCTGCCATGATAAACGCTCGCCTGCCGAACCGGTCCGAGTAGCTGGCAATCAACGGGACCATGAACATCTCGAGCACGTTAGCCGTCATGGTGCCGAAAGTGACGCTGTATTGCGGCATGCCCAGGGTCTTGACGGCATAGCCCAGCACGAAGACCGTGCTCATATACTGGAACGTGCTGTGAACCATGTTGACCAGGCAGCCGAACAGGACCGACTTCTTCCAGGAGCGCACCACATCGAGCAGCGGCATCTTCGGTCTTGCCGCGGCCTTCTGCATCGCCTTGAACAGGATGGATTCATCCACCTGAAGCCGGATGTAAGTGCCCAGCACCACCAGCACGAGGCTGACAAGGAACGGGACGCGCCAGACCCATTGCGCGAAATCCTGGGCGCTGAAGGCAAAGCCCAGCAGCGCGATGAATCCGGATGCCAGGATCACGCCGATCGGGCCCGAGGCGTTGATCAACGAGGCAAAGAAGCCACGCCTTGCGTGCGGCGCATTCTCCAGCGTCAGCGAAACCGCATTCATGTATTCGCCGCCAAAGGCAAAGCCCTGGACGAAGCGCAGAATGACGAGCGCGGCCGGCGCCGCAGGCCCAATGCTGTCATAGCCCGGCAGACAGCCGATCATGAAGCTGACGATGCCCATCAGGGCGAAGGTGATGGTCAGCATGGCTTTGCGGCCGAGCCGGTCGCCGTAATGACCAAACACCATTCCTCCGAGCGGCCGGGCCACGAAGCCGACCGCAAAGGTCCCGTATACCGCCAGCATGCCCGCCAGCGAATCCATCTTCGGGAAGAAGACGTGGCCGAATACGATTGGCGCGGTAAAGGCGTAGATGAAGAAATCATAGTGCTCGATCACCGAGCCAAGCGAGGAAGCGACAACGAGCTTGCGGAATGCCGGCGTGACCGGAACTGAACCGGCTCGCGCCTGCGCGCCAAGCATCGTCTCTGCACTATTGCTCATGGTCCCCCTCGTCTTGATCTTGTTGATTAACCTTCGTTTGATGCGAAGAGTAAGCCCGGGCAATTCGTTCCCCGCCGTCAGCATTTGCCTCATCCGGCCGCAGCCATGGTACCTTGCCGTTCCCCGGACAACGCGTGAAAGCGCCGATCGAGCTCACGCAACAGTTCGCCAAGCTCCTGGGCGTTGCGCGTGGTGCCGAACACGTAATGATCGGGTCGCACGATCGCCGCACTGACGCCGTGACGGTCGAACCAGTCCCCCAGCACACCGTCGGTCTCTTCAAGCTGGCTCGGCGCGCTTCCACTTCCCTGCGCGATCGCGGCCGCGGCCATCTCGGAATTTCCGGCGCACAACGACATCAGCGAAGGAGCATCGCGGCTGCGGCCGTCGATGAAAACGCCCCAGCCGGGACCAGTCACCTGGTCAAGCAGGCAGGTCTTGCCCGCGATCGTGATCTGCGGCTGCGGGAATAGACTGCCACGCGCAGGCGTCTCCCGTTCCGCCAGGAAGCCTGAGCGAAGCGGCGGAATGATTTCCTGCCTGGTGATCGACAGCGTCCGGCCGCCGCCCTGCGCCAGAATTTCGGCGTCCCTCCGTCTTGCCGCGACCACATCGCGCTCGCAGATCGACTGCCCGATCGCCTTGATCTTGCCGGTCAGCTCGATGACGTGCTGCTTGCGCTCGGCCGTGTACGTATCAAGAAGCGTATCCGGGGATGCGCCCTTGAGCACGCGATCAAGCTTCCAGACGAGGTTTGTCGCATCGCGCAGGCCCTGGCACATGCCCTGGCCGATGAAGGGCGGTTGCTGATGAGCGGCATCGCCAGCGATCAGAACCCGGCCGTTCCGCCAGACGTCGGCGACCAGAGCGTGGAAGCGATAGGCCGCGGCCCGCCACAACTCGCCGTCCTGCGGTGTGAGCCAGGGGGCCAGGAGCCGCCAGACGTTATCCGGCTGCTCCATCTGTCGCGGATCTTCGCCCGGCAGCAGCATGATCTCAAATCGGCGGTGGTTCTTCGGGCCGATGATGAAGCTCACCGGCCGTGCCGGATTGCAGAATTGCGCGGAGTTTCGCGGCAGCTTCGCGTGCGCGCCCTCGTGCAGCAGCATGTCAACCACGAGCCAGGGCTCGTCGAAGATGAGATCTTCCAGCGCGAGTCCTGCGATCTGCCGCACGGTGCTCGAGGCGCCATCGCAGCCAATGACATAGCGCGCCGTCACCAGCCGCGTCCGTCCGTCCGGCTGCTTCAGCTTTGCTTCGACATGGCCGGACCGCTCGGTCAGGTCGACCAGTTCGACACCGAGTTCGGCGCGGACACGCGGGAAAGAGACGGCGTGGCGGCGCAGCACGGCTTCGACCGGAGGCTGACTGAACACCATGCTCGGCGTGTAGCCGAGCGGATAGGGCCTGGCGACCATGTCGACCCGGCGGATCAGCTGACCGTCGACGCCAAAATGCTCCGACACGGTAAAAGGCTCGACATGGGGCGAGATCGCCGCCGCCAATCCCATATTGTCGAAATAGCGGAAGATTTCGTGATCGAGCGCAATGGCGCGCGGCTTCTCGTAGATGTCATTGAGGCGGTCGATCACCAGCGTTCGATGACCGAGCCGGCCGAGCATGCCGGCGGCGACCGCACCCGTCGGCCCGAAGCCAACGACGAGCACGTCAAAATCGGCGGCCGAAGTGGTGATCATGCGAGAGCTATCGGTGGCTTCGCTCATTCCTTTTGCCCCTGCGGGGCGAAAGGAACGGCGAGCTGGGCCTTCTTGCAGTCCTCGCTCTTGGGCGGAGCAATGCCCCATTGATCGGTTCGTCCAGGCGGCCAGATCCATTCGCCGGGACCTTTCGCACGATAGCTGTCGTCGATCTGCAGCACTTCGGCGGTGTATTCGATGACGACGCCGGTCGGATCGACGAAATAGGCGAACACATTGTCGCCCGGACCATGTCGGCCGACACCCCAGCCGATCGGGTAGCCATGATCGACCATGCGGCCGGAGCCACGCATCACGGATTCGAGATCGGGCATGAGAAAGGCGACATGGTTGAGGCCACAGACCGGCGCGTCCGCGAGAACGACGGCATGATGGTCATTGTTGCAGCAAAGGAACGCCATCGCCTTCGACCGGTCCGACAGTCGAAAGCCGAGAGACTGCTGGTAGAACGCCGACAGCCTCTCGATCTCGGCGCTATTGATGTTGACATGCGCCAGCCGTTCCACCCGCTGCGCGACCACGCGCGCCGCCTTGGTGCGATCGCCATGGACGAACTCGACGCAGCATCCCTGCGGTTCGCGGACGATGAAGCTTTCGCCGCCCGATGGGGCGGGCGACGGGCCGGGCGCGCGGACGACCTGGCAGCCGGCCTCTTGCACGCGCGCAAACAGGCGGTGGAGGTCCTCGCGCGAACGCGCACGGAAACTGATCTTGCGCAGGGAGGCTCGGTCGCCAGGCACAAGTTCAAGGACGTGAAAGTCGCTTCCCGTGGCGGCGAGATAGACCGCGCCATCGGCTTCCGCGGCGAAATCCAGCCCCCAGACCTTTGTATAGAATTCAATCGAGCCGCTCAGCTGCGGCGTTGCGATTTCGACACTGCGCAGGGCCGCAACCGGAAAATCAGACATCGGATTCCTGATCATGGTGAACGTGGGCCGGCACAAGACCGGGGCAGATCACCGAAAAACTCATTACCTAAACCAGTCTAGACCAATCCAAATGCCAAGGCCAAAGAATGGCGAGGCTCACGACATTCTATTGAGGCTGCAGGCCTGCCTTCTCAATGATCGGGATCAGGCGCTGGCGCTCGGCGACGAGAAATGCCTGTGCCCCGGTCGGCGTCGCATCAAGCCTGACTTCGAGACCCGAAGCCTGCAATGCAAGCTCGAATTCGGATTGCGTAACGACCGCGCGTGTCGCGTCGGAAAGGCGATCGACGATCGCCTGCGGCGTTCTCGCGGGCGCCAGCACGCCGCAGGTCAGGCCTGCGACCAGCCCCGAAAGCGTTTCGCCTGCGGTCGGAATATCGGGCGCGGCTTTCAGTCGCGCAGGCGCGCAAACGGCAAGTATGCGCAAACTTCCCGCATGGTGAAAATCCAGCACCTGGCTCGTGACGTTCGGCGTCATCATCGGCACCACGCCCGCGATCAGATCGATCAGGCCAGGCCCGGCGCCGCGATAGGGCACATGCAATATGCCGGGCGTATTGGCGAGCTGCTTGAACAACTCTCCTGCAAGATGGGTGACCGTCCCGGTCCCAGCCGAGGCGTAGGACAATTTGGCCTGATTGCCTTGCGCGTATTTGACGAATTCGGCGAGGTTAGCGGCGGGAACGCTGGGATGAACGACCACCGCCGTCGCGGAGGTCGCGATCATCGACACCGGCGCGAAATCCTTCAGCCCGTCATAGGGCGGCTTCAGCATCAGATAGGGCGCAATGATTTGCGATGAGGTATCGCCGAACAGCAGCGCATAGCCATCCGCCTTCGCATGGGCCACGCTGCCCGCACCGATCGTCCCGCCGCCGCCACCCTGATTTTCGACCACGATCGTTCCGAATGGCTTCATCCGGTCGGCCCAGATTCGCGCCACCGCGTCCACCACCCCGCCAGGGGCATAGGGCACGACGAGTCGGACTGGGCTCGACGGATATTTCGATTGGGCACGGGCAGATCGTGCCGGCAGGAACTGCGCGGCGAGACCTGCCCCGGTCCCTCGAATAAAATCCCGACGGTCCATCCCCTGGTCCTTTTGGCCCCCGCGAGAATCCGTCGCCCGAAAATTCTCGTTCCCCGCTGAAGCAAGACGGATGCTATCGCGGCTTGAAGACAGGAGTCGAGGATTGCTCGACGATGCACTGCACAACCAAATGAGGTCGCCGGGATATTGACATCGTCGCGACAATGCCGGCTTTTCCGCCCGCGCTTGCAAAAAGGAACACGGCCCAATCGCTCAAAAGGCCATCGCAAGGCAACAAAGGAAGCCAGGGATGACATTGCCGCCTCATTCGTCGAAAGCATTTGCCCCCAAGCCATTTCATTGGCCGAACGGGGCGCGGACCGCGGTGGTGGTGACGTGCCTCTTGGAAAACTGGTCCGGCGATAATGGTCCTCCCTTTTCCGTGCAGACCACATCACTCAAGCCCGGCACCCATGACCGCGCGGCGATGACCTGGGGATATTATGGCACCCGCAACGGCGTGTGGCGTCTGCTGAAAATTCTCAACGAGCACCATGCGCCCTCGACCTTCGTTGCGAATGCCCGTTCCATGGAAATCGCGCCCGATGCGGTCGAATGCATCCTGAAATCCGGACATGAGGTCGCGGCGCACTCCTACACGCAGGATGCGCTGATGGCCTATCTGAAGCCCGACGAAGAGCGGGCCATGGTCGAGAAATGCATCGGCGTGTTCGAGAAGCTGACCGGCGCGCCACCAAAGGGATGGCTCAGCCCGGTGCTGGCGCCAACCGCCTCTACCGAGGAAATCATCGCCGATGCCGGCTTCCTCTGGTACGGCGACTACAACAATATCGACCTGCCCTTTTGCGTCGACACGAAGAAGGGAATGCTGGTGGCCCTGCCGCACACGGATTTCGCCGATCACCGCGTGCTGCGCGCCAATCCGCGGGACTGGTTCGAGGTCTACAAGGACACGTTCGACTATCTCTATGAAAACGAGCCGACCTCCTACCTCAACATCACCGTGCACTGCCATTTCGGCGGCCGCCCCTTGATGGCCGCGCAGGTCGATCGAATCCTGAAATATATTCGCGGCTTTCCCGGCGCCTGGATCGTGCGCCACGACGAGCTGGCCCAATGGATCAAGGACAACAGGATCGCCGAATGGACGAACCAGAAGCGCTTCTTCGATCGCCAAGCGTAACGATGCGGGTAGATTCCCGGCGGCTGCGGACGATGCCTTGGCCGGTTGTCCGGTATGCCTCGTCGGGAATCGAGACCTACGGGCGTTAACCGTGTCCATGAAACCCTGGAACTCCACAGAGCTGCGCGATCGAGCACACATGCACCACGGGCACGGAGCGTCGGATCACCCGTTGGAAGCATAAGCATTTAACCAGACCGCGAGCCGATACTCGCCCAGTTGCCTGCCGCAGCACCTTACCGCGCGAGCGGCTGAGAGCCCCATGGCCCATCGTGTCATGCGCTGCGGTCGCTCAAAGATGGTTGGTGTTGGCGCGAAGCAGACGTCGTGGGACGGACGTTTGCCGCAGCTAAGGCAGAGTTTGTGAAGGGTTTCGGATGCCGGCCGCTTGAGGGACGGCGCCGCGTATTCGGCGGCCGGCGTCCGAAAGCCTCCAAGGAAACCGCGGGTAAGGGAACGTCAGGCAGTGGGGCAGGCGCTATGGGGATTGAGTGCCGCGGGCGAGCTGGCTGATTTGGATCGAGCCGATGCAACGGGGTGTGCGACGATAGAGCGGCTGACGGATGAGCGGCGGGTGACGTCGAATTTTTGCAAGTCGTGGGACGATTTGCGAGGACTGGCGAATAATTGAGTGTGCCGTGCCGTGGCCGATCGAGAGCCAGCGAGCGCGACATGGAGATTTGCCGGATTGCGGCGGGGTCATGAGGTGTCGATCCGGATGCGGTTGGTTGGGGCTGTCGGGCGATGCCGTGGCGTTGCTCCGCGCGCGAAGACCTCGATGATGATCATGCGACCGCCGCAGCATGGACAGCTCGGCTTGCTGGGATCGGCGGCGGTAGGCCCGCCCTGAGGCGTTGCGCCGGCGAGCAGTTCACGGGCGCGTGCGATGTTGTCGGCGCAAGCGCCTTTGGCAAACAGGCCGTAGTGGCGGATGCGATGCAACCCTTTGGGCAGCACATGGATGAGGAAGCGGCGGATGAACTCGTCGGTGGTGAGCGTCATCTGCTTGTATCGATTGCGGCCCTCGATGCGGTAGTCCTTCCATTTGAAGGTGACGCCACCCTCGTTGCAGGAGATCAGGCGGTTGTTGGCGATGGCCACGCGGTGGGTGTAACGCGACAAATAGGCCAGCACCGCCTCAGGTCCACCGAACGGTCGCTTTGCGTAGACGACCCCTTCGGCCTTGCGCAGTGGTGCGAGATAAGCCGCGAAGGATTGCGCATCGGCCAGATGGGCGTTGTCGCCGAAGAAGCTCAGGCGGCCGGCCTGGTGCGCGACGACGAGCTTCTCCAGGAACAGTCGGCGAAACAGGCGGGAGAGCACGCGCACGGGGAGGAAGAAGTCCGGCCGGCACGACATCCAGCGCTGGCCGTCGGGCGAGATGCCGCCGCCCGGCACGATCATATGCACGTGCGGGTGGTGGGTGAGCGCCGAGCCCCAGGTGTGCAGCACGGAGGTGATGCCGACCTTGGCGCCCAGATGCTTGGGATCGGCGGCGATCGTCAGCGTGGTCTCGGCCGAGACCTTGAACAGCAGATCGTAGACGACGGCCTTGTTCTGGTAGGCGATGTCGGCGATGGCCGCCGGCAGCGTGAACACGACGTGATAGTACGGCAGCGGCAGCAGGTCGGCTTCACGGTCGGCAAGCCAGTCCTTCGCGGCGGCGCCTTGGCACTTTGGGCAGTGCCGGTTGCGACAGGAGTTGTAGGCGATGGTCGTATAGGCGCAGTCCGCACAGCGCGCGACATGGCCGCCGAGTTCGGCCGTGCGGCAGCGCTCGATCGCCGACATTACCTTTAACTGCTCGAGGCTGATATGGCCGGCATTGGCTTGGCGCCATGCCGGGCCATGGCCGCGGAAGATATCCGCGACCTTCAAAGCCGGGCGCGACACGCCGTGGCCTCTCGCTTCAGGCAGGCGGCTCGTCTCTCTTGGAGCGCAGCGGCATGAGGTGATCCAGCGGGCTCATGACCTCGCGGATGGTGTTGGTGGCAACGCGGATGTAGAGCGCCGTTGTCTCAAGCTTGGCATGACCCAACAGGACCTGAATCACCCGAATATCGATGTTCTGCTCGAGCAAGTGGGTCGCGAAACTGTGGCGCAAGGTGTGCGGCGTCACCCGCTTGGTAATCTCGGCCATATGGGCCGCAGCATGGCAGGCGCGCGTGAGCTGGCGTGTCGTCATCGGGCTGGCCGGCTTCAGTCCCGGAAACAGCCAGCCCTGCGGGCGGAAAATGCGGTACCAATCGCGCAGAAGTTCGAGCAGCACGGGGGAAAGCATCGCGTGGCGATCCTTGCGGCCTTTGCCCTGCTCGACACGCAGCATCATGCGCTCGGAATCGATGTCGGACATCCGGCGCGGGCGAGGGAGACCAGGCTCGTTTTAATCGAGATTGAATATTGTCCTCGCGCCAACTAGCGTTTCTGCCCCGGCGTTGTCGACCCGAAATCGACATCCTTCGTCTCCGGACCGATCGCCGCTCCGACGAAGATCAGAACCGCTCCCACCACCACAAGCACCAGCACCGTGTACTTGAACGGCATGAGGTAGGCGAGCCAGGTCTGATAAAAGACGTAGAACGCTGGGAGGATAATCGCGAGGCTGTAGCCCAGGCCGAAGCCGGATGCCCTCACCGTCGTTCTGAAGCGCTCGTTGATATAAACCGTGCCTAGCGCGCCCGGAGCGACAACCAGGACAGTTGTCAACGTCGTCAGGATCATGATGCGCGTCAGGTCGCCGGGAACGCTACTGAGCAGCAGATAATAACAGAATGTGCCGAGTGTCGCCGCGGCAACACTTGCAGCAAGTAAATAGTTTCGTCGTCCGATGCGCTGGCTTACGGCACCGCCGAGAACGTAGATGACGCTCAGCGCGAGATACGCGATGACAAGCGCGCTCGTCGTCTCAATGCTTCCCACTTTCATCTGGACCGCAAGCAGGCCCGGCATGACGGCAAGCGATGCGTTAAGGAGCAGCCAAAAGCCGGTCATAACGACGAACACCTGCAAGAAGCTCTTCAGATTTTCGCCGGTGAAAAGCACCTTGATCGGAGCGGTAGAGTTGGCGGTCTTGCCCGTCTTGCGCCAGATCTCGGACTCCTCGACCGAGTTCTTGTAATAATAGGCGAGCGCGAAGGCCATGATCGCCCCCACCAGGAAGGGAATTCTCCAGCCCCACTCCACGTAGGGCGAGCCGGGTCCCTTAGCGGGGAACACCAGGAGGACGGCCAGTGTCACCAGCGAAATGCCCGCCGTTCCTAGCGGCGCGGCGCTCTGGATCACCGCGCCAAAAAGACCGCGCTTGTCCTTTGGACAATATTCCATGGCCAACGGATTGGCGGACGTATATTCACCGCCGAGAAAAATTCCGTCGATCAAACGCAGGCCGATGAATATCCAGATCACCGCCGGCCCAAGCGTCTGATAACCGGGCAGCACGGCAATCAGCAGCGTGACGACGCCGAAACCCATCACCGAAATGATGGTCGTACGCTTTCTGCCGATGGTGTCCGCAAAGTGCCCAAAGATGAATGCCCCGAGCGGCCGGCCGATCAGCGTCGTCGCAAAGATCATTGCGGACGCCACCGCCGCGATGGCGGGTGGAACATGTGATGGAATGAAGTATGCCATCGCCGGGGCGAGCGCGATGACCGGAAGAAAGATGTCGTAGTTGTCGACAAAGAAGCCGACTGCCGCGCCCCAGATCGCGTGGCTCGCCTGCGGGCTGAGTGTATCGTCAGCCGCCTCAAGGGTGCCTGCCTGCTGTTGTGCCAGAACGTTCATTGGATCCTCCCCGCAGCCCTGCTGCGTCATGTCGCCGTCATGCGCGACCGTTATTTCCCTGCAGCCTGAAGTTCGACCAGTTGCTTGCGCGCCTGCTGTGCCAGGTAACGGCGCAGTCGGATCACACCGGCATCGTGCTGATAGAGCATCTCGTATTTCTCGAGGCCCGGTTTGACGCCGGCAAGGATCTCTCGGTCCTGCTCGAGAACGTCCCAGTGACGTGGTTCGAGATTTGTCTTGTAGAGAAAGCGCCAGACGTCGCGCTGCCAGCCGCTCACCTTGCGGACACGCCAGAAGAACACGCACATCGTATTCTCGTCGATCGGGGTGCCGAAGCCAACAATCCCGAAATTGCCGCCAGGTCCGCCCGAAGGCGGATAAGGAATTTCGAGACGTACATAGAGCGCACCCCTATCGACAAATTCGCTCCAATCGAAGTTCACATCGCGCTGACCTTCTTTCTCAAAGACATAGCCATACGGCGTGTCGCGTGTGACGAAATGGGCTTGGGTCTCACCCTGGTACATGGTGTGGGAGTTGGCATGCAGGAATGTGCCATGCATGGGATCCATGAGGTTATCGAACGCATAACGCCATGCCATCTCCCAGTCTGCATAGCAGAGGAAGTGCGAATACTCCGGATCCACCAATTGCTCGGGGGGCTCGAACTCAGGCGCGTCCTGATGCAGGGCGTCGCCGAACCAGGCAAAAATGGCGCCGGCGATTTCGCGCGACGGATAGGTCTTTACCGCCTTCTTGCCTTCGAGCGGGCAGCCGGGCTGACCGGGTACCTTGAGGACCTTGCCGTCAGGACCAACCTCAACGCCATGGTAGTTGCACCGCAGCCGATCGCCCTCGTTGATGCCGCGAGACAGCGGCACCGCGCGATGCGGGCAACGGTTGGCCTGCACGTGAATGATGCCGCGCGAGTCGCGCCACAGCACCAGCGATTCGCCGAGCCGGGTCAGACCAAGCGGTTTGCCGCCCGCTTCGACGAAGCGCGAGGGCAGGATCGGCCACCATCGATTGCGCAAGCCGGTGAGCAGATATGCCTGGACCTGCTGATCGGTCGGCGCCGGTGCATTGGCGGTACGGTCGAGTGTTGCAACGCTCATGATCAGGCTCCCAATTCTTTCATCACCGCGGTGAAATTGTCTTCGGTCCAGTCGCCGCCGCTTGGCGGACGCACGCGCGAGGCGTTCAGGCCAGCGACGAGTTCGTCGAGTTCGCGTGCGCCCTTGCTGAAAATGCCCTCAATCGCGTTGGCCAGTTCCTGCTGCCACGCGGTCGGCGGCTGAGTCCGGGTCTGATGCGGACTGAGGTAGGGAAATTGGTATTCCATGCTGTCCTCCCAAACGATCGGGTTCATCTCGGTGTTATTCAAAAACTCCGCGACGACGCCATCGCGGCGATGCCGTCAAATATCAAGAATGAGGCGCGAGCCGGCTTTGGCCCGCGACACGCATGTCATCATGGTCTCGTTTGCGGCGCGCTCGGCCGACGACAGGATGCTGTCGCGATGGTCGACTTCGCCCGAAACGACTCGCGTTTCGCAGGTTCCGCAGATACCCTGCTGACACGAGCAAGGAACCTCGATGCCGGCTTCGTTGAGAATATCGAGAACGGTGCGATCCTCCGGCACGGTGAGCGTTAGACCGGAAACATTGCAGACGATCTCGAAGCTGCCCGCAACGTCATCGGTCGGACGGCTGCGTGGCGCGAACCATTCGAAATGTACGGTGCCTTCCGGCCAGGCGGCAGTGGCCTCTTCCACCGCGGTCATCAGCCGCTCGGGACCGCAGCAATAGATCATGGCGCCATCCTGCGTCGCAGCCAGCCTGCTTCCGACATCCAGCCGCGTACCTGCCTGCGAACTATGCAGGGAAATTTCACCGCCCAGCGCGCGGATCTCATCGAGAAACGGCGCATCACTGTCGCGCTTGTTGCAATATAGCAATGTCCAGGGACGGCCGCGTTCACGCGCCCGTCGCATCATCGGAAGCAGCGGCGTGATCCCGATACCGCCGGCGACGAAGATGTAGCGCTGCGCGTCTTCCAGCGGGAAGTTGTTGCGCGGCGCGCTGACCGTCACGAGCTCGCCAGGGCGCAGCTTCCGATGCACGAAAGTCGAGGACAGGCCGCCGCCGACCGCACGAATGCCAAGCCGGTAGTGCGAGCGATCCGACGGATCGCCGCACAGCGAATATTGCCGCATGGTGCCGTCCGGCAGGCGCAGATCGACATGCGCGCCGGGCTCGAAGGGCGGCAGCATTACACCGTCAGCAGAGGCGAGTTCGAGAGACAGCACGCCGGGCGCTTCCCAACGCATGGCGCGCACGCGAACCTGAATACCGGACGGTGCAGCGACACTCGGTGCACCCGTGCCGAGACTTGCAGGCGGCATCATTTCTGCGACGTCCGACATCTCACTCTCCCTCACACCGCGATCGCGGCCCACGGATGCGGCCGGTTGCCCAGGTCAAAATAAAGCGATTTCTGTGCCATCCAGGCGCGAATGCCATCGCGGCCCTTTTCCCGGCCGAGGCCACTCTCTTTCGTGCCGCCAAACGGAGTCGATATCGAGAACTGCTTGTAGGTGTTGACCCAGACCGTACCGGCGTCGATAGCCCGCGCCACGCGCCAGGCCTTCGGGAAATCGCGCGTGTAGATTCCGCAGGCAAGGCCATACGCGTTGTCGTTGGCCTGGCGGATCAATTCGGCTTCATCGTCAAACGGCAGTACGGCGAGCACTGGCCCAAAGACTTCCTCGCGGCACAGCGCCGCACGGTTATCGAGACCCGCGATGATCGTCGGCCGATAATACGTGCCCTGCTGATAGTCATCTCCTTTCGGCCGTTCGCCGCCGGTCAGCACGCGGCCGCCATCGGCCCGCGCACGGGCAACGTGAGCTTCGACCTCCTCGCGGTGGCGCGGCCTGATCAGTGGAGCAACTTGCGTCGCCTTGTCGAATGGATGGCCGATCCGCAAGCGTTCCGTTGCAGCGACGAGCTTCGCCACAAACGCCTCGTAGATGCTGCGTTCGACAAACAGCCGCGAGCCGGCGATGCAGGACTGGCCGGTCGAAGAGAAGATGCCGAACAGCACGCCGGCGCAGGCGATATCGAGATCTGCGTCGGCGAACACGATGGTCGGCGACTTGCCGCCGAGCTCGAGCGACACCGCCATCAGCTTTTCGGCGGCCTTGCGCGCCAGGGCGCGGCCGGTTTCGGTTCCGCCGGTGAAGGAGAGCTTTCTGATCGCAGGATGCTGCACCAGACGGTCGCCGACGATCGCGCCGGCGCCGGGCAGCGTCGAGAACAGCCCTCGCGGCAGGCCCGCTTCATCGATGATGCGCGCGAGTTCCAGCGAAACCAGCGGGCTCCAGGACGACGGCTTGAGCAGGATCGCATTGCCGGCGGCGAGCGCCGGCGCCACCTTCTGCGCATCGGAGGCGATCGGCGAATTCCACGGCGTGATCCCGGCAGTAACGCCGAGCGGCTCATGCACGGAGAATGTCAGATATTGTCCGCGGGATGGCGTGATCGCCTCTTCCATGATCTCCAGCACTGCTGCCATGTAGCGGAACGTGCCGGACGCGCTCATTGCAAGGGCATAGGTCTCGGTCAGCGTCTTGCCGGTGTCGCGTGACTGGACCTGCGAGATGCGTTCGGCATTCTTCGCGATGCCCTCAGCGATACGATAGAGGTATGTCGCTCGCTCATGCGGCAACAGCTTTCGCCAGGCAGGATCGTTGACGGCCTCTTCAGCGCGCTCGATGGCAAGATCGACATCTTCCACCGAAGCGCCCGACAGCTGGGCATTCAGCGATCCGTCGGCGGGGAAATTCGAAACGATTTCCGCGCCGCGGCCGTGGCGCCATTCGCCGCCGATGTAAAGTCTGTCCTGTGTCTCGATGACATTGCTCATCGGCATGCTCCTAGATCACGAGATTGCCGGCGCGGTTAAGAAGTTCGCGCGCCACACTGAATCCGGCCATCAACGACGTTTTCGGGTTTACCGCCGACGGGCGACCCTCGAGCCTGACGCTGAAGTCTCCGCAGGCCGAACGAACAACGAATTCGTGCACGTTACGGCTTACATCGGGATCGGCCACGAGACGCACTTTCGTCTGCTCGAAGCCGATGCCGGCAAGACCAAGCGTCGCCGCCACATTGGCGTTGAAAGGGTAGTCTCGCGCGGCTTCACGGGCATTGCCTTCGAAGAAGGCGGTGGGTTTGGTCAGACCGTGAAGGTCGACAATCTTCTCCGCGGCAGTGCCGACCCAAGCTTTCGGCGGCTTGCGTCCGATATAGGTCACCGATTCCAGTCCCGACAATTTCGCTGCGACCAGCGAATCGATCCCGCCGATCGCGCCTGCCGGTAGAACGAGCCTGCTGCCACCGCGTCGCGCGGCAAGCTCGAGCTCGCTGCGCAAACTCTCGTCGGACAGCGAGCCGATCGAGATCAGCACGAGGTCACAACCGGAACCAAGAATTTTGGTCCCATAATCGCGCACGGCGGTGTGGGAAGCACACTCGGCGACCGCGTCAGGCTGGTCGTTCAACAGGGCTGTTATATCCGTCACCACCTTCCGCGACGACGCGAGCTTGTCGCCGAGGCGATCGAGCAGTTTTTGCGCCTGCGGAGCGAAATCCGCCGGCACGAGAATCGTGACCTGCTCAAGAGGCGAGGCCAGTCGCTCCGCCAACGTCGACAGCGCGACATCAGCGATGCCGCCAGCTCCGATGACGCCGAGACGCCGCAGCATCATGTGCGCCCTCCTGCTGCGCCGGCCGGCGGACCGGCGAAGCTTTGCCGGAACGGCCCGATGGCAACCATGTCGATTTCAATCAGGCAGGGGCCACGCACCGCGATGGCGCGGTCGAGCGCAGCATCGACGTCCTCGATCCTCTTCACTTTTTCGTGCGGCAACCCGACGGCTTTACAGATGAGCGAGAAATCTGGCGTCAGGATGTTGGAGAAGACCTTGCGGCCGCCGTATTGCGCATCCTGGATGTTGCGGATGACGCCGTAACCCTGGTCGTTCATCAGCACAAAAACCATATTTGCTTCCATCTCGACGGCAGTCGCCAATTCGCCCAACATCAGTTGCGAACCGCCGTCGCCGAGCAGCGTGATGGTCTTTGCCGCAATACCGGCCATGGCCGCACCAATGCCCATCGCGATGCCTTGGCCGATGCCGCCGCCGAGCGCGTGGACTCCCAGATGCGGGGCGGCAAGGCGCACGTAGCGGTTACCGAAGGTGCTGTTGGAGATGGTGACGTCGCGCACCCAGGGATGACCGTTGCCGCTGACGCGCCGACTCAGCGTATCAGCGAGTGCGGCATAGGGACCGAGGTTGTCGCGCAGCGCAGCCTCCGATTGGCCCCGTGCCGGCGCAATGTCGGCAAGGAATGCGGCGTCGGTGTCGAGCTTTTTCGGAACCCGCGCCAGCAGGCCTTCCAGCACCAGGCTCGCGTCGCCGCAGATGAACTGCTCGACCGGGTAGTTGCGGCCAGCCTGTTGCGGATCGGCGTCCACCTGAACCAGCGGCGGCAGCGCCATGCGATTGTTCTTGGTCTCGTTGCCGCGCAGCCGTGAGCCAATCACGATCATCAGATCCGAGCGCGCGTAAATCGCCTCGGCATCCCGCGACATATTGAAGGCGCCCAGGTTTCGCGGATGACCTTCCGGCACAACCGCACGTCCGTTGGTGCTGGTCACCGCGCCAAAACCGCGATCGATGAGTTCAAGGGCTGCCGCCGCGGCGCCACGCGATCCGCCGCCAAGCCAAAGCAGCGGCCCCCTGGCTTGCCGCACTCGCGCCGCCAGTGCATCGAGCTCGGACGGATCCGGTACGACACGCGGAAACTCCAACTTGCCAACATCGCGTCGACGCACGTTCAGCCGCTGCACGTCGACTGGGATTTCGAGCGCGACCGGACCAGACGGCGCCGACAGCGCCTGGCGAACGGCCACAAGCAGCGTGTCGATCGCCGCCGCTGGCTCCCAGATGCGCAAGTACGCCTTGCTGACGGCCTTCAGCATATCCGGCTGTCGCGGCACGTCGTGAATGGCGGCGCGGTCGCGATCGGCGAACTCGCGATCGACCTGGGTCGTGATGTGCAGGACAGGCGAACCCGCCGTGAGCGCTTCGACCTGAGAGCCAGCAGCGTTGCCGGCCGCCGTTCCGGTCGAGGTGATGCAGACGCCGAGCGAGCGTGAGACGCGCGCATAGGCATCCGCCATGTTCATGGCGCCGGCCTCGCCGCGA
Organism: Bradyrhizobium sp.; assembly: GCF_027451485.1. Classification (GTDB taxonomy): domain Bacteria; phylum Pseudomonadota; class Alphaproteobacteria; order Rhizobiales; family Xanthobacteraceae; genus Bradyrhizobium. The sequence goes on from NZ_DAIDJE010000107.1 coordinate 16,814, forward strand.
GCCGGCACGAAGCGAATGCGCCCTTGCCGCCCGATCGCATCGAGGATCGGCATGTTGTGGATCGAGATCACGCCGAACACCGTCGTTACGCCGAGATCGGCCAGCGCTCGAGCAATCGCGTCGCCCACCGCCTCTTCATGCGATGCGGCGTCGGAGGCGGCGATGCGTTCCTTGGCGAGAGAGATGTTCATGACCTTGATCCGTTAGATGTGTCGGGACACGCCACCCGAAATCTCGAGACTGGCGCCTGTGATGTAACTTGCGGCGGGCGAGCCGAGAAAAACGATGGCACGCGCCGGTTCGTCCGGTGTACCGAGCCGCCCGAGTGGAATGCGCTTTTCGCGCGCGAGGCCGGCAAACCAGTCCTCCCGCGACTGCGTCTTGTCGGGCCGCGCTTCAAAGCGCCGCTGCCATTGGCCGGAGTCGACAAGGCCCAGCAGAACAGTGTTGACGCGTATCCGTGGCGCGAACTCGCTTGCCAGCGATTTCAACAAATTCTGCACGCCGGCGCGCGCCGCGGAAGTGCAGACCATGTGCGCCTCCGGTTGCAGCGCAAGCAGCGAGTTGACCCCGACGATCGCCGGCGCGTCGCTGGCGTCGAGCAGCGGCCTGAAGGCGCGGATCGGCAATATCTGGCTGAAGTACTTCAGATCGAATTCTTCCCGCCACTGGGCGTCGGTGGTGGATTCGAAGGTCGATACGCGTCCCTGTCCGGCGTTGTTGACGAGAAGATCGACGCGTCCGCGACCCCAAGTCGCGACGTCGCGGGCAAACGCAGCGACCGCCTCGGCATCGAGCACGTCACAGGCCTTCGCCAGCACGCACCCCGACTTGATGGCTTCGAGTCTCGCCTTGGCGCGCGCGAGCCGTTCTTCATCGCGTCCGCAGATCGCGACGCGTGCCCCGGCTTCCACAAGTAGCCGCGCGGTTGCAAGACCGATCCCCGAACTTCCGCCGGTGACGACTGCGATGCGATCGGCGAGTTTCAGGTCCACGGTCCTCTCCTTTACGCCAGGCTTCGTCTTGGCGTTGTGCGATCGGCGGTCGTCTCGGAATGGCTGCGCCAGCCGAGCCGCTGCGAGATTTCGGCCGCAGCATCCCTGACGCTTGCCGCAATCTGCGACCTGCGGCTGGCGCCGGCGAAATCGGTTGCATGACCACTGACATTGATGGCGGCAACCGGAGTGCCGGTCGCATCGAAAATCGCCGCTGCGACCGAGCTGATATCGGCTTCGTAATTGCCGTCGCTCCAGGCAAGCCCGGCGGCGCGGTCGGCGTCGAGCTGGGCATGCAGCTGCACCAGTGTCACCGCCGTATGCGACGTGACCGGTGCGAGGGTCGCTCCTGCGTAGAGACGGTCGACCTGGGCCGCCGGCAGATTGGCGAGAATGATGCGGCCCATATTGGCTGCATGAGCCGGAAGCCGGCTGCCGATGCGGATATTGCTCGCAAACACATGGTTCGGAACGCGACGCACCAAATAGACGATCTCAAGATTGTCGAGCACGCCTAGATGCGCCGACAGTCCAAGCGTGTCGGCAAGCCGCGTCAGGACCGGGACCGACGTCTGCACCAGATCCTCGGAGAAGAAGGCTTGCGCCGCGAGACCGATGAGGCCGACGCCGATGCGCCAGCCATTACCACCGGGACGCGGCTCGATGAAGCGTTCGGCGCTCAAGGTGTGAAGCAGGCGCACGAGCGTCGTTCGGTTGATGCCGAGCGCCCTCGCCGTCTCCGACATGTTGGTGACGGCATCGCCTTCGGCGATGTGGCGCAGCAGACGCGCAGCACGCTGCGCCGGCGGCGACACATAGAGATCGCTGCCTTCGGTCTCTTCATCGGTCTTCGTTTGCCTAGACATGGGCGTTTTCTCGTATAAAGGCGGCCAGCAGTTTCGCGACCAAGGCTGGCTCTTCCTGCGGCAGAGCGTGTCCCGAGCCTGTAACCTCGTGGTACTCTGCCGTTCCGCGCAGGGCGTCGCGCGCGGCTTTTGCGTTATCAGGCGGCGTGATCACGTCCTTCGAACCAACCGCAACAAGCGCGGGGGCGGAAACTCTGTCGAGATCGGCGAGCATGTCACCTGCGCCGAGCGCGCGAACGGCCTGCGCATAGCCTTGCGGATGAACCGCCGCCATTGCGCGTTCGACGGCGACCAGAACATGCGGCGTCACGACGGGATCGGCGACCAGCCGTGCGGCGCGCTTCCTGGCGAACGCTTCCGGACCAAGCGTATTGAGTTCATCGATGCGCTGCTGGACGGCTGGGGGCAGCGGTTCATCCGCCGACACGCGATAGCCGAGCGCAGGCGACAACAGCGCGAGCGCAGAAACCCGTTCGGGATAGTGGGCGGCAAAGCTCGCGGCAAACAACGAACCGAGGGAATGGCCGACGAGAACGGCGCGTGAGATGCCGAGCCTGTCCATGACAGCGGCAAGCACGGCGGCATAGTCGCGCGGCGCAGGCGATTCCTTGGCAAGCGGCTTCGATTGTCCGTAACCGGGCGCGTTCCAGGCGATTGCCTCGACCGACAGCGGCAACGCCTGCATCAAGGGATCGAAGCTGTGCGCATTGCTGCCGACGCCATGCAGCAGCACGAACGCGCGGCGCTGGCCTTCGCCGGAACGGCGAAAGACCTCAACCCCCTCGGCAAGCTCACGAACGAACGCCACGACCGTTTCCCCAAATGTTCAAATATGAACTTAATGTTCAATTATGATATAGGAGAGACCCGGCTGCGGGAGCTTGTCAATAGGTAAATGAAAATTAGTAGTTTAATACCGGCAAATACGGTTTGGTCGATAACCCGGAAATTGGCCTTGTCAGCAGTTGTTTTATATACTATACAATGTTTCGTTAGCAAAACTAAATGTGCACAGGGACGGCGGAGATGGCAGGCAAACGCTCAGCGGAAGACGATCCAGCATCCAGCATCACCGCGCTGCCCGACGGCATCGACGAGCGTTATCTTGTGCCGGCGCTGATCCGCGGGCTCGACATTCTCGCGGCCCTATCCGGCGACCAGCGGTCTCTGACCCTTTCCGAAGTCGCCGCAACGCTGAGCGTCACCCGCTCGTCGGCATATCGTCTGCTCTATACGTTGAGCGCGCTCGGCTACGTCGCCTATGACAACAGCACCAAGAGCTATCGCCTCGGCCCGCAGGTCCTGAGCCTCGGCTTCGGCTATCTCGCCGCGCGCGATCTGGTCGAAGTAGCGATGCCGCACCTCATCCGCCTGCGCGATCGCACCGGCTGGTCGTCACATCTTGGCGAATTGCACGGGCGCGATGTCGTCTATCTCGCGCGTGTGGCGACGCGGCGCTCCATCGCCAGTACCGTACATGTTGGCACCCGATTGCCTGCGCGCCGCACCACTATGGGGCGCGTGCTCTTATCGGGACTCCCGGAGACGGAGATCCGTCATCTCTACGACGATGCTTCCCTTGCCGCCGACACACCGCCAACCAATCTCGCCGATCTCCTAGAGCAACTCGCCGAAGACCGCCGCGAGGGTTTTGTCGTGCAAAATGCGGCTTATGAACCCGGCGTCGCCAGCGTCGCCGCGCCGGTGCGCGACATGACCGACCGCATTGTCGCCGCCATCAATATTTCCGCCGTGGCTATGTTTACCAACGACGCCGAACTCAACGGCGCGCTGAAAACGGAGGTAGTGGCCACGGCGCAGGCCATCTCGCAGGATCTCGGCCGTCACGCGGCGCCAGCTCCCGCCTCGCCGCGCCAATCGTCAACCTCACAGCTTTGAACTTGGAATGCCCCAACCATAGAGAGAAACCCAGACATTAAGGAGAGCAAACATGGATGATACGACACGACAGCAGAAGCGTTCCTGGGATCGGCCCGAAGGCGCGAGCTTCGAAGACTGGATGAAGAGCCGTGTCGCGCGCGTCGCCGACCGTCCCTATGACTGGAACGCGCTCAAGTTCCAGGCCGACTTCGACCCGAAGTACCGGCGCGCACAAAAGCGCTTCATCGGCACCGGTGCTACGGGCGTTGCTACGGATACCAATGTCATCCCGTCTGAGCATTTCACGCTCTCGAACATGATCATTCCCGCCGGCGGCGAAGGCCCAATGCATCTCCACGTCGATGCCGAAGAAGTCTTCTTCGTGCTGCGCGGCAAGATCAAGGTGATGGTTGAGAAGGATGGCGAGCGCTGGGAATCGATCCTTGGCGAACGCGATTGTATCTCGGTGCCGCCCGGCGTGTACCGCGGCGAGATCAATGTCGGTGACGAGGAAGCGATCATGATGGTGATGATCGGCTCTCCGAAGCCAATCACGCCGACCTACCCGGCCGACCATCCGCTGGCGAAGGTCAAGCGCTGATGCTCAAGATGCGGACGCGCCGCATGGGCGGCGCATTCGCCCGGTTCGGGGAACGCGTAGCGTGATACCGGCGCGCTGTTTTTGATGAAGGGATGCGATCATGTCATTCAATGGTATCGACGCAATTGTCTTCGGCGTGGCCGACATGGCTGAAGCCCGGCGCTTTCTGGACGACTGGGGCGTAACGCAGGCTTCAGCTACGAGCGACCGCCTGGTCTATCGAACCCGCGACGGCGCCGAAGTGATCGTCCGCCCGCATGACGCGCCGGATCTGCCGCCGGCGATCGAAACCGGCAACACCGTGCGCGAGGTGATCTGGGGCGCGGCGAGCGAGCAGGAGCTGCAGAAAAACCTGGCCGTGCTCCGTGAAGTCGAAAACTTCCGGACCGGTGCCGACGGGTTGCCGCGCGTCACCGATCCGAATGGCCTGAGCCTCGCCTTCCGTGTCAGCCGGCGCACGCCGGTCATCGTCACACCAACGATGCCGAATGCACCCGGCTCGCATCAGCGGGTCAACCAGCGCTCGCCGATCCACACCCAGGCGCATCCGATCAATATCGGCCACGTCGTGGTGTTCGCGGCTGATTTTCCGGCCATGCGCGCCTTCTATACCGAGAAACTTGGCTTTGTGATCAGCGATGAATATCCCGGCCATGGCGCTTTCACCCGCTGCCAGCAGGTCGGCGATCACCACAACTTGTTTATCCTCAACCGGCCTGGCAAACCCGGCATCAATCACGTCGCGTTCACCGTGACTGACATTCACGAGTTGATCGGCGGCGGCATTGCGATGAGCAAGAAAGGCTGGAAGACGGAAATCGGCCCCGGCCGTCATCCGATCTCATCGGCCTATTTCTGGTATTTCGAGAATCCGCTTGCGGCGCCGCTCGAATATTACGCCGATGAGGATTACTGCACGGCCGACTGGAAGCCGGCAAAGCATGAACGCAAGCCGGAAAATTTCGCCGAATGGGCAATCGCCGGCGGTATCGACGGCAAGACCCGCCGTCAGGTCGTGGCGACCGATCGGACAGGCCGCGGTCACGCCTGAGCACACAACGGCGGAGCGAAGCAATCATGACCCCCGAAATCCGACGTATCATTGTCGCAGAGGCGCATCGGCGGCGCTCCGGGCATTGTCCCTTGCGTCTTTATTCGCTGGGAACCGGCGAGACCTTTGAGATCAATCCGACGGCGGATGGCTTTGTCGATATCACGTCAGGCGCGAGCGCCTCGACCGTAGACGGTCGCATTGTCGTCGGCGGCAGGCAAGGAGCGATCGACCTGCAAATGACGGGCGATATCGCCTTCGACGGCTATGATCACATCAGCGACGAAGCTTTCACAGGACGTGCGGGCGGCGGCGCATCGGTCACGATCTACGATCGCGACCAGCGCAACTATTTTCAGTATGCCGTCGTCACCGAGGCGCTGAGGCTCTAGCGGAGGCCAGGACCACCATGGGCGGAAGATTCACAGGCCGACGGATCGTCGTCACCGGATCAGGACGGGGCCTCGGCTTCTCCTATGCTGAGCGGCTGTGCCGCGAAGGCGCGAGCGTCATCATCGCCGAGATTGATCCTGCTCTCGGCCTTGAAGCGGAGGCGGCATTGAAAGCAAACGGCGGCGATGCCCGCTTCGTCCAGGTCGATGTCTCCTCGGAAGCGTCAGTGGCCGAGATGGCGCGGATGGCGCGCGAGGGTTGCGACGGTATCGATGGCCTGATCGCCAACGCCGGATGGGCCAATAATGTCGGCGGCAAGACCTACGATGAAATCACCGTCGAGGCCTGGGACCGGATGATGGCAATCAATGTTCGCGGCACTTGGCTGACCGTACGCGCCATTGCGCCTGCCATGCGCGACGGCGGCTCGATCGTCACGGTCTCGTCAGACTCTATCTATTGGGGCGCCCCTCGCCTGCTTCACTACGTCACCAGCAAGTCGGCCATCATCGGCATGACGCGCTCGCTCGCGCGCGAACTGGGCGAGCGCATGATCAGGGTCAATTGCCTGTTGCCTGGTCTCACGGTCGGCGAAGCCACCAAGGACATTCCCGAGCAGCGCTGGAACGACTATGCGCAGAAGCAGGTGCTCAAGCGCAAGCAGACGCCGGATGACCTCGACGGCGTTGCCGCGTTCCTGATGTCCGATGATTCCAAGTTCATTACCGGCCAGGCGCTCGCCGTCGACGGCGGATTTTCGATGCATTGAATTTCATTGCAGCAGGCAACCATAGCGTGGCCCTGTGCAAACGGGAGTGTGGGTGATCGTGCAGTCGAAACGATGGGCGGGCGTGATCGTTATTTTGATCGTTGTGAGCATCGCTTACGTCGATCGCATCAACGTCTCCTTGATGATCACCAATGCGGATTTCCTCCACACGCTCGGGCTCGAGGGAGACCGTGTCGCGCAGGGACGCCTCGTCTCGCTGTTCCTGTTCGGCTATGGCCTCTCGGCCTGGTTTCTGACGCCGGTGTTCGAATCCCACTGGAGCGTGCGCACCAGCCTTCTGATCAGCGTTCTGCTCTGGACCGTCTTCACCGCCGCCTCGGCGCTCGCCGCTGGCGCAACCGTTTTCCTGCTGTTGCGTCTCCTGCTTGGCTGTGCCGAAGGTCCGCTGTTCTCGCTGAAAACCATATACGTCAAGGAGCACTTTGCTGCCAACGAGGTCGGCAAGCCGAACGCGGTGAGTTCGCTCGGCGTCAGCATCGGCCTTGGCGCCGGCTATTCGATCGTCAATTTCCTGATCATGCATTTCGGCTGGCGCGATTCAATCTGGGCGCTGGCGGCGCTCAATATTGTCATTGGACTACCGCTGATCGCGCTGTTCATTCGATCTTCGTCCACCCGCCCGCGCGACGCCGGCCATCAAGCAGATTCCGCCCTCGCGCTGCTCCTCGCGGCGCTGCGAACGCCGCATCTGTTCTGGATTCTGATCGTCGAGATCTGCACGCTGAGCTATCTCTGGGGCGCGAGCACGTGGTTGCCTTCCTATCTGAAGGAGGCGCGGCATTTCTCGCTCAATGAAATGAGCATCTTTGCCGGCCTTCCCTTCTTTGTCGGCATCATCGCCAACGTCGCCGGCGGATCGGTCGTCGATCTGCTGCCGCGATCGAAGGCGCCGGTCGTGTTCGCCATCGGTGGCGTAACCACTGCCATCTCCGTGACGACGGCGATCGTCGCCGACAACCCGTATGTCGCCGCGTCCGCTCTCATCCTCGCTGGTGCCGGCTGGGGCTTTCAGGCACCAGCGATCCCGACCCTGGTACAACACGTCGCCAAGCATGGAACGGTTGGCAGCACTTATGGCTTGATCAACGGCATCGGCAACCTCACCTCGGCGCTGATGCCGATGATGATGGGCGCCGCCATGATGTCGCGCTCCGGCGACAATCTCGCGCGAGGATTTTGGCTTCTCGTCGGCGCCCAGCTCCTGACGGCTGCATGCGGACTCGTGTTGGTGGCAAGGCTCACCAGAGGAGCGACCGAAGCCAGTCAGGGCGCGACCCTCGCGGCCGACTCCCCCTGAGCCAGCACACGCGTCGTTGAGCGAAGCAGACGCTGAAAACGGTGAAGCACTGCAAAAGACTGTACTAGATCGTGCGCGCAAAATCGTGCGCTTGAACCCCACCCGAAACAATCCGGTTCTGGTTCTGCAGTAAGTGTACCCGGCGGCGACGGGCGAGCAGATTGTCCGTTTTGCTCGCTCCAATATCCAATTCTACGACGAGCGCGAAATCAACCTGTACCAGCCAATCTGCTCGCTGTATTTCATTCGCGTTAAGGCGAAGAAGCAAAGTAGAAGATGCAGGCATGAAGGAATAATCGCACAGCGGTCCGGCCGTGCGGCGTCCGACCACAAAAACGTCCACGAGACC
>NZ_DAIDJE010000108.1 GCF_027451485.1 Bradyrhizobium sp.
CGCACTCGACCATGTTGAGCCAACTGGCGTGTTTCGGGGTGTAGTGGAACTCGATGCGGCGCAGGATGCGGCGGGCCTCGGCAGGGGCAAAAGCCTGGTAGAGGGCGCCGGCGGTATGGGTCGACAGATTGTCCTGCACGACACGGATGCAATCGGCATCGGGATAATGGACGTCGACGAGCTCGCGCATGCAGTGGGCGTAGTCCACGGCGGCGCGGCGGTCGGTGACCTTGACGTTGCGCCAGCCGCGATGCGGGTCGAAGGTAACGAAGAGATTGACGGTGCCGTTGCGGCGGTACTCGTAATCGTAGCGCTCGCGCTGTCCCGGCTCGGCCGGAATCGGCTGCCGCACCTCGCCGACCAGCTGGACGGGGGTCTCGTCGAAGCAGACCAGCGGCCGGGCAGGATCCGGCGGCTCGGCATAGAGATCGAGCACGTCCTCCATGCGGGCGACGTATTCGCCGTCGACATGGGGAATGCACCACATGTCCCTGCGCCACGGCTTGAGGTCGTTCTCAACCAGCCGGCGGCGCACGGTCTCGCCCGACAGGCTGTCGTGATCGGTGAGCTTGACCATCGTGTCGGCCAAAAGCGTCAGCGTCCAGCGTTTGCGACCGGCGGGCGGTTTGGCGCATGCCGTCGCCACCAGCAGGGCCTCCTCCTTGCCGGTCAGCTTGCGCTCCGCGCCCGGACGCGGCTCCTCGCTCAAGGCCCGCTCCAGATTGCCCTCCACGAAGCGGCGCTTGATACGGCCTACGGTGGAAAGGCTGACCCTGACGGTTTGGGCGATCTCCTCGTCGCGGCGGCCCCGATCGGCCGCCAGCAAAATCTGCGCCCGCTTCAGCTTGCGGGCGGCATGCTTGCCGCCGCCGAGCATCGCCGTCAGTTCATTCCGCTCGGCTTGGCTCAATTCGACCCGGTATCGTACATTCATCCTTCGCCTCCTGTCATCGGAGGCCGGGACGAATCGATCCATGAGTCAAAAATCAGGCGCGCGCTTCACCGAGAAGCAGGGACATTACCTGGCTTTTATCTACACCTACGCGCACATGTTCGGACGCCCACCCGCCGAAACCGACATGCAGCGCCATTTCCGCGTCAGCCCGCCGTCAGTCCACCAGATGATCGTCACGCTCGAACGAAACGGTTTCATTCGCCGTCAGCCCGGTGTTCCCCGAAGCATCGAGATTCTCCTGCCACCCGAAAACTTGCCCATCCTCGAATGGCTCGGTATCAAAACGTCAAAATCACTGTGATGAACCACTAGTGCTGTCTAGGAACTTCAAATGGAAAGCGGCACTAGAATCATTGGGTCTGCTAGTGCCCACGACTTTCCGACGTTCGTGAATGGAGGATGCTGAGGTGGTGCACGAACGTCGGAAAGTGGGCACTAGTCCGAAACAGGAGGGCGCCAGTCTCTTCGCCGCCGCGGGGCTATCGCAGGACGCACCCCATCCGCTGCCCGACCGGATGCGGCCGCGCTCGCTTAGTCAGGTCGTCGGCCAGGACCATATCCTGGGGCCCGACGGCGCGCTGACGCGGATGCTGGAAACCCGCACGCTCGGTTCGCTGATCTTCTGGGGACCGCCGGGCACCGGCAAGACCACGGTGGCGCGGCTCCTGGCGGATGCGACCGAGTTGCATTTCGAGCAGATTTCGGCGGTATTTTCCGGGGTTGCCGACCTCAAAAAGGCCTTCGAAGCGGCGCGCGCGCGGCGCGAGACGGGCAAGGGAACGCTGCTCTTTGTCGACGAGGTACACCGATTCAACCGCGCGCAGCAGGATTCTTTTCTGCCCGTGATGGAAGACGGCACCGTGGTGCTGGTCGGCGCCACCACCGAAAACCCGTCCTTCGAGCTCAACGCGGCGCTGTTGTCGCGCGCGCGCGTGCTGGTGTTTCATTCGCTGGATTCCGCAGCGATCGAAAAACTGTTCGTCCACGCCGAGGAGGTCGAAGGCCGCAAGCTCCCGCTCGATGCGGAAGCCCGCGCCGCGCTGGTGCGCATGGCCGACGGCGATGGCCGCGCCGCGCTGACCCTGGCTGAAGAAGTCTGGCGGTCCGCTCGTGGCGGCGAAACCTTCGACGCCGCACAGTTGCAGGACATTCTGCAGCGTCGCGCGCCGATCTACGACAAGTCGGCCGACGGCCATTACAACCTGATCTCGGCGCTGCATAAATCGGTGCGCGGCTCCGATCCTGACGCTGCGCTGTATTATCTCGCGCGCATGCTCGACGCCGGCGAGGACCCGCTCTATCTGGCGCGCCGCGTCGTTCGCATGGCGGTGGAAGATATCGGCATGGCCGATCCGCAGGCGCTAGTGATCTGCAACGCAGCCAAGGACGCCTATGATTTCCTGGGCTCACCGGAAGGCGAACTCGCGATTGCTCAGGCCGTGATCTATGTCGCGACCGCACCGAAATCGAATGCAGCCTACAAGGCCTTTGGCGCGGCGAAACGAATGGCGAAGGAGGCCGGTTCGCTCTTGCCGCCGAAACACATTCTGAATGCGCCGACCAAGTTGATGAAGTCGGAGGGCTACGGCGAAGGTTACGACTACGATCACGATGCGCCGGATGCCTTCTCGGGCCAGGATTATTTTCCGGAAAAACTCGGCCCGCAGACCTTTTACGATCCACCGGATCGAGGTTTCGAGCGCGAAATCAGAAAGCGCCTGGACTATTGGGCAAAGCTCAGGAGGGAGCGGAACGCCAAATAAGAATGCTCGGTCGCGTCATTTCCCGGTCTTCACGAAGTCCAGAATTTGATCCGTTAGTCGCGTATCGTTTGTGTTGATCGAATAGACTTCCGACATGTGGCTGTGCTGCGGCAGGACAAGCGTACGTGCGCAGCCGACAGGTCGCTTGCAAGTGGCTGCCTTCAATTGCTCGAGCTGCTCGACAAAGCGGGGTGGATCGAGTTGCGCGGCAACGGCCATCAAGGGAATAGTGGTCTGCAAGAGGCCGGGCAGGGACGACTCGCCGGAATTGCGGGAAGGATCGTTGCCGAAATAGCTGCGTTCGGGCGCGTTCAGCGGACCCGCGTTCAGGTCGTAGACACCGGACAGCATGATGGCGCCCTTCAGGCCGCCGCTCTTCACCTTATAGAATTCGGGGTGGGACACATAGCTCGCGACATGGACCGCGCCGGCCGAGTGGCCCATCAAATAGACGCGTGATGGGTCGCCGCCGCGCTCAGTGATTTCTTTTGATACCCACTGGACGGCGGCCGCGACATCCTCGGCGCCGGCGGGCCACGGAAACTGCGGCGCCAGACGGTAGGTCATGTTGACGCCGATGAAGCCGTTCCTGACCGCCCATAGCATGATGTTGTCGTAAAAGGGGCTGTCAGGTGTCCGCCGCTTGTTGCCGCGGACGAACGCGCCGCCATGAACGAAGATCAGCACCGGCCGGCCGGAGGTCGTGGCCAGCGGCATGAAGACGTCCAGCAGGTTGCGTTCGTACGGGGCATATTTGAGGTCGCGCTCGATTCGGACGCCGAAATAGGGTTCGGTTTGCTGGAGCGGCGCGTAGAGCTTGGCGGTGGCCTCGGGGTCGACGACGCGGCCGAGCTCGGCGAGCTTCCGGGCGATGTCCGGCGGCATCGGGCTTTCCGCGGCCCAGGACGGGGCCGCGATGACAGCCGCAACAGCCAGGACAAACTTTGACAAAACACGCTTCGACAACAGCACTCAAATACTCCCAAGGCCTGCCGGCCGCGCGGAAGATGGCCGATCCGCCCTGCAATTTGTATTCATTTCGCCGTGACGATCCGGGCCTTTTACGTTACCCAGTGACGGACTTTGGAGCCGAAACCTGATGAGCCGCCGCAGCCGCAAGCCTCTCGCCAAGCGACATTCCGCCGATCGTCCGAAGGGCGAGCGGCCGTTTCGTTCGGGCGAGGGCCGCCCGCAAGCGCATCGGCCGGCCGGAAAACCCGTCAAGCGTCCTGCGGCCTCTGCGCCCCCGGCGCGGCGGCCTGTTGCCGCAGCGCCTCCCAAGGACGAGACGGCGCTGTTGCCCACGAAAGTGCAAACCGTGGTCGTCACGGCGGATGAGAACAACATGCGCGTGGACCGCTTTCTCGAGGCGCGTTTTCCGGGACTGTCGTTCTCCCACATCCAGCGCATCGTCCGGAAGGGCGAACTGCGTGTCAACGGCAGGCGCGCCGATAGCAAGGATCGGCTCGAAGCGGGGCAGAGCGTTCGAATTCCGCCGCTGAAGCTGGAAGCGCCACGCCAGGCCGCGCAGCTTTCGGAAGCAGGCGCCAGGACGCTGGCCGCGCTCAAGGAGATGACGCTCTACGAGGACGATGACGTTCTCGTGCTCAACAAGCCGGCCGGGCTTGCGGTGCAGGGCGGTTCCGGCACCACGCGCCACATCGATCAGATGCTGGAGGTGATGCGCGATGCCAAGGGGCAGAAGCCGCGCCTGGTGCATCGGCTCGACAAGGAGACCTCGGGCTGTCTTCTGATAGCGAAGACGCGGTTTGCAGCGAGCGCCCTGACCGGCGCATTCCGCCATCGCTCCGCGCGCAAGATCTATTGGGCGCTGGTTGCCGGGGTGCCGAAGCCGAAGCAGGGCCGCATCTCGACCTACCTCGCGAAGGAAGAGAGCGAGGAAGATTCGATCATGCGGATCGCCGAACACGGCGATGAAGGCGCAAGCCACGCCGTCACTTACTATGCGGTCGTCGAAACCGCCGCGCAAAAGCTCGCCTGGGTTTCCTTGAAGCCGGTGACCGGACGGACGCATCAGTTGCGCGCCCATATGGCCCATATCGGCCACGCGATCATCGGCGATCCCAAATATTTCAACAAGGAAAACTGGGAGTTGCCGGGAGGTTTGCAGAACCGGCTTCATCTTTTGGCGCGCCGGATCGTGATCCCGCATCCCCGCGGCGGCGTGATCGATGCGACTGCGCCGTTGCCGCCGCACATGCTGCAATCGTGGAACCTGCTCGGCTTCGATGCCAGCCGGTTCGATCCGATCGAGCACGCGCCGGAAGAATAGTCGCCTTGCGACAGGCATGCTGCAACCCGACATATCCTCCATGAAGAGGTTCTTGATCCTGGGCGGTGTCATCATGGCGGTTGCGCTCGGCGCAGGTACGGCGTCGGGGCAGATCATTGGACCCGGTGGGCTCCCTCCGGCGCAGCCGCCACCTCTGCCTGGACCGAAGATCGAGGTTCCGAAAGTGCCGAAGATGGATGAATTGCCCGAACGAAACTATGTGCCGACCACGCCTCGCCCGTCATTCAGCGACAAGGTCAACGCTTGTCTGGATGAGGCCGCGGCGAGCGGATTGGCTCCGGGCGATCGCGACTCCTATGTGCGCGCCTGCGCCAATAGCCGATGATTGTAGCCGTTGCGGGAGAAATGCGGGCACGGCCGATTAGCGATGCGCCGTTGGTCGCTTTAAACGCCGCGATGGGCAGCCGTAATAAGTGAAATGGGAGCCGAAAACCGGATAGAAGATGCGCGAATTATTCGACGAGATCGCCGGTCAGTCCGAGACCAATCCGATGCAGGCGGCGCAGCGCGCCGCGCGGGCGGTTCAGCGCAAGCGGTTCTATAAGGAATGCGCTGTTGGCGAGGCCGATGGCGGCTTCACGGTCATGCTTGACGGCAAGCCGATCAAGACGCCGTCCGGCCGCGTGGTCGTCGTGCCGGTGCGTTCGCTCGCGGCGACCATCGCGGCGGAATGGAATGCCCAAAGCGAGATCATCGATCCCCTGACCATGCCGGCGACGCGTTTTGCCAACAGCGTGGTGCAGGGAGTGATCGACAACGCGGCGGCCGTCACTGACGATGTCGCGAAATATTTCGGCTCTGACCTGTTGTTTTACCGGGCCGGTCATCCCGAAGCGCTGGTGGCGCGCGAGGCCCGGCATTGGGATCCGATCTTGTTCTGGGCCGCCGAGGCGCTAGGCGCGCATTTCATGCTAGCTCAAGGTGTGATGCATGTCCGCCAGCCGGAACAGGCCATTGCCGCGGCGCGCGGAGTGCTGCCCGACGATCCCTGGGCCATCGCAGCGATGCATGTGATCACCACCGTCACTGGATCGGCGCTGCTGGCGCTGGCGCTGTTTCACCGCGTGATTGATCCCGACCAGGCTTGGGCCGCCGCACATGTCGACGAGGACTGGAACGCCGAGAAATGGGGCGTGGACGAGGAGGCGGCGACGCGAAAAGCCGCCAAGCTGATCGATTTCAACGCGGCGGCGGCCGTTCTTGAAGCGCTGCATAAACGAGCCTGAACGTTTCGGTTAACGCGGGGTTTACGACACAGGCGCTAGCTTCGCCGCGTATTCCCGGTGAACCATGGCGATCACGATCAATCCAACGCTTCAGCCCGTAACCGCACCGGCGCCCAGCGCGCCGGTGAGCGGCATCGTGCTGCAAGCGGGCCAGGTGATATCAGCTGAGGTCCTCCAGGTCCTTGGCAATGGCGAGGTGCAAATCGCCATCGGCAACGAGACCATCCAGGCCGCAACGCAGGTACCGCTTCAGGCCGGCCAGACGCTGCAACTACAGGTCTCGCAAACCCCAGGCGGAATCGGCCTTGCGATCGTCGATCAGCCGAGCACAGCCGCGAACCCGGCGAGCGCGGGCGGCTCGGCGACGTCAGATCCCGTTATCACGCTGTCCCCGTCACTTGCCGCGGCCGTGGCCCTGACGGCGGACGCGATGCCGCCGTCGACTGCCCTCACCCAGCTCGAGACGCTGGCGGTTTCGACTGCGGCACAGACGGCAGCGACGCAACAGAGCTCGCTCGCGCCGCTCTTTGCCGATCTGAATGCTGCAACCTACTTGCCGAACCTCCCGTCGCAGCTGCAGCAGGCGGTCGCACAGGTGCTCGCGCAACGGACCAACCTTGACCAGAATCTCACGGCCGGTGGGCTCAAGCAGGCTTTCCAGTCCTCCGGCCTTTTTCTGGAAGCCTCCCTCGCATCGGGAGCGGCGCCGGCGTCGAACGGTGTCCCCGACCTCAAGGCGGCTTTGATCGTGCTGCGGCAGGCGCTGACTTCGGCGCTTTCGGACGTGACGGAGAATGCCGGTGTTGCGCCGGTACTGGCGTCGCAGGCAGATGCATCGCAAGCCGTCGTGACCGGCGGGACAAGCGCGACAATGACATCCGGTGCCGCGGCAATTCTCACGAACGACGCGATCCCTGCTTCGGTTTCTGTGAGCGCAGCGGAGCAGGGGACGGCGACCGTTGCAGCCGTGGCAGGCGAATCGACGGCTCAGGTCGAAGCCTTGCCCGCGGCGGTCGCGGCCGAACTCGCGCCGCAAGCCATCGCCGGGGCACCGTCGATTGCGCCGCAGGCCAGCCCTCTAACGGCGACTGCAACGCCCTCGGCTCAGAGCGCAGCGCCGGTCGCGCTTGCGCAAATCCTGGGACTCACCCCGGGCAATCAAAACTTGAGTGCTGTGCCAGCGGCCGCGGCGCGCGCAGCGGCTTCCAGTGCAGCGTTCAACCTGTTGCAGGAAGTGGTTCAGGCCTCACCGCTTGCCATCACCGACCCGTCGCAGTTCGTGGCCGAGAATGGCCAGGCGCTGGCGCTCCTGCCCGTGGTTGCCGGCGTCAGGACGACCGATGATGCGGAATTCGCCCGCACCAATCTGCCGCCGCCGCCGATCAATGGCGCGCTGCCCTCGGCGCAACCGGTCGCGCCGGCGACGCTCAACGCGCATACGCCGTTCGAAGTGGTCTTGCGGCATCTGCTCGCCGACACCGATGGCGCACTGGCGCGGCAAACGCTGTTGCAGATTGCCTCGCTTCCCGGTCAGGTCACAGATTCTGCGGCGATGCGGATTGATCCTTCCATTGCGCGCTGGCATTTCGAAATTCCATTCGCGACCCCGCAAGGAACGGCGCTGGCGCAATTCGAAATTTCGCGGGACGGCGGTGGCCGAGAAATATCGGCTGCCAAGGCCACTTGGCGCGCGCGCTTCTCGCTTGATGTCGAGCCGGCCGGCCCCGTTCATGCGCTGGTTTCGCTGAGTGGCGACCGCACGTCGGTCAAGATGTGGGCCGAGCGGCCGGCGACCGCCTCGCAATTGCGGTCGGGGGTCTCGCAGCTGACGCAAGCTCTGAGCCGCGCCGAACTGATGCCCGGCGACATTGTGATCCGCGATGGCGCGCCCCAGCAGCCGGCGCCCGCATCGGCGGGGCATTTTCTGGATCGGGCGTCATGAGCGAGAGCAGGAGGAGCCAGCTGGCGGTCGCCCTGCATTACGACCGTACCGGCGCGCCGCGCGTCGTGGCCAAGGGCAAAGGCACTCTTGGCGAAAAGATCATCGAGGTCGCCAGGGCCAATCATATCCCGATCGAAGAGAACGAGGTGCTCGCCGGCGCGCTTTCGAATGTCGAACTCGGCGAGGAAATTCCGGCCGAGCTCTACAAGGCGGTTGCCGAAGTCCTGGTCTTCGTATTGCGGCTGTCGGGCCGGGTCCGCTAGGGCATGCGATCTACTGCCGGTTCAGCTGCAGCGATACGTCTGTGATGTTCGTCCCGCGAGGGCGCAACGACACGAATTGCTGGTTTCCGCGCGTGGACAGAGATAGTCCGGCGGAGAAATTCTGCCCTTGCGCCAGCGCTTCGATGCGACCGCCGGCGGCGCGCCCCGAAATCGTGCCGGACGCATTGCGACTGGCCTCCGTCCATGAGCCCGAAATCCTGCCGTTCCGATCCTGGACGTCGCTGGTCAGATCGAAATTATAGCTGGCGCTGGCGCAGCGGAGATTCAAATGAAGCTCTGCCCGGCCGGCAGGGTCATAATCAGCGCGGCAGCGCAGCCGTTCCTGCGTGCCGTCCGAACTCTGAAGCACGCCGCCGCCGGTCCACGTCCCGGCCATCGCGGTGAACGGCGAAACCGCGGCCACTGTCGAGTGCGCGGGAAACGCCAAGGTGGCGATCAGCATTCCTGCCTGCGCGATCCTTGATCCATGCATCGTGCAATCTCCATTGCTTTTCCGGAAGGGGCATCAAACCTTTGATGCTCTAACGCCGGAACAGCAGGAGGGGTCCGGGAACTCTGGTGCGGGCCGAAACCCTGAACTAGACTTCAGCGCCCTGACCGCCAGAACAACAGAACAAGCCGGAGGAATCCATGAAATCTGCTCTTCTCACCTCGTCTATGATGCTGGCCGCCGCCAGCGGCTGGGTTGCCGCGACGATGTTCGCGCCGTCCGCAACCGGCAAGGAGCCGCGTTTTCCGCAGCTCTCCATGGACGAGCTTAACGAGGCGCAAAAGCCGCTCGGCGAGAAGATCATGAAGATTTCGAGCGTTGGAATCGGCGGGCCATATAATCCGCTGCTGCGCAGCCCCGTACTCGGCCAGCGCCTGTTCGATTTGTTCCATTATCTGCGCTGGGAGACCTCGGTCCCGACCCGTCTCAACGAATTTGCGATCCTGATCATCGGGCGGCAATGGCGTTCGCAGGTCGAATGGTTCGCGCATGCGCCGATTGCGGCCAAGGCCGGGCTGAAGGCGGAAATCATCGCCGAACTGAAGGAGGGCAAGCGGCCCTCGGGCATGGCCGATGACGAGGCGCTCGTCTACGACTTCGTCACCGAACTGACGACGACGCAGAAAGTATCCGACGAAACCTTTGCGCGAGCCAAGAAGCTGTTCAGCGATCAGCAGATCGTGGACCTGACGGCGGTTGCGGGCAACTACGTGATGGTTGCGATGATGCTGGCGATGGCGGAGCAGACCGTGCCGCCCGGCAAGGAGCCGCCGTTCAAGGCGGGAGAGAAGTGAAGCTCGCGCCGAAGGCGAGGCGTCCCGGGATGCACGAGGAGCAGCCCCGGGATCAGGATTCTGGATGCTCAATTGCGCATCTGGGATCTGGTGCTTTTGCGGCCCTCCCGGAATGACATGACGCAAGCGAAGCGGGGCCTCAAGCCTTCGCATCGCGGCCGATCCTGCCCAGATGGGTGAAGCCGAAGCCCGCCTGGTATTTCAGCCCATAGCCCAGCGCGCGATCGATGCCGATATGCGAAAGCCAGATCAGCCCCAGCGACAGCACCAGCGGCGGCGCAAAGCCGAAGCCGATCCCAAATAGCGCTACCGGGATGATGGTGCTGTGGGCGGCGTTGTAGACGGCGGCGCCGGTCTTGGGCCCGGCGAGATAAGCGAGAAAGCTTAAATCCGGCGCCAGGAACAGGACCGCGTAGAGCCACCAGGATCCGCCCCAGAAGGCGTAGACCAGCGTCATTCCGGCAAACAACGTCAATCCTTCCAGGCGGAGCAGGATTCGTACCCCGCCGGATGCACTGCCGGTCATCGCCTGACTTGCCATTCCCTCCATCGGTCTGCCTCCCAGTATGCGCTTCCAGATATTAGGCAGCCCAGGCCAGGTCGAGAAGCTCCCCTTATCGTTCGCGGAGGGCGTTTCCCCTTGGCGAAAGGCCTGTTAGAACGCAAGCAAAGGCAGGAGATCGGGCTGGGCTGGTGTGGCGACTCTGAGGTTTCTTTCAGGGTCGCCGCGAGCTCTCAGAAGGAACGTCAGCATCAAGGCCATACCAGGAATGATATTGCTGGTGTCCCTTGGTTGTGCCGTTCGCCAGATTGCCGGCTGCGATAGGATGCGAACGTCAGAACCGGGACACCAGACGAGATGAAGGACATTCTGGATACTCTTGAAGCACGGCGCGCGGGCGCTCGCCTCGGCGGCGGCGAGAAGCGCATCACCGCGCAGCACGCCCGCGGCAAGCTCACTGCGCGCGAGCGGATCGAGCTTCTGCTCGACAAGGGCAGTTTTGAGGAGTTCGACATGTTCGTCGAGCACCGCTCGACCGAATTCGGCATGGAAAAAACGAAAGTGCCAGGCGATGGCGTCGTGACCGGCTGGGGCACCGTCAACGGCCGCAAGACTTTTGTCTTCGCCAAAGACTTCACGGTGTTCGGCGGATCTCTGTCCGAAACCCATGCGCTGAAAATCACCAAGCTTCAGGACATGGCGATGAAGGCGAGGGCGCCGATCATCGGTCTTTACGATGCGGGCGGCGCGCGCATCCAGGAAGGCGTTGCTGCGCTTGCCGGCTATTCCTATGTGTTCCGCCGCAACGTGATTGCCTCGGGCGTGATCCCGCAGATCTCCGTCATCATGGGCCCGTGCGCCGGCGGCGACGTCTATTCGCCGGCGATGACGGATTTCATCTTCATGGTGAAGAACACGAGCTACATGTTCGTCACCGGTCCGGACGTGGTGAAGACGGTCACCAACGAAGTCGTCACGGCCGAAGAACTCGGCGGCGCGTCGGTGCATGCCACGCGCTCCTCGATCGCCGACGGCGCCTTTGAGAACGACGTCGAGACGCTGTTGCAGATGCGGCGGCTGATCGACTTCCTGCCGTCCAACAATACCGACGGCGTGCCGGAATGGCCGAGCTTCGACGATATCGAGCGCGTCGATCTCTCGCTCGATACGCTGATCCCCGACAATCCGAACAAGCCGTACGACATGAAGGAGTTGATCCTGAAGGTCGTCGACGAGGGCGATTTCTTCGAGATTTCGGAGGCGTTCGCCAAGAACATCGTCACCGGATTCGGCCGCATCGCCGGCCGCACCGTCGGCTTCGTCGCCAACCAGCCGATGGTGCTGGCCGGCGTGCTCGACAGCGACGCCTCGCGCAAGGCGGCGCGTTTTGTCCGCTTTTGCGATGCGTTCAATATCCCGATCGTCACCTTCGTCGACGTGCCCGGATTCCTGCCCGGCACCGCCCAGGAATATGGCGGGCTGATCAAGCACGGCGCGAAGCTTCTGTTCGCCTATTCGCAATGCACGGTGCCGCTGGTCACGATCATCACGCGCAAGGCTTACGGCGGCGCGTTCGACGTGATGGCGTCCAAGGAGATCGGCGCCGACATGAATTACGCCTGGCCGACGGCGCAGATTGCCGTGATGGGCGCCAAGGGCGCGGTCGAGATCATCTTCCGCGCCGACATGAACGATCCCGACAAGATCGCGCAGCGCACCAGGGAATATGAGGATCGTTTCCTGTCGCCCTTCATCGCTGCCGAGCGCGGCTATATCGACGACGTCATCATGCCGCATTCGACCCGCCGCCGCATCGCCCGCGCGCTCGCGATGCTGCGCGACAAGCATGTCGAGATTCCCGCAAAGAAGCACGACAATCTGCCGTTGTGATCGACGAAGACGATCAGGCCGACGACATCTCCCAGCTCGAAGCGCGGATCGAGCGGCTTGCCGAGACCGCCGAGCGATGCCGGAAGTTCATTTTCGCCTCTAGGATCGCGATCGGCGTCGGTTGTGCATTGCTGCTCCTCATGGTGCTCGGCGCGGTCGGCATTGGCGCCGTCGTTTTGCTCGGATCGATTGCGCTGGTGCTCGGCGGAATCGTGTCGCTCGGCTCGAACGTCAGCACCTTGCGCCAGACCAATGCTGGCATCCATGCTGCCGAGGCGCTGCGGTCGGAGTTGATCGGCGGCATCGACCTGAAGGTCGTTCATGATACGCCGATGAAGCTGATGTGATCGGCCGGTTCGCCGGCGCGTATCAAATCTCAGCGGAGTTGCCGCTGGTTCGCATGGCAGGAGTTTGCCGACCAGCGCCGCTAAACAGTTAAATCACATTCGTATCCGAAGATTTTTGCGTCACGCTTGAGTCATCTTGCGCGGACGCGGGCTCAACCGTGAACGGATTCAGCGGAGGTTCATCTTGAGCCGGCAAAACTGAATGTATTCTCGCTCGCGAAAGGGGCATGACATCGTGAAACCTGGGGACCTCTTGAATTTCGGTGCTGGATTGGCCGCGGGCGCGATCGTGCTTGCCGCAGGCGCACAAGCTGCTCCTGTGCCGCCGCTCGCAGGGCGGGCGGCAACCGTGCCGGCGGCAATTGAACAGGCCGTCGTATCGCAGGACAGCGTCGGCCGGATGAAGCCTGTCGAAGTGCGCTGGCATCGCCATTACTGGCACCGTCACCATTGGCATCATCATCATTGGCATCATCGCCATCGGTGAGACGATTTCGATCTACGCCTGCATCATATTCATCAACTTACCTACGGAAAGGAATCGCAATGAAAATACTTGCTGCCTCGTTGTTCGCGCTTGGGATCGGTCTTGCGTCGATGTCGGCTTCGTCGGCAATGCCAGTGGCGCCGCTCGACCAGGCGGCCGCGCCGCAGACTGCGACCATTCCGGTCGCGGGCGGTTGCGGACCGGGCTGGCATCGCGGACCTTATGGCGGCTGCCGCCCGATGTATAACTGCCCGCTTGGCTGGCATCCCGGGCCGTTCGGCCGTCGCTGCTTCCGCAACTGGTGAAATGAAAATGAAAGGGGCGGAAATTTCCGTCCCTTTGTTTTGCAGAAACTGCAATAAAAAACCCCGCTTCGGAAAAGCGGGGTTTCCATATTGGCGAAAGCCTCGATCAGATCGGGCGGCAACGACCGTAGCGCCAGGCAAACCCGATCGGGCAGCGGCGGCCGGGAACGACCACCACGGGCCGATCGACCACGACAGGGGCGCCGGGTACGACGACGACCGGTCCGCGATTCACACGGCAGCCGCCATAGGGCCCGCGATGCCACCCCGGGCCGCAGCCGCCGGCCGCGCTGGCGCTGCCGATACCTGCGAACGTGACTGCAACGAGTGCAGCAGCGAAAAGATATTTCATGTTGTCTCCCTTCCTAATGCCCAGTCAGCGTCTTGTTACGTCGATAAACAATCGACCGGGCAGGATTGCCGCCTTCCCAGGGAGCGACGAGCCCGGTCTGCGATCGAACTTAGGAAGACCCATGTGAACCCTTTGTGAATGGACGAAGCGAGTAACGTTCATTTCGCCAGGAACGCCAGCATCAGCGCGTTGAACTTGTCCGGTGCATCGAGGAACACCAGATGTCCGGCGTTCTCGATCACCTCGGCGCGGGCGTTCGGCATCTTTGCCGCCAGCGTTTTGGCCAATTCGGCGTTCTGGCCCATTTTCGGCCGCAGCGCCTCCGGCGCGAGCGGTTTGCCGGGCGCGTTGTGATCATCGGCTCCCATGATGAACAGCGTCGGAAGCGTGATCAGCGGTATCTCGTGCGCAACTGGCTCGCGGTAGATCATCTGTCCCGATGAGACGAAGGCGTGAAGCCAGCGCCGATAATCCGCCGCGCCCTTGATGTTGAAGCGTGCGTCGATGAAGGGCGCCATCGCCTCGGGCGGGATCTTCGGTGCATAATTCTTCTCAAGCTGCTTGAGATAGCCTTCGGCGGTGAGCTTGTCTTCACGCTCCATGATCTTTTCGGTCGGCGTTGGCGGCACGTACATCCGGTAATCTTCAAGGCCGATCGGCGCGGCCAGCACGAGGTGATTGACGCGCTCGCCATAGGCGCGCGCGATCCGCACCGCGACCATGCCGCCCATCGAGTGCGCGACGATATCGGCCTTCGCTACCCCGAGATGATCGAGCAGCGCGATCGTGTTGCGGGCCAGATTGTCGAAGTGAAGTTCGCCGGAGGGCTTTGAGGATTTGCCGAAGCCGACCTGGTCCGGCACCACCACGCGATAGCCGGCCTCGCTAAGCACCTTGATCTCGGGTGCCCAGTAGCTCGATGGGAAGTTGCGCCCATGCAGCAGCATGACGACGCGGCCGTTCGGCTGCGCCGGCGCAACGTCCATATATGCCATGCGCAATTGCTCGCCATCATTGACGACCGGCATCAGGTTCACCGGGTAGGGATAGGGAAAGCCTTCGAGGCCGATGCCGTACGGCTCGCGCTGCGCGATGCCGGGTTCGCGGGTCGCGGGCTGGCGCTCGGCGGCGCTGCCGGCCGCAAACGGCAGAGCGAGGCAGGCGATAAGGCCCGCCGCGGCCAGGGAACGATTCATTGAAGTCTCCGAAAGCTATTCTTTTTGCGTAATCGCCGGCATAACGGCACGTGCGGCCCGGTCAAGGCGCCAGCAATGACAAGCGGGTGATAGCTGAAGCTAAGCGGCATCCCCGAACAGCGCCGCAAAGCGCTTCTCGCCCTGGCGGCTGAATTGAACCACGCGGCTGCCCGGCGTGGGATCGCGCGCGGCCCATTTCAATTCGGTGAACCGCTTCAACAGCGCCGCGCCCAACGTGCCGGCCAGATGATGGCGGCGTTCGCTCCAGTCGAGGCAGGCCTTGCAGACCGGCCGGCGCGGATGGGCGAGCGTCTCGGCGCTGATCTGCAGGGTGCTTTCGAGGAAGCGCCGGCCTTCGGCCGTCAGTTCGATGTCGTGCTTGTGCTGGCGCACCAGCTTCTGCCGCCGCAAGCTGTCGAGCATCTGCACGCCGAGATCGCCGGCCAGGTGATCGTAGCAGACGCGCGCGCGCCGCAACGCCGGATCCTTCGGTCCGGTGCGCACGCGCATGTGGCCGGCGCGGGCGGCAAGCGCCGCGAGGCCTTCCAGCACACCGCCGACGTCGGGATCGGCAAGGCGATAGTAGCGGTGGCGGCCCTGCTTTTCCTGCTCGATCAGGCCGCCCGTTTCCAGCTTCGACAGATGCGAGCTTGCAGTCTGCGGCGTGATGCCGGCTTCCTGCGCCAACTCGCTGGCCGTGAGTGCGCGGCCGCTGAGCAGCGCCGTCAGCATGTTGGCGCGGGCGGGGTCGCCGACCAGCGAAGCGACCATGGCAATGTCGGGTCCTGCTTTCATAGTTCGGTATTAACCGAAGCATTGGTGAGGATCAAGCGGCTAGCGTCGTCGTTATCAGCCCGACCGACAGCACGCGGAGGCTCCCATGCCGGTGACCGTTTTCATTCGCTATCAGCTTGATCCGCATCAGCGCGCTCAATTCGAGCAATATTCCAGAAACTGGCTTTCGATCATTCCGAGATGCGGCGGCGATCTCATCGGCTACTGGATGCCGCATGAAGGCACCAACAATATCGCGTTCGCGCTGATTTCGTTCGAGAGTCTCGCAGCCTACGAGCAATATCGGGCGCGGCTGCGCACCGACAGGGAGAGCGTCGCGAATTTCAACTTTGCCGAGGAACACAAATTCATCCTGAGTGAGGAACGAACGTTCCTGCGCCAGGTGACGGCCTGAACTGTCAGCAGCCTGACAGCATGCCGGCTGCGTCCGCTGGCGTGGCCCGCGGTGCAGCGATAAGCTGACCAGGACGCTGAGAACCGCCGATAACCAATACTGCAAACTGCGAAACAGGAGACGGCGATGCCCATTTCATTGGCCGACAAGCGCGCGACATTCCGCAAGCTGCATGAGAGCGGCTGCTTCCCGATTCCCAATCCCTTTGACGCAGGCTCTGCGAAGGCGCTGGCGCAGATGGGGTTCAAGGCGCTGGCCTCGACCAGCGCCGGCTTCGCCTGGACGATCGGCAAGGCCGACAATCATGTCACGGCCGACGAGGTCTGTGCTCATCTGACCGCGCTGTGTGCCGCGGTCGACCTTCCTGTCAACGCCGATTTCGAGAACGGCTTCGCCCACGAGGCCGAGAACGTCGCCGTCAATGTCGCCCGCGGCGTCAAGACCGGTGTCGCGGGCCTGTCGATCGAGGATTCAACCGGCGACAAGGCAAAGCCGCTCTATGAGCGGGCGCACGCGATCGAGCGCATCAAGGCGGCGCGCGCAGCCATCGATGCTGATAACAGTGGTGTCCTGCTGACCGGGCGTTGCGAGGCGTTTCTGTGGGGGCTGGACGATCTCTCGATGGCCATCGACCGGCTCTGCGCCTATGCCGAAGCGGGCGCCGACTGCCTCTATGCCCCCGGCATCAAGACCAGGGAGCAGATTTCGGCGGTGGTGAAGGCGGTTGCGCCCAAGCCGGTCAATCTCTTGATCGGTGCGTCCGGTCTGTCGGTCAAGGAGGCGGCCGATCTCGGCGTTCGGCGGATCAGCGTCGGCGGGTCGCTCGCGCGTACCGCCTGGGCGGGCTTCATGCGCGCCGCAAAAGAGATAGCCGAGCAGGGCACCTTCGGCGAACTCGTCAACGGATTTTCCGGGGCCGAACTGAACAGGATGTTCCGCTAAAGCTACCTGATCAACCCCTCATCAAACTCTCATGGAGAGGAGCCGCAAAGCAGCGCCTCGAACCATGAGGCTCTGGGCCAGCCTACATCCTTCAAGACGCGCGCAGGCCCGGATAATGCGGGCGCGGCTTGCAATGCCGATTGATCGGCGGACCGGTTATTTCTTCGCCGGCGCGTTGCCGGGGGCGGCGTTGTTGGTAGCCGCGCCGCCCGTGCTGGTGGAAGCGGGCGATGGCGTCTGCGGCTTGGCCGGGGCAGCACCGGTTGTCGTACCCGGCTGACTGTTGCTGTGGACCGGGGCCGTCGAGGCCTGCTGCTGCGTCGAGGTGTGGTTCAGCCCGTAGAACACGGCGCCCAACACGATCGCGATACCGATTGCAAACAGCGTGATCCGGGTATTGCTGGCGGGGCCTTCCGCCATCTCGGGATCGGGCTGCAAATCATTGTCGATTTCGGCCGGCGAGCGCCTGTCATCGATATAGGTTCTGGTCGGACCTTTAAGATGGTTGCGATCATAGGGGTCGCTGGGATTGTTCTCGTTGGCCATGGCCGGGTTCCTTCCTGTCTTTGGGCGACAACGGCGAGCCGTCCGGGTGGGTTCCGGGCCTTTCGCTGTTTCGCGGCGCCGTGAGATGGCCGAGAATGGAACTGTCAAACGATACACGAGGGCAAAATGTGGGGCCTGCCTCCCAGCGATACTGTATTGCACCTGCTTTCGCTGGTGGCGCTGGCGGCGCAAGCCATGACGGCCGCGCTTGCCGCCGGCCGGCGCAGCATGGATTGGGTCGGCGTCAGCCTGCTCGGCTGCGTTACTGCCCTTGGCGGCGGCACGATCCGCGACGTGGTGCTGGGGCATTATCCGCTGCCATGGGTGGAAAACCCGTCCTATCTCGCCATCACCGCGATCGCGGCCTTTGCGACGGTGCTGATTGCCCGCACGGTGCATCGGCTCACGCTGGCTTTTCTGGTCCTGGATGCCATAGGGCTTGTTGTTTTCACCATGGC
Organism: Bradyrhizobium sp.; assembly: GCF_027451485.1. Lineage (GTDB taxonomy): Bacteria > Pseudomonadota > Alphaproteobacteria > Rhizobiales > Xanthobacteraceae > Bradyrhizobium. The sequence continues at coordinate 17,983 of NZ_DAIDJE010000108.1, forward strand.
CGGCTGCGACGTGGCCTGGCAGATGAACGAGCCGCTGCCGATCGTGATCGTTTCCGGCATGATCACGGGCTGCGCGGGCGGGGTGCTGCGCGACATTCTCTGCAACGATGTGCCGCTGCTGTTTCGCTCCGAACTCTATGCCAGCGTGTCGGTCGTCACCGGGCTGTTTTACGCCACAGCCTTCGGGCTGAAGCTGAACGATGAACTTTGGACAGCGCTTACCTTCGTGCTCGGCCTGTCGTTTCGCCTGCTCGCGATCCGCTACAAGTGGGAAATGCCGAAATTCGTGTTCGATGCGGACAAGAAATAGCGGCGCCTACCTCCGCAGCTTCGCGACCTCCTCGGCGGTTGCCGCCGGCGCAGCATTACCCCAGGCGTTGCGGATATAGGTCACGACGTCAGCCACGTCCTGATCCGGCCACTTGGAATAGGGCGGCATCGATCCGGTGTTGGGTGCGCGCGGCGTCGTGATCGTTTCGGCGCCGTCGAGCACAATCCTGATGGCGCTGGCGGGATTGGCGGATTGCAGGTTGGCGTTGCCGGGCAGGGGCGGATAGATCCGCGGCGCGCCCGAGCCGTCGAGTTCGTGGCAGGCGACGCAGGATCTTTTGTACAATTTCTCGCCATTCGCCATTTGCTCGGGCGCGGGCGCCGCTACCGCGGGCTCCGGCGGCCCGGCCGCGAGGCCCTTTAGATACACCGCCATCGCCCGCACGTCCGCTTCGCTCATTTGCGAGGTCGAGTTGAGCACCACCTGCGCCATCGGTCCATCGGCGTGGCTGTGCGCGTTACGTCCGCTCAGGAGATATTCGGCAATGTCGTCCACACTCCAGGACTTCAGGCCGCCGCGCGCGGCCGCATCGAGGCGCGGGGCAAACCAGCCGCCGACCATGCTGCCGGTAAATCGCCTTTTGGATCTTTCGGCACCGAGGAAATTCTTCGGCGTATGGCACGCGCCGCAATGCGCAAGCCCCTCGACCAGATAGCCTCCGCGATTCCATTCGGCGCTCTTGTTCTGGTCCGGCTCGAACAGGCCGGGCTTGAAGAAGGCGTAATTCCACAGCCGCATCAGAGGACGGTAGTTCAGCGGCCAGCGCAGGGCGGGCGGCGGCGGTGTGTTGCTGACCGGCGCCAAGGTGCCGAGATAGGCACGTATCGCGAACATGTCCTCGCGGACCAGCTTGGTGAAATGGGGGTAGGGGAACGCCGGATAATAGAGCGAGCCATCCGGCGCCTCGCCGTAGCGCATCGCACGTCGAAACTGCTCATCGCTCCAGCGGCCGATCCCGGTATCGCGATCCGGCGTCAGATTGGCGGAATAGATGGCGCCAAACGGCGTATCGACCCGCTTTCCACCGGCGAACGGTTTCTTGGGGTCCGCGGTATGGCAGCTTTCGCAATTGCCCGCCTCCGCCAGCGCCTTGCCTTTGGCGACCATTTCCGGATCGGGAGCGGCGGGAAGCTCGGCGCGGACCAAGCCGGGCTTGAATGCAGTGCACAACACGAGGGCGATGAGAATCGCCCAGCCTTCCCATCGGCATTGCTGCATCGATCGTTCTCCCGTCTTTGGTCGCAGGACCGCCAGGCTGGTGTCACGTCGTTTCGCGGCGCCATTTTTCCACGACAGATCAGTAAAAAGCGAGCCTTCTCGCGAGCACGAAATTGCGTTTTGTATTCGCTGGCATTTTCATCGCGATATTTGTGATGCGGCCGGCTTAAAAACCGACATACACTGGTATTTTTACAGCGCGCGACTAGCTGAAAGTCAAAAGAGCCGGGGCGTTTGCGAGGGTGGAATGGGAATAAACCAGGGTCCGATCAGTCTTGATCAAAAATACACCCAGGGGTCCGGGCACGTTTTTCTGACGGGTATCCAGGCGCTGGTGCGGCTTCCGATGGCGCAAATCCGCCGCGACCGCGCTAACGGGCTCAATACTGCGGGTTTCATCTCTGGCTATCGCGGCTCCCCGCTCGGCGGCTATGACCAGCAGCTTTTCGCCGCCCGAAAGCACCTCGATCAGTACAACATCAAATTCCAGCCCGGCGTGAACGAGGACCTTGCGGCGACCGCGATCTGGGGCTCGCAGCAGCTCAATCTCTCCAAGGGTGCAAAACACGACGGCGTCGTCGGCATCTGGTACGGCAAGGGTCCCGGCGTCGATCGTTGCGGCGACGTCTTCCGTCACGGCAATGCGGCGGGCTCGGCGAAAAACGGCGGCGTGCTGTGCCTCGCCGGCGACGACCATGGCGCCAAGTCGTCTACCGTCCCTCACCAGTCCGACCACGCCTTCATCTCCGCGCTGATGCCCTATCTCTACCCCTCCAGCATCCATGAAATGGTCGAGATGGGCCTGCTCGGCATTGCGATGTCGCGTTATTCCGGCTGCTGGGTCGGTATGAAGGTGATCACCGAGACGGTGGAGACCACCGCGGAAATCGATCTCACCGATGAGATGAAGCCCTTCATCATCCCGTCGGATTTCGAAATGCCGCCGGGCGGCCTCAATTTGCGCTGGCCGGACGACCGCTACGACCAGGATCGGCGCTTGCAGGACTACAAGGGTTTTGCCGCGATTGCCTTTGCCCGCGCCAACAAGGTCAACCGCATCACGATGGATTCGCCGAACGCGCGCTTCGGCATCATGGCCTCCGGCAAGAGCTATGAAGACATCCGCCAGGCGCTGCGTGAACTCGGCATAACGCCGGACGTCGCCGCCAAGATCGGCTTGCGGCTCTACAAGATCGGCATGCCGTGGCCGCTGGAGCCGCAGGGTGTGCGCGAATTCGCCGTCGGCCTTGAAGAAATTTTCATCGTCGAGGAACGCCGCGAGATCGTCGAGAACCAGGTCAAGCAGGAATTGTTCAACTGGCGTGACGACGTCCGCCCGCGCATCGTCGGCAAGATGGACGAGCACGACAAGCGCTTCCTGACCTTTGCGGCCGAACTGAGCGTCGCTTCGCTGGCGAGCTCGCTGACCGAACGGCTGCTCCGCCTCAATCTCAATCCCGAAATTGCCGAGATGCTGCGCGCCAAGGCCGACTGGTTCAACGGCCGCGAGGCGACCCAGATGCAGGCGGTCTCGCCGGTCACCCGCACGCCGTATTTCTGTTCGGGCTGCCCGCACAATACCTCGACCAAGGTGCCGGAGGGAAGCCGCGCCTTTGCCGGCATCGGCTGTCATTTCATGGCGCTGTGGATGGACCGCAACACCGAAACCTTCACCCACATGGGCGGCGAGGGCGTGCCGTGGGTCGGCGTTGCCCCCTTCACCGATGAGGAGCACGTCTTCGCCAATCTCGGCGACGGCACCTATTTCCACTCCGGAAGCCTTGCGATCCGCCAAGCCGTCGCTTCCGGCGCCAACATCACCTACAAGATCCTTTACAACGACGCGACGGCCATGACCGGTGGCCAGCATGTCGACGGCGAACTGACTCCGCAGCAGATCACCTTCCAGCTTCATGCCGAAGGCATCCGCGAGATCTATCTCGTCTCGGAAAATCCGCATCTCTATCCGGCCGCCGATATCGCCCCCGGCACCAAGGTTGCCCATCGGGACGAGCTTGACGCCGTGATGAAGGCGTGCCGCCAGGTCAAGGGCGCGTCCGCCATCGTTTTCGTGCAGACCTGTGCTGCCGAAAAGCGCCGCCGCCGCAAGCGTGGCATCATGGAAGACCCGGCACGCCGCGTCTTCATCAACCCGGCCGTCTGCGAAGGCTGCGGCGACTGCTCGGTGCAGTCGAACTGCATCTCGGTCGAGCCGCTGGAGACCGAGTTCGGGCGCAAGCGCGCCATCAACCAGTCGGCCTGCAACAAGGATTATTCCTGCCTGAAGGGCTTCTGCCCGTCCTTCGTCACCATTGACGGTGGTCAGCTGCGGCGCCGCGCGCCCGCGGGCGTCGGTGATCTCGGAGAGCTGCCGGAGCCTGCCGCCAGGCCGTCGCTGGACAAGCCCTACAATATCGCCGTCGGCGGCGTCGGCGGTACCGGTGTTTTGACCATCGGCGCGCTGCTCGGCATGGCCGCCCATATCGAGGGCAAGGCCAGCATGATCCTCGATATGTCCGGCCTCGCGCAAAAGGGCGGCGCAGTGTTGAGCCATGTCCGGCTCTCCGAACATACAGCGGACGTGACCTGCTCGCGCATCGTCACCGGCACCGCCGATCTCGTGATTGCCGCCGACGAAGTGGTTGCCGCCTCCAAGGAAACCATCTCGCTGTGTGAATCGGGCCGCACCACCGGCATCATCAACAGCCATGTCATTCCGACCGCCGATTTCATCCTTAACCGCGATTTCAATTTTCAGTCCCGCAAGGTCAACCAGGTGCTGGAAACCGCCATGCGGAGGGACTCCGCTTTTGTCGATTTCACGAGGCCTGCGGAAGCGCTGTTGGGCGATGCCATCGCCACCAACATGATGATGATGGGCTATGCCTACCAGCGCGGATTGTTGCCGCTTTCTGCGGGATCAATCGAGCAGGCGATCGAGGTCAATGGCGTCGCGATCAAGATGAATACGCAGGCGTTCCGGCTCGGACGCCTTACCGCCGCCGATCCCGCGCGGATCGCAGCGATGATGAAGGGGCACGACGAGGCGAGCGCGCCGAAGACGCTGGAATCGATGTCGCTCGATGAAGTCATCGCTCATCGCAGCGCCCACCTGACGGCTTATCAAAGCAGGAGGCTCGCTCGGCGGTATCAGAAGCTGGTCAAACAGGTGCGCGATGCCGCGCTCGACCGCGGCTTCGGCGAGGAGTTGCCGCGGGCGGTCGCCATCAATTACGCCAAGCTGCTCGCCTACAAGGACGAATATGAGGTCGCGCGCCTGTTCACGGACGGTCATTTCGAGCAGCAGCTTCGTGACCAGTTCGACGGCGACTACAAGATCAGCTTCAATCTCGCGCCCCCCATTCTCGGCGGCGGAAAGGACGCGCTGGGCCGGCCGAAGAAGCGCGCCTTCGGCGCGTGGATGCTGCCGGCAATGCGGATGCTGGCGAGGATGCGCTGGCTTCGCGGCACGCCTCTGGACATTTTCGGTCGTAGCGCCGACCGCAAGCTTGAGCGCGATCTGATCGCAGGTTACGAGAAGGACGTTGCGACCGTGCTCGGCGTGCTGTCGTCAGCGAACTTCGACACCGCTGTCGAGCTGCTGTCGCTGCCCGATCGCATCCGCGGCTACGGGCCGGTCAAGGAGAAGGCGGTAAAGGAGGCGCAAGTACGCTACGCGCAGCT
>NZ_DAIDJE010000109.1 GCF_027451485.1 Bradyrhizobium sp.
GGGTCCGCAGGCGGATGCTGTGGTTCGTCTTCGGGATGCAGCTCACAACGCCGCTTAAACATCGTTTGTCCTGGCCGCTACCGCAAGACCGCCGCCCGGCGGCAAAGGTATCTGCGCTCTGAAGGTCTCCTCTCGTCACACGCGATGCAGTGCACTCCTGTATCCGTGCAAGGTCTTGCAGGTCCAGACCCTTCAGGCCATCTCAATAGAGGATGTGCTGAGCTCCACTCTGCCAACTTCTGACTGGCCATCCAACCTGGCAATGATCGATACTCAAGGCCGGAGGTTCGTTCCATGGATAACAAAACCATGGCGCGACTGCTGGCCGAGACCGCGGATCTGCTTGAAATCGACGGGGCCGACAGCTTTCGCATCCGCAGCTATCGCCGCGCAGCCGACGCCGCCGAGCAGACCACCGTCGATCTCGTTGAAGCTGCTTCCGATGCCGCGCGCCTCATGGAGATCGACGGCATCGGCAAAGGCATGGCCGCCAAGCTCCAGACCATCGCGCAGACAGGCTCTCTCGAACAGCGCGACCAGTTGCTGGCCAAGTACGGTGCCGGGATTCTCGACCTGCTCAAGCTCTCAGGCATGGGCCCTAAAACCATCGCCTTCCTATGGGATGTAGCCAAAATCGCCAACATCGATCAGCTCGCCGAAGCCATTGCGGCGGGCCGCCTCAATGGCCTGCCCCGCATGGGCGCCAAACAGATTGAAAAGCTGCGCAGGGGAATCGACGATTTCAGGCGCAGCGCCGGCCGCTTCCGCATTGATGTGGCGGCCGAAGAAGCCGCGCGCATCGCCGCCTATCTGTTGCGGCTCGAGGGAATTGACAAGGTCACGCCGGCCGGCTCGCTGCGCCGTGGCCGCGAGACGGTAGGTGACCTCGATCTGCTGGCCACCGGCCCCGCCTGCGAACCCGGCCACACAGCCGCGGCTGTTGAACATGTCGTCGCCTACCCCGGCATCCACGACATCATCGCCAAAGGCGAAAACAAGGTTAGCTTCAATCTCGAACAGGGTTTGCAAGTCGACGTGCGCATCCTGCCCGCTGCCTCCTGCGGCGCGGCGCTCCAGTACTTCACGGGCTCCAAGGCGCACAACGTGGCGCTGCGCCAGAGGGCGCTCAAGCTCGGCTACACCCTTAACGAGTGGGCGCTTGCGAGGCTCGACGATGGCTCAACCGTAGCCGCCGCCACCGAAGAGGAGATCTACGCCGCGCTCGGCATGGACTGGATGCCGCCCGAGATGCGCGAGAACCTCGGCGAAATCGATCTGGCCGCCGGGCACAAGCTCCCGCGCGTCGTCGCTCTCGGCGACATTCGCGGCGACCTTCACATGCACACCACCGCCAGCGACGGCCGCAACTCCATCCGCGAGATGGCCGAAGCGGCGATCGCCTGCGGCTATCGATACATCGCCATCACCGACCACTCCAAGAACCTCGCCATGACCGGCGGCCTCGACGAGAAGCGCGTGCTTGAACAGATCGGGCAGGTACGTGCCGTCGACCGCGCCCTTCACGAATCCACAGGCGGCCGCATTCGCGTCTTCACCGGCATCGAGGTCGACATTCTCGCCGGCGGCGCCATCGATCTCGACGATGAAGTTCTTGCACAACTGGATGTGGTCATCGCCAGCGTCCACACCCGCTTTGAGCAGAGCCGCGAGGAGATGACCGAGCGCGTGCTGCGCGCCATCGAGAATCCTTACGTGCGCATCCTCGGCCATCCCACCGGCCGCCTGCTGCTGCATCGCGAGCCCTTCGCGCTCGACATGGCCGCGGTGCTCAAGCGCGCCGCCGAACTCGATGTCGCCATGGAGCACAACGCCGCGCCGGAAAGGCTCGACTTGAACGACCACGATCTGCGCCTGGCCAAGGAGATGGGATGCAGGATCGTCATGTCGTCCGACTCCCACGACGCGCGTAACTTGGGCAAGATGAACTACGGCGTCATGCAATTACGCCGCGCCTGGCTCGCGCCGGAAGACATCCTGAACACGCGCGACGCCGAAGGCTTCCTCGCCGGTCTGCGCGCACGGCCGTAATGCCAGTTAGACATTGCAAGGTCTCCCGCCCTGCTATTCCGGTACTCCGTCGTTGATCTCGGCGCAATCCATGCGCAGCGTCCCGTTGTCGTTGAACACCAGCCCATAGAAGCGGACCACGCTGCCCACGGTGATCGGGCTGGTGTTAAGCATCTGGGTGTTGCTGTCGGCGTAGACCACAACGGTGTTCGGGTTCGTCAGCAGCGTAGCCTGGAGTGGCTGTATAGCAAACTGCGAAAAAGGTCATAGGGCGCAATCCTGATCGATCAGGCACCGAACCCGACCTCATTGCCCGAACTTCGCAAGAAACAGGTTGACGTTTCGATTTGGATTGCTGAAGCCTTGAAATTGTCCCAGCGTCATGCCGCCCACGAAAACGCTCTGGTTCCCCAAGCTTAGATAAACTGGTGCGGAATAATCGTCAATACTAAACGTGGCAGGCCGGACCATCAAGCGAAAAAGGCGCAAATCTCCTAGTAACCAAATCACTTACAGAAGAGTAAATACCCGCATGTAGGTCAACGGACTCGATGCGGAGGGACGGCCGAAACGCCGCCTCGCCGCCAAATATGGCCTGTGACGCACAGTTCGCGCTAAGATAAGTTCGCTGTCAGAATGGGGGCCGTATGAGCCTGCTTCATCAGGACGAAATGGACGACGCCGCGCGCGGCGAGGAGTTGACCCGAGGCACCAGTCACGTGGTGATCGCCACCATGGTTGCGGCTCTTGTGGTCAGTTTCGCTATTGCCATCTACGTGATTGCGAACCAGAAGCCGCCCTTTGCCACCGGCCAGATCACCGCCGTCTGGGTTCATCCCCAGCACACGGAAACCTCAGGCATCGACGCCAGCGGGGCGCCCATGCCCAAGGAAAGTGTCGATCAGATCATGGTCTTCGCAACCGTGCGTTTACACAACCAGACCGATCACCCGATCGTTCTCGGCAATGCCACCACCAACGTCGCGCTCGCCGATGGCATCCACTCCAGCTACGCCGCCAACAAGGGCGATTACGATCGCATCTTCGTCGCCTATCCGAACCTTGCCGTGCCGCATCTCAAGCCCCTCTCGACGATCGACACGACCATTGGCCCCGGCCAGACGGTCGAGGGAACTTTTTTCTCGGCTTTCAAAATGACTCAGCAGCAGTGGGACGCGCGGAAGAGCCTGGACTTCACCTTCAACTTCCGTTACCAGCCCCCTCTTGTGGCCGCGTCCCACGTGCC
>NZ_DAIDJE010000110.1 GCF_027451485.1 Bradyrhizobium sp.
GATCCGGCGGCGGCCATGAGCGTGACGTGCTCGCTGATGCCGATTGCCGAGATGACGCTGCAGACCGATATTGCCATGACGGCATTGTTGCGCTGCGCCCTCTCGGGCAACGCGGCGAGCGCGCTGGTGCTGGCGCAGATCCTCGGGTTCACCGACCTCGGCCACGACTTCGGCACCGAGCTCGCGGCCTCCTGGTACAGGTTTGGGCTGCGGCATTCGGCCAACCCGCGCAAGCTCGCCGAGGTCGGGACCATCCTGTTCACCGCCTTCTGCGAACGTGAGCGCGACCGAGGTGGCGCATGAAGATCCAGATCTTTTCCGACCTCCATCTCGACGTAGCTCCGGTCAAGCCGATTTCGATCGTGGAAGGTGTCGATTGCATCATCGTCGCGGGCGACACCTGCGAGGGCGTCCTTGGGGCTTTCGAATATCTGCGACGCATCGTGCCGCTACATATCCCGATCGCGATGGTGCTCGGCAACCACGAATATTACCGCAGCTGCCTGCCGGAAGAACTGGCGCTCGCGCGGGCCCATGCGTCCACCTTCAACATCCATTGCCTGGAGAACGAGACGGTCGTGCTCGGCGGCGCCGATGGCGGCCCGCCGATCCGCTTCACCGGCGCCACATTGTGGACCGACTACCGGCTCTTCGGCGAGGCCAGGCGACCGGCGGTCATGAACACCTGCGCGGATGCCATGAACGATCATCGCCGGATCACCTGGCAAAAGAGGCCCTGGTTGCGGTTCCGGCCGCAGGAAGCAGCGCTGCTGCATCACCGCTCGAAATCCTTCATCGACAGCGTGCTGGCGACGCCGTTCGACCATGGGCCGACGGCCGTGGTCACCCATCATGCGGTTCATTGGAATTCGATCCTCGATAAGTACCGCAATGATCCGGTCACGGCCGCCTACCTGGCCGACATGACCGCGACCATCGAGGCCTACCGGCCCGACCTGTGGGTCCACGGGCACGTTCACAACTCGTCCGATGACTGGATCGGTAAAACGAGGGTCATCTGCAATCCGCACGGCTACGGCAACGAGAACCCCAATTTCGACGGCTCGCTCGTGGTCGAGATCGGCGAGTGAGGCGGCATCGACCTTTTCGCGCGGCTCTAACCCCATGGTCCACCTAGTGTTCGAGTGTTCAATCATGTTGACGCGTTCGTTTCCCTTCCTCGACCCCACCAACATCTCGCCCGATCTCACGAGCCGGCTCCACGCACTCGCAGACGATTGCGAGCGCTTGAGCTTCGGCCAGGCCGTCCCTTTGACAATTCTGGAAAGCGCCCCGCTCCTGACGGACTGGGCGCCCGTGCTGACGCCGGGAGGGCTGCATCTGGTTGGACATGCGGTCGACCATCCGGTTCACGGCAGTCGAATGGTCATGACGACACCCCTGTGGTGGGCGGATCGCGACGGCAGGTGGATCCGGACCCTGTCGCGGTTCTATCGGCTTGGATCTCCCGCCGATCTGGAGAACGTCCATCGCCTTCGCGATCTTGCCGGTGACGATGGCGCGGGGAGCGAGGCATGAGCGACGACACCAGCGACACCGATGAGTTCGGCCTGCAGGACGTCGAAGGCGACGCCGCCTCGACCGGTGCGGCCGCCGATTCCTCCGATCTGGATGAGGGGCTGAAAAAGCTGCCGCGATTATTGCGCTATGCGATGCTCGCGAGGCGAAGCTCCCGGGATATCGACGAACGGCTGATTGCCGAAATCAGACAGCTTTGTCCCGGGCTCCCGCACACCGTTCTCTGGGCGACATCGAAAGGCGCCGACTCGGGGTTGGCACTCGCGGCCGAGCTCGATCGTCTCGCAGTCACCGGCGACACGCCGACCCTCCGCAGCCTTGCCGATTGCGTTCGCCTGTTGTGCCTGCCGGCACCGCGCGATCTCGCGTCATTCGACGAATACCGCCGGGTCGGCAAGGCGCTGATCATCGCCCTGGCGAATCTCAGGGAGGACGACAGCAGCCACGAGCTGCTCAGCGAGCTCGAAGAATTTGTCTACGGATGGGCGGCTTTGCCCGCCTGCCCCCTCGTGGAAAGCAAAACCGCCGCCTTCAATGCGGCCATCGTCGGCCCGAGGACCGCGCGGTACAGGGTCGTGGAAGCGAAGGCGGAGGAACGGCGCTGGCTGAAAGCGGCGGAACAGGAGCGCCGGGAACGGCAGGAGGCGGAAACCAGGACGGCCGCGGACCATAAGCTTCAGTCGGAGGTCAGCTCGGTCCCGGCCAATCACGTCATGGTGGCGCGCCTCGCGGACGACCAGATGAAGGGCGTCAAAATCAAGGAGGTCCTCGGGCCGCTGAAGGGCGTCATCAATGTCGCCCTGCCCCTCATCGAGCCGCCGCCTTTGCACGAGGTGCGCAATGCCCTGCTGTTCGAATTTCCGTATGCGCTCGATGTCATCGACTTCGCGTTGGCCGACCTGGTCGGGCGCACGACGGTCCATCTCCGACCGCTGCTGATCGTCGGTGAGCCCGGTGGAGGCAAGAGCCGATTCGCCCGCCGCCTTGGCGAAAATCTAGGTCTGAGCGTCTGGCGTGAGGACGCCTCGCGTGCCGACGGCGCGGTCTTCGGCGGCACCGACCGCCGCTGGTACTCGGCCGAGCCGTGTCACCCGTTTCTCGCGGTCGCTCAGGCCAGCAGCGCAAACCCACTGGTGCTGATCGACGAGATCGAGAAGGCCGGCACGCGCAACGATTATGGCCGGCTGTGGGACTGCCTGCTCGGCTTTCTCGAGCCCGAAACCAACGCGCGTTACCCGGATCCCGCGCTGCAGACCACGCTCGA
>NZ_DAIDJE010000111.1 GCF_027451485.1 Bradyrhizobium sp.
AACGAGGAGAGGATCGATCCATGAACGTCGAGACACTATCAGTACTGCTTCGGCCGCGCCGCCTGGAAGATAGGATCGTCCAGGCGGCCGCGCTGGTCTTCGATGTCGACGGCACGCTTGCCGAGACCGAGGGCATTCATCGCCGCGCCTTCAATGCGGCTTTCATCGAAGCCGGCCTTGACTGGTATTGGGACTACCGGACCTACAAGAAACTCTTGCGAACCACCGGCGGCAAGGAGCGAATTCGGGCCTTCGCCCGGTCGCGATTTCCGAGGGTCTGCTTGTCCGATTCGGTAGTCATCGCCTTGCACCAACGCAAGACACGGCACTATGGCAGGCTGATCGCCCAGCACACCTGCCGGCTGCGTCCCGGCATCGCGAGCCTGATCCGCAATGCCCGCGCGCGCGGCCAGGCGCTCGCGATCGCGACCACGACAACATCAAGCAATATTGACGATCTGTTGTCGGTCGCACTGGACCAAAACTGGCGCAGCCTGTTTACCGCCGTCGTCGCCGGAGACGATGTTGAACGCAAGAAGCCGGCGCCCGACGTCTATCTCGAAGTGTTGGCCAGGCTTAAACAGCGTGCGAGCGACTGCCTTGCCATAGAAGACTCGGCCAACGGCCTGAAAGCGGCGATCGCTGCCGGAATTCCGACGTTGATCAACCGCAGCGAATACTTTCGCGATGATGATTTCTCGGGGGCGCTGGCGGTCGTCGACGATCTTACTGAGTTCGGGTTAATCCCAGCTGCAGGTGTCAACCACCTTGAAGAAATGCGATTTGAGAAGGTTTGGCCCGACAGAAACGACTAAATCACCGCCGACGGATCCAGCAGATCGGGCCTCCGAGCAGGGCCGGAGCGCCGGGCGGAAAGCGACCGGCCGACACTCCGCAACATGGCGCTCGCCCGGTTGGCACTGTGTTCGAGCAACCAGCGCCCGAAGGCGGATGGCGACAGCGCGGACGCGTAGAGAAACCCTTGGATCACGTCGCACCCAAGTTCGGACAGCAGATTCCGCTGCCCTTCGGTTTCAACGCCCTCGGCCACGACGGTGAGTTGCAGGCTCTGCCCGACGCGCACCACGGTGGTCACAATGGCCCGTGCCGTAGGATCGCTCTCGACGTCGCGCATGAAGCTGCGGTCGATCTTCAATTCACGAATGGGCAGATGAGCGAGCCGGTTCAGGCTTGAATAGCCCGTGCCGAAATCGTCGAGCGACAGTCCAGCTCCGAGCTTGCGGATGGCACTCATTGTCTCGACCGCCACCGAGCGCTCGTTCAGGAACACGTTTTCCGTGACCTCGAGCATCAGCATTTCCGGGGCCAGGTGATACGCGGTGAGGACTTCTGCGACTACGGAAGCCAGGCCCGCATGCTGAAAATTGATCGGAGAAAGATTGACGGAAACACAGGGTATGTCGAGGCCGGCGTCACGCCATTGCGCCATTTGCCGGCAGGCCTCGCGGATAGTCCACAATCCGATCTGCTCGATCAGCCCGCATTCCTCGGCAAGCGGAATGAATTTGGCCGGCGGAACCTCTCCAAGGACCGGATCACGCCAGCGCGCCAGCGCCTCGACGCCATGCAAAGCGCCGTCGCTCGTCCTGATCTGCGGCTGATAATGCAGCGTAAGACCGCCATCGGCGAGCGCGGCACGCAATGCCGCGCTGTAGGCGAGCCGCTGCTCGGCAAGCCGGTTCATGTCCCGGCTGAAGAAGCGATAGGTGGCGCGGCCCGCCTGTTTTGCCTTGTACATGGCCGCATCGGCCTGCTGTATCAAAGTGTCCAGGTCGCTCGCGTTGTCCGGATAGATGCTGATGCCCATGCTGACCGAAACGGGCACTTGCCTCGCTCCGATCTTGAGCGGCGCCGCGAGCGCTTCCATGATCCTGGAAGCCACCAGTGATGCTCCCGAAGCATCGCAATCCGGCAGCAACATCACGAATTCGTCGCCGCCGAGACGCCCCAGCACGCCACCCTGCTGGACCTGCGTTCGCAGCCTCTGCGCGAACTCCGCCAGCATTTCGTCGCCGGCGGAATGCCCCAGTGAATCGTTGATGTCCTTGAAATTATCGATGTCGAGGAAAGTCAAAGCGACGCTTTTCCCATCGGATACCGAAGCGATCATCTCTGAAATCAGATACCGCAAGCGCGCCCGGTTCGGCAGTCCGGTCAAAGTGTCATAGTAGGCGAGCTGCGCGATCTGGGCACGCGCCTCCTTGCGCTCAATTGCGAGCGCGCCAAGGTGAATGCAGGCCTGGACGATCCTTTCGTGCCAGCGCGAGGGTGCGCGGCATTCCCTGAAATAGAAGGCGAAGGTTCCGATCACCCGACCGTCCTTGGCCTTGATCGGCGAGGACCAGCACGCGCGCAAGCCAACTTCCAGCGGCCTCCTCTTGTAAGACTGCCAGCGCGGATCGCTGTCGATATCCGTGGCAAGCACCGCCTTGCCATGGTAGGCCGCCGATCCGCAGGAGCCGACCTCCGGTCCGATCGCAACCCCGTCCAGGGCTCGGGAATAATCATCAGGAAGGCTCGGGGCCCCCAGCGGGTGAACCAATCCCTCGGCGTCGATATGGAGCAGCGAGGAAACGACGTCGGGCGCAATTTCCTCGACCCGACGGCAAAGCCGGTCGGCGATTTCCGTAATTGGAATTTCGTCGGCGAGCGCCGTCATGATCAATTGCTGCAACGACCACAATTGCCGACTTTCGGTGATATCGTCCAGGAGCGCGACGATGTACTTGACCTTGCCGCGGGCGTTACGGAACGCTTTGACGTGGGCACCGAGCCAGATCTCGTCGCCGTTAACGTCATAGGCGAGAACTTCCTCGTCCATGCCGCTTTCGCGCCCGACACAGCGTTGCAACCGCCTCAGCATGGAGCGATCGGTGTGCGGTCCAGCGAGCAGTTCGACAATCTGCCGGCCTTCGGCGCGCTCGATGCAGTGACCAAACATGCCAACGAACGTGGCATTCACGTAGACGACCTTCATGCTGCGGTCGACGATGATCACCGCACGGTTGGTTCCGTTGGCAATCATCACATGCAGCGCCAGTCGCTCGCGCAGCTCCAGGTCAGGCGTAATGTCCCGCACGAGCGCAATCCTGCGTAGCGCGCCGTCGGAGAGGATGACATGTGAGAGCGTCAGTACGGCGCGCAGACGGCCGCCGTCCGGGCGCGTGATCGTGAATTCAGTTCTGCGGTCTTCCTCGATATCCTTGAGACCGAGCGTGTCGGCGGGTCGGCCGAGAATTTCGCTCCGGGCTATGCCCCAAATCCGTTCCGCCGCTGCGTTGAAATGACGGACCTGACGATCCTGATCCAGGACCACAACGGCATCATTGGCCCGATCGAGTGCGGCCAGAAGAACGTCGGAACTTTCCACAGCGGGTCGTTCGTGCGCGGACATCAAACGCTTGATCGCTCGGGGGAAACTATAATCGCAAACAAGCGTACCGTCCCAACCGTGTTTAAAGGGTTTTGCAGCCCTGCGCGCCGCCGCGGAAAGAAATTATCGTTAAGAATTCGCTACCGTCAGGCGCCACACGAACGCGTGCATTCGAGCTCGCTTCGTAGGCAGCCCCGTCATTGACAGCTTGGAGCTGAGCGAACGGTAATTCACCCACAAACCCGTCCTTGTTCATCCTCAAAACTATCGGGGCGGCCCACGCTTCGGACTTCAAAAGCGAGCCACGACGGGGCGTGATCCGGCGTTCAAGAAGCCGGGCGGGTCATGCGCCGTCCGACATTGCATGCTTCGCGAATTCATCAAGAGACAGCTACCCCCTGGGTCAGAGGTCAAGTCTTGGTTCATCACAACGAGCGATCAAATCGATCTGAAAATTCGTTTGGAGCGCCGCCTCGGCGAGGCCTACCTTATGAGCCGACCTCTTTGGGAATGAGCCATGGATTTCCGCGGTACCCGACGTAAGGAGAGATAGCATGACGATCAACAACTCACGGCGTATCGCTTTGCTCGGTTTCGGATCGTTCGCGGTCGGCACCGCCGCGCTTGCCGCAGACCCCTCACGCGCCGGCACCCTAATTATATCGCCCGGCGCACGCGAGCTCCCGGAGCTGATGCGGCGGCTCGGCCGCGCGCCTCGCCGACGCGATTTCAAGACCGTGCCCATGATTCTCCAAAACCCTGAGTTCTGGGATGACGAAGCACTCAAGGAAGTTATCGCCTATCGCGGCACACGCAAGCAGGTGTGGGACGCCACAAAACTTGAGGGTCCTTGGCTCAACCTCATGCGCAATTCGATCAATGCGCAGATATTCTCCTTCCGGCACGAGGATTTTCTGGCGGTGTCCGCCACACACGGTACTGCACATCTCGCGTTGCTCGATCAGGCGATGTGGGACAAGTACGAGATTGCAACGCTTGCAGGTACCAAGTTCAAGACCAACACGCTGGCGATGCCAAAGCCGGCGCCAGCCGATTTTGCTCACGTTGAGAATCCCAAGAGCGTGTTCGGTCCGGACGGCGCCACAATCCCTGCGCTACAGGAACGCGGCGTCGTATTCCTTGCGTGTCATAATGCGATCTGGGAACTGACGGCGAAGCTCATCGCCTCCGGCAAGAATCCGGATCACGCCTCCCATGAGGCAGTGGCCGCCGAGCTCACCAACCACCTCCTCGACGGCGTGGTGCTGACCCCCGGGATCGTTGCAACGATTCCGGAGTTGCAGCAGGCCGGCTTTCACTACGCGGCGTAAGGGGCTCACATGCGCAGGCTCTCTAGCGCTGCCGTCCTGGCTGCTATCGTCCTTCTGCCGATCGCCACACGGGCTGCCGATCCAATTCCGCACGATTCGATTTTTCCACCCTGGCAGCACGGAGCGAACAACGACGCGCGGGACCGTGGGCTCTCATTCACGGTTCCTGAGATCGACAATCTTGCCGACTTCCACGGCAACCTGTCCGACCCGAAGCTCGTGCTCTATGTCGGCGGCAACTACTTCTTCGCCATGGCGCCGCTGACAGCGGCCTTTGAACAACAGCATCCCGAGTTCAAAGGCAGGATTTACTGGGAGACCATTCCGCCCGGACTTTTGGTCAAGCAGATCGAGGCCGGCGGTACCGTTACCTCGGGCAATATGACCTGGACGGTGAAGCCGGACGCCTATTTCGCCGGTCTCAACAAGGTTCAAGGTCTGATCGATCAGGGCGTGCTGGCCGGGCCGCCTGTTCCTTACGTCACCAACACGTTGACCATCATGGTACCAGCCGGCAATCCGGGCCATGTCAAGGGTCTCTTCGATCTGGCGCGGCCTGACCTTCATCTGGCCATGCCGAATCCCGAGTTCGAGGGTGTCGCTAACCAGATCGAGAGCTCGCTGAAAAAGGCCGGCGGCGATGCCCTGGCAACGGCCGTGTACAAGACAAAGGTCGCCGACGGCAGCACGGTTCTGACTCATATCCATCATCGGCAGACGCCGCTTTTCCTGATGCAGGGACGCGCGCAAGCCGGCGTGACTTGGCAATCGGAAGCGGTCTTTCAGGAAGGGATTGGTAATCCGATCAGCCACGTCGACATCCCAACCAGGCAAAACGCGACCGCGGTCTATGCCGGCGCGGAAGCCAAGGACGCGCCGCATCCGCAAGCGGCGCGCCTCTGGCTCGCGTTCATCCGTTCGCCCACGGCTCTCGCCATCTTCGCCCGTTATGGATTCAAGCCCTTCACCAAGGCTGCGTCAGCCGATTGATGGTTAAAGGAGAATGCAGTCATGTCCTCCCTGTCTTTCACGTCTACTGAAAATTTTGTGCGATCGATCGATAATGCCATCGGGCTGACGGAGGCGCAGCGCGCCTGGCGCACGGCCGCGCTCGCCCTGCTGTCGGTCCGCTTCATTCAAGGCTTCATCTACTGGGGCGGCGGCTCCCGACGATTCATCTATGCACCCTCGAAACTCAATCCGGAGGCTCCCACCTGGATGGCGAACAAGTTCCAGACCGCGATGCCTGGAGCGCTGTTCGGCACCGACCACATTATCAGCTACATGCTGCAGCACTTCTGGCTGCTTTATGCGGGCGTGATCCTATTCAGCGCTGCTGAACTGATCGTCGGCGTGATGCTGATGGCGGGCGTCTTCACCCGCGCCGCCGCGCTGGTATCGATGGGATTCTCCGTGCTGCTGATGGCCATGTTCGGCTGGCAAGGCGCAACCTGCATCGATGAATGGACCATGGCGGCCGCCAACCTCGCGATGGGCGCGACCTTGCTGCTCGGCGGCAGCGGCGCCTACTCGATCGACAACGTTTTGATCCGGCGCAATCCGTCGCGGGCGGAAGGACGCTGGTTTCGCTGGACGTCCGGTAGCCTGCCTCTACCCATCAAGGACATCGCCTTCCGCAATCTGGCGCTCGCGGTGCTCGGCTTCGTGCTCTTGTTCGATATTGGCACCTACAGCTACTATCGCGGCTCCGTGATGACCCCGTTTCATGGCGGACCGGTCAGCCCGACCAAGCACCATCTCACCCTCGGCAAGGCCGGATTGGTACCCGACGGATCTGTCCGCTTCCACGTCTATCTCGACGGCGGTACGCCTGAAGCGCCGGTGCATGTCGTCGCAGCCGATCTGCTCGATGCCAATAACCGGTCCGTCGCGCATTATGATGCGGCCGCGCTTTCGGCGCTGCCAAAGACCGCCTTCGCGAATGATTACGCTTATAACGAATTCGCATCCGGTCCCTTCGGAATCCGTGCTGCGATGGGCGCTGCCGCCACGGTGACCCTGCCCTCGCCTGCTTCTGGTGCCGCTAACCAGGCCAGATCGATCCGGCTCACCGATGTCGACGGACGAACCTTTTCGGCAACGCTGGACAACAAGCCGTAAACGACGGCCCTGACTCTGCGAAGCTGCGCCGTGGCGGCGCGGAATCAGCATCTCCGCGTCGCCGCTTCCGACAGTCACTGCTTCGACGCGGTTATTTGTGGCGTCTTATGTGTTTAGTCTGTCGTTTTGGCCGGTGGCCAAACATCGCGCGGCAACGCGGAGTGAGCTGGTCGAGATTCCGCAGCATGCAGCCTTTGATGGCCTCCGCGTCCGGTATGTAATTGCTGCATAGCCACCTGGCTTCATCCTCGCACGCAGCACGCTGCTCTGCCGTTCCTTGTGCCGCAACATCCGAAGCCGCAAACAGCGTGATCAGTGCCGGTGCGGCCGTCACGGCGAGTGGAATAATATAGAGCGTTCGACGCAGATAGCGGTTCTCGACTCCCATGGCCCTCTCCAATCGGAATGCGATCACGATCGCAATGCGCCTGCGTGGGTCCTAACCATTCAAGATTAGGAAATCATGAGCTCGCTGCAAGCCACAGCAAGCGTTCCAGTTGAGGGTTGCTTACGGCAGTCGCGCACGACCCCGTTGATCCACGTCAATATCTTGCGGACGCAAAGCGGCTTACGTCAGCAGCAAGGTCGAACTGGAAGGCCGCCTCGACCTGGCGAGTTGGTGTCGTCGGCTGGACTCCGCCACCTCGGGCGCCGACGGTCAGCCGCCCCTAGAGGGACCACCTGACGTTCGTTCCAACGCGAATAACGGAACTCGTCGCTGATGCCGAAACACGTAAGTGCCATTCTGATCGCATTGGTTCTCATTGGCGGGATCGCGATCCGCACATTCGTGCTGCCGCGGGATACTCAAGACGTGGCGTGTACGGCTGCGACCGCGTCGACCGCTAACGAGGCTTCCATAATTCATCAAGGCTGGGACGCTGTTGCGCCGGGGCGAATCGAGCCGCGGACGGGCGAGTTCAAGATTTCAGCGCCGATGATGGGACGCATCAGCGCTGTCCTGGTCAATCCTGCCGACAAGGTATTTGCCGGCGAGGCATTGATAAGCTTCGATGATGCCGAAGCGCGGGCTCATGTGGCGAGCGCACGGGCCCAGATAGCCGTGCGCAAGCGGACCCGCGACGAGCAGCGGGTTACGGGCCGCGCGGCCGATCGTCGCAAGGCCGAGGATGCAGTCGCCGATGCTGCGGACTCCGTCATTTCTGCACGCGCCAGGGTAGACAAGGCGGCGATTGCCCGTCGACAGAGCGCCGCATCAGAGATCGACCTCGAAGCGGCCCGGAAAGCGTTGGCAGAGGCGCAAGATCGGCTGACCCAATCAAGGGCCGACCTGCGCACGCTCGTGGCCGATCCGGCAACGCCCTTGCCCACACAGCTTGAAGGCCAACTCAATATCGCACGTGCTGAGCTGGAGGCCGCCGAAGCGGGATCCGAACGCCTTACCATCCGCTCGCCGATCGATGCGACAGTGCTGCAATTGAATGCAAAGGTCGGCGAGTTTGGAACTCCCGGTTCGCCACAGCCCCTGGTCGCGCTGGGCGACGTCTCCGCACTACGCGTGCGCGCCGAGATCGACGAACACGATTACGGCGCTGTCAGGGTCGGGCAGCCGGCCGTCGTGCGCTCCGATGCATTCCGCGGCCGGGAATTTGCCGGCGCGGTCACCTCGGTCGCACCGATCGTGCAGTCCGGGCGGCTCGGCGGCTCAAGTCAGCGCAATCTCACCGACGTCGACGTAGCCGAGGTTCTCATCGATCTGCACGAGCCGGGCCCTCTCGCAGTCGGCATGAAACTCGACGTCTATTTCGGTCGGCTTGGAACCGCCGTGAGTGCGAAATGAGCAAGTCGCCGTTTGACAGCCGGAGCCGCTAACGAAATGCCGTTGATTCTGAGACTAGCCTCGCGCAATTTATTCCAGGATCGGCCGAGGTTTGCCGGCAATATCATCGGTATTGCGATCTCGATCATTCTGGTCACCGTGCAGATGGGCCTTTTGCTCGGATTTGCGCGCATGATCACCACAATGATCCAGCACGCCTCCGCCGATCTCTGGATCGTCTCTCAGGCGGCGAACTCTTTTGAAGATGCTGCGCTGATCGACGAGTACCAGCGTTTCCGCGCCCTCTCGGTCGGCGGGGTGACGGAAGCCGTGCCGGTTGTCACCGGCTTTGCCCAGTGGAGTGTGCCGACCGGCACCAAGACGCCCGTATTCATCGTCGGGTCAGGCGCCGGGACTGCCGGATTGCGGCCCTGGAACCTGATCGAAGGCGATGTGCGCGCGCTGTCCGTCCCGGACGCGGTCGCCATCGACCGTTCCTATTCCGATCGCCTCGGGACCATCAGCTACGGCGCGCACGTGGAAATCGGCGGCCAGCGGGGGCGCATTCTGGCGGTTACCGATGGCATTCGCTCGTTCACCACGACGCCTTATCTGTTCACGTCACTTGATCGGGCACGCAACTACACCGGCATTCCGCCCGGAAAAGCCTCCTTTCTCCTCGTGCGCCTTTCCCCGGCCGCGGACCGTGATGCGATCAAGGCTCAGCTCCGAGCCAAGCTTTCCGATGTCGACGTGCTAACGACTGACGAGTTCAGCCGCCGCAGCCGCTCATTTTGGTTGTTTGGGACCGGCGCCGGCGCCGCATTGTTTGCCGGCGCCTTGCTCGCCAGTCTCGCCGGAACTGTAATCGTGGCGCAGACGCTCTATGCCAGCACCAAAGACCACCTTGACGAGTTCGCGACACTTCGCGCGATCGGAGCATCCGCCTCATATCTCCGGATGGTCATCGCATTGCAGGCGGTAATCAGTGCCGTCATCGGATTCCTCGTCGCACTTGCCATCAGCACCGGCGTGGCGAAGATGACGGCCGATGCAGCATTGCCTGTCGTCATGACTCCCGGGCTGACGTTCGGACTTTTCGCGCTCACAGTAATCATGTGCGTTGTGTCCGGCTTTTCCTCCATCATCAAGGTCATGCGGGTAGATCCCGTGACGGTATTCGCCCAATGATTCAACCGCTCATCGAAGCAGTCGATATCGTGAAGGTGCTAGGCAGTGGCGCCGGACAGGTGAAGGCGCTCAAAGGTGTCAGCCTGGCGCTTCAGGGCAAGGAATTAACGCTGCTCATGGGACCATCCGGGAGTGGCAAGACCACACTGTTATCCGTGCTCGGCTGCATGCTCTCGCCAACCGATGGAACGGTTCGCGTGATGGGGCAATCGACGCAAGGTTTGGCAGCCGAAGAGCTTGCCGAGATCCGCCGCAAAAACATCGGATTCATCTTCCAGTCCTTTCATCTGTTTCCAACGCTGAACGTCCGCGACAACATTCAACTTGTACTCGATGTTCGGGGCGAGCGAGGCACACCGGCAATCGGTAAAGCCAAGGAGGCCCTCGCGATGGTCGGCCTTGCGCACAAGTCGGCAGCGCTTCCGCGTGAACTCAGCGGAGGAGAGCAGCAGCGGGTCGCGATCGCACGGGCCATCGTCAGCAATCCGTCGGTACTGCTTGCAGACGAGCCGACCAGTGCGCTTGACCGTCAGAATGGTGAGGCGGTCATGGAAGTGCTTGCACAGATTGCCAGACAATCGTCGCGCGGGGTTCTAATCGTGACCCACGATCCGCGCATGCTGCGATTCGCGGACCGGATCGTTCGCATCGAAGACGGACGTATCATCGGCGAGGAGCGAGGCAAGGCGCCACAGCATGACTTGGCGGAACTCTGACATCAGTTTATGCGGCAATCTGCCGACCCTCGGAAACCGCTCGACACGGTTGCGGCCGCCTTGA
The DNA here is from genome assembly GCF_027451485.1 of Bradyrhizobium sp. Lineage (GTDB taxonomy): Bacteria > Pseudomonadota > Alphaproteobacteria > Rhizobiales > Xanthobacteraceae > Bradyrhizobium. Next base: position 10,598 of record NZ_DAIDJE010000111.1, read on the forward strand.
CAATACAGTTCACCACCGATGTGGCGTTAAATCGTGGCTCATTCCCGAGCGCCAACAAGGAATTGTCAGAACGACCGGCCTCACCTCAATGCATCTCAACAATGAAGTCCGTGCCCTTTCCAGTCTCATGACTAAATCCGCCATCCGATATGATCAGCGACGAGGCAGGCGTCAGTAATTCAGAGATCCGGTCGATGGCGTCCTGAGGGATTTCAATGCGTTCGAGAGCGGCGGATGGCGTCGACACAGAACTCTCGACCATTTGGCTTATCGACTTCTCACGTGGTTTGCCGCTGTGACCGATTTCGTGAGGCAAATCGGGCGGCATCGACACGACGATCCAGCTGATATCCGCTTCGTCGTTCTGGCTCTCGGTTGCGGTAAACACGTGTGTGCCAATCGGCTCCTCCGGATCTTGAATTTTGACCGGGACTTCGAACAACGGAGAGAAGCCCCGACGAACGAAAAGCCTGCTCGACCTGCGACTGATGAAGACGGAAATGGGAACAATCTTCCCTGACACCGACGAAGCGGAAGCCGGATTCAAGAGCTGACTGCTGGCGGTCTCCGGCACTCCGGCATCCGATGCGCTATGCGTGACCGCGGATGCTGCGATGCCACTGCCTGGATCCGCCAACTGCGCTTCAGGAGAAGCCGGTAGGACCTTCCGTTTGAAGAGATGCGGATCGGCTATCCCGACCGGCTGGACATCGTCCGGCGCGATGATCACGCGCGTGCCGCGCTTTGTGAGATGCCATAGACGAATGGCAAAGTCGTTGGTCAAACGGATGCAGCCGTGTGACGCCGGATAACCCGGCACGACTCCTGCGTGCAGCGCTATCCCTGACCAGGTGATGCGCTGCATGTACGGCATGGGGGCGCCGCTGTAGATGTTTGAACGATGCCAACGCTGTTTGGCGATGACGCTGAAAACGCCGATGGGCGTTGGATGATGCCGGGTCCCCGTCGACACCGAAGAGCGCGCAATCAGCGCGGCATTCTCATAAAGCGATACCCGCTGGTCTGGGATTGAGATGATGATCTGAAGCGGCCCCTTTGCTTCGGCCTCAACGTTCGTGGCCAATTCAGCGCTTGTGTGCCGATGCGAGTGACGGTGTTTGTGCGGCGCGTATTGGCCAGACCAGAACCCGTGTTGAGGCCAAAACGGAAACTGGGCATGGACGATCCCGGGGGCAAACAAGGAAACGGCGAAAACCGTCCAGCAGCATATCGCCCCGGAACCTCGGATTTTGACACGCGAACCTGCTGATGATCGCATGAACCTGGGCTTCCATCGGCAGGGAGGTACCGCGTCCATATGAGTGAGCCCCCGCAAAACCAACGCCCAATGTGCTGGGCCGATCACGCGCCATCGCGTTTTCGAACGTGTCGAAATCGTCCGGCGCCTCGGTCTCTGCGCCCAATGGAGAAGCCTTCCCTTCGAATCTGGTTGCAGTGAGTCGAAAATGGGCCGTCTTCGAGGTTGCGCGATCTCTCTTGAACAATCCACCAGCGCGAACGGACGTGACGCCCCAGCCCTAAGTCGATCACCGCTAATCACGGGCGACTTCGCGCACATTCTCAAGCGTCTGCCTTGATTTTTGCATCATTCCGGCAGCAAATTAAATCGAGTCACGCGTTGGAGGGGCAGATGGTGCCGAGATCCGCACTGGCGTGGTTATTCCTGGGCCTGTCGGGATTGGTTATCGCCGGTTGCGCGCAATCGACGCTGTCACCGACGTCAAGCGAGAACTTCACTCAGAGAGATCGGCAGTTATTGGCCAACCCGCCGTACGCTCAGGCGAACATCCCCGAGCAATATCGTCGGCACATTGTCGAATTCCCCTACAAGCAGAGGCCGGGAACGATCCTGGTCGATTCCGACTCGCGTTATCTTTATTACGTCCTGCCGCAAGGTAAGGCGATCCGCTACGGCGTAGCCGTCGGAGAGGAAGCGATGGCATGGTCCGGCGTCGCGACCGTCGGCCGTATGGCCGAATGGCCAGACTGGATCCCGACCCCCGAAATTCAGGCGCGTCTCGGTCCCTACCCGCGACGCGTTGCGGGAGGTCCGGAAAATCCGCTCGGCGCGCGAGCCCTGTATCTTTACGAAGGCAACAAAGACACCTTGTACCGGATCCACGGCACGAACCAGCCTGAATATATCGGTAGGGCCATATCTTCCGGTTGCATACGCATGACCAACGAGGACGTGATCGATTTGTATGATAGGGTGAAGCAGGGTACGACCGTCGTCGTGCTCGCCCCTGGGCAGGGTGGGCGGATGGGTGCCTTTACAGGCGTACGCGGTTGGTGAGAGGTCGCTGAGCATTCGAGGGGGACGATGCGATGAACCGACACTTGCGTCCGCTGTCTTGCTGTCTGACTTTGGCTGCGCTCGCTTTTTGCTCGACTGACGCCGCGGCACGCGCCAGCCCCGGGGCTTATCACGACAAGAAGTCGCACGAAGCGGCCGGATCGCATCATCGCCATAGTGCAAATCTCAAAAAAAACAGACACGCAAAGCATGTCCGGCCCGAGCGAAGCAAGACGACGACGTCCAACGACGTGACCTCCCCGGTTGCGGATACGCCTCCGCTAACCGGCGATCTCGCTGCCATCAAGAATGCAATCGACTTGACGCGCAAAGCCAAGATATCCGAGGCAACCGCCATCGAAAAAGCGATCGCCGATCCAGCGGCACGACAGTTGGTCGAGTGGTTCATCCTGCGCCATGCCGATTGCGGGGCGAACTTCGACCGCTATGCAGCATTCATCACCGCCAGCCCGGACTGGCCAGGCATGGACCTCATGCGCAAGCGGGCGGAGGCGGCCCTCTGGCAGGAGCGCAGCAACTCAACTATCATTCGCAGTTTCATCGGTAACCACCCGATAAGCGCCAAAGGTCGTTTCGCACTCGCCCGCGTCCTGCTCGGCGAAGGCGACCGCGAAGGAGCCGCAAGGCTGGTCCGACAGGCCTGGCGTTCGGACGAATTGTCGGAGCGCACCGAAGCAGACGCGTACGCGCAGTTCGGCGACCTGCTCACGCGCGACGACCATCTTGCGCGCATGGACAAGCGGATCGGCGCCAAAGACCTTGAGGGCGCCAGGCGCGCCGCAAAACGACTCGGCAGCGACGAGGCTTCAATCGTGAAAGCCTGTGCTGCGGGTAACACCGACAAGGCCCTCGATCTGCTCAACGACGTTGCGGCAGAAGCCCGCCGCGATCTCGGATACACACTCTGCCGCATCCGCTGGATGGCGCATCACGATCGGATCGAGGAGGCAACCAGCCTGATGCTGGCCGCCGCGCCGGAAACCATGGCGCTTCAGGACACCGACGAATGGTGGCGCGAGCGGCGCAGTCTCGCGCGCAAGCTGCTCGATCTCGGCAAGTTCGAGACCGCCTACCATGTGGTTCGCGATGCAGCAGTGCCGGCCAGCAGCTACTATCGTGCGGACTTCCACTTCATGTGCGGGTGGATCGCCCTGCGTTACCGCAACGATCCTGCGACGGCGCGGGCGCATTTCGCACATATAGACGACGGTGCGGTCGATCCGATCGTGCTCGCACGAGCGAACTATTGGCGAGCCCGGGTTGCGGAGGCCCTCGGGGAGAAAGATGCGATGCGCGCCGGCTACGAGGCCGCCGCGCGGTATCCGACTGCGTATTATGGACAGCTTGCACGCGCCAAGCTCGGCCTCGGCAAGATCGAGCTCCCGGCGCCTCAGCCGGTTAACGATATGGCGCGTGTCGATGCGCGTGTACGAGCCGCCGAAATGCTTTACACGGTTGGAGAGGGCGACCTCGTGGTGCATTTTGTCGCTGACCTCGCCGCACACAGCAATGACGTGGCCGTGCTGGTCGCGCTCGCCGAGCTGGCCGGCCGCCACAATGATGCCCGTGCCATGTTGCAGGTCGGCAAGCTGGCGCTCGCCCGCGGGCTTGCGTTCGGAGATTACGCCTTCCCGATCGTCGGAGTTCCGCCATTCAGCCCGATCGGCCCGGCAATCGAACGCAGCATCATCTATTCGGTCGTACGCACCGAGAGCGCGTTTGATCAGAAGGACAAGTCGTCGGCCAACGCTGTCGGCCTGATGCAGGTCACGCCGGAAGCTGGACGCGATACAGCGAGGCGGTACGGCGTCACCTATGATTGGGATCGGATGGTCTCCGATCCCGTTTACAATACGCAAATGGGTGCGGCCGAAATCAGCGCATTGCTCAAGGAATATGCCGGCAACAGCCTCATGACCTTCGCCGGCTACAACGCTGGCCGGGGCCGCGTACGAGACTGGATAAAGCTATATGGCGACCCGCGCGATTCCAGCGTGGACACGATCGATTGGGTGGAGCGCATTCCGTTTTCGGAAACGCGCAACTATGTGCAGCGCGTCATTGAGAACCTCAACGTCTATCACATGCGATTTGAAAGCGCCGCAATCGCGAAGTCGAAGCAGGATCAGGCGCCCGCGAATTCGAAAGCCGATCCGGCAGAGCTTGTGACAGCCGCAACATCTGTCTCAAGATGATTTTCGATCGCGGAGGGATGTCACCGCTGCGACCGCTACATCCACTCACGCCTTCGCAATCTGCTCAGGTAGGGAAGGTGCTCATTTTTCGATTCGCCGGAATACCCGCTATCTTGCCGCGCTCAAGGCTTCGCTGCATCCACCTTCTTCCACGTCCGATCCGGATCGAACAGCGTTATGCGCTTGGCCTCGAGGGCGGTCGATCTGCCAAGATCTTTCTGGTAAACGATGCCGGCGTGGTTGACCATGAAGGTCATGACGCCGGAATTGCCATACTCCGCCGGGTAGGCGATCAGCGCAAACCCGCCGATCATTTTTCCGGTTGCCACGTAGCTCAGCGCGCCGCCCGGCGCGTCCGGCCCTTGCGCCGTCAGGATGCGATAGTAGTAGCCGTGATAGGGCGCACCCTTCCCTTCGAGTTTGTATCCCTCGCTCGAAGCCTTGGCCGCCAGTTCACCGAGCGGGCTGGGGTCATGATCGTCGCGCCAGAACAGGCCGTCCTTTTTGCCAGGACTGCTGACGAACCGTTGCGCGTAAACGCCGACGCCTTGACCGTGATCCTTCTCGGCATATTCGTTCTCAGCGTCCACGAAGGCGAGACAGGTCTGGATCGCGTCGAGCTCGTTTCGGCCGATGCGGCGATAGAGGATTTCCTGACGGCCCGCCTTGGTATCGAATTCCCACCCGCCCCTGGTATTGTACAGCGGAATCGGAAATGGAAAATCGTCGTTACCGACGATCAATGTGGCTTTCCTGTTTCCTTCTGGCTTGATCGAGTGCCTGGCATCGTAAGCGGCGGCAAAACGTTGCCGCACCTCCGCATCGGCAACCTCGTCGCCGGATGCGACGATGTCGTCGGCGTCGCTGCCGAGCACCTTCAGGACGGCCCGATTCGATCCACTCTTCACCGCATCGGCGAGGGCGGCGGCAGCCAGTTCGGGCGAGGAAAAGGACTCCTGGGCCTGCGACGCCGTGGTCATCAACAGAGCTGTGAGAGCGGCCGCGCCGGCACGAGTGAGCAATTTGCGATCGATCATGGCGTTACCTCCGCGGGTATCCTTGCGCCGCCGGCCAGCCATGCCCGGTATGTCTGAAATTTCAGACCGAGCTTGTCGTAGTAGACCCTGAGATAACCGTCACTGCCGCGCGTAACTGCGTCAGGCATGATGGCCTGTACTTCCTGAGCGATCACACCAACATAGGCCTTGGTGCTCCCAATATAACTGAAGCGATAGTAGCCGAGCCCATTATTGAGATGGCCGAGCAGCATGACGTCGTGCTTGAGCGCAATGTCGGACCGGCGGCCACCACCGCGGAAACCGCCGCCTCCACCTCCCCGGAAACCGCCGCCGGCGGCACTAGCAAAGCTCGCCCGCCCGCGCGCCGATGCCGCACTGGCCGCCCGTCCTGACGACACGTTGAAGCCGCCACCGCGCGCCGCGCTGCCGGCGCGGCTGGCACGATCCGCGGCACCCGCGCGATCACCGCCGCCTCTGGTTCGATCTGCCGCGCCACGCCGATTGCCGCGATCAACCCCGGCGCGGTCGCCACCGCGATTGCCCGAGCGCTCGGCCCGTTGTGTACCACGATCCGCGGCGCCGGTACGACCGCCAGCCCGGTCCCCGGCGCCCGCACGATCCTGTCCGGGACGAAGCACCTGCTCTCCGCCCCTGCCGCGAAAATCCATGCGATCCGCAGCACCTGCTTTCAGGTTGTTATTGCCGAACCGCTGCTGAACGTTCGCGTTGTTGTAGCGCACGCCCTGACGATGCGCCGGATTGTGCTGCCAGCTGGTTCCGATGTTGTTGATCTTGTTGTAGTGATTCACATAGAGGTTGCGGTTGCCCCAGTTGGCGGCACCGCCCCAGTAATTGCCCCAGCGGCCGATGGCCCAGCCCGCTCCGAAGGCAATACCGGTCGCGATCACGCCCGCGCCAATGTAGCCTGGATAGCCGAAATAATACGGCGGATAGTCCGCGTAAGGCCAATCCCCGTACACCGTGCCCGGATCGTAGTAAGGCACATAGACCGTATTTGGATCGGCCTGTTCGACCACAATCACCCGTTTGCTTTCCTGGGTCTGCACGCTGACCTTCTGCTGCTTGGTGCTCACAAGCTTCTTGTTGCCGTAGGCCTTTGTGCGCAAGCGCTGGATCGCGTCCATCACATCCGGTTGCTGCGCGAGCACGGCATCGCCAAGGTTCTTGGTCCAATCCAGCTTGTCGCCCATCATGGCGAGGACGTCCGCGGTCGATGCCAGCGCCTTGACGCTGTTATCCCAAGATTGCTTTTCGACTTCGGACTTCAGCGCATCACCCTTCAAATTCTTGCGCTCCTTTAGCCAGCGATCGGCCTGCACCACCTCGAGCGGATAGGTCGATGCGGCAAGCACATTTGCTAACAGCTCGTCCGGATAAAGCGCGATCGGCGCCACGAGGGACTCGAGCTGCCCGGCCGTCAGCAATTCAGGGGAAGATTTATCAGCAGTCGTTTGTGCCGAAGTTAAACCGAGGCCGGCGAACAGAATGACGATCGCAAGCAATGAGCATTTAAAACTCCGCATCGCCGCACCTCTGCAAAGACGATTGCCACTCCTCAAGCTTTACTGCCTTTCATCGGCTTGCGACTCCTTGATATGGATCAACGCGAGTGGCCGGCGAGAGAGGGCGATACCTAAAATGGACGGTGCGCGTATTTCATCCAGCCGAGCCCTGATCGAGACTCAGCTTCGGCTGATTTTGGAAGTGGAGAAGCGTCAAGAGGTTTTAAGTAACTGGGCTCAGGTAGAACGGTCAGGCGGTCTGATGGGGCCGCCCTATCTGGAACCGGGCTCGTCCAATGGCGTTGCAAATAAGGCAAGAAGGGAACTCTTCTTTGACGGACATTCCCAGCTGATTTCATCAGATTAATTGGGAGTGGGAGCGCTCCATGTCCCGAACCAGCTTGGCACTGCACAATCTGCGCGGCTTCGCCATTGTGATGGTGGTCGCCTTTCATTCGTGCATCGCCTACCTGGCTTCACCGCCGGCCTCGCCGCCGGCGTTCGATGCGCCGCCGTATCGCTGGCTCGCCAAACCGATTGTCGACAATGCGCACTGGCTCGGCCTCGACCTGTTCTGCGCGTTGCAATACATGTATTTGATGCACTTGATGTTCTTCCTCTCGGGCTTGTTCGTCTACCCAAGCCTTTCGAGGAAAGGCGCGGCGCGGTTCTTGTCCGATCGCTTTGTGCGCCTGGGCATCCCGTTTTTCCTGGGCGTCTTTTTATTGATGCCGCTGGCCTACTACCCCGTCTATCGCTTGACCGCAGTCGAGCCGACCTGGTCTGCATTCTGGGTTCATTGGCGCGCATTGCCGTTCTGGCCGTGCGGACCGTTGTGGTTCCTTTCGGTTCTTTTCGCCTTCAATCTGGCTTTTGCAGCGCTCGCTGCAGCCATTCCACGCTTGCGCGAACGTCTCGCCATCTTGTCAGCCAGCGCTGGCGTTTATCCGGAGCGTTTCCTCGCTGGCTTCGTTGCCCTTGCTGCGCTCACATATGTGCCGCTGTCCATGGCCTATAAACCGTGGGACTGGGTCACTTACGGTCCATTTGCCTTTCAGCCAAGCTTCATAGCGCCTTATGCGATTTTCTATCTGGCCGGCGCATGTGTCAGCGCTCACGGATTTGATCGCGGGCTGCTGTCGGCCGATGGTGCGCTGGCGCGACGCTGGCCGATCTGGCTCGCCGTTGCGTTTGCCGCCTTCCTCGTATGGATCATCCCGACGGCACTCATCGTGAAGCAAGCTGCGGCATGGATGCATGGCTTGCAGATAGTCGCCGATCTCGGCTCAGTACTGGCCTCGGCAACTATTTCATTCGCTGTCGCTGCGCTGTTCTTGCGCTTTGTCGCGGCGCCTTCGCCAATTCTTGGCCGGATTTCCGTGAATGCTTTTCCGATCTACCTCATGCACTATCTATTCGTCATTTGGTTGCAATATCTGCTCCTCGGCACAGGTTTGTTCGCTGTCGTCAAGGCGGCAATTGTGTTCGCCGGAACGCTGCTGATGAGCTGGGCGCTCGCCTCGCTTGTTCCCGCTCTCCCGTTCGGCGCGAAGCTGATGCAGGGCAAGCGCGAACTGCCAGGAATGCGCCGAGCCCACCTTGGCTAAGCTCTGGTCAGTACGTCCCGCACGAAACAACCGATCTGCTCGATCGCAGCGCCCGACCTTTTCGGAAAAATGCGCGCATCAGATGCCAAGCGGACGGCATCTAGGGCTATGTCTCGGTCAATGGATTCAGCGACTTGATACCGTCAAAATGGCGATCCGCAAGAGCTGGGAAGGTTCGGAGATCCATCATGGGATGCTTTGCGATTGGAACTCCAGCGCGGTGAGAGAATTATTTTTGTGTCTCGATTGGCGAATATTTGGGCAAGCATTCCTCGGCTCCGATGCAAAGCCCGGCAGGAAGATTTCAACCTCCGATGCCGCTGCCTCAAGCGCAGCCGCTGGGTGTGTTCGCGCTTGTTCGGACATTGCGGTCCAACGCGCTCGAATGCTGGACAAAGGCTCATTTCGAACAGGCAATCGTCCTCGGCGGGTTTCCCTTTGCGCAGGTCGCAGTCGTGAGCGATCCGCGGAGCGTTCGCCAGATTCTGGTCGAAGATCAATCGACATTTCGCAAGAGCACAATTGAGCGGCGCGTCCTGTCGGCGCGCCTGCGCAACGGACTGGTCTCGGTGGACGGCGATCAATGGCAGCGTCTCAGGCGCACTTTGGCGCCGATGTTCGCGCGTAAGACGATGGCCGGATTTGCTCCGCAAATAGGCGGCGCCACGGAAGCCCTCATCGAGCGTTGGCAGAATCTGCCCGAAGGGACAGTCATTGAAATCAAGACGGAAATGCTGCGGTATGCTCTCGAGGTTCTGCTGCGGTGCATCTTCGCGGAAGGGATCGGCGATCCCGAGGCCGTCCGCACGGCAACAACGCGGTTCTATTCGACCTGCGGCACTCTTGATCCATTCGACGTTATTGGCCTTCCTGATTTTGTGCCGCGTCTGACACGTCTGCGCGAGGGGCCTATCATGCGCGCCTTCGACGATGAGCTGAAGAAAGCCATCGCGGAGAGGCGACGCAGCCTCGCCGTGTCTCCGAATGCAACTCATGACATGCTTGGCGCGATGCTCGCGGCCAGAGATCCTGATACTGGCGCCTCCATGACCGAGGCGGAAGTGAAGGACAACGTCTTGACCTTCATCTTCGGCGGACAGGAGACAACCTCGAGTGCTCTGACCTGGGCCATCTATCTGCTTTCGCAATCTCCCGAATGGCGCGAACGCGTGATCGAGGAGTCGAGGCGTCTTGCAGATGCAAGTTGGCAAACGGCGGTTGAAGGCCTCGTACAAACTCGGGCTGTCGTCGAAGAGGCTCTGCGCATCTATCCGCCGATTATCGCGATCACGCGCACGGCAATAAGGGACACCGAGATCGCCGGAAACCTGATCAAGCGGGGAACGCTGGTCGTTGTTTCACCCTATGTGCTGCATCATCACCGACTATTATGGCGCGATCCGGACTTGTTCGATCCGGCTCGCTTTTCGCCGAATGCGTCTGAGAAAATAGAACGTTACTCCTACCTTCCTTTCGGCGTAGGCCCTCGGATGTGCGTCGGGGCGGCGCTGTCTTTACAAGAAGCCACGCTGGCCCTGGCGTCGATCATGAGACGCTTCCAGCTTGATCTGGCGCCGGGCCAGAATGTATGGCCCGTCCAAAGCAATTTCACTTTGAGACCGCGTGGTGGCCTGCACATGATCCTCAGGCGTCGGGGCACATCAGCGCGCGGCTCGTCTCGGCCGACCGATATCGTAGCGAACAAATGACGCCCGGTACCGGGAGAAGCCGCTTTATAAAGAAAGCGTGCTGGCTTCGAAGCAGCTTAATCGCCGCGCGCTGATGACTAGGAGCGTTCGAATTATCGGCGCGAAAATATGACATGATCGATCACGAGCGGTAGCATCATGTCTGCCGGGAAGAACAAATTAGGCGATCGCGGAGAGTTGAACCGGGGACGGACAAACTAAGCCGGTTGCCGGAAACAGACGGGCCTTAAAGCATGATCCGGATACGTGCGTAGCAGTTTTCCCAAAAGATCATGCTCAATCAAAAAGCTGAAGTGCGATGACAATTCAGCCTGATTTCATCGCGCTTTAGTGAAGTTGCGGGCATGACTTGAATGCTCTCGCTGTTGCTGCGGGCCGGAGGAACAACATCGATCGGCGCTCCGTTTGCTTGACGAGAGGTGGGACCAGATTCCCAGAAAACCAGCCGCAAATGGCAATCCAGGCAAATTGAAGGTCAACACACGATGTCACCTCGACAAAGGTTTGCTCATCATCGAAATACCCAGAAAAGCCTCGCACCATTGCTCGAATGTGGCCTCGCTGGTCTGGCCGGTATTGTTGCGGGCTTGGTGCTCGCCCGGCGGTCACATCCGACGGCATACGATCCTAATCGCCACACCGAGCTTGCGCAGCTCGATGGAACGCCATCGCGACGTTACTACACCGGCGTCAACGCGCAACGTGCCGTCGCCATCGGTGACCTGCGCGCAATGAGCCATCGGTGCTTGCCGCGGTTCGCGTTGGAATATGTCGAGGGCGGTGCGCAGGATGAGGCGTCGATGTTCCGGGAGCGGCGTGCTTATGCAGATTGGCGCTTCGTGCCGCGAACTCTGGTCGACGTATCAGGCCGCACTCTCGAATCCGACATTCTCGGCCGCCCGGCGGCGATGCCTCTCGTAGTGGCGCCCACCGGGCTTAACGGTATCATTCGCGCACATGGTGATAGCATGCTGGCGCGAGCTGCGTTCAAGGCCGGCGTACCGTTCGTACAGAGCACGATGTCGAACGACAGCATGGAGCAGGTAGCCAGGGCGGCACCGGGCGGACGGCACTGGTGGCAGCTTTATGTGTTTGGCGGCGACGAGGTCTGGCAGGAACTTCTTCGTCGCGCGGATCAAACGGGCTGCGAAGCCCTGGTGTTGACCACAAACACTCAGATCTTCGGAGATCGCGAGTGGCAGCGCCGCAATCAGGTCGGCAACAAACGGCTTTCCACCTCTGCGGCCGTGGAGAGCATGTCCCATCCGCGCTGGTTAATGCAAAATCTGCTGACACACGGTACTCCGACATTTCCGAATATCATCGACTTTCTGCCGAAGGATCAGCGCAGCTTCTTCGCGGCCTCCAGGTGGGTGCGTGCCCACCAGCCGACGTCGCTTAGCTGGGATACGGTCGCAAAGATACGTCAGTATTGGAAGAAGCCGTTCATCCTCAAGGGGATCCTCTGCCCGGAGGACGTGCGCCGTGCGGTCGACAGCGGCGTGGACGCAATCGTGCTCAGCAGTCACGGCGGACGGCAGCTCGACTGGACGATTTCTCCTCTCGACCTTGTGCCAACCGCGCGCGAGATCGCCCGGGATCGGATCGCAATTTATCTCGCGGGCGGTATTCGGCGGGGAACCGACATGCTCAAAGCGCTTGCTCTGGGGGCCGACGCCGTCTGGGTCGGACGAGCGGTGCTATATGGCCTCGGTGCCGCTGGCGCCGCTGGCGCGAGCCGTGCACTGGAGATCCTCAAGAGCGAAGCAAGCGACGCAATGGGCCTGCTTGGCGTGAACCGCATCAGCGAGCTCAATCCCCGTCTGCTCACGAATGTCCGTAGCTCAGCCATGCTGACGCTTCCGTGAATGCCGCGACGTCGCATGAAATTGATCACGATACCGCGCACTCCAGTGCGCGCTTGGTTTGGCAAAGCGGTTTCGATGACACCATTCGCCCGTGCGCGATGTGCGTAGGGCCGCCAAACTCGACCCCGCCTGAGTCACCCTTGCGGGCGGAACCAGCATTGACCCGCAGCGCCTTGCCTCGCTGCTCAATCAGGGCCGGCATAATGCCCATCGAAAGTCTTTGGAACCAACTTACCCGGGGTTGAGTTTGCCGATCGCAAACTCCCAAACTCCGATATCGCGTGAACTGAACTCACGTGAAACGGCGGGTTCGGTCACAAGGCGTATTGATGGCGGTGTTCGGGCCCCGGGCAAACTTGTTTATGACCGCGACGCTCGTGGGCTCATTTTGGGTTGGCGTGCTTTTGATCGCGGCTATCTGGGTCGTGCCGCTCATGGACTACAACAGCCAGCAACGGTTCGCGCCCGACCAGCCCGTTCCGTTCAGTCACAAGCACCACGTGAGCGGACTCGGACTAGATTGCCGCTATTGCCATACGTCGGTGGAGCAATCTTCGAACGCAGGAATGCCGTCCACGGCAACTTGCATGACCTGCCATTCGCAGATCTGGACCAATGCCGCGATGCTGGCGCCTGACCGCACGAGTTTGGCGGAGGACAAGCCTATCCGCTGGACCCGGGTCTACGGGCTCCCCGACTACGTCTATTTCGATCACAGCATTCATATCGCCAAGGGCGTGGGCTGCACGGAGTGCCACGGCGCGATCGGCGACATGGCAATCACGCGAAAGGCCCACAGCCTCTACATGAGTTGGTGCCTCTCCTGCCATCGGGATCCGGCGCCTCACCTTCGTCCTAAGGACCAGGTCTTCAACCCGCACTGGCGCCGCACAAATTCAACTCCTTCGCCGGAGGCCCTGTTGGTCCAGTACCATATCAAAACCGAAGCCTTATCCGACTGCGGAATCTGTCACCGATGAGCGAACCAGTCCGTACATATTGGCGCAGCCTTGAGGAATTAGCCGGGACGCCGGAGTTCGCGGCGTTCATCAAGCGCCGGGCGCCGCGCTTTCGCGATGTCATCAGCACGTTCGACCGCCGCCGTTTCCTGCAATTGATGGCGGCGTCGATGGCGCTGGGCGGATTGTCGGGATGCGGTCCGGAAGCCGAAGAGCGACAGCTCTTGCCCTACGTCGAACAGCCCGAAAACATCGTTCCCGGCCGCAATCGCTATTACACCGGCGCCACGATCCAGGATGGATATGCCAACGGGGTTCTGGTCGCCCATCAGATGGCGCGGCCGATCAAGGTTGAAGGCAATCCGGACCATCCGGCGTCCCTGGGGGCGGCAAGCGCGATTATGCAGGCGAGCATACTCGAGCTCTATGATCCGCGCCGTGCCCAGACGATCTTCGGAGATGGGCGGATCACTTCATGGGAGCGCTTCGTCAGCGTCTTATATAGCCGCCGCAATTCACTGATGACCGGAAAGGGTGAAGGTCTGCGAATTCTAAGCGGAGCGACCACTTCGCCATCGTTCGCGTCCCAAATGAAAAAGCTCCAGCAGCAATTTCCGGCAATGCGCTGGCACCAGTGGGAGCCGCTTCATCGCGACGGCGAGCACGTCTCCGCCGCTCGAAGCTTCGGACAAAACGCGGATCGCATTTTCGATCTCAGCAAAGCGGAGAGAATTTTGGGCGTCGAGAGTGATTTGATCTCGGCAACGCCCGGTTGGCTCGCTTACGCGCGGCAGTTCGCGGCAGCGCGACGGCCGGTCGAAACAAGCGGTGTGATGAGCCGGGTCTATGCGATTGAAAGTACGCCAACGCTGTTGGGCGCCAAGGCAGATCATCGCCTTGCCATGCCGCCCGGCGATATCGCAGCCTCCTTGCGTTATCTCGCTGGGCTGTTGGGAGCCGGCCCGCAAAGTTGGTCGCAAACCGAAAGTCAACATGCGCATTGGTTGAAGGCGGTCGCGGATGACTTGAACCAGAACAAGGGGAAGGCCTTCTTGCATGCGGGGCGGGAGCAGTCAGTCGAAATTCACCTTTTGACGGACGCAATCAACGCAGAGCTCGGTGCCATTGGTAACACGGTGAAGCTGATCGCTCCCGTCGAGGTCACTGCGGAATCAAAGCAGCAGTCCCTCACCGATCTTGCGGACGACATGGCCTCTGGCAAGGTCGATACTCTCATTATCCTCGGTGCGAACCCGGTCTACGATGCGCCAGCCGACCTCGACTTTGCCGCGCGACTGCACCACGTCCCCTTCTCGGCTTCGCTTGCGCTCTATGATGACGAAACCGCGGTCGCATGCAAGTGGCGAATTCCGGCTGCACACGTCTTCGAAACATGGAGCGATGCGCGGGCCTTCGACGGCACGATAACGATGATGCAGCCGCAAGTCCGTCCGCTCTATTCGGGGCATGCTGCCCAGGAAGTCATGGCGGTGCTGCTCGGGGATACATCGCCCGATAGTTACCGGCTTTTGCGCGACTATTGGCAGCAGCGCGCTCAGCAGGAGAGCCGCGGAGATTTTGAGCCGTTCTGGCACAACAGCTTCCGCGATGGGGTCGTTGCCGGTACGGCGGAGCCGGCCCTCGCGCTCAAGCCGGTGGCCGATCTCGCTGCCCAAATACCAGCGAACGCGGGAAATTCCGCGCAGGGCGGGCTGCAGGTGCTTTTCCGCCCGGACGAGGGGCTTTGGGATGGGCGTCATGCCAACAATCCCTGGCTCCTTGAAATGGCCCGCGCATTTACGCGGTTGACTTGGGACAATGCCGCGCTGATCGCACCGGCAACGGCAAAGCGGCTTCATCTGAACACGCACGACATGGTTGAGATCGCGATCGACCAGATCAAGCTGAAAGTGCCGGTCTTCATATTGCCCGGCCAGGCGACCGACTGCATCACGTTGCCGCTCGGGTGGGGCCGCGCCGCGCATGAACTCGGCATCAGCTCGGGATTTGACGCCTACACGATCCGCCGCTCCGCACATTCGTGGACCGCGACAATCACGTCGATGGTGAAGACCGGCGAAGCTTACAAGCTCGCGACCACGCAGAACCAGGATCGCGTACTCGGGCGCGACCTGATCCGCGAGGGCGATCTTGCTCAGTTCAATTCCGACGCCCGCACGATCGTGACTGAGAAAAAGGCAGAGTCGCTGTATCGACCCTTCGAATATCCCGATCGCGCCTGGGCGATGACGGTCGATCTCAATTCCTGCATCGGCTGCCAAGCTTGCACGATCGCCTGCCAGGCTGAGAACAACGTCCCGATCGTCGGAAAGGACCAGGTGCTGGCGGGCCGGGTGATGCACTGGCTGCGGGTAGATCGATATTATTCCGGTCCGGCTGACGCACCGGATACTGCGTTCGAACCGATGCCCTGCATGCACTGCGAACAGGCGCCCTGCGAAGTGGTCTGCCCGGTGCACGCCACGGTTCATGACCACGAAGGTCTCAATTTGATGGTCTATAATCGCTGCGTCGGCACGCGCTTCTGCTCCAACAATTGTCCCTACAAGGTTCGCCGTTTCAATTTTTTCGGCTACGCCGAAGAGAACGAGCGGGCTGCGGAATCGTGGAATCCGGAAGTGACGGTACGCGGTCGCGGCGTCATGGAAAAATGCACTTATTGCATTCAGCGGATCCGGACCGTCCAGATCGATGCCGAGAAGGAAAATCGCAAGATCGCCGACGGCGAGGTGATCACTGCTTGCCAGCAAAGTTGCCCGACGCAGGCAATTGTGTTCGGCGATCGAAACGATCGCGGCAGCGCCGTCGCCAGCCGCAAGGCGTGGCCGATCGACTACGTATTGCTGGAGGAACTGAATACGCGACCGAGAACCAGCTATAGCGCGCTGATCCGCAATCCTAATCCGGCAATCAGCCAAACATCCGGGAGCGGCGAGACAAGAGGCCATGGCGATAACGCTGACGAATGAATTGCCGGCCGTCGCGCCGGTCGTCGGGCCGGACGTGACGCTGACCAGCTTGAGCGAAGACGTGAGCAGCCGCGTGTCGATGCACGGCGCACCGCGATGGTGGTGGATCGGCTTTGTAATTTCATTTGCGCTGCTGCTCGTCCTGATCGTCCAGATGGCGGTGCTGTTCATCGTCGGAATTGGAGTATGGGGTGTCGAGATACCCGTCGCGTGGGGCCTCGCGATCGCCGAATATGTCTGGTGGATCGCGCTGGCGAGCGGTGGAACGATCGTGTCAGCCCTGTTTTTCTTGACACGGTCGCCATGGCGTTCAGCTGTCAATCGCATTGCCGAGAGCATGCTGCTGTCCGCGGCGCCCTGCGCCGGTCTGATGCCCATCATGCACCTGGGCAGACCCGGCTTCTTCTATTGGCTGTTTCCCTACTCGAGCGTGATGGGTGTCTGGCCCCAGGTGCGCAGCCCGCTCTGGTGGGATTTCATCTGTTTGCTCTGCTATATTCTCATGTCGATCATGTACTACTATGCCGGGATCCTGCCTGATCTGGCGACTGTGCGTGATCTTGCGACGAGCAAGGCGAAGAAGGTCCTGTATGGCGTCCTCGCCTTGGGCTGGCGAGGGTCCGTCGCGGAATGGCAGAACCAGCGCATCGTATACGCGATCATGTCCGCAATCATGGCCCCGATGGTCATCTCGGTGCACAGCGTGGTCGGGCTCGACTTTGCGGCCGGGCTGACGCCGGGATGGCACGATACGCAATTCCCGCCTTACTTCTTCTTCGGTGCGGTTATTTCGGGCACGGCGGTGATCGTCATGCTCACCATTCTCGTACGCTGGGGCTATAGCCTCCAGAATGTGCTTACGGAGTATCACTTCAACGCCATGGCGAAGGTGATGCTGGTCGGCAGCCTGATGCTTGCTTACGCTTATGTCTGGGAAGCATTCGGTCCCCTTTATACGAGCGACGTCGCCGAACGGACTGAATTCTTCCATCGCGCGTTCGGATTTACCGCCCCCCTGTTCTGGTCGGAAAAGTTCCTCACGGTTGTCGTTCCGCAGTTGCTGTGGCTACCGGTGGTTCGCCGCAATCAACTCCTGTTGTTCCTGATATCGGGTGGCATCATTATCGGCATGTGGCAGGAGCGCGTCGTCTTCACCACCGCGAGTCTCGAGCACAACTATATGCCGTCCTACTGGGGCTACTATTTCCCGACGGTCTGGGATTGGGCAACGCTCGCCGGGACGATCGGACTCTTTCTTACGCTGTTCTTCCTGTTCTTGAGATTTGCCCCGATCATTTCGCTCGCCGAAGTGCGCGAGATTGTCGAGGAAGGGAAGTCGAAATGAACGAGCTCTTCGGCATCGTTGCGGAGTTTGCAACGCCGCAGGCGGTCAGGACCGCGGCGGAAGATCTGCGTCGCGCCGGTTTTCGCGTGTTCGAAGCCTACACGCCCTATCCGGTCGAGGGGCTTGACCGGATCATCCATCCCGCGCCCAAGCCGGTTCTGCCGCTTGTGATGTTTGCGGCGGCCGTGATCGGCGCAGGCTGGGGATACTGGATCCAGTTCTGGGATGAAGCATTGAACTATCCACTCAATGTCGGTGGACGCCCCTTCAATAGCTGGCCGGCGTTCATGGTGGGTACATTCGAGTTCATGCTGCTGGTGACGGTTGCCGCCGGCTTTTTCGGGATGTTGGCGACGTCGGGCCTGCCGAGGCTCTACCATCCGATCTTCGAGGCGAACGCCTTTGCGCGCGCATCCAGCGATCGTTTCGTGATCTGCGTTGAAGCAATCGACTCGCGATTCGACGCGGCAGCAGTGCGTGCGCTATTCAAACGACTTGGCGCCGACCGCATCGAGGAGGTGCCGGCGTGAGATGGAGATCGAGCACAGCCTTGGTTATCGTCTCGATGTCGGTTGCGGCATGCGACAACATGGCGAATCAGCCGAAGCTCAACCCTTACGAACTGCCGTTCGGTTCTCAAATCAACTGGCCGGTTCGGCCGGTGCCGCACACCATCGCGCGCGGCGATCCCCTCAATCCACCGGGCCCTCCGCCAGTCAGTATGGCTTTGCTCGAGCGCGGCCAGCAGCGGTTTGACATCTATTGCTCGCCTTGTCACAGCCGGCTCGGTGACGGCAACGGCATGATCGTGCAACGTGGTTTTCCACACCCGCCGTCCTATCAAAGCGACGCGTTGCGCAACGCGCCCAATCAGCTGTTCTATGATGTCATCACCCACGGCTATGGCGTGATGTATTCCTACGCCGACCGGGTTTCTCCCGCGGATCGCTGGGCGATCGTCGCCTATATCCGCGCCTTGCAGGCGAGCGCCAGCGCCTCGCTGTCCGACGTGCCCGCCGAGAAGCGGAGCTCGCTGCAATGAAACCGGTTTGGGTCGGCATCAGCGCAATCATTCTTTCTGCAATCGGCATCGCCGGCTGCATCATGGGAGCGTTGTCGGATTGGACTGCATTCGCACATGCCTGGCTCTCCACTTATGTTTTTTGGCTCGGCATACCGCTGGCGGGTACGACACTGGTGCTGGTCCATGATCTCAGCGGCGGCGAATGGATGGAAACGGCCCGACCGGCTCTCGCCGCTGCAATCATGACAATGCCGCTCGCAAGCCTCGCGGGCATCCCTGCCTTTGTCGATCTGAAGTCACTATATAGTTGGACGAGTCCACCCCCCGGACTGCCAAATGTCTTTTATCTGAATCCGACGGGCTTCTTCGTCCGGTTCGGGGTCGATCTCGTGCTCTGGAACGGCCTTGCCGCTTTTGCGCTCTGGGGGCCGCGAGAAGGGAAGGAGCCAATTCCGCCGCGCCTTTCCTGGCTCAGCGGGATCGGACTCATCATCCTGGCGTTCTCCGCCAGTTTTGCCGCCATTGACTGGATCCTCTCGCTCGAGCCGACATTCTGGTCCTCGATTTTCTCATACGCGCAGCTCGCCAGCTGGTTCAACACCGGCATGGCTATGGTGGTGTTTACCGTCGCGGTCTGGGGCTGGCCCACCGACCAGCGTCGTCAACATATGAGCGACCTCTCCCGCATCCTGCTCGCCACGACGATCTTCTGGGCTTACGTCGAATTCATGCAAATCCTGATCATCTGGGAGGAGAACCTCAAAACGGAAATCCCCTGGTATCTGAAACGTCTGGATTCACCTTGGCATCCGGCGATCTATGTCTCGGCCGGCCTCGGATTCGTGGTGCCGTTCTTCGTTCTCCTGTGGGCGCCCAGCAAGTACAGCCGTGGCGTCGTCGCCACGATCTGCTTGTTGATCCTGGCCAGCCGCATCGCGCACACTTGGCTGTTGCTCATGCCGGAATTCACCGGACCAACGCCGTTCTGGCTCGATGTGGCGGCGCTTTTCGCCTTGGGCGGATTGATGGGGCTGCTGTTTGCGTTCGGTTTGCGCGATGTACGCCGCCGCGAACCGACCGGTTCCCCGCTGTGGACGCCCGACCATGCCTGAGTTCCCCCCTCGCCCCCGGCAACGCAATCAGCAGACTTGGTGGCGACGGTTCGCCATGAGCGCCGCCGTGGGCGCTGCGGCCGCATTCTGCTTGGCGCTCGTGCGGGTGCTGATGATCGAACGAGGTTCCGACGTGACATCTCGCCCCGTCGTCGCCGGCAGGGCGACGCAGCAACCCGAGCATCCACACACTGCATTCGAACCCACCGATTGGAACCTCGCACCCGTCGCATGGGTCTACATCGGCACGCTGGTCCTGCTCGTGATTTCCTGTCTTGTGCTGATCGTGGCCTACCCGGAGGCGTTGCCGGATGCCAGCCGCGCGCTGCACATCAACCCGCCGGGCCCTCGTCTGCAAACCAATCCGCAATCCGACCTGCAGCGATTTCGCGCTGCCGAGGACAAGCAGCTCAATGGTTATTACTGGATCGACAAGCAGAAGGGGCTTGTTCACATCCCGATTGAACAGGCCATGAAGAAGCTTGCGCAGCGAGGGATCGACGGCTTTCCGAAGGCGCAACCATGAAACGAGTGGCCTTTATTCTAACGCCAATCCTCCTGCTTTGTAGCACGTTCCTCGGCATCGCCTTTCTCAAGCTGAGCCGTTCTCAACCCGCAGCATTCGGCCCGATTGACCTCGCAGAATTATCATTTCGGCCTCATCCAGGCACGCGCCTGCCGCTCACGGAATCGCTCGTCGATGAAGATGGGCGCAGCGTCTCCCTTGGCACCTACTTCACCAAGGTACCCGTCATTCTCGTCCTCGAATATCTGCGCTGCACGTCGTTATGCGGGGTGACCCTGCGTAACCTGATCGGTGACACGCTGCACGGGATTCCGCTCCAACCGGGGCGCGACTATCAGCTGGTTGCTGTCAGCATTGATCCACGCGATCGGCCGCATGACGCCGCCGCCGCTCTGAAGACGTATGCCGCCCTCCTCGACCGTTCGACCGACAAGTCCGGCCTGCATTTTCTGACCGGGCGGTCTGCAAGTGTACGCTCGATCGCCGAAGCTGTGGGTTTCCCGTACCGGTACGACCCCCTGCTCGACGCATATATCCACCCCGCAGGCTTCATCATCGCCGCACCGGATGGCGTGATCAGCCGCTATCTGGAGGGCTTTTCCGCTTCGCCACAGCAGATCATCGGAGCCATTTCCGACGCCGAGCAGGACAAATCGCAAGGGCCTCTCACCCGCCTGCTGCTGCTCTGCCATATCCAGGGAGCGCCGCTTGGACGATGGACGATACCGATTATGGCCGCGTTCACTATCGCCAATCTCGCAGCGGGGTTCACCGTGATGGCGATATTCATCGCTATCAAACGCCGCCGCTACGGGTAAACGATGTATCACTGGATTCCATTCTGGCCCGAAACGGCTGCCGTGAACGCGGTGGTAGTCAACAATCTCTACATCGCGGAGCTCGGGCTCGGCGCGCTCATCATGTTGACCGTCGTGCTGATGATGCTGACCTTTTGTATCCGCTATCGGAAGAGTGGGACGGCCTCGCGGGCCAATCTGACGACCGATACCTGGCGTTTCGAAATTCTCTGGACCGTTGCGACGCTTGCTGCATTCCTCGTCCTGTTCGTCTGGGGCGCGCAGATCTACATATGGCTCTTCAAGCCGCCTCCCGCGGACGAGGAGGTTTATGTCGTCGGCAAGCAATGGATGTGGAAAGTAGAGCACGCTGGCGGGCAGCGCGAGATTGACGCGCTGCACGTTCCAGTCAACAAGACAATCAGACTGGTCATGGCATCGGAAGATGTGATTCACAGCTTCTTTGTTCCGGCATTCCGGATCAAGCATGACGTCGTCCCCGGCACACTCGAAACGGTGTGGTTCAAGGCAACCAAGACTGGTGTCTTCAAGCTGGAGTGCACGCAATATTGCGGACTTCAGCATGCGACGATGCAGGGCGAAGTCGACGTGATGACCGCGCCGGATTACGCACACTGGCTTGTCGATCAGGGCGTGAGCGCATCTCTTGCCGGACAGGGCGGCGCGCTGTTCCGAGCTCACGGCTGCAGCGGCTGCCACGGCGAGAACAGCACAGTCCATGCGCCTTCGTTGACCGGCCTCTACGGCACGCTCGTGCATTTGCAGGACGGTTCGGTCCGCGTTGCCGACGACGCCTACCTGCGCGATTGCATTCTCAACCCGCGCAGTTTCACCGTTGCCGGATATCCGCCGATCATGCCGGACTTTTCGGGACAACTCAGCGAGGAAGACTTGTTGAAGCTGATTGCCTACATCAAGTCGCTCGGCGGGATGCAGGAGCACGCCCGATGACCACAACAACCACCTTCGAAGAGGGGCCGGCGGTCGAGCCGCACACTTTCCTCGAGCCAAGCTATCTGACTTCGGAAAACACCCTTAGCTCCTGGCTGTTCACGCGCGACCACAAGCGGATCGCGTTGATGTTTTTCGCATCTATCACCGTTTTCTTCTTTGTCGGCGGAGGTGCCGCAACGCTGATGCGGATGAATCTCGCCACGCCTCACGGCCTGTTGCAGCCCTCGCTATACAACCGCATGTTCACCATGCACGGCATCATCATGGTGTGGTTCTTTCTGATTCCATCGATTCCGACCACGTTCGGCAATTTTTTCATACCGATGATGATCGGAGCGCGCGATCTCGCGTTTCCGCGCGTCAACCTGCTCAGCTGGTATGTCTTCAACCTGTCCGGCTTTATTGTTCTTTACTCTTTGATCATGGGCGGCGCCGATACCGGCTGGACATTTTATACGCCGTTATCCACGGTTTATGCCGATGGATACGTATTCGCCGCGGCAATGGCGGTTTTCATCAACGGGTTTTCGTCGATCATGACCGCGCTCAATTTCGTCGTCACCATACATCGATTGCGCGCGCCGGGAATGACGTGGACGCGATTGCCGCTGTTCGTCTGGGGGATTTACGCGGTGAGCGTCGTGATGTTGACGGCCACGCCGGTCCTTGCGATGGACACTTTCCTGCTTGCGGTAGAGCGTTTCATTGGCATTGGATTGTTCGACCCTCGTCATGGCGGCGACCCGCTGTTATGGCAGCACATGTTCTGGTTCTACTCACATCCGGCGGTCTACATCATGATCCTGCCTGCGATGGGAGTCGTGAGCGAAATCATTCCCTGCTATGCGCGCCGACCGGTGTTCGGTTACACCGGAATGACAATCGCGTTGATGGCCATCGCCATCCTGAGCTTCTTCGTCTGGGCACACCACATGTTCGTGGCGGGAATTTCCGTTTATTCCGGCGTGGCGTTTTCCCTGCTGACGTTCTTTGTCGCCGTGCCGTCGGCTATCAAAGTATTCAATTGGACAGTGAGCCTGCACAAGGGCCGTATCAGCTTTGATGCCCCGATGCTGTATGCGCTCGGCTTCGTCTTGTTGTTTACGTTGGGAGGCATTACGGGGCTGATGCTTGCGACGCTCGCGATCGACGTTGATGTTCATGGCACCTATTTCGTGATCGCGCACTTCCACTACATCATGGTCGGAGCCACTGTCAGCGCGTTCTTTGGCGCGCTGCACTATTGGTGGCCGAAAATGACCGGCCGGCTTTATCCGGAGATGTGGGCGCGTTTCGCCGCGATCCTGACCTATGTCGGATTCAATCTGACGTTCTTCCCGCAATTCGTGCTCGGCTATCTCGGCATGCCGAGGCGCTCCTATACTTATCCGCCGGAATGGCAATCCTGGAACCTGCTGTCCTCTGCGGGAGCATCCATTCTTGCGGTCGCTTATCTTCTTCCGTTGTTCTATCTCGGTTGGAGCCTGTTTTGGGGACGCAAGGCGGGAGCAAACCCGTGGGGCGCAACGGGTCTCGAATGGATCACGCCATCACCGCCCACGAAGCACAACTTCGAACGCACGCCTGTCGTCACGCTCGGGCCCTACAGCTATGATCCGGATGAGGACAGCTTTATCACGCAGGAAGGCGTCCGCCATGTCCGATAGTGCGCAGCTGATCCCCGAGGTTCAATACGCCACACTCGAACAGCAGGGTGATACGGCTCAGCTCGGAATGTGGGTCTTCCTGGTGAATGAAACCATTTTCTTCGGAGCGTTGATCTTTACCTATTTTCTCTATCGAACCACCTATCCGCACGAATTCGAGGTCGCGGCCAAGGACGCGGTGTTGTGGTGCGGGAGCGTCAATTTCGCGCTTCTGCTGACCAGCAGCCTGACGATGGTCCTTGCCGTTAATGCCGCAGCCCAGGATGAGCGGCCGCGAAGAATGATCATTTGGCTTGTTGCGACCGCCGCGCTCGGCTGCGCCTTCCTGGTCGTCAAAGGCTACGAATATTATCTCGACTATCAGGACAAAGTCGTTCCGGTAGCACATTACGAGGTCAAACCAGGGGAAGGATCCGCGGGCGAATTGTTCTGGGTGTTTTATTGGGTCGGAACGGGCCTGCACGCGATTCACCTAACGATTGGCATCGGCCTGGTTCTATACATGCTGCTTTGGCGCATACGACGCGGCGAAATCGGTCCTGCTTATTATGCGCCACTGGAAGTGGTGGGCATCTACTGGAGCTTCGTCGATACCGTTTGGCTGTTTCTCTTCCCCAGCATCTACCTGGTTGGACGGTCATGACGAGCGGCCCTCAAATCGAAGCAGCACATGCGCGGCCGTTCCCGTTTGTCGTCACCTGGCTGGTCATGCTCTTGCTGGCTGCGGTTAGTGTTTGGACCGCCTATCTCGGGATAGGTTTCTGGGCGCCGATTGTGCAGTTCGGGATCGCGGGGATTCAGACCGCGGCGCTGTTCGTCTTGTTCATGCGCCTGAAAGGACCGCCTTCGCTAAAATGGGTGTTCGCCATCAGCGGCTTTTTCTGGCTGCTGTTTTTATTCGGTCTGAGCATGACCGATTATTCAAACCGGCAGGGCTGGCCCCCGCGTTATGAGCCGACCCGCCCCGGCATTCACACCCCACAGGCCGGCCCCTGAGCCGGCCCATGCGACATGCGGCGCGGGACCAGGGCTTTTGCATTGGGTGTCTTGCGACAATGCACAAGGTGGAACGCTGGGCGATGTTGCTGAAGAGAACGGCGGTGCAAGTGACGGCTAGCTAGTCGGTTTGCAACATACGGCTCAACCGCATCGCTTGACTCAAAAAGCTGAATGCTACGATGTTCCTTTGAATTTCAGAGTGGCCTGGTACGGCTACCCGGCGCAGGCTTTGGCCGGGAAGCGTCCGAAATGCCGCCACCCCGCTCGGTCACCACGCCCGCGAAACGCAGGGCGGTGCGCAGGACTGCGACATGTGACAACGTTTGAGGGAAATTTCCGGTAAAGCGCTTGGCATCGACATCGTATTCTTCCGCGAGCAGGCCAAGGTCATTCCTTACCGCGAGAACGCGCTCGAAAGTCTTGCGTGCGGCTTCCCGTCTTCCTTGCATCAACTGGCAGTCGGCCAGCCAGCAGCTACAAGCAAGAAAAGCCCCTTCTGGGTTGTGCGGCTGCGGCATTTTGCGATGAACCAGGCCGTCGACGACGAGGTGCTTTTCGATGGCATCGATCGTGCCGGCGATCCGTTCGTCTTCGACCGGCAGAAAGCCCAACAAGGGCAACAGCAGCAGGCTGGCATCGAGTGATTCGCTGCCGAAGTAATCGACAAAATGGCCCAGGCCCGAGATATAACCTTCGTGACAAATCTCGTCGTGGATTTCCTGGCGCAGTGCCCTTGTTCGGTCAAGGTCGGCACTGGCTCGTGCCTCATGAGCCTCGCGGTAACGGATGTATCGATCGATTGCCACCCACGCAGAGACCTTGGAGTAAACGAAGTGCCGTGGTTGGCCTCGCGATTCCCAAAGCCCATTGTCAGGCAGCCGCCATACGGATTCGACATGTTTGACGATCCCGTCAAGGAGTTCGTCCTCCTGGGCCGTGCGTTCGATACCGGCTTGAACTCCGATGTAGACTGAATCCAGGAGTTCCCCGAAAATGTCGAGCTGGCGCTGTGAGGCCGCAGCATTGCCGATTCTGACCGGCGGAATCCAACGATATCCGGGCAGCCAGTCGGCTACCCATTCCTCCAGGCGGCGTGAACCATTGATGCGGTAGAGGATGCGTATCTTCCCGGGGTCGCCGGCCACGGCGCGCACTAGCCAATTGCGCCATTTGGTCGCCTCCGATTGATAGCCCGCGTCGACCAGTGCGATGAGCGAGAAGGCCGCGTCGCGAATCCAGCAGTAGCGATAATCCCAATTCGAGGCATTGCCGGACCGCTCGGGAAGCGAAGTCGTCGGCGCGGCGATCATTCCACCCGTCGGCCGATATATCATCCCATTCACCGTGATCAGCGAGCGACGAACCACGTCCGGCCAATCAGTCTCCTTTTCGAAGCGGCCGATCCATTCCCGCCAGTACTCAAGCGTGACACGCAGAGCTTCTCCTCCATCAACCGGAGACGGATCGCCTTCTTGGCTTGAGCCATAGAGAAAAGTGAAACTGCGTTCCTCAGAGTCGCCCAAGTCGAATTCGCATACGACCCGGTTCCCTTCCTTTTGCAGTTCGCACGGAGAATGAAGGACAATAAGATCGGGACCGACATGAGCAACCGCTCGTCGCTCGCTAACCTCAAGCCACGGGCGAACCGACCCGTAATCGAAGCAGAGATTCATCTCTCCGCGCATGGCCACCCGCCCGCGTAATCCCCGGACCATTCTGATCAAAGCCGGATGCTTACGGCCCATGGGCATGAAATCCGTGAGCCTTACGGCTCCCGACCCAGTCTCGAATTCTGTCTCAAGAATGAGCGTGTCCGCAGCGTAGCGGCGCGATGTGCGGGCCGAATCGACTGGAGCAAGCTTCCAGCAGCCATTATCCGCCGTGCCCAGCAATGCCGCGAAACAAGCGTCAGAGTCAAAACGCGGCAGACACAGCCAATCGATGGAGCCGCTCTGGTGGACCAGCGCTGCGGTCTGTCCATCGCCGATCAGGCCATACTCTTCGATCGGATTCGACATGAGGTGGCTACACGTAAATAAATGCTCTCAGTTAGCGGGAAACGCCATCGTCGAAAGCAGCGCAATAGCGGGATTGCGAGAATCCAGCCGACTGTGCTGAACCACGATCGGAACATCCGACTCGATCACCGAGGCGTAGCTGGTGTCGCGCGGAATCGGCTCGGGATCTTTCAGGTCATTGAACCGCAGATGCATACAACGCCGTGCGGGCACGACAATGCGATAGGGACCCGCCGGCTCGCGATCAGCGAAATAGGTCATAATCGTCACCCGGGCCTCCGCATCGCCTGCATTGAGGATGCAAGCGGCCTCGTGGGACACCAGCGCCGGATCCTGGCTGACGCTATCGCTCGGAATAAAGCCCTCCGCGATCGCCCAACTTGTTCTCCCTGGCTTCGACATTGAGCTTCCGCCTGTGATCGATCATTTCATATTTGCGCGTCGCAATCCGAAAACACAGTTGGGCAATGATCGACGCGGCGTTACGTTCCTAACCGGATGAAAAGATGGGGGTTAAGCGGCCTGTTGCGACGATAAATAGCGAGTGATTTTCCGAGCCTCCAGAGGGCAGTTTGGCAATCGGCCGTACTAACCATCCAGAGTGCGAAGACCATGACAAGAGCGTCGTATGAGGACCTTCTGCATGCCACGGAACAAATGGGTAGCGGAGGGAAACGCGACCGCTCTTCCCCACGTCGACCGAACGTCAGGCCGTTTCCGGAGTGCTGGAATCAGAGATTGTTGTCCGCAACCCCTCCGGCAAATTCCAGTTTATTCGTCGATCCGAAGGCAGCATTGGTATGTATGGTCGTCGGTGGTGAGCCGAACGTCCGAAATCGGCCCGGTGGCGCCATCGGCACGCTCCATTCCTACAAGTGCATATCTTCGGGCGATGCTGGCGACAGCGTCATGGATGGCTATTCGCCCTAGCCGCCCAGTACCGACCAGAGGTGGTCCACCAGGTCAAGCAAGGCGATTGTCGGAAGCTGGTTCGGTCGTGACCTGCCCCCTTGTTGCGGGCTTGAGCAGCCATACTATCTTCGCGCAGAGGCTCTAACTTGGTTTCGTTACGCCACTTTCTTTAACGAAAGCAGCGCTTCGAGCTTCTGTTGCGCATCTGTCGTCATCTGAAGCGCTACCAGCGTCTTATCCTGGTCGATTCGACCGATAACTCCGGTGAACTCCAAGTCCAGACCGTCCACAATGAGCTTGACGGTTGTACCTGGCGTCAGCCCGGCCATTGCCTCCGCGATCAAGGCGCCGCCCATTGAGACATTGCTAACCTGAACGCGCCTCGTCTGTCCCTGTGCGGTCAGCGTCCCGCCGCGATTGAGGTAAAGACGCGGTGCGCTGCGTCGGTCCACGACCGCGGTGGAGGTCCGGATGACGCGGACAAGCGTGGCACGAAGTTCATCCACCTTTCCGGCAATCTCCGCGGAACCGTCGCGGATTTCCGAGGCACGTCGCCCGGTCTCGGTGGCTTCCGTCGACACTGAGGAGATTTGCGTAGCCACCTCGCGAGCCGCTTGCGAGGTTTCCTGCACCGTGCGTGAGATTTCGAGCGTCACCGCGTTCTGCTCTTCGATTGCCGCGGAAATCTCCGAAGAAACCTGTTCGACACTATGGATCACCTCACCGATTGTGCTTATTGAGGTGACAGACGCGTTCGTCGCTTCCTGGATCTCGCTAATCTGCTGCGCGATCTCTCCCGTTGCCCGCGCTGTTTGCTCGGCAAGGGATTTCACCTCGGAGGCGACAACGGCAAAGCCTCGGCCCGCAACTCCGGCGCGGGCCGCCTCGATCGTCGCATTCAGCGCAAGAAGATTCGTCTGATTGGCAATCTCTCTGATAAGGTTGGTCACCGTACCCACCTTCGCCGCAGCCGCTGACAGTTTGGCGATCGTTCCCTGAGCTTCTTTCGACGCCGTGACCGCATTCAGAGTCAGGACGCGAGACGATGTCACCCGCTCGGCGATCCTTGAGATGGACGCTGCGAGGTGAGAGGCCGCGCTTGCCACGGTCTCTGCATTCGTCAGCGCCTCCTCGGCGGCCGCCGCAACGCTGCTGCTGCTTCGTTCGAGCGTCATCGCTGTATCGGTCATCAGCGACGCATTCTGCGCCATCTTGCCCGTACCGACCGCAACTTCATTCACGGCGGCTTTCGCGGCATTTTCGACATTTTCCGCCATGCCTCGTAACGCCTCGGCCTTCGCGCGCTCCGTTATCTCGCGGCGCAGCTCTTCTTCAGCCGCTTCGCGGCGCGCCTTCTCCTCTGCAACGATCTTGAACCGCTCGATGGATCGCGCCATATCGCCGAGTTCGTCGTCGCTTTCGAGGCCGGGGATTTTGACTGCGAAATCACCTTGTCCCAGCCGCGTCAGGGCACCGGCCATAGTGGCTAGTCTTGTAGACGTACGCCGTACAACGAGAAGAGTGATAGCGCCAATCAGCAATAATATTGTAACAGCGGCAATCATGACATTACGCGCACTTCGCCAAATCTGCGCTTGCAAGTCGTCGATATAAACGCC
>NZ_DAIDJE010000112.1 GCF_027451485.1 Bradyrhizobium sp.
CATCATCTTCACGGAGTACGAGGACACGCGGCGTTGGCTCGAGCGGCGCCTCAGAGAGGCAGTGTCGAACACGGATCGCGCTGATGAACGCATTGGCGTATTCACCGGCGCAACGGGATCGGACCGAAGGGAAGAGGTAAAACGGGCCTTCAACGCTGATCCAGATGTTGAGCCGTTGCGCATCCTCATCTGCACCGACGCAGCCCGCGAGGGCATCAACCTTCAAAGCTATTGTTCTGACCTGATTCATTTCGACCTGCCTTGGAACCCCTCCCGCCTGGAGCAGCGCAACGGCCGTATCGATCGCAAGCTTCAGCCGGCGAAACAGGTCATTTGCCGGTACTTCCGCTACGAGCAGCGCGAAGCCGACATCGTATTGGAAGCGCTGGTCCGGAAGACGGAGACCATCCGCGAGCAGCTCGGCTCGGTCGGCCAGGTGATCGAGGACCGCATCGCGAAGCGTCTGGCCGAAGGTGGCATTTTGCGCGGCCAGGGGGCGGCGATCGCTCGGGCCATTGCTGAGGAAAGCGACGCCGAACGGCTTAATCGCGCGCGCGCCGAAATGGACGACGACGAACGCGCCCGTCACGAACGGTTGTTGAAAGAGCAGGCCGATCTTCAGCGCGCGCTGGAACGATCGCGTGAGCGCGTCGGCGTTGACCCAGAGGATCTTCATCGCGTGGCTGCAGCGGCATTGTCCCGCGCCGGCTACGTACTCGACGATGCTCGTGGGGAGGTCGTTGGCAAGGTGGCAACCTACCGGCTCGATCCCAACGACCCAGCGTTCACAAAAGACGCGGGTTGGGACGACGCCTTCGACGATCTTCGGGTTCGGCCGCGAAAGCGTGGCGAGCGCCTTGGCGACTGGCGACGCGATGCGCCCATTCGGTCGATCGCTTTCAGTCCGCCGATCTTGGCCGATGGTCGTGACGCCTCGGATGTTGTGCAGGTGCATCTTGAGCATCGCTTGGTCAGGCGGCTCCTGTCTCGTTTCCTTAGCCAAGGCTTCCAGTCGAAGCTTTCGCGCGTGTCGGTCATCTACGGACCGGGCGCACAGCCGCGTGTCGTGCTGATGGGACGCCTTGCGGTCTTCGGCGCGGGCGCGGCGCGGCTGCACGAAGAAGTCATCCCGATTACGGCGATCTGGACTGAGTCAGAACGCGACCGCAAGTCGCTCCGGCCGCTGGGAGAGAGCGGCGAGGAAAAAACCCTCAATCAGCTCGAAGAGGCCCTGCGCGATGCCCGCGAAGCGTCCGGCGCCGCCGTCGCCCGTATCCAGGCTCTGGTCGCGAAGGATATCGCCGACCTGGTCCCGGCCTTGGAAAAGATCGCAGCGGAGCGCCTGACGACTGTTACGGCCCAACTCCAGAAGCGAGGGGAGGAGGAGGCGCGCTCGCTGTCCGACCTGCTTGAGCAGCAGAGGTCACGCATCGCCAAGGCGGCAAAGGAGTTCGACCCCAACCAGCTCACTCTCGATCTCGTGCCCGAGGAACGGCGCGAGCGAGAGGCGGACCGGCGGCACTGGGAAGGCCGCTTGACGCGCCTTGAGCGTGAGTTGCGCGATGAGCCGAAGCGGCTTCGCGACTCCTATGAGGTGCGAGCGCACCGCCTGGAGCCCGTTGGCCTCGTCTATCTATGGCCGGTATCGGGGTAGGCACGATGGCTGCTGAAATCTATCGCGATCCCGATCTCGAATGGCTCGACCATGTGCCGCCGGTGGGTCTCGTCGTCGCGCCGACCCTCCTCAAGGAATTGGGGCTTCTGCCGGTCAGGCAAACTCCGATCGACACGGGCCAGGTTGCCGAGATCATTGGCTCGGAGCTTTCCAAGCCAGCCCTCACCGATCCCTGGGCCTTCGTCGAGCAGGTGCTAGGCTGGGAAGCGCGCCACGTGGCGGGCGCGCCGGGTGGCCCGGCCATTCCCGATGAATTGCTCGTCGCGCTGCCGGAACATGGCACGACACTTCGGCCGACCTGGGCTGTCGCTGAACTCGGGGAGGGAGATCGTCGCTGGCAGCTTCTCGTGCGCATCGAAGCGCCAGGTGTCGATCCCGATGCCAGGAACGCCCTCGACGGCTGGGAGGCGACGCCGCATCAGCGTTTCGAGCGGCTGTTGCGCGATACCGGCGTCTTTGCCGGTCTGCTGATTTCGGAGCGGGATGAACGGAAGGATGGCGAGGCTCGGTACTATCCCGAGTTTCGCCTGATCTATGCGCCGCGCGGCGAGACGTCGGGCCATCAGAGTTTTCCGATCCGGCCCATGGCGATGGTCGCCGGTCGGCCCATGCTCGGTGGCCTGAAGCTCTTGCTCGATCGATTTCGGCTGTTCTCGGATGCCGATGACCGGCGCCTGCCTGCACTGCTGAAGCACAGCCGCGACGCCCAGGCTCTGGTTTCAACTGCGCTCGCCGAGCAGGTGCTCGGCGCGCTCCACGAGCTGCTGCGCGGGTTGGACAGCGCCGAGCCGGCGCTCGTGCGCGAACTCGCGGCAAGCCGTCCGGACCATCTCTATGAGGGGCTGCTGACCGTCCTGATGCGGCTGGTCTTCGTGCTCTACGCCGAGGACCGAGATCTGCTTCCATCGCGATCCGACGCCCGCGCGCGCGAAATCTAAGAGACCAGTTATTCAGTCCGCGGGCTCTACGCCAAGCTCACGGAAGACGCAACGCTCAATCCCGACACGATGGATGAGCGGCGCGGCGGATGGGGCGGATTGCTGGCGCTGTTTCGCCTGATCCACAAAGGCCACAAGACGGGGTTCGTGCAGGCGCGTGGAGGCAAGCTGTTCGATCCGGACGAATTTCCCTTCCTTGAGGGCCGCGCCTCGAAGGATGACCCGGCCCGAATTCTGGCCGTTTCCGACGGGTGCCTGCTTCGCATCTTCGAAGGACTGATGACCCTGAAGCTGCGCGGCGCCGAGCGGGAGCGACTGTCTTACCGGACACTCGACGTCGAGCAGATAGGCTCGGTCTACGAGACTGTCATGGGCTTCACGGTCGAGGCCGCCAAGAGCCGCGTGCTCGCCATCAAGGCCGGCAAAAACAACAAGACGCCGGTGTTTGTCGAGCTCGATGACGTTCTCGCGAAGAAGGGCAAGGAGCGGATCAAGGAACTGAAAGAGAATGTCGGGCGCGCCTTGACGGCAGCGCAAGGCAAGCCGGTCGAGGAAGCGAGGAGCGTCGAGGACCTCGTGGCCGCGCTCGACGGAATGGTCGATGAGCGTGGCTCACCCAAGAAAAGGGTCGCGGCATCGGGCACGCCGATTCTGCAGCCGACTGGAGAGCGGCGACGGACGGGTAGTCACTACACGCCGAGGTCACTCACAGCCCCGATCGTCAAATATGCGCTGGAGCCAGCTTTTGCTCGGCTGGGGCCTGATGCGACGCCAGATCAAGTGCTGGATCTAAAGGTGTGCGACCCGGCGATGGGCTCGGGCGCTTTCTTGGTTGAGGCCTGCCGCGCCTTGGGCGAACGTCTGGTTGCGGCATGGGCGCGCTGGCCGGACACGCGGCCTACCATTCCCGCCGACGAGGACGAGGAGCTTCACGCTCGCCGGCTCGTCGCGCAACGCTGCCTCTACGGCGTCGACAAAAATCCGCGAGCAGTCGATCTCGCGCGGCTGTCGCTTTGGCTGGCGACGCTGGCACGGGACCATGAGTTCACCTTCCTCGACCACGCACTGAAATGCGGCGACAGCCTGGTTGGTCTTTCGCGCCGCCAAATTGGAGCGCTGACTTGGGAGAGTGTGGCTGCGGGTACGCAGTCGACCATGCTTGAACTGCTTGTGAAGCAGCGCTTTGAGGAGGCCGTGAAGGGGCGAGATGAGATCCGCTCAGCGCCCGACGATGTCGTCCGCGCGATCCAGGAGCAGCGCCACAAATTTTTAGACCAAAAAACTGACGAAGTGCGCTTGGCTGGCGATGCTGTCATCGCGGCGTATTTCGTAGGCGACAAGCCGAAGGCCCGCAAAGCGAGTCTTGCCAGTGTTGAACATGCAGTCGGCAAACTCCCGCCAGACTGGGACGTTGCAAAACAGCTTCGGGCGGCATTGCTGCGCGAACCACATAGGATCAGACCATTCCATTGGGAGCTCGAATTTCCTGAGGTCTTCTCGCGTCAAGAAGGTGGCTTTGACGCCATTGTGGGCAATCCGCCGTTCGCTGGAAAGAACACCATCATCGGTGGGAATTCCAAGAACTACTTGCCGTGGCTGCAAACGCTCCATGCCGACGCGCATGGCAATGCTGATCTTGTCGCGCACTTCTTTCGTCGCGCATTTAGCTTACTGCGCCAAGGCGGTGTATTTGGGCTGATCGCTACCAATACAATCGGACAGGGCGACACGCGCGCGTCAGGTCTGACGAAAATCATCGCCAACGGGGGCGCGATCCTGCGCGCCACGCGGCGGTTGAAATGGCCCGGCGAAGCGGCGGTGGTGGTTTCGGTCGTACATATCGTGAAGGGTGAATCGACTTCGCCTGTACTCGACACACGGCAAGTGCGGCGCATCTCGGCCTATCTCGTTGAAGGCGAACTCGACACCTCGCCAGTGGCGCTAGCAGCCAATTCCGGAAAGGCGTTCGTGGGTTCCTACGTCCTCGGCATAGGCTTCACCTTTGACGATGTGGCCGCTGCGAAGGGGGAGGCCGAGAGCCTTGCAACGATGCGCGCGCTGATCGCTAAGAACTCGAAAAATGCGGAGCGTATTTTTCCGTATATCGGTGGCGAGGAAGTCAATACTTCTCCTACGCATCAACATCATCGTTATGTAATTGACTTCTTTGATCGCCCGTTGCGGAGAGAGCCGAGTCACAAAAATTGGCAAGATATGGATAGTGATGAACGTGCAAGATGTCGGACGACCGGGATTGTTCCGGATGATTACCCAGGCGAGGTTGCCGAGGATTGGCCTGATCTGATCGAAATAGTTAGGCGATTGGTCAAACCAGAGCGAGATGTTCAAAAACGGGATGCATTGCGCATACGTTGGTGGCAATACGCTGAAAAGCGGCCCGGTCTATATTCTGCGATCATGCCGCTGGAGCGAGTGCTTGTGACAACTCGCGTTTCACAATTCTTGGCGATTGCGCAGATCGATTCGGGTCAGGTTTATTCTGAGCAACTGATCCCTCTGGCCTTTGCATCAATGGCGGCGTTTTCTGCTGTACAGTCGCGCTGTCATGAGTTGTGGACTCGCTTTTTTGCTTCGACGCTAGAAGAGCGACTACGCTACGTTCCGTCCGATTGCTTCCGCACCTTCCCCTTTCCACTCGATTTTGAAACCAACACCCGACTCGAAGCCGCAGGCGATGCCTATCACGCGTTCCGCGCGCAGTTGATGATCGACCGCAACGAGGGTCTGACCAAGACCTCCAACCGCTTTCATGCACGCAGCGAAAACTCTGCCGACATCGTCCGCCTGCGCGCGCTGTATGCCGAGATGGATACAGCCGTCCTACGTGCCTATGGCTGGGACGATCTGGCCGATCGCGCCGCGCCCGAATTCATCGAGCAGGAGGCCGACGAAGGCAAAACGCCCAAAACCCGCCTCGACTGGCCCGCCGAATTCAAGGACGAAATCCTCGCCCGCCTCCTCGCTCTCAATGCCGAGCGTGCAGCCGCGGAACGCGCGGCCGGCCTGATCGCCGAGGCGCCGGAGGACGAACTGGTCGATGGTGAAGAGGTCGACTAACCGAGGCAAAAAGCGTTCCGGCCTATTACGGCCGGCGCCACTTGTCCGGATGGCCCACATTGGTCTGGCGAACCCGCTCGACGAAAATGTCCGCGCCGCGCTGCTGAGCCCAGTCAATCGCCGCCCCCTGGGTCGGCAGAACGGCGCTGGCCCGCTCCGCTCCTGGCTTGCGCACTGCGTAATCGCCTTCGCCGGGGCGACGCTCGATGAAAACCCGCTTATCCGCCAATGGAACCTCCATGGGTCAAAG
>NZ_DAIDJE010000113.1 GCF_027451485.1 Bradyrhizobium sp.
CGGGGCGTGAAAGGCGAA
The DNA here is from genome assembly GCF_027451485.1 of Bradyrhizobium sp. GTDB lineage: Bacteria > Pseudomonadota > Alphaproteobacteria > Rhizobiales > Xanthobacteraceae > Bradyrhizobium. The sequence goes on from NZ_DAIDJE010000113.1 coordinate 19, forward strand.
ACGGTGCATGCCGTATTCGCTGAGGTAGAACAGCAGCGCCCCGAGCAGGATCATCCCGAGGCGCGGCTCGATCCGGCCGGACAGAAACGCCAGCGCTTCGACCACGACGCCCACAAGGAGCGCGGCCACGCCGCCGTGACGAAGAAAGGCGAGAAACATCCGGACACTCCTCGGCGTCGGCGACATCGCCGGATGGGCGAACACTGTCTTTATCATAGATCCAGGACGACGGGGGCTGCCGGTCAAGGAGCCTCTGCACTTCCAGTGCCCGGCCATCTCGTTTGGGTGAAGCGTCGCCTGTCGTTTCGGGGTCGACAAGGTGCCAGATAATGGCGACAATCCGCGGCGTCATTCGCCCCTTCGAATTCAGCGCAGGACATCATCCTTGTCGGCATCACGTCACAAGATCGTCATGATGGCCGCGCTGATCGGCTACGCCGTCGGCTCGACGCCGCTGGCGCGGGCGGAATGGTGGTCGCACAAGCCGGCCGATTTCGAGGAATGCGCGGACCTTGCGGAAAAAGCCGCCACCAAGGATGCCAAAAGCGCGGCCCTTGCCGAATGCAACGCGAAATTTGCCGGCCGTCGCAAGCCGGGTGGCGGCTATACCTATTACGATTTCATGCAAAATCGAAGCTTCGACATCGCAGGCCCAAATCCGACGCCGGAAGAACAGAAGCAGATCGACGAACAATATACCGCCTATCTCGAAAAACAGCGGCGCAGCCGCATCGTCGCCGCCTTCGCCGCCAGGCAGCAGCAGTTGCAGCAGCATGCTTCGCTCAAGAGCGAGGCCGAGAAGGCGCCGCCCAACACCGCCAGCATCGCCAGGCCGCGTGCGGCGGCAACTGAACTGAGGCACGTCAAACCGGCCGGGTGCCCGCGGGATTCGTTCTCGTGCGAGTGGCCGCGGCTCTCCGCCGGCCTCGACGATCTGAAGAAAGCCCTGTTCGGCCCCCCTTCGGGCAAGCCACGTCGGACGAAGCAGGGACTTTCCGGCTAATCAGATATCGGCGCGAATCTGGCTGACCGTCAGCCGCGGCGAGCCCCGACCGGCGGCTTCGGCGTCTTTGATCAGAGCGAGAATGCGGCGCGACAGCGGCGTAGCGAAGCCGCGGCGCTCGGCAATTCCGATGATGACGCCTTGAAGATAATCGATCTCGGTGCGGCGGCGCCGCTCGAGATCCTCCCACATCGACGAACGCGCCTGCGGATCGATTTTCATCGAAGGCGCCAGCGCAAGCGTAAACAGCGCGTCCGGCAGCCGCAACAGGTGCGGGGTCCAGCTCGACGGTAGTGGCGTCGGCGACACCGGGTTGATGCCTTCGGCCTTGATCGCCGCCAGACCTTCGGCGAACTGATCGGCGAACAACTTCCGCCAATCGCGACGGGACAGTTGCTCGCGCAGCGGCAGACCGGACAGCGCATTGATCGCGTTGTTGAGATTAACGATCAGCTTGCCCCACTGCACGCCCGCGATATTGTCCGTGGCGCGCATCGGAAGCTCGACCGTGGAAAGCCGTGCAGCGGTATCGGCCGCATCGCGCTCGATCACGATATCGCCCGACGTCGCGCGGTGAAATTGTCCTTTGCCTGCCGCGATCACGTTGAACGGCACCATCGCGGCCAGCACCGTCCGTCCCGGCAACCGCTCGCGCAGCAGCGGCAGGTTGGCGATGCCATTCTGCAAGCTGACAATGACGGCGTCCGGCGGCGCGTGACGCGCGATGGTTTCCGCGATCGCGGCCGTGTCCGCGCTCTTGACCGTGACCAGCACCACCCCGGCACCGTCCAGAACGCCTGGATCCTCGGAGAATGTGATTTGCCGAGATGACACATGCCGGGAGGATCCTTGAAGGCTCGTCAGCGTCAGGCCGAACCGCTCGATCTCGGCGATCACGCGCGGACGCGCCAGCAGCGAGACGCGGCGCCCGGCATGGGCAAAGACGCCGCCGACATAGCAGCCGATGCTGCCCGCGCCCGCCACCACAATGGGCCGATCCTGAGTCATGGTCCTTTGCATCCGCCAGCGAAAACGCGTCGCCTTGGAACCGTCATACCCCGCCGATAGAGTTTTTGAAGGGCAGGCACTCCGCAGGAGACCACCATGGGCTTACTCGACGTACTGAACGGGATGCAGAATGGTCCGCGCGGCCCCTCCACGGCGAGCGCGCCATCCGGGGGCGGAATGTCGCCGATGACCATGGCGATCCTGGCGCTGCTTGCCTACAAGGCCGTCAAGCATATCACCGGCTCCTCGGCCCCAACGGCCGCGCCGGCCCCGGCCCCCTCGCCTGCTCCGGGCGGCGGACTCGGTGGCAGCCTGGGCGGCGGTGGAGGGCTTGCAGGTGGAGGACTTGGCGGTCTGCTGGGGAGCCTGCTCGCGGGCGGTGCGGCCGGCAGCATCCTGAGCGGCGGACTGGGTGACCTGCTCAACCAGTTGCAACAGAAGGGCCACGGCGATACCGCCAATTCCTGGGTGAGCCAGGGACCCAACAAGCAGATTTCGCCCGGCGATCTTGCGAACGCGCTTGGCTCGGATCAGATCGACCATATGATGTCGCAGAGCGGCCTGTCGCGCGAGGATTTGCTGAACGGGCTGAGCCAGCAGCTGCCCGAGGCGATCAACCATTTGACACCGGACGGACGGCTGCCGACCGGCGAGGAATTGGCCGGCCGGCTCTAAAGCAGGGAGGACGGCTATGGGCGGCATCATCTGGATCATCGTCGTCGGTTTCGTCGCGGGCATCATTGCGCGGTTGCTTTCCCCGGGCCCGAACAATCCGAGCGGTTTCATTCTCACCACCGTGCTTGGAATCGCCGGCGCGTTTCTCGCCACCTTCATCGGTCAGGCCATCGGTCACTATGGTCCGAACCAGGGCGCCGGCTTCATCACAGCGACGATCGGCGCGCTGGTTGTGCTGTTCATCTGGAACAGGCTGGTTGCCAGCGGCACGCTGCGCGACTTCAATAGGTGACGAACTCATTCCGGGATGCTGCGCAGGCACCAGACCCGGAATCTTGAGATTCCAGGCTTGATCCCGACGCATCGCCCCGGAATGAAAGCTCGAACTCACGTAATCAGATGCAGGCCGGCGTCGATGCGCACGACCTCGCCGGTCATGTTGCCCGACTGCGGCAGCGCCAGGAACGCGACCACATTGGCGACATCCTCGGCCGAGGAGGCCCGCTTCAACGGGACCTTGGCGACCACGGCGTCGCGCACCTTCGCCGCGCCTTCGACGCCGCGCCCCTTGGTGAACCAGGGCGTATCAATATAGCCGGGACAGACCGCGTTGACGCGGATCAACGGCGCCAGCGCACGCGCAAGCGAAAGCGTTATCGTATTGAGCGCGCCCTTGCTGGCGGCATAGGCGACCGATGAGCCGATGCCGCTGATGCCGGCAACGGAAGAGACATTGACGACGGAAGAGGCGTGTCCCGAGGCCTTCGCGCCGGCTTCCAACAGGGAACGCGCGGCGCGCACCATCTGGAACGGTCCGATCGTGTTGACGCCGAACAGGCGCTGAAAATCCTCCGACGACAGGCCATCGAGGTCGCCATGGGATACATGCTTGGTGGTGCCGGCATTATTGACCAACACATCGAGCCGCCCCCAGGGAGCCGCGGCGGCTGCGATCTTCCGGCAGTCCTCGTCGCGGGAAACGTCGCCCTGAACCACGACGACATCAGCACCGGCGCTGCGGCAAAGATCGGCGGTCTGCTCGGCCTCCTTCTGACTAGAAGAATAGTTGATAACGATGCACGCGCCGCCCTTGGCCAGAATGGCCGCGGTCGCAGCGCCAAGGCCCGAGGCAGAGCCGGTTACAACAGCGCACAGACCATCCTTCGACATCGCATTTCCCTGTCCGGTTTTCAGTTATTTGATTGCGACCTGGTGCGGCGAATCTGGCGTTCCTGTCAGTGTTGCCGCGAGTTCGTCATGAGAACTTCAATTCAAAGCCGCACGAGAATCAAGAAGCTGCTGGAGTTCGTTTGATTCCGAGGCTCGCATCCTAGCTGATAGCGTGCGAACTTCGGAATCGGAGCTCTAGCACACGATTGCACCCCGGAGAACTCCACTGCGCGGAATAAGCCGCCCGGGCACCGCGCGGCCGCTGCATTCCGCGTCCGCAGGGCCCCTTGCAAGCAGGAGCGCTTGTCAGGCTTGTACCTTTTCCCCATCATGACCGCCAACCAAGAGCCATCCAGAGGAACGCCGTGGCTGAAGCCGAGAATATCGTCGTAGAGACGGCCGAACGAATCTTTGCCGATCTGGCCGACGCGCAAACCATCAATCGCGACACGAAAGGCGGCTGGAAAGCGCCGCTCTGGCAGGCGCTGGGCGAAGCCGGCCTGCCGTTATCCTGGGTCTCGGAAGAATATGGCGGCTCGGGCGCTTCCTTGGCCGATGGTTTTGCCGTGCTCGGCGCCGCCGGACGTTTTGCGCTTGCCGTGCCGCTCGCCGAGACCATGCTTGCCGGCTGGCTGCTGTCGCAGGCCGGGATCGATTCGCCTGAAGGCGAGATGACGGTGGCGCCCGCGAGCCCCAGAGATCGGGTGACGCTTGATACCGACGGCACGCTGACGGGCCGGGCGCGCGGCATTCCGTTCGCCAAGGAAGCCAAGCACCTCGCGGTGCTGGTGCAGGACCGCCGCGGCAAGGCATTGATCGCCCTGGTCGAGGCGGCAAAATGCCGGATCGAGCAAAACCTCAACCTCGGCGGCGACGACAGCGATACCGTGACGTTCGACCGCGTTACGCCCGCGGCCATCAAGCCGGCGCCGGAAGGCTTTGATCTAACCTCGCTGCTGCTGATGGGCGCGGTCGCGCGCTCCTTGCAAATCGCCGGAAGCCTTGAATCGATGCTCGATATCAGCGTGCGCTATTCCAACGAGCGCGTCGCCTTCGAAAAGAAGATTTCCAAATTCCAGGCGGTGCAGCACAATCTGGCGAAGCTCGCCGGTGAATCGGCGGCGGCGCTGGCGGCTGCAACGTCGGCGGCGGATGCTTTCGCCGGCGGCGCGACTGCGGACGCGGCGTTCCTGGAAGCAGCGTCGGCAAAGATCCGCTGCTCGGAAGCGGCTGAGAAGGCGGCGGCGATCGCTCATCAGGTTCACGGCGCGATCGGATTTACCATCGAGCATATCCTGCATCGCTATACGCTGCGCGCCCTGGCCTGGCGCGACGATTTCGGGTCCGAAAGCTACTGGGCGGTTGAACTCGGCAAGCGCGTTGCTGCCAATGGCGCGGATGAATTGTGGCCGCTCGTCGCTTCGCGCTGAATTCTTGCCTTTGAAAACTTCGGACCTACGCCAATGACCACAGCCCTCCGTTTCGATCCGATCCGCCTGCCGAGCGAATGTGTCAAACTGCGCGAGGAAGTCCGCGCATTTCTGGCGGAAGAGATCGCAGCCGGCACCTTCAGCCCGTTCAAGCCCAACCGCGAGGACAATGACGCGCGGGAATTTTCCCGCCGCGTCGGCGCGCGCGGCTGGCTCGGGATGACATGGCCGAAGAAATACGGCGGCCACGAGCGGTCGTATCTGGAACGCTACGTCGTGACCGAGGAGATGCGCGTCGCCAACGCGCCGACGCGGCGATTTTTCGTCGCCGACCGCCAGAGCGGACCGGTGCTTCTGAAATACGCCAATGAACGCATCAAGATGGACATCCTGCCCCGCATCTGCCGCGGCGAGGTCTGCTTTGCAATCGGCATGAGCGAGCCGAATTCCGGCTCGGATCTGTTTGCGGCCAAGACCAAGGCCACCAGGACCGACGGCGGCTTCCTGATCAACGGCACGAAGATCTGGACCTCGTCGGCGCATATCGCCGATTACATGATCGCCATCTTCCGCACCTCGCCACCGACGAACGAAAACCGCCGGCACGGCCTGACGCAGTTTCTGGTCGACATGAAGACGCCGGGCATCAAGGTCAATCCGATCGGCCAGATCACCGGTCAATTCGAATTCAACGAGGTCGTCTTCACCGACGCCTTCATTCCGGAAGATCACGTGCTCGGCGAAATCGACGGCGCCTGGAAGCAGGCGACCAGCGAGCTCGCCTACGAACGCTCCGGTCCCGAGCGTTTTCTGGAAACCTATTACGTGCTGACCGAACTGGTGCGGGCGATCGGCCCCTCGCCCGACACCCGCGCCGCCGAAGGTATCGGCCGCCTGGTGGCGCAACTCCACACGATGCGGCGCATGTCGGTGTCGGTCGCCGGCATGTTGCACGCAGGCAAGGAGCCGGTGGTGGAAGCCGCGATCGTCAAGGACATCGGCACCATCTGGGAACAGCAACTGCCGCATCGGGTGCGCGATCTCGCCGCTTTCGTCGACGAGAACGCCTCAAACCGCGAGACGCTCGAGAACCAACTGGCGTTTGCGATCAAGACGGCGCCAAAGCTCACCATCCAGGGCGGCACCACGGAAGTGCTGCGCGGCATCATCGCGCGCGGGCTCGGCTTGCGGTAGCGCATGAATGCGGGTCGCGCGATGCGCTGTTACCGCTGCCGGAACATCTGAGATCCACGGAGACAAGAAATGACCACCACCAAGGATATCGGCGTCGAAAAGATCGGGCATGTCGGCCTGATCGAAATCCGCAGGCCCCCGCTGAATTTTTTCGACATCTCGCTGATCAACCAGATTGCGGATGCGCTGGAGGAATTCGACCGCGACATCGAAATCCGTTCATCGGTGCTGGCGGCGCAGGGCAAGGCGTTCTGCGCCGGTGCCAACTTCAACGATCCGGCGCGGCAGGAACAGGAGGCGCGCGCCAAGAGCGATCCCGCCTCCAGTCTCGGCCCGATCGCGCATCTCTATGTCCAGGCGGTGCGCATCTTCCGCTGCCAGAAGCCGATCGTGGCCGCCGTACATGGCGCGGCGATCGGCGGCGGACTGGGCCTTGCGGTATCCGCCGACTTCCGCGTCACCTGCCCCGAAGCGCGCTTTGCCGCGAACTTCACCAGGCTCGGCTTTCACCCCGGCTTCGGGCTGACCGTGACGCTTCCCGAACTGGTGGGCAAGAACAACGCCGAGCTGATCTTCTACACGTCGCGCCGCGTGACCGGCGAGGAAGCCTATCGCATGGGCCTTGCCAACGAATGCGTGCCGCAGGATCAGGTGCGCGAGCGCGCCATGAAGCTCGCGCAGGAAATCGCCGAGTGCTCGCCGCTCGGTCTGCTGTCGACCCGCGCCACCATGCGCAACGGCCTTGCCGACCGCGTCCTCGCTGCGACCCACCACGAGCTTGCCGAACAGACGCGGCTGCGCGCCACCGAAGACTTCAAGGAAGGCGTGAAAGCCACCGAGGAGCGGCGCGTGCCGAATTTCAAGGGGCGCTGAGCCAGTTGCGCCGGATCAATGCGTCGTCACTGCGTAAGCGGCGACGCCGAGCTTCCCCGCCAGGACATCCCCGGAGAGATCGTCAGCAACTCTCGACCTCTACGGGTCCCTGCATGCGCGGGGACAACGCCCGTCAATATATCGAGGCGGCAACTACCTCACTGTCCCTGGAATTGCGGCTTGCGCTTTTCGACGAAAGCTTTCGCCGCTTCCTTGTGATCGGCCGTCTCGCCCGCGCGCGAATGGTGGAAGGCCTCGGCATCGAAGCAGGTCTCCAGCGGCAGCCGCTCGGCGTTGTTGATGTTGCGCTTGATGTAGCCGAGCGTCACCGTCGGCCCCTGCGCCAGCGACATCGCGAGATCGCGCGCGGCCGCATCGACTTCGGCATCGGGAACGACACGCGTCACCATGCCGAGCCCGAGTGCTTCCTGCGCGGTGAGGATCGGCGACAGCAGATAGAGCTCGCGCGCCTTGGCGCTGCCGAGCATCTTGGTGAGGAAGTAGGTCCCGCCATAATCGCCGGACAAACCTACCTTGGCGAAGGCGGTGGTGATTTTCACCGATTGCGACGCGACGCGAAGATCACAGGACAGCGCGATCGAAAGCCCGGCGCCGGCCGCCGCGCCATCGAGCTGGGCCACGACCGGCTTGGACATCTCGTGCAGGATGCGCGAGACCTCCATGCCGCGCCTCAGGTTCACCATGCGGTTTTCAAAGGACATCGGCGCGCGGCTGCCGTCCGCCATCGACTTGACGTCACCGCCGACGCAGAACGTGCCGCCCGCGCCCTTCAGGAGAACGGCGCGCACCTCGTGATCCTCGGCCGCGCGTTTTGCGGCCGCGACCAGCCCCAGCGTCATGTCCGGATTGAGCGCGTTGCGCCGCTCGGGCCGGTTCATGGTGATGGTCAACAGGCCGGATTCGAGATGTTGCAGGACGGTTTCGTTGCTCATTTTTTCGCCTTCGTTGTTATTTGTTCGTCATTCCGGAACACGCTGCAAGGCGTGCTCCCGGAATGAGACTTTGCGTCATTTCTTCACCAGCGGGCAGCGCGATTCCGAGAGCGGCTGGAAGGCGTCATCGCCGGAAACGGTCTCGACCAGCTTGTAGTCGTCCCAGCGGCCTTTCGATTCCGACGGCTTCTTGACCTCGAACAGATACATGTCGTGCACCATGCGGCCATCGGCGCGGATGTGGCCGTTCTTGGTGAACATGTCGTTGATCGGGGTCTCCTTCATGATCTTCATGACCGGTGCTGCGTCAGTCGTTCCGGCAGCCTTCACCGCCTTTAGATAATGGGTCACCGAGGAATAGACGCCGGCCTGCGCGGCGGTCGGCGGCCGCCCCATGCGCTGCATGAAGCGTTTGGAAAATGCGCGGGTTTCGTCGTTGAGGTCCCAGTAGAAGGCTCCGGTCACCAGCAGGCCTTGCGCGGTCTCGAGCCCGACGCCGTCGATATCGGTGATGAAGGCAAGCAACGGCGAAATCTTCTGGCCGCTCTTCATGATACCGAATTCGGCCGCCTGCTTGATCGTGTTGATGGTGTCGCCGCCGGCATTGGCAAGACCGATCACCTTGGCTTTCGAAGCCTGCGCCTGCAGCAGGTAGGACGAGAAATCGGAAGTGTTGAGCGGATGCAGAACCTCGCCCAGCACCTTGCCGCCGGCCTTCTTGACGACGTTCGCCGTGTCCTTCTCGAGGTCGTGGCCGAAGGCGTAATCGACGGTGATGAAGAACCAGCTGTCGAGGCCTTGCTTGACCGCGGCAAGACCGGTGACCTTCGCCTGCGAGTAGGTATCGAAGACGTAGTGGACCGTGTAAGGACCGCAGGCCTCGTTGGAAAGACGGATCGAGCCGGGCCCCGAGAACATGATGATCTTGTTGCGGGCTTTCGCAATCTCGCCGGCAGCGAGGGCGGTCGCCGAGGCCGCGACGTCATAGATCATCTCGACGCCCTGGTTGTCGAGCATGTCGCGGGCGATGTTGGCGGCGAGGTCAGCCTTGTTGAGATGGTCGGCGGCGATAATCTCGATCTTGCGGCCCAGCACCTCCCCGCCGAAATCTTCCGCCGCCATCTTTGCCGCGGTTTCCGCGCCCGGGCCGGTGATGTCGGCATAAAGCCCGGACATGTCGAGAATGCCGCCGAGCTTCAGCGGAGGCTTGCCTTGCGCAAGCGCCGCAGTCGAGACCACGGCACACAATACGCCGAGAAAACCGGAAACAAGCCGTCGCATGAAAACCTCCCTGGAGCCTTGTTATGGTGTTGCGGTAGAACCGCAATTTCGGTTGGCGCGATCATGCCGCAAGGTCCCAGCAGCGGCAAGCCAAAGGACTTTCGGTCTTTCCGCGCGGCGGAACGTGCGGATCGCACAAGGTGAATTGAATGGGCCCGTCGACGATTCCGATGATGTCGAACCGCTCCGTCTGCCTGATCGCAATCGCGCTTGCCGCAAGCGTGGTCCCGCTCTCGCGCTCCGGCATCGCGTCGGCGGCGCCCTGTGCATTCGAGGAGCAGGACGGGGGCCGCGTCAGCGCCGTGATCGACCCGCGCAGCTTTCGCCTCGAGGATGGACGCGAGGTGCGCCTCGCCGGCATTGAACCGGCGTTCCCGGACAAGCCCGCAGGGATGCAAACGCAGACGCTCGCCGCGCTGCTTGTCGGGCGCGAGGTTCGGCTGAGCGGGGAAGACGACGCGCCGGACCGCTACGGCCGCGAGATCGCCTTTGTGTGGCGGCTGCCCGGCGAGACGCTGGTGCAGCGCGACCTTCTGGCGCAAGGCGAGGCCCTCGTCTCCCCGACCGTCGACGGAAAGGACTGCACCGCCGCGCTGATGGCTGCCGAGGAAAGCGCGCGTGATGCCAAAAGAGGCATTTGGGCCGATCCCGCGGCCATAAAAAACGCTGAAAGCCCGGGCGATATTTTGGCCGGGATTGGGCGTTTTATGCTGGTGGAGGGCACGGTCCTGTCCGTCCGCCAGGCAGGGGCAACCACCTATCTGAATTTTGGACGTAACTGGACACGGGACTTTGCCGTGACTATTCCAAGGCAGGCGCTGGCCAACCTGGCCGCGGCAGGCCTTGTGCCTAAGTCGCTGGAAAATAAACGTATTCGCGTCCGGGGATTTGTTGAGGCGCGAACCGGGCCGCGAAATTGAAGTGCTCCGGGCTGGACAAATCGAGATACTCGGCGGGAAATGACCCGCCAAAGGCGTCGTGGTGGACGGTGTGGGACATCGCAAGGCGACAATGAGCCCGAGGGCGGGCGTGCGGCTTTGGGCCGCGCCGATTGCTGTCAGCATCGGCGCGTCGGTCCTGCTCGCCGGTTGTGGCGATTTCACCCGCTTTCAGACGGCCCTGTCGTCCCCGTCCGCCCCCAGTGCACCCAAGCCCGCCCGCCCAGCCGTCCAAACCAGCCCGGCGACCGAAAAGGAGCACGAGCGTATCCTCGCGTCCTATGGGGGAGCCTATGATGATCCCAAGCTGGAGGCGCTGATCAGCAAGACCGTCGATCGACTGGTCGCGGCCTCCGACCGGCCCGACCAGGGTTACAGGGTGACGATCCTCAATTCGGGCGCGGTGAACGCCTTCGCGCTGCCGGGCGGCCAGCTCTACGTGACGCGAGGCCTGATTGCGCTGGCTTGCGATACGTCCGAATTGTCATCAGTGCTGAGCCACGAGATGGCGCATGTCATAAAAAATCACGCCGCGAGCCGCGAGGACAAGGCGCGTGCGACGGCGGTTGCGACCCGCGTCGTCGCCGATATGGGCAGCGACCCCGACATCACGGCTCTGGCGCTCGCGAAGACCAAGCTGACCATGGCGAGCTTCTCGCGGCAGCAGGAATTCGAAGCGGACAAGATCGGCGTCGGCATCTCGGCCCATGCGCGTTTCGACCCCTATGGCGCCGCGCGGTTTCTGACCGCGATGGAACGCAACGCCGAGCTGAAGGCGGGCCGGACGCCGGCCGATCCGCGCATGCAGGACTTCCTGTCCTCGCATCCGGCAACGCCCGAACGCATCGCCAACGCCGAGGCCACAGCCCGGCAATATAGCTCGCCGGAATCCAACGAGCGCGAACGCGATGTCTATCTCGCCGCGATCGACAACATCGTCTACGGCGAAGACCCGAGCGAGGGTTTTGTGCGCGGCCGCCGATTCCTGCATCCCAAGCTCGGCTTCACCTTCACGGCCCCCGAAAACTTCACCCTCGACAATACCGCGCAAGCCGTGATCGGCGTGCGCGAGGGCGGCTCACAGGCGATGCGCTTCGATGTCGTGCGCGTGCCGGCCGAACAGTCGCTTGGCGAGTACCTCAACTCAGGCTGGATGGAAAACGTCGACAAGGCCTCCACCGAGGAAATGACCATCAACGGTTTTCCCGCGGCTTCCGTCGTCGCGAACGGCGATCAGTGGCAGTTCAAGGTCTATGCACTGCACTTTGGCAGCGACGTCTATCGCTTCATCTTTGCCGCCAAGCAGAAGACAACCGAAAGCGAACGCAACGCACGGGAGACCGTCAACTCGTTCCGCCGCCTGTCGCTGGATGAAATCCAGTCGGCGCGCCCGTTGCGCATCAAGGTCATCAACGTGCAGCCGGGCGATACCGTGGAATCGCTGTCGCACCGCATGGCGGGCGTCGACAAGCCGGCCGAGCGCTTCCGCATCCTCAACGGGCTCGATCCCCACGCCCAGGTCAAGCCGCGCGACCGCGTCAAGATCGTGGTGGATTGACGCCAAGCGCGTCGTGCCCGGTCGCACTTGGTGCGAGCCGGAGATCTCGATCGCAAGCTCCGCTTCATTCTTGCGGCAAGGAACGGACGAAAGCGTAAGCCGAAGGGGTTTCCCTTCAAGAAACGCGCCTCCCAAGCAAAAAGCCCGATCTATCGACCGGGCTTTTGTATTCAGATCACTTCTTTTGTATTCAGATCACTTGGAGAAGCTTACGCGGCTTCATCCGCGACAGCGGTATCGTCGCCGTCGACATCGCTATCGGCCTCATCGCCCTCGGCCTCGGCGTCCGCTCCGGCCTCCGCCTTGGCGCCACGGCGCGGGCTCTTGGCGAGCTGACCTTCGATTTCCTTGACCGCCTCCGTTTCCGTCACATGCTGGACGACGGCGATCTCGCGCGACAGCCGATCGAGCGCGGCTTCATAGAGCTGACGTTCGCTGTAGGACTGCTCAGGCTGCGATTCAGAGCGATAGAGGTCGCGCACGACCTCCGCGATGGCGACGATGTCGCCGGAATTGATCTTGGCTTCGTATTCCTGGGCGCGGCGCGACCACATGGTACGCTTGACGCGGGCGCGGCCTTTAAGAGTTTCCAGCGCCTTTTTCACCAGCGCCGGCTCCGACAGCTTGCGCATGCCGACATTGGCGACCTTGGCCGTCGGCACTCGCAGCGTCATCTTGTCTTTCATGAAATTGATCACGAACAGCTCAAGCCTGGCGCCTGCGATCTCCTGCTCCTCGATGGCGAGAATCTGGCCGACGCCGTGGGCCGGATAGACCACGAACTCGTTGGTCTTGAAGCCTTGACGCTGGGTCAGGGGCTTCTTTTCTTCGATGCGCGGTGCAGCCGCTGCCGGCTTGGCCGCAGCAACAGGCTTGGCAGCGGCCGGCGCCTTGGCCGGGGCAGCCTTGTGGGAAGCAGGCTTGGAAGCGGCAACTTTGGAAGCAGTGGTCTTCGAACCGGTCGCTTTCGCGGCAGTCTTGGCAGTCTTGCTTGGCATTGAGCTTCTTTTGTTTTTAGAGGACTTGGCAGCCTGCGCCTTGGCCTTCTTGACAGAAGCCTGGGCGCGGCCCTTGGTTGCGCCCCGACTAATGGTCGCGGCGGCTTTTTTGGAAGCCTTCGAAGTACTCTTTGTACGCGTTTTCTGTGACACAGCCTGCGCGCGGAACTGCCACGCCCCTGTTGGATGTTTTCACGGGAACCCATGGGGGCCGACAAGCTGGCTGACGGGTTCGGCTAGCTAAAGCACCAATGTAGCACATTTCCCGCAAAAATCAATGATTTATGCCCCCTTTGCGCCATTTGGATGGCGTTTTGAGGCATTTGGTGTGAACAGGGTTAAGCCGAAGATGATCGTAGTGCCGCTATTGCACCGCGTATAGGTGCGAAAACTACGGTGTCGACCGTCAGTCCCCGGTTCCGGGATTCTTGGAAAAATATTTCTCGAATTTGCCTTCGACACCCTCAAATTCTTTGGCGTCGGCGGGCGAATCCTTCTTCTGGGTAATATTCGGCCAGGACTTGGCGTACTCGCTGTTCACCTCGAGCCACTTTTCCAACCCCGGCTCCGTGTCCGGCTTGATGGCATCTGCGGGGCATTCAGGCTCGCACACCCCGCAATCGATGCATTCGTCCGGATGGATCACCAGCATGTTCTCGCCCTCGTAGAAGCAGTCCACGGGGCAGACTTCGACGCAGTCGGTGTATTTGCATTTGATGCAGGCTTCAGTGACGACGTAAGTCATCCAAGGCTCCGGAACGAGTCAATTTTGAGGGTTTGCCTAGCGCAGGAACCCCTGCGCTGCAAGGGAAGCAAATTGCGATCCGGCAGGCGCTTTTACGCATCGCTGTGCCGGACGTCCCACCGTAACAGATAGTTATTCTGCGCCTGTAGTCCATTCCAACATTCGCATGTCTTCTCAGCGACCGCCTTTCTCGAATGTTAGAACCACGGGACTCCTGGCAAACATCAGTTTCTCGTGGAGTTGGGGACTTGGCGCCCGCTTTGCGAACTCGCGGCCAGGCAGGTGGCGAATGTCAAATCCACTCCACTAGCCCTGCAAATCGAGATAAAGCACGCGCGCGCTCTCCGCATCGCCGCGACGCTCCGCAAATCCGATCACCTTGAGCACGCGCACCGACCGGTCGAGTCCGACCGTGAGGACATCGCCGGCTTTCACCGCATGACCGGGCGAGGTCTCCCGCACGCCGTTGATGCGGACGTGGCCGCCCTCCACCAGCGCGGCGGCGCTGGTGCGGGCTTTGACCACACGCGCGTGCCACAGCCATTTGTCGAGACGCTGACGCTCCACCAGGCACCCAAACGAGAGGATCAATCCTTCCGGCCGGCCGTCATCTGCTCCTTGAGGGCGGCGAGCTTGGCAAACGGCGAATTGGGATCGATCGGCCGGTCGCGGTCGCGCGGGCTCGCGCTTGATGCATATTGCCGATGCGACGGACCGCTCTCGCGGCTTCGGTCGCGATCGCGTCCGCCCCGGTCACGTCCCTTGTCGCGGCCGCCCTCGTCACGGTCGCGGAACTTGCCCCGGTTGCGGTCCTCAGGGCGCCCCTTGCCTTCGACGCGGTCGCGCGGCCGGCCGTCGCCGTGCCGGTCCGCGCCGCCTTCGCGCGCCGGCGCTGCATCGGCGCCAGCCACGCCACCCGCCGGCTGATCGGCCCGGCCTTTGCGGAAATCGCGGTGACGGTCGCGCCGTCCGTGGCGATGGCGCTCGCGGCCGGCCGCTTCGCCCGGCTCAGCAGCCGCGGCTTCACCGCCCGCGGCAGCAGCGGATGCACCCTCGCCGGCGCGCTCATGGCGGCGATGCGCCCTGCGATCGTGACGCGGCGGGCGCCGCTCGTCGGAGCGGCCGCCCGGACGCCAGACCTCGACCAGCTGCGGCTCGGCAGGTGCCGCATCCGCAGAACCGGTCGCCTCGGCCGGCGCAGCGGTGCTTGCGGCCGCCTCCCCGGGCACGGCTTCGACTTGATTGGGCTCCGGCTGTGATTCAGAGGATGCGATCGCAGCCTCAGTGGCCTCCGCCGCTTCGGATTTTGCGTCGAGAACGCCTGCACCCTCGGACGCCGTTTCAGGCATCTCAGTTGCCTGCGCGAAATCGACCGAGGGCAGCAGCGTCGTCGATGAGACCTTCGCCTCCTCGGCAGCCTGGGGTGGCTGGGCGAGTTCGGTGGTTGGCGCCACGCCGGCAGCCGCCAAGGTCTCCTCGTTGGTTGTCGCGTCGGCAACCGGCTCAGCGGCGACTTCGGACGCTGTCGTCTCGGTGGACGTGACGCTCTCGGATAAGGGCTCGGCCGGCGCCGCTTCTGCTGCCGGAGCTGTTTCAACCACCGCCGGTTTCGGGGGCAGCGGGGCGCGGCGGTCCATCCGGTAGCCCAGTGCGCGCAGGATCGAGGCGAAATCCTCGCCCGCCGATCCCGTCAGGGATGTCATCGCCTGCGTCACCACGAAGCTGCGGCCGTCGAAGGCGCCCGGCGGCTTTTCGCCGGGCGAGGTCTCGCGCCAGGCAAGCGCCGGGCGGATGAGATCGGCCAGCCGCTCCAGGATATCGACGCGCACCGCGCGCTCGCCGCACTGGCGATAGCCGAGCACGCGATAGGCATCGCGCGGCAACGTCTTGTCCACCGGAAACGAGGTACGCCCGCTACCGGCGAGGTGCTGCGCGCCCGACAAAGCGGACAGATCGACGTTGGTTTGCTTCAGCGCCCACAAGAGCGCCGCCAGAGCGCGCGCCGCCGGCTTGAGCAGCGCCGGAATGTAGATGTGATAGGCGCCGAAACGCACGCCGTATTTGCGCAAGGTGGCACGCGAGGGCTGATCGAGATCCTTCATCTCGCTTGCGATCTTCGAGCGCTCGATCACGCCCATCGCCTCGACGAGTTGGAATGCGATACCGCGCGCGATTCCCGTGACGTCCTCGGCCTTGCTCAATCCGAACAGCGGGCCCAGGAGCTTCTCGACATGGGTCTTCAGCCACAGATCGAGCCTGGTCTGCACGGCCTCACGCGGCGCCCCGGTCAGCCGCTCGTCGGAAATGATGCGTACGCGCGGATGCAGTGCGTCGTCGGCCGCGGTCAGCCGCGCAACCGCATCCCCGGTCCAGCGGATAATTCCTTCCGAGGTCAGCACGAACTGATCGTCGGGGGCGGCGGCGAGTTTTTCCGCGCGCGCGTCGATTTCGCCAGCCAGTGCCTTTTGCGCCGTCGCCTGCAACGCCTTGGCCTCGGAGCCAGCTTCCGCCGCATCGGGCGCAAAGGTGAATCCATCCAGGCGGCCGATTACATGGCCTTCTACGATCACTTCGCCGGTCTTGCCGATTTCTGTATTCAACATCGCGTTTTCCCGCAGGCGGCGCATCAATACACTGGTACGGCGATCAACGAAACGCTCCGTGAGCCGTTCATGCAGCGCATCGGATAATTTATTTTCGACCTCGCGCGTAATTCCCTGCCAATGCTCGGGGTCGGCCAGCCAGTCCGGACGGTTGGCGACGAAGGTCCAGGTGCGAATTTGCGCGATCCGGCCCGATAAAGTGTCGATATCGCCGTCGACCCGGTCGGCCTGATCGACCTGTGCGGCAAACCAGCCGTCCGGGATGCGTCCTTTTTGCATCAGGAATGCAAACAGGCTCGTGACAAGCTCGGCATGGGCGGCCGGCGCAATCTTGCGGTAATCGGGAATCTGGCAAGCGTCCCACAACCGCTCGACCGCGGCTGCGCCGTGCGCCATGTCCCGGATCTCGCCATCGCGCGCGACGTGGTCCAGGACCCGCACATCCTCGGCGATCGGCGCGCGGGTCAGCGCCTCATGCGTCGGCGCCAGCGCCAGCGACACCTGCAAGGCCCCCACCGAGGAGAAGTCCAGCTTCGAATTGCGCCATTGCAGCACCCGCACGCTTTCGAAGGTGTGGTTTTGCAATGCATTGACCAATTC
Source organism: Bradyrhizobium sp. (assembly GCF_027451485.1). Taxonomy (GTDB): domain Bacteria; phylum Pseudomonadota; class Alphaproteobacteria; order Rhizobiales; family Xanthobacteraceae; genus Bradyrhizobium. The sequence goes on from NZ_DAIDJE010000113.1 coordinate 17,048, forward strand.
CGGCTCGAATGGCGCGCAACGGCCGGTCGTGCCGAAGGTACCGTCGCGGGTGGCGCGGCCGGCCCTGCCCGCGATTTGGGCAAACTCGGCCGGATTGAGGCGGCGGAATTGATAACCGTCATATTTGCGGTCAGAGGCGAACGCGACATGGTCGACGTCGAGATTGAGGCCCATCCCGATTGCGTCGGTGGCGACGAGATAATCGACATCGCCGTTCTGGAACATCGCCACTTGCGCGTTGCGGGTGCGTGGGCTGAGCGAGCCCAGCACGACGGCGGCGCCGCCGTGCTGACGGCGGATCAATTCGGCAATCGCGTAGACCTCATCGGCGGAGAAGGCGACGATCGCGGTACGCCGCGGCTGGCGCGTGATCTTGCGATCGCCGGCGAATTCGAGTTGCGACAACCGCGGCCGGGTCACGATATTGGCGCCGGGCAGCAGCCGTTCCACGATGCCACGCATGGTGGCGGCACCCAGCAGCAGCGTCTCGTCGCGGCCGCGCCGGTTGAGGATACGGTCGGTGAAAACGTGGCCGCGCTCGAGATCGGCCGCGATCTGGATTTCATCGACCGCGAGAAACGACACGTCGAGATCGCGAGGCATGGCCTCGACGGTGGAAACCCAGAACCGCGGACGCTGCGGCTTGATCTTCTCTTCACCCGTGATCAGCGCGACAGCTTCAGCTCCCGCGCGGTCCGCAATCTTGTTGTACACCTCGCGCGCCAACAGCCGCAGCGGCAGACCGATCATGCCGGAGGAATGCGCCAGCATGCGTTCGATCGCCAGATGCGTCTTGCCGGTGTTGGTCGGCCCCAGCACGGCGGTGACGCCGGCGTTGCCGGCAGATGAGAAGGGGGTTGACGAAAGAGCCATGTGTTAACGGGTTTCTACGGCTTTCGGCGGCGTGTGCAATGGCGTCAAGCTTGGGAGCTGGAGCTTGGGACCAGCGGACGCGATAGCGGAAAGTGTCTCAGAATGCGACGCCTGCGAGGGTGAGATTTAAGTTTCGGAACGGGCACGGAACGAATCACGCCCGAATCGCTGACTCCTGGGATCGTCCTGCTTCGTTCACCGCAACATGTCGCGCAGATAACCCTTATCGACACTAGATCAAGTTTGCCATCGGCGTTCAAGCGACGGTTTGACGATCAAATTCTTAAATTCCCGAGTCGAATCAGAACCGAGAAAGAGTCAACAGGGATTCTGGTTTGCCTCACCTCATTCTTTCATGCGCGGTGACCCGCACATCCATCAAGAAAAGGCTTGCCGGGAAAGAGATTGATTGCCCACTCGGGGCCGGCAATGACGGCCCATCTTTCAGATGTTGCAGGCCGTTCAATTCGTCTTCGGCACGTGCGGCGGCGCCGCCTGCGTGATGAACTGCGTCGCCTCCAGCATTCCGACGCCCAAGGGCGTCGGAATCACCATGCGGTACGGAACCAGGATGCGGGTTCCGAGCACCGGCGCGAACGCGATCTCAATGTTGCGCGCGGCGGAGAGATATTTGATGACCGGGCGATCGGGGATGTAGCCCGCGACCGGCGAGAAATAGATCGCACATACCACGACCGGGCCGCGGTAACCTCGCTCGGCCTTCACGGTCTCCATGCGCTTGTATTCAAGCCTCAGGTCGTAGCGCATGCGGCCATCGAAAATCGCAGCACTGGCATGGCAGGCTTCCGGGCTAAGCGGATCGCCGGTGCCCGGCACGTGCAGCATCGAGCCGGTCATCGGATCGAACACGCCCTTCTTCTGCGCTTCCGTCACCGGAATGCGACCGGGATCGACCGGGGGCTCCGGCTCGATCGCATATTCCTTGATGGTGCCGTTGTTGAGCACCATGTGAATGGCTTCCGTTTTCTTTGAAGTCGTGGTGGACGCGGTATAGTTGGCCGAGACCAGCGCACCGTTGATGACGCGCCCCTGCGCGGCGCCGGCACCGGATCCCGAGGCGAAGGCCTTCAACAGGCCGGCCGTCCCGCCGACGGCAGAGGCCGAATACTGGTCTTCGGTGATATCGATGTTCCAGGCACCTCGGCCCACCGGGATGCCGGCGAGCGTCGCCTCATACTGCGCCTCCAGCTTTCCTTGCGCGAAGGCCGGCGAAGCATCGAGACTGAAGGCGACTAACGCGGCCGCCAGTCCGCTCAACCCGGCCAGCGCCCGGATCGGCCAATTGGTGCGACTGGCCGAGGACGTGAAGCATTCACTGGCGGAAGCGGCTGATTGCGGGAGAGAGCGGGATCGCGGTTTCATTTGATCCAAGAGCTGTGGCGCAGGACGCCTTCAAATCCACCCCAATAGCACGGAACAGTTGGTATTGGCGGCGAATACGCCGTTTATATGATGCAGAAAACGGCAAATGCCGGCAAAACAGGGGCTTTGGCAGCGGTTTCCGGCATCGCCAACCTTGACGCCCCGGCCATCTCCCCCTATACGTCCGCGGTTCCCAAGACGGACATGATTTTGACCCTTGGCTCACGCGCGTCGCTCGGACGCGGGCCAGGATGGAAGAGGATTTCTGACGATGTCGCGGCGCTGCGAACTGACGGCCAAGGGCCCGCAGGTGGGTCACAAGGTAAGCCACTCCAACATCAAGACCAAGCGGCGCTTTCTGCCGAACCTGTGCAATGTCACCTTCATTTCGGATGCACTCGGCCGCAACGTACGCCTGCGCGTCTCCACCAACGCGATCAAGAGCGTTGACCACAACGGCGGTTTCGACGCCTTCATGCTGAAAGCCCGCGCCGGCGATCTGTCGCCACGCGCGCTTGAACTCAAGCGCCAGATCGAGAAGATAGCTGCCGCGCCGGTTGCGAAAGCAAGCTGAGCTCGAAACAACTGTGTTCTTCAACGGCCGGATCGAGAGATCCGGCCGTTTGTTTTTGCGCACGCCCCTTACCGCGATGAACGAGAGATGAATTAGCTGAGCGGTCGCGGCCTTGTGACAGCGCAAGAATCGATCAAGCGTTACCGATCATTCATCGGAACTTCGTTGTAATCGCTTTGCCGCTGCCTACGTTTCCTTCCAGAGAAAGGAAGGACGCCATGAAGCAATCCGAACTCTTTCGCGAAAATGCCGAGAATTGCGCGCAGCTTGCGGAGGGTGCCGCGAGCGAGCCGCTGTTCAATCGCTACAAACGAATGGAAGCCGCCTGGCTTGCGCTGGCGAAGGAGCAGGATTGGCTCGACGGCGAAGTGGCGCCGACGCGCATTGCCATCGCCAACGGCCGTGCCCGGGCAAAGTTGTCGTAACGCGATTAGATCGTGAAGGGACTGCAATGAAGATTCTCGAACACTCGGAGAGCCACATCGTCAAACTATATGACGGGTCGAGCTGGCAGATTTTTCCGGGCGACATCGACCAGACATTGACATGGCTGCCGACCAGCGAATTGCGGTTGTTCGAGATCAACGACGAAATCGCCTCTCATGCCCTCGTCAATGCCGATGACGGAACACGCGTTCGCATTCGCCCGCTCGGCGAGGCCTGGCCGGAGGCCAGGACGAAGAAGATTCTCAAGCAGGGTTGAGCGACGCGCGCCGGATTTCGGGTTGGATGCTTCGCATCGCCCGGAATGACGCTTCTTGACACCTTTCCCTCGGCTCGCATTGGTTTGCCCGTCGTGTTGAAATGTCGCAGCCATTTTCTGCTTGCGACGTCGGGCAAATCACGGGCACACCTCCGCGCGTCTTCTCCCGCATGAGGGGCGTTTCGCGATCGTCACTAGACGTTGGGCGGAAGATGCGGCGGACGCGACGGCGCAACAGACGAATGCGCTTGCCGCGAACGGCGAAGCCGTGTGGTCCCGATATCCCGACGCTGATATCAAGCCGGCGGGATGATCCTGTCGGTGATGGTGGCAATAAAGCCCGGCTCACCAGGGAGAGCACGGAATAAGCCGTTAAAACCTTGCCGCGCGGGGAGTGCCGGACGTTTCCGGTGTACCTGCGGTGACTACACTTGCGTGCTTTCTTTGTTGCACGCGAGGCTGCGGGTGCATTGGTGCGCCCGGCACTCCCTGCGCCCTCTGGTTTCGGAGGGACGATGAATTGGCAAACCCGGGCGGAAAGCTGCCGCGGGGACGCGGAAGTGCGGCTGTGTGTCCGAACGGCGCCGCAGTTCGAGGAAAAGCGATTCCGGCTTCGCCCTTACGCGCGCTCCGGGCACCAGAGCTTAGATCAAGGCTGAAAGAAAGCCCCTGCCCCGCGCGCCTGGTCCCGCTGCAGGAGCTTCGCTGGGCAAGGCCAGCGTTGCTCGGCTATCATGGCACGCGTCGTGACATTCGCAATGGTCGCTGCTGCGAACGGGATGCGACGGCGGATAGATCGGACCACCCGCGCCGCCAGGAAGTGAAAAACAAAAGGGGGAAACAAAAATGAGTATTGAGCAGGCGCGCGAGAGCCGCGCCAATCTGCCGGGCATTGTCACGGCAATGTTTCGCAACGCGACCGTCGACCGCGATTACGCGCCGTATGGACTTTTTCTCCTGCGGATTTCGCTCGGCTTCGACTGGCTCGTTCACGCCTTCCTCAAGATCGAGCGCGGCATGCACACCCATGCGGCGCTTCTGGCGAAGAACGGCATCACGCCGCTGCTCGCCTGGCCGACCTTTGGCCTGGAAGTGATCGGCGGCGTCGCAATTTTGCTCGGCTGGTACACGCGGCAATGGGCCACGTTCCTGCTGATCTTCCTCGCCGTGGTGGTGTGGATCAAATGGCCGGTGGGCTGGGGCTACTCCCGCCCGGGAGGCGGCTGGGAATATCCGATGCTGTGGCTGGTCGCCCAGGCGGCGCTGGCGATGGCCGGCAGCGGCGCTTTCGCCCTGCACGGCTCTAAATCCTGAAACGACCGAACCGGATGGATCTTGAGCATCCGGCCTTTCGCGGAAGTGCCGGACGCACAGCAGCCATTACAGCCTTGCGAGAACGACAGCGCCGATCAGGCGGCCACCGTGCTCGCGAGATGCCGGAGCACCAGACGGTTCAGCGTTTCGACGGACATAAAGTTTTCCGGCGTGATCTCCGATTGCGGAATCGTGAAGTCAAACTCGGCCTCGACGGCGAGCATCAGGTTGACCATGTCCATCGACGTCAGGCCGACATCCACCAGCAACGTTGCCGGAGCGAGTTCGACGGCAATCGCGTTCTGTTTGAGGATGGATTTGACGAGAGCGAGCAGCCTGCCCTGGATTTCGTTAATCGCCTGCATATTCGATTCTCACCTGTCACGAATTTCGAAACCGCTCGCCGAAGGGCGAGCGACAGTCCCGCGCAATTGTAATTCCGCGGGCCTCTTAAAAACAGTGAATCGCGTTTAAGCAAAATCGCGGTTCCGATCTTAAGGCTAACGACCGCCGTTGAAAAACACACTTCGAACAAACGACCGGTTAACTTTCATCGCCGAAACGAAAATCGTTTACCTCGAATTTCATCGACGCATTTGAATTAAATCCCTAAGCGTGGCCGATCGGAAGTTGTAGCAACGCCCGCTGCGCCGATATTTTCAACCATCAAGGCAGGTTGGCCATGAACGTTCAGCAAGTCATCTTTCGCGATCAGATCGTCGACGAGACCGCTGCACCTTTCGTCGCCGACCGCAGCTCCTTTCCGCAGAGACTGGCTGCCGTCGTCTCGGCGGCGGCGGCCGATGCCGAAGACGTAGACCGGGCCGCGCGCTTCCCGCAAAAGGCGATCGACGCTGCGCGCACCGAGCGGCTGCTCGGCGTGCAGGTCCCGAAGGTCTTTGGCGGCGACGGCGCGTCGATCTTCGACATCACCGACATGTGCTACGCGCTCGGACGCGCCTGCTCTTCCACTGCGATGATCTTTGCGATGCATCAGACCAAAGTCGCCTGCCTCGTCAGGCACGGCACCGGCAGCGCCTATCACGAAGCGCTGATGCGACGTGTGGCGTCCGAACAGATGCTGCTCGCCTCTTCCACCACGGAAGGCCAGAACGGCGGCAACATCCGCTTCTCTTCCGCCGCGGTCGAACGCGCCGGGACCGAGATCTCGCTGGTTCGCAACGCCACGGTCATTTCGTATGGCGCGCAGGCCGACGGCATCGTCACCATCGCCCGCCGCGCC
>NZ_DAIDJE010000114.1 GCF_027451485.1 Bradyrhizobium sp.
GATGTGGCCGTGAAAAAGAAGTTCGGCGATGCGCAGGACTGAAGGCTGGGTGGAATATTGGGAATATTCGCGTTCGCGACGTTATCCTCGTTATTGTAGATCGTCGTTGGATTCTGAATCGGCTCGTAGGGAATATAGAGCACGGCAACGGTGATGCCGCGGTTCTTGAGCGGTTGGCAGGGAGACGATGTCCCCGAAGCCATCACGGTGGCGCTGTTGCTTCCCGAGAAACCGCAGCAAGTTTGAAAGTTCTGCGCGCCGTCAGTCACGAGAAAAACGAATGGCTTCGTATTCGTGGGTGAGCTGCCGTCTCCGACTTGGCCGCCACCGGAGGGTGGGATCGTCGTATTCATGGAGGGAAAGGCGTTTTCAAAATGCGTCCCGCCGGAGCCGAGGCCGAGGTTCGGGCTGTTTCCGGTATCAAGCAGCGTGGCAAGGTTGGCCGCCGCATAGTTGATCGTGCCCGGAGTGGTGGGCGAGGCATTGATGGCGGAAGTGAGCGGAGAATAGGCGTAGAGATATCGAATGAACGGGTAGAGCCCGATGCGGAATTGATCGGGGACAACCTCGTTCTTGTTGGCCGTCGCGAACAATCCGTCTACGCCTTGCGTAGCCATTGTGGCGTTCAAGGCGGTGCCGACCGCGTCGGCGCGCAACTGGATGCAGGCGTCCGTGCCTTCCGTGGGGCAGGATGTAACTGCCGTCAGACTATTCGACATGCTCTTGGAATTGCCAGTCAGGAGCGAATTCGGGCCAGTAAGCGACGAGGTCACGTTCGGAAGCATCGCAGACGGCAATACCTGGCCGCCCTTCATGGGATATTGGGTTTTTGTCTGGGAAGTAATTGATGAGTTGAGAAGAGCTTGGTACCCGGACTGACTGACGCGCGTGATGAGATAGCCCAGACAATAGCCGTTCGTTGGATACGCTGAATATGCGGGGAGGACGCCAGAACTGGCCGTTTGGCCAACAGGCGGAGCGGTGCACGATCCTTGCGACTGGAAATGGCACGCGAAGGTACAGCCATTGGGGTAGGAGCGGAAGTTGTCCGGGTTGATCGCGGCCAGCCGGGTTTGTTCAGCATTGGTCGACGGCAACCCCATCGACCCCGAAACATCCAGCATGACGTAGAAATCCAGATACATGGGCAGCGACGAGCTTGCGCTCGAGCTGCCCGATACCGTCAGCGACTTGAACCCAACCACGTTCATGAAGATGGTTGGCACCGTGGCGTTGAAGGTAACCGTCGAGGTCAGGTTCACACCCGTCTTTGTGACGACGGCTGTGGTCGGCGGCATGTTCAAGGTGAACAAATTTGCGCCGGGATTGGGATTGCCGGGATTGTAGACGTTGTTGATGTTGCCTAAAAAGATATTCATGGCGTCCGTCTGAGCGGTAGCGACGGTGCCGTTGCCGCTCATCTGCGATGCGGCTAGCCAGCCTTGCGAGTTCTTCGAGATCGATGCGACCGCCGCAGCGTCCGCCGCTGATTGCAGCTTGGCCCTCATTCGTGACGCTTCCGAATAGTCGACGCCGCAGCCGACGGCCGCGAGAACCGGTAGGCAGGCGATCCCGAAGATCACGGCGATATTGCCGCGCTTGTCCTTGCAGAAGCGGTTGATCAAGGCCGAGAGGGTGCGCATGGGTCATGCCTGTGTCGATTGACTCCCGTACTGATCTATTGGCGGAGAATTAAATTCGGCTTATTGCGATTGAAGAATCGCGCGCCTAATAGAGTTAACAAACCCTTCCCGCGCTCATCGAGCCAGCGGGCTCGGCTCTTCTCAATCAATGGCCAGTGAACGCCGGCAATCATGAGCGACATCAAACTGACCCTGGTCGTGGCTTGCGCCTTGATCGACACCGACAACCGCGTGCTGATCGCGCAGCGGCCGGAAGGCAAGGCAATGGCGGGCCTGTGGGAATTTCCCGGCGGCAAGATCGAGCCCGGCGAACGGCCGGAAGCCACGCTCATTCGCGAACTTCACGAGGAACTCGGCATCACCGTGAAGGAAGCTTGCCTCGCGCCGCTGACCTTCGCGAGCCACGCCTATGAGGCGTTCCATCTCCTGATGCCACTTTACATCTGCCGGCGCTGGGAAGGTGACGCGATCGCGCGCGAGGGACAGAAGCTTGCATGGGTCCGCGTCAACAAGCTGCGCGACTATCCGATGCCGCCTGCGGATATTCCCCTGATCCCGCATTTGGTCGATCTCTTGATGTGACCGACGCTGCAGGCTTGAGCCGCGCAGACATCATGTTCGAAAAGGGCTCTTGCGAAGAGAACGGATTGCCGGGTCAAGCAGGCAACAAAGCTTGTCTTGCCTTGACGGGGTTCAATTCAGGCCGCAGTCAGGATGTCGGGCAGGTCGCAGGCGATGGCGTCGAAGGATAGAACACGCAGGTCGACTGCCGCGGCAAGGCATAGGCGACATCGCTCAGCGTTATGGCCGCAGTCATGGTCCCAAAACTGCCAAGTGACGGCGTGTAAACGGTGTTGACCTCGCTGAAAATGATATATTGGTTCGCTATGATCGCGTGCGTCGTCGGATCCGTTGCGATCATGCTCTGCGGAATCGGAACCTGGGAGCTGATGGAACGCGGTGCAGATCCCACGCTCCATTGAACCCGTGCGATGCCCGACGAGGGATCAATGTACAACTCCGAAATCGTCATGTTCGGCGCGGGATAGGCGGGTTGCACATAGGGCACCATGATCAGGTTGGCCGCGCCAAAGAAATTCGTCAAATCGGTATCGGAAGCGCTCGCCCCCTGCGACGTCAGGTTCGCGATGGTACGTGCCACCAGTGAAACCTTGCGATCTACCGCCAGGCCAGAACAAACTTCCACCGTGCTGAACAACAGCACCAGCATGATCGGGACAATCACGGCGAACTCGGTCGCTGCGATGCCGCGGCAATCACGAAAGAATGCGGCGATCACAGAGCACCCGCGAATACGGCGTTTCATCGGTCCTTTGGCAAGGCTCATGTCGAGCAGGCCCCCGCGTAAGGCTCGTTGCGGAACGCCGCCGTTGCACTGAGCAAGCGGATATTGCCCTTCAGATTTGAGATGTTGTAGCCGAGCCCGGTGACGAACATCTGCCATGGATAGTACAAAGTGAGCGTGACGACGCTGCAGGATCCGCCAGGATTGAATTTAAGCTTGGTGGGATCGAAACTTCCGTTGGTCACCGGGTAGGCGATATTCAGATTGGAGAATTGGGAGGGATCGCTCTCGACATCGACACCTATGCTGTTGCAGTTAAGCACTGGCTGGGACTGGTTGCAGACGACGTTAGTTATGAACGTTGCCGCAGTGTTCCCGGCGGCCTGGGATTGCCCGGTCATAATCTGGCGAGCCGACTCCTGCGCAACGGTCTCGAGGATTTGACTCGCAAAGAACATCAATCCCGTCTCGATGATCGCAAACAACAATGCGAAAAAGACCGGCGCGACCAGCGCAAATTCGACAGCTGCCGAACCGCGGCGGTTGCGGCCAAATCGGCGAAGCATATCTCTGGCAAAGGCTGTTCGTGCAGCGCGTGACGACATCAAGAGAACTCGCACAGGTGACGGTTGGCCGGTCATCCAACAGTAGTGAAGAGTTATTGTCGAAATGTTTGCGGCAATGACGCGGGGCCGAAAGTCCCGTTAACGGCGCGTTAATCTTTTGCGCCGCGTAGCGTGGGCGGCCAGCCTTGATGCGCTCGTCACATGCGGGCATAGCCCTTTGAAGAACCGCCTCGCTTCCGCGATCCGGAGTCAGGTCCTGGTCGCGTTCCTCACCGCCTCTTCCAAGCTGACTTTGGCCGATCCCGGCTTGAGCGGCTTGGGCTGGCTTTCATGCGGCGCCCAGCCTGACAGCCAGACGATATCGAAGGTGGCGCGAATGCGGCCATCGGGATCGGCAAAGCGTTCGCGGTAGATTTCCGCCATTCGCAACATCGTGGCCCGGCGGGTCGGCGTTCGCCGGCGTTCCACCAGGACGTTGGTCGCGCCCATCCTCCGCAGGTCCTGCATCAGGTCGAATGCGCTGTCGTAGCGCACGACGATGCGGTCGACATCGGCGACGGGAAGAGCGAATCCTGCGCGCTGCAACAGCGCGCCGACATCGCGCAGGTCGGCAAACGGCGCGACGCGCGGCGAGACGCCGCTCTCCAATTCGGATTCCGCTGCCGCGAAAGACTGCCGCAACTCGACGAGCGTATCGCCGCCCATCATGGCCGCCATCAGCAATCCGTCCGGGCGCAACGCGCGGCGGATCTGCACCAGAGCGCCGGGCAGATCATTGACGAACTGAAGGGCGAGCGCGGAAACCGCAAGGTCGAGCGATCCCGCATCAAGAGACAGCGGCTCGGACTCGCGCTCCGGCAGATCAATGCGCGCATAATGATCGAAGCGGTGGGCGAGCGCGCGACCGACCTGCTCACCTTGCGTTCCGACCTCGGCGACGTCTCTGAAATCCCGCAACACCGCACTCAGCCGCTCCGCCATGTCGCCGGCGACGCGGTCGAGCAGAAAGGTTGCCGGCCCCAGCCGCTCTGCCCGGTCAAGTCGGGCACGCAGCAAGGCGCGGTCGAACAGGACAGGGGAAGCCGGGGCGGAAACCATACCGGTAGGTACGCGCACCATCCCGGGCTGACAAGCGGCCCCTTTTTGGTGTAAATAGACTCTTAATAGATACTTTTCAGTACCCGCGTGAGAGGCTAGCGTTTTGCATGGCCACAGAAAAAGCCGAAACCGACCGCGTTCCAGTCACGTTGGCCCTTTCGACCATCGCGTATCTTGAAAAGCTGGTCAGACAGGGAACCCACGGAACAAGTGTACCTGGCGTAGCGAGGACCCTGATCGAGGAAGGCATCCGTCTCGCCATCAAGGACGGGCTGCTTTCGATCCGCGACAACGGCAAGACCCCGTAAGAAGCGGCATTCGGGACGGTTTGGCGACTGGGAGGCCTATGGGGAAGCCGGCGTGACCGGCTCATAGTTTGGGACTTTCAAATGCCCGCCAACGAACCGACCTGGACCACGGAACGCATCGAACTTCTGAAAATTCATTTCTCGGCCGGCCTGTCCTGCCGTGAAATCGCCGGCGAAATCGGGGTGAGCCGCAATGCCGTGATCGGCAAGCTCTCGCGCCTCAACCTGACCCGGGAAAAGAAACCCGAGATACGACGGGCGAGCAGCAAGACAAATCGCCCGCGCTCGGTACCGCGGCTGCAATACCGGATCCTGCGCAAATTGTTTGCCGAACCGGTGCCGGCGGAAGACGGCGAGGCGATCCACAGCGAACGGCACTGCTCGTTGCTTGAACTGAGCGAGGAAAGGTGCCGCTGGCCCATTAACAGTCCCGGCGAAGAGGACTTCTGCTTCTGCGGCAACCGGCCGCTCGGCGGATTGCCCTATTGCGCCGGCCATAGCCGGCTTGCCTATCAGGCCAGCTCCCGCCAGCGTGTCGCGCGGGGATAATCGTCCTAAATTGACGAGACGCCCCAGGCGAGAAATACCCGGGTGGCCCGCCAGAACCACGTCTTGCCGTCGCGGGCCGCTTGCAGGCTGAGGACTCGCGTATTCCAGGCGGGGTCATGGCGGAAGCGGATGTTTTCAATCCTGAAATCATCCTGCCTTCGCTTCCACTCCGTCACCCAGGCCAGGTGCACCTCATCGAGGTGCCGGCGAAGCTTGACGAATTCGGTCTGACGAAGACTGGAGACTTCGATCTGGTAGGGGCGAGGAAAAATAACCCTGAGCATGGCGATCCGGCTTCACGGCAGATCATTCACGACCCCAGTTCAGCTAACGGCAGACAATGGGTTCAGCAAGGCCGCCCGATGTCTTCTAGTGGTCCGATTCTAACATTCGCTTTCCTTCTCAGCGGCCACTTTTGCGAATGTTAGAATCGCAGGACCACTAGCAAATATACGTTTCTAGTGGAGTTCAGGATTTGACATTCGCTTTTTTGAACTCGCGGCCAGGTGGGTAGCGAATGTCAAATCCACTCCACTATCCGCTTGAGCCTTCGCCGGGTCGACGATAGCGTTTGGTCCATGGACGCTGAGCCCTCCCGTTCCATCGCCTCGCATTTCCTCGGCGCGTTCTCGGCATGCCGGGGGGCACTGGCGCATGCGGCCAAGCTCGCACTCGACATCGCATTGCCAACCCTGTGCGTGGCCTGCCGCGAGCCGGTCGAAGGCGAAGGCGTCTGCGCCACTTGCTGGGCCAAGCTGTCGTTCATCGCGCCGCCGTTTTGCCCGCGCCTCGGCATTCCCTTTGTCTACGATCCCGGGCCCGACATGCTCTCGATGGAGGCGATCGCCAATCCGCCAGCCTATACACGGGCCCGCGCCGCCGTGCGCTATGACGACGTCGCGCGAAAGCTGGTGCACGCGTTGAAATACCAGGACCGCACGGACCTGGCGCCGCCGATGGGCCGCTGGATGGCGCGGGCTGGGCGGGAACTGCTGGACGGCGCCGACGCACTCGTGCCTGTCCCGCTGCATTGGCGACGCGGCTGGAGCCGCCGCTACAATCAATCGGGGGCGCTGGCCCGCATCATCGCACGGCAGTCTGGCGTTACGGTCGCTACCGAGGCGCTGCGCCGGATCCGTCCCACCGAGCAGCAGATCGGCCTGTCGCGGCCGCAGCGCGCCAGCAATGTGCAGGGCGCATTCAAAGTGGCACCCGATCGGGAGCACCTGATCGCCGGCCGCCGGGTGGTGCTGATCGATGACGTGCTGACGTCAGGCGCAACGGTGGATGCCTGCGCGCGGGCGCTCCTGCGCGCGAAAGCAGCCGCTGTCGACGTGCTGGTCTTTGCCCGGGTTGTGGATAGCCACCGAACTCCCATATAATCCATCATTCTGGTCACCTTTTGCATCGGTCCCAACGCGACATGCCTGCTGCGATCGAAATCTACACCCGTCCCGGCTGCGGATATTGTACCGCGGCCAAAAGCCTGCTGGCGCGGAAGAATGCCGCCTTCAAGGAGCTGAGCACCGCGTCCGACCCGGACGTTCGCCAGCAGATGTACGACCGCGTCGGAAATGGCGCGACCTTCCCGCAGATTTTCATCGGCAAAACCCATGTCGGTGGCTGCGACGAATTGTATGCGCTCGATCGCGCCGGCAAGCTTGACGCGTTGCTCGCTGGCGAAGGGGCCAGCTTATGAGCGCCGATCGCTCCTTTACCGCCGCCATGGTGCAGATGCGGACGGGCCTGTTGCCTGAGCCGAGCCTTGAGCAGGGCATTAAATTGATCAGGCAGGCCGCGTCCCAGGGCGCCGATTATGTGCTCACCCCGGAAGTGAGCAATATGATGCAGCTGAACCGAAAGGCGCTGTTCGATCATCTTGCGGAGGAGGCCGACGATCTTTCCCTGAAGGCTTATCGTGCCCTCGCCGCCGAACTGAAAATCCATCTGCACATCGGATCGCTGGCGCTACGCGCCTCCCCAGAGCGCGCGGTCAATCGTTCGTTCCTGATCGGTCCGGACGGCGGCGTGATCGCCAGCTACGACAAGATCCACATGTTCGACATCGATCTGCCGGGCGGCGAAAGCTACCGCGAATCCGCCAACTACCAGCCTGGCGAGACCGCCGTGATTGCCGACCTGCCCTGGGGGCGCATCGGCTTGACGATCTGTTACGACGTGCGTTTTCCCGCCCTTTATCGCGCGCTCGCCGAAAGCGGCGCCTCGTTCCTCAGCGTGCCGTCCGCCTTCACGCGAAAAACCGGAGAGGCGCATTGGCACACGCTGCTGCGCGCCCGCGCCATCGAGAATGGATGCTTCGTGTTTGCGGCCGCCCAATGTGGTCTGCACGAGAACAAGCGCGAGACGTACGGCCATTCGCTGATCATCGCGCCCTGGGGCGAGGTGCTGGCCGAGGGCGGCGGCGAGCCCGGCGTCTTCATGGCGAAGATCGATCCTTCGCTGGTCGAGACTGCACGCAAGGCGGTGCCGTCGCTGCAACACGGGCGGCGCTTTTCGGTCGCCGACCCGAAATCCGGCCCGGATTATCTGCACCTGGTGCGGGGATCGGCATGATCCATTACAATTTGTGCTGCAAGAAGGGCCACGCCTTCGAGAGTTGGTTCCAGAGTTCGTCTGCCTACGAGTCTCAGGAGAAACGGAAGCTCGTGAGTTGCCCGGTTTGCGGCTCGACAGACGTCGAGCGCGCGATCATGGCGCCGCGCATCGCCCGCAAGAAGGGCCGCGAGAAAACGGCTTCCGAATCCTTGCCGGTGCCGGCGCCGGCCGCTGAAGTGATCCCGCCTTCCTCGCCGACGCCGCTTTTGATGGCGCAGGAGCGTGAGCTCCGAGCCAAGCTCAAGGAGTTGCGCGACCATATCGTCAGCAATGCCGACAATGTGGGCGAGCGTTTTCCGAACGAAGCGCGCAAGATGCATTACGGCGACATCGAGCATCGCCCGATCTATGGCGAAGCTTCTCCTGATGAAGCAAGGGCCCTGCTCGAAGAAGGCGTCGAGGTCATGCCGCTTCCGACGCTGCCGGACGACCGGAATTAACGCGCAGGAAAACGTCCTTGCCGCCCGTTTCGCTTTCATCCTGGCAAATCTGGGCGCTGCTATCGGCGGTATTTGCGGCACTCACCGCGATCTTTGCCAAAGTCGGGGTCGAGGGCATCAACTCCGATCTCGCGACGTTGATCCGCACCGCTGTCGTGCTGATGACTCTGTCGCTCATCCTCTTCGCCACCGGACAACTCACCAACGCCGGGCCGATATCGGGGAAAAGCTGGCTCTTTCTGGTGCTCTCGGCGCTTGGCACGGGAGCATCCTGGCTCTGCTACTTCCGCGCCCTGAAACTCGGACCGGCCACGTTGGTCGCCCCGATCGACAAATTGAGCGTCGTGCTGGTCGCGCTGTTCGGCGTGACCTTTCTCGGCGAGCGGCCATCGATCCAGGGTTGGCTCGGCATCGCCATGATCGCTGCCGGGGCCGTTCTGATTGCCTTCAAGGGTTAGGCGGCTACGAGCAGTCCAACCCCGATCACGATCAGCACAATCCCGAAGAGTTCTCGCGCCGAAAACGGCTGCTTGAACGAGTAATAGGCCACGCCCTGCGCGAACAGCACCTCCACGAGCGCCAGTGTGCGCACATTGGCGGCCGCCGTCAGCGCAAATGACAGGAACCAGAACTGCGAGGCGAACGCCCCCATGAAGCCCGCGAGCAGCGAAGGCTTCCACATGCGCAGGATCGATTTCAGAACGTCCGGCGCGCGCACCAACAGATAGATGGTCAGGACCAGCGTTTGCACGAACAGCCCGAACACCAGCGTGTACGTCGCGGCTGTCACGAACGAGGCGCCGTGGATCGTGATGATCGCCCCGCGGTAGCCGTTGGCCGATAGCGCGAACGCCGCGGCGGAGACCAGCCCGATCAGTGTCGGCCGGAGATCTGTAAAGCTCTTATCGCCGCCCGGACGCAATGCCGTGATGACGACGCCAACGGTCGCGATCAGGATCGCGAGCACCTTCAGGGCCGTCAGATCGTCGCCGAGGAAGACGAAGCCGAAGATCGCGGTCTGGATCGCCTCGGTCTTGAGATAGGCCGTCGTCACGACGAAGGAACGCTCGTTCATCGCCACCAGCATCAGTCCGGTCGCAACGATCTGGCAGATCGCACCTAGCAAAAGCCACGGCCAGAAGGCGGTGGTCGGGCGCGGCAAGGCATCCCCAGTGCCGGCCAGCACGGCGGCGAAGAACAGGATGGCGAAGGGAAAGCCGAACAGGAAGCGGATGTTGGTCGCGCCCCAGGTCCCGAGCGGCCCGGTCAGTTGCCGCTGCATGGCATTGCGCGCGACCTGGCCCGCGGCGGCGGTGAAGGTGAAAGGAATCCAGAGCGAGGCGACGGTGAACATTTGGAGGGAATGGAGCCTTGAAGGACGTGTGGCACCGTGCCGGGCGCACTACGTGTGGTCAACCCACGCCGTGCATGACAGAGCTGCGCCCCGATAGCGTGCGTCCGTGCGGAAACAGCGCGATGCGATCACACCATGCCTTCCGCCACCACCATGTAGTTAACATCCATGTCGGGCGACAAACTCCAGCGGTCGGCGAAGGGACTGTACACCACGCCGGTCTGCTCGGTGATCGTCAAACGATTGTCGAGCAAATGACGTGCAAGCTCGTCGGGCGTGACAAATTTTTCCCATTGATGGGTGCCGCGCGGCAGCCAGCGCAGGATGTATTCGGCCCCGACAATCGCCAGCGCAAAACTCTTCCAGTTACGATTGAGGGTGGAAACCACCATCAACCCCCCGGGCTTGAGCATGGCGGCGCAGCGGCCGAGAAACAGGCCGATATCGCTGACATGCTCGACCACCTCCATCGCCAATACGACGTCGAAGCGCTCGCGCACGTCCATTTCCTCGACCGTGGTGCAGCGGTAGTCGATCGACAGATGACCTCTGTCAGCGTGCAATTTGGCTGCCGCGATATTGCTGGGGGAAGGATCGAGGCCGATCACCTGGGCCCCGAGCCGCGTCAACGGCTCGCAAAGCAGACCGGCGCCGCAGCCGATATCGAGGATGCGCAGACCCGACAGGCAGTTCAAGCTTTTCGCATTGCGCTCGAATTTCCGGCAGGCGGCATCGCGAATATAAGTGAGCCGCAGCGGATTGATCTTGTGCAGCGGCGCCATCTTGCCCTTCGGATCCCACCACTGCTCGGACAGTTTGGAAAATTTGGCGATCTCGGTCGGATCGACGGTCGAGGCGGCGGGAGGATTTGGCTGCACAACCATCTGCTGCTCCTAGCGCGCCGTGATGGCGCTGCGAAACGCCAGCGGGGACGCAATGGTTGAAATCGTTTGCCTGCCCTCGCCGACGCCCATGATGGTGACGTCGCCGTAATTGAAGATGCGGCCTGCAATGCTCTGTTCCACGTCGACGCTCTCGATTTTATCGAGCGCAATCTCGAACGTATGGCGGTTGATAAAGCCGGTCTTGTGTACCACCCGGCGATTGGTGACGTCGGTTTCGGTGGTGAGCCGGTGGAACCAGCCCCTTATCGCCCAGTAAAGCCCTGCCAGGGCGGCGATGGCGGAGGCGGACAGGCACAGGAGCACGATGCCGTCTGTCGTGGTCGCCCGCGACAGGATCAGGAGTGCCAGTGCCACGATCCAGGACACGATCGCCGGCAGGTAGAAGATCCAGTGCGCATTGGTCGAATACAGCACGTTTTCCCCCGGCTGCAGGATCTGGTCGATATAGCGCCCCATACAAACAGCCTCAATTAACTCAATTAGACGACGCGGAACCGGTTGCTTGCCCCCAACCGCGTCGCTATGTATACGCGCCTTTCAGGATAGGCGCCTGCGAACGTTTGCGCGGGCTACATTAATAATCCGCAGGGGAATAAACCAGTCGTCATGGGTCGCCTCGTGATGAAATTCGGCGGCACGTCCGTCGCCAATATCGAACGCATCCGCAACGTCGCCCGTCACGTCAAGCGCGAGGTCGATGCCGGCCACGACGTCGCCGTCATCGTCTCGGCGATGGCCGGCAAGACCAATGAACTGGTCGACTGGTGCCGCGAAGCCTCTCCGATGCACGACGCCCGCGAATATGACGCGGTGGTGGCCTCCGGCGAGCAGGTCACCGCGGGACTCCTGGCAATTGCCCTGCAGGCGATCGGCATTCAGGCCCGCTCCTGGCAGGGCTGGCAAATCCCGATCAAGACCAGCGATGCCCATGCCTCGGCGCGAATTCTTGACATCGATGGCACTGAACTGCTCAACCGCTTCAAGGAGCGCAAGGAGGTCGCCGTCATCGCCGGCTTCCAGGGCATCAATCCGCAAACCAACCGGATCACCACGCTGGGTCGGGGCGGCTCCGACACGTCGGCGGTTGCGGTCGCGGCCGCCATCCACGCCGATCGCTGCGACATCTACACCGATGTCGACGGTGTCTACACCACCGACCCGCGGGTGGTTCCGAAGGCCCGCCGGCTCGACCGGATTGCATTCGAAGACATGCTCGAACTGGCTTCGCTGGGCGCGAAGGTGCTTCAGGTCCGTTCCGTGGAACTCGGCATGGTCCACAACATGCCAATCTTCGTGCGTTCCAGTTTCGACAAGCCCGAGGATATCGACCCGCATGCCAACCAGCCGCCGGGAACGCTGATCTGCAGCGAGGAGGAGATCATGGAAAGCCACGTCGTCACCGGCATCGCCTTTTCCAAAGACGAGGCGCAGATTTCGATTCGCCAGATCGAGGACAAGCCGGGGGTGGCTGCTTCGATCTTCGGTCCGCTGGCGGATGCCAATATCAATGTCGACATGATCGTGCAAAACGTCTCCCAGGACGGCAAGACCACCGACCTGACCTTCACGGTGCCGGCCTCCGACTACGCCCGCGCCCGCGACACCATCACCTCGGCGAAGGACAGGATCGGCTACGCCCGGCTCGACACGGCCACCGATGTCGCGAAGGTTTCGGTGATCGGCAGCGGCATGCGCAGCCATGCCGGCGTCGCCGCCAAGGCGTTTGCGGCCCTGGCTGCGCGCAGCATCAATATCCGCGCCATCACCACCTCCGAAATCAAGTTTTCGGTGCTGATCGACACAGCCTATACCGAACTCGCGGTCCGGACCCTGCACACGCTCTACGGCCTCGATCAAGCTTAGAAGAGAGCAGCTTCTCTTAGCGGCCGCAACATGAGTTGGCCTAGCGCTACCGGCTGCGGTGTGCGGGTCTGTTGGCCATCTCGGCTGGCAGGCCTTTTGCTTGGCAAAATAAAGCCCAATTCGGTATACGGCCTGAACGCGAGCCCGATTGTGAACTGTGCCACTGATTTAGTGGCGCGATTCGCGCCATTAGCTCAGGGTCGGGATGCCGTAGAATAAATAAAATTGTTGCGTTTTAAGTCTAACGCCAGCCCCCGCCCTCACGGGTAGGCCGGCCTGGAGGAACAGGATTTGAACCCACTGCGAAGCGCATCGGGAGGCCCCCGCGTCCTGTTGAGACGGCTTCGCGAAACAATGGCGGAGCAGGTTTCAGCACAGGAGCGATTGGACAAGATCGTCGTGCTGATCGCCGCCAACATGGTGGCGGAGGTGTGCTCCGTCTACGTGCTGCGCGTTGACAACACCTTGGAGCTATACGCCACCGAAGGTCTCAATCGCGATGCGGTGCACCGCACCGTCTTGAGCGCGCATGAAGGTCTGGTCGGCCTCGTCGCGAGCGAGGCGACGCCGCTCAATCTCAACGACGCGCAAAGCCATCCGGCGTTCTCGTTCCGGCCCGAGACTGGCGAAGAGATCTACCACTCCTTCCTCGGCGTGCCGATCCTTCGCGCCGGCAACACGCTCGGCGTCCTGGTGGTGCAGAACCGCGCCAAGCGCACCTATGTCGAGGAGGAGGTCGAGGCGCTCCAGACCACCGCGATGGTGCTCGCGGAAATGATCGCCTCCGGCGAATTGTCGGCGCTTGCCGAACCGGGCGCCGAGCCGGCCGCTCGGCATTCCCAGCACAAGACCGGCGCGATCCTGTCTGACGGCATCGCGCTCGGCCATGTCGTGCTGCACGAGCCCCGCGTCGTTATCACCAACTACATTGCCGAGGACCTGCCGAAGGAAATCAAGCGGCTGGACGCGGCCTTGGCCAAATTGCGTGCCGACCTCGACCGCATGCTGGAACGCGGCGATGTTGCCGACGGCGGCGAGCACCGCGACGTGCTTGAGGCCTACCGGATGTTCGCCAACGATCACGGCTGGTCGCACAAGCTACACGAAGCCGTGGCCACCGGCCTGACGGCGGAGGCTGCCGTCGAGCGCGTCCAATCCGACACTCGCGCACGCATGCTGCGCTCAACCGATCCTTATTTGCGCGACCGCCTGCACGATCTCGAGGACCTCGGTTACCGGCTGATGCGGCAACTGGTCGGACAGGACCATGCGCCCTCGCGCGAGCAATTGCCCGACAACGCCATCCTGATCGCGCGCGCAATGGGCCCGGCGGCGCTGCTCGACTACGACCGCAAGCGCCTTCGAGGCCTGGTGCTGGAGGAAGGCACCGCCAACTCGCACGTCTCGATCGTGGCACGCGCGCTCGGCATCCCGGCGGTCGGCGAAGTTCCGAACGCGCCGGGTATCGCCGATCCCGGCGATGCCATCATAGTCGACGGCACGTCCGGCTCGATCTACGTCCGTCCATCGGCCGAGATCGAGTCGGCCTACGCCGAGCGCGTGCGCTTTCGCGCCCGGCGTCAAGCCCAATATCTGGCGTTGCGTGAAAAGCCCTGCGTGACAAGGGATGGCCAGCCGATCGAACTCTTGATCAATGCGGGGCTTGCGATTGACCTGCCGCATATCGACGACACCGGTTCGGCCGGTATCGGCCTGTTTCGCACCGAATTGCAGTTCATGGTCGGCCAGAGTCTGCCGCGCACCAGCGACCAACTCGCTTTGTACCGCACCGTACTCGACGCCGCCGGCTCCAAACCGGTGACGTTCCGAACGCTCGATATCGGCGGAGACAAGGCGCTGCCCTATATGGAGAGCGTGGTCGAGGAAAATCCTGCGCTCGGCTGGCGGGCGATCCGGCTGGGACTCGACCGCCCGGGGCTTCTGCGCGGCCAGATTCGTGCGTTGCTGCGCGCCGGCGGCGGCCGCTCCTTGCGCATCATGTTTCCGATGATCACCGAAGTTGCCGAATTCGATGCCGCCAAGAGCATCGTCGAGCGCGAACTGACCTATCTGCGCCAGCACGGGCATTCGCTGCCCGAACGAATCGACATCGGAACCATGCTGGAAGTACCTGCCCTGCTCTACCAGCTCGACGAACTCCTGAAGAAAGTCGATTTCATCTCGGTCGGATCCAACGACCTGTTCCAGTTCCTGTTTGCGGTCGATCGCGGCAATGCCAAGGTTTCGGAACGCTTCGATACCTTGTCGGCCCCGATCCTGCGGGTCCTGCGCGAGATCGTGCAGAAGGCCAACGCAGCAAAGAAATCCGCGTCGCTTTGCGGAGAGATGGCGTCAAAGCCGATCGGCGCGCTCGCCCTGATCGCGCTTGGCTACCGCTCGCTCTCGCTATCGGCAACCGCGCATGGTCCTGTCAAGGCCATGATCCTCGATCTGGATGCCAAAAAGGCCGAAGCCATGATGAACGCGCTGCTCGATGCACCCTCGGGCAGCGTGTCTATCCGCCAAAAACTGACCGAGTTCGCCGAGGCCGAAGGATTGGCGTTGTAGCGGGCCTGCTGCCCGACTCCGCCACCCCGTTTCGCCGAAAAGCACCTACATTCGAGATTCATCCGATGTCGACGCTCCCCGAAGCCAAATTGGATATTTTGCTGGCCCATCACGCCTCGCTCGAGGCGGCGCTGCTCGGCCAGGTGAATTCGGAAGACTATGTGCGCATCACGCGCGAGCTTGCCGAACTCAACCCGCTGATCGACGCCGTCAAGACATACCGCGCGGCACGCACCGAACTCGCCGATACCGAAAGTCTGATTGCCGATTCGGCGACCGATCCGGAAATGCGCAGCATGGCGGAAGCCGAGCGCGAAACCTTGCAGGCCCGCATCGGCGAACTGGAGCAGAAGATCCGCGTCGCGCTGTTGCCGAAGGACGCCATGGACGACCGCAACGTGGTGCTGGAAATTCGTGCCGGCACCGGCGGCGACGAAGCCTCGTTGTTCGCCGGCGATCTGTTCCGGATGTACGAGCGCTTCGCCAGCTTGCAGGGCTGGAAGGTCGAGGTGATTTCCGCAAGCGAAGGCACCGTGGGCGGTTACAAGGAAATCATCGCCGAGGTACAGGGCCGCGGAGCCTTCGCCAAACTGAAGTTCGAATCCGGCGTGCACCGGGTACAGCGCGTTCCTGATACGGAGACGCAGGGGCGGATTCATACGTCGGCGGCGACGGTCGCGGTGTTGCCCGAAGTCGAGGATGTCGACGTCGACATCAAGAACGAGGATTTGCGGATCGAGACCATGCGCGCGCAGGGAGCGGGCGGCCAGCACGTCAACAAGACCGAATCCGCGATCCGCATCACCCACATTCCGACCGGGATCGTGGTGATGATGCAGGACAGCCGATCGCAGCACAAGAACCGCGCCTCCGCGATGAACATCCTGCGCTCGCGCATCTACGATGCCGAACGCCAGCGCATCGATACGGCACGCTCGGCGGATCGCAAGGAAAAAGTCGGCTCCGGCGACCGCAGCGAACGCATCCGCACCTACAATTTCCCGCAAGGACGCGTCACCGACCACCGCATCAACCTGACGCTCTACAAACTGCCGCAGGTGATCTCGGGAGAAAGCTTGGGCGAATTGATCGACGCGCTGACCACCGAGCACCAGGCCGCACAACTGGCGGCGCAGGGCGCCTCGGCGTGAGCCATGGCGCGCCGATGGAACGGTATTAACGCTGCCTTTGCGCGCTCCTGAATTGACGCAGGATGCCGACCAGGGTGGGTCCAATCGCGCTGAGCTCTTCCAGGTGAATTGCCGAAAGCGCTTGCAGTCTGCGCTCGCCGCGCGCCGTCAACTGCAGGAGAACGCGCCGGCCATCCCGGGCATCGACGCTTCGCTTGATCAGGCCGAGCCTTTTCATGCGGGTGGCCAGTTCGACCGCAGTGTGATGCCGGATCAGCAGCGCCTGCGCGAGGTCGCCAACCGACGTGAGTTCGGATCCGGCAAACCCTTTGATCGCGAGCAGGGCCTGATGCTGTTGCGGCGTCAATCCCTGCCGCATCGCAGCCGTCGCGCTGAAGGCGAGAAACACCCGCAGCTGGTAGCGGAATCTGGCCAGCGCCTGGTAGTCCACTGCGCGAGCCTTTCCGTTGCGTCTCGTCTTGGTCCCGCCTGACCGTGCCGGCGCCTTGGCTCGCCGCCTGGATTTGGCCATGCCACCACCATCCCCACCATTTTCGACCTACCGGATCACGCGAACCGGCAATCAACGGTATCAGGGCTGAGGCAGCGGAACTATCCCGTTCACGCAGCTGGTTGCGTCAGGGGAACGGCGGAGGGTCGTAGGTCGAGCTCAATATCTCCAGAAGAATGATCTGGAAGGCAACCGGGATCCGGACGCTCTTGCGGCGAATCGACTTTTCCAAGGCTTCGGTGATTTCGGCCCGCGTGAGTTTTCCGGCCGACGCACGCGCCGCCAGGCTGCGCCAGACCTCGGATAGCGGCTTGCCACGATGGAGCGGTGACTGGATCGCGACTCCCCTGGCGAGAGCCCAGTCGATGATTTCCCGAGCCGTCTGCGGTCCGCAGTTGCGGGCGGTCGCCAGATGCCGGCCTGTCAGCTGTCGAAGAAGGTCATCAGGAGGCACCCAGGTGCCCTTTGGCGGCTCTTCGCCGATCAGTTCGGGCGCCAGTTCCTTCAGCACGTTGAGCGCACGAACGCTCAAACTCCCAGACGGCGAGGCGGAGGCCTTCTCGCCGCAGGGCGTGGTCGCTTCTTCCAAAGCGCTGTTTCGACTATCGGCCTGCCGGTTTCGGTCCATAGGCTCGCATTTGCGACGTGGGGGTGAGCATCGTTCAGCGGTGGAGTCGAGATATACCGAATGTTGATCTTATCGCAACGTCCTTCGACCAAAGTGACATTGACAGAACAGCTGGGAGCGCAATTCTAACGGCAACACAGCTGCGCCATGCAGCTCAGGATGCGAAAGCCGATCGCCGATACGGGCGGTGGGCTCGTATGCGCAACGATAATCACCAATCACGGAGGAGACCGAACAATGAATACGAAGGAGTTGCGCCAGCAAATGAGACGGGGCGTGTCGCGTCGGAGCTTGCTTCAGGCCGGAGCCGGTCTGGCGGGCGGCGCCCTGTTGCCGACTTCAATGGTCATGCCGGTCTATGCCGAGGACCATGCGGCGATCGGCACCTATCCAGCCGGCTCGTCGGGCTCTTCCGTATTCATCGGAATCTCCGTCCCCCGCACCGGGACGTATGCAGTGCAAGGAGAGGATGAGCTCAAGGGCTATCAGCTCGCGATCGAACACATCAACAGCGGCAACGAACTGATCAAGAAGATCTCGCCGAAAACCACCAAGGGCGTGCTCGGCAAGGAACTGAAGTTTGGTGTCGCCGACTCCGCCGCCAAGCCGAACGAAGCGGTGCAAGCGCAACAGCGCTTCATCAGCGAGAACAAGGCGATCATGATCACCGGCGGCACGTCCAGCGCGGTGGCGGTAGCGCTGAACAAGCTGGCGCAGCGCGAGAAGGTCCTCTTTGTCTGCGGCATCTCCGGCTCCAACGACACGACCGGCAAGGATTGCGTGCGCTACGGCTTCCGCCAGAATTTCTTCGGTCAGACCGCCGCGGCGGCGATTGCGCCGGTGCTGGTCAAGCAGTTCGGAAAGAACAAGAAGGCAGCCTATCTGACGCCGGACTACACCTACGGCCACACCGTCACCAAGTCGATGCAGGATCACCTCTCGGAGGCGGGCTGGACTACGGTTACCAACCAGGTTTCACCTTTGGGCGCGCCGGATTACTCGTCCTATCTCCTCAACGTCGCGAACTCCGGCGCCGACGTGCTGATCAACGTCAACTGGGGCCATGACGCAGTTCTCTCGATCCAGCAGGCGAAGCAGTTCGGCGTGCTCGACAAGATGAAGCTGGTCGTTCCCTATCAGGTGCCGTTCGTCGCGCGCGAAACCGGGGGCCTTATGCAGGGCGTCTATGCAGCAACTGACTATTGGTGGACGATCGAGGACAAATACCCGCTCGCCAAGATGTTCAACGATGAGTTCAGCAAGAAGTACGGCTACAAACCGGAATGGGGCGCCGAGAATGCCTACATCAGCTTTGCGCACTGGGCGCGGATGGTCGAGGAAGCCGGCACCTTCTACCCGCCGGATGTAATCAAGACCTATGAGAAGGGCGAAACTCTCCCCTCCTTCGTCGGCGACGTCCACTATCGCGCCGAAGATCACCAATGCATACGCCCTGTGATCATCGTCAGGGGCAAGATGGACAAGGACATGAAGAACAAGGAAGACTATTACGACATCATAGAGATCGTCCCCGGCGAGGGACTGATGCAGAAGCCCGACGCCTTCGGCTGCCATCTCGGCGATTATACTTGAGTTCGTTATCACAGCGACGCCGTGGGCAGATCGACACTGCCCACGGCGTTGCTTTGTGTCTGACGATCCGCGAAAGCGTGGATTGATTTATGATTAACTGGCCAAATTTCGTCTCGCAGCTTTTCAACGGGCTGGCGCTCGGCGCGCTGCTCGCGCTCATCAGCTCCGGCTTGACGATCATCTATGGCACGCTCGGCGTTCTTAACCTCGCGCATGGCGCGATGTTCATGCTTGGCGGCTACGCCGGGTACGTCGCTTTTGGATATACGCATTCCTTCATCATTGCCGTCATCGCCGGCTCCCTTTTCGTGATGGTGGTTGGCATCGTGATGGAGCGCGTCATCATCCGGCACTTCTATCAGCGCCCGCACGAAGATCAGCTGCTGGTGACCTTTGGTCTCGGCATCTGCTTCGTCGAGATCGTGCGCCTCCTGTTCGGCAGCCAGTCGCAGATGGTGCCTCCGCCATCCATGTTGCAGGGCATCACCTCGCTCGGCTTCATGTTTTATCCGACCTACCGCCTCGCGGTTGTCGGCATCGTTGCCGTCGCTCTCAGCGTCCTGTTCATCGTGCTGTACCGCACCAGACTGGGGATGATCGTCCGCGCCGGGATCGAAGATTCAGTCATGGTCGATTCGCTCGGCATCAACGTCTTCCGCGTTTTCATGATCGTGTTCGGGATTGGCGCGATGGCGGCGGGCTTTGCCGGCATCATCAACGCGCCCGTGGTGTCGCTGACGCCGGGCGTCGGCGACGACATCCTGGTGGAGACCTTCGTTGTGGTGGTGATCGGCGGTGTCGGCTCATTCCCCGGCGCGATTCTCGGCGGCCTGATCGCAGGCGAAATCATCAGTATCACCTCCATGTTCAACCCGAGCTATGCCTACGTCATGTTGTTTGCTGCAATGACGCTTGTGCTGGTGCTACGGCCGCACGGCCTGCTTGGTACACAGGGCCGCGAATGAGAGCGCTTTTGTCATGCTGAAACAGCGACCCTTCCTGATCGAAGCCCTGACGGCAGCCGGACTGATCGCCGCGCCGTTTCTGTTGCCGCTGATCGGCTTTGCGCCCAATACCGCCAACCGGATTCTGGTCTGGGGCCTGTTCGGGCTCGGCTTCGATATTCTCTTCGGTTTCACTGGCCTGTTGTCGTTCGGCCAGTCGGCATTTTACGGCACGGGCGGCTTTGTCGCCGCGTACCTCCTGACCCAGGCTGGATTTCCCAATGTCGTGCTGGCGCTCATCATCGGCATGATTGCAGCGGCGGCTGTCGGCTACCTGGTCGGCCTGATCGCGTTGCGCCGCACCGGCATCTACTTCGCCATGATCACCGTTGCCATCGCGGAGGTGTTCTTCTTCGTCGAATTCAATCCCCTGGCGGACTGGACGGGTGGTGAGAACGGATTGCCGGGCGTGCCGACACCGAGCTTCAATCTCGGCTTCACCACGATTCATTTCACGAGCGGCTGGTCGCTCTACCCATTCCTGGCGTTCTGCTACTTCGTTGGAATCGTCGTCGCGCTGCGTATTGTGCGTTCTCCGGTTGGCGCCGTCTTCCGCGCCATCCGCGACAATCCGCTGCGCGCGACCGCGGTCGGCCATAACATCCACGGCTATAAGCTGACGGCCTTCGTGATTGCCGCGGCCTATGCCGGATTTGCCGGCGGCCTGCTTGGCGTCCTGCAGGCGTTCATGCCGCCTGATGCCTTTACGTTCGATACCTCCGGACAACTCGTGATGCAGACGGCGATCGGCGGCCGCGCAACGCTGTTTGGCCCCCTGGTCGGCGCGGCCGTGTGGCTTTCCTTGCAGGATTTCCTGCAAGCTACTCTCGGGCTGGGTGCTGCCTGGAAGCTCGTGCTCGGCATCGTGTTCGTGCTGCTGGTCTGCTTTCTCCGGAATGGGATCATCGGCGGCATCGCGACCCTCTACGACGTTGCAACCGGCAAGCGTTCTGCTTCGCTGTCGAAGGAGGCGCTCCCCGCCACGAGCGAACCTGCCCGAGAAGAGCCTGTCGCCGAGGCGCGTCCTGCGCCGCAGCCGGATACGCCGCCGTTGCATCTTGAGGATCGAAACCCAGCCGAGCCCATCCTGCAAGCGAAGGGTCTGACCAAGCGTTACGGCGGCCTGGTCGCCAATAGCGATATCGACTTTACGGTCAACCGGGGCGAGTTGCGCGGCATCATCGGCCCAAACGGCGCCGGCAAGTCGACTTTCTTCAAGATGCTGACCTGTGAAGTTCCTCCGAGCTCCGGCACCATCCTGTTCGAGGGCCGCGATATCACCGGGATGACGGTCACCGATGTCTGCCAGCTGGGCTTGACCAAGAGCTATCAGGTCAATCAACTGTTCGCAGGCCTTACCGTCCGCGAAAACCTAACCATCGCAGCGCTTTCCGCGTTGCGGGGCAAATTTCGCCTCGACCTGTTCCGGACGATCCAGAACATCCCCGGGCTCCCCGAACGCGTGGAGCAAACGCTCGATCTGGTCAATTTGACGTCACGGCCGGATACTCCGGTTTCAGAGCTCGCCTATGGCGAAAAGCGGCGCCTGGAAATCGGGCTCGCGCTCGCCACCTCGCCGAGCCTGCTGCTGCTGGATGAGCCGCTTGCCGGCATGAGCCCGCGCGAGCGGGTGGAAACGGTGAAGCTGCTCAAATCGATCAGCCAGGGCCGCACCATGATCATCATCGACCACGACATGGACGCGCTGTTCGAACTCGCCGAGCGCGTAACGGTGCTGCAAGAGGGCCGCGTGCTGGTGGAGGGAACGCCCCAGGAGATCAAGAACAACACGACCGTCCAGGAGGCTTATCTGGGCGGGGTGCACGGAGTGCTCGCCGCATGAGCTTGCTCGAAGTCAATGGCTTGAACAGCTATTATGGGGATTCCCATATCCTCTTCGATGTCTCCATGCGGGTCGAGCGCAACGAGGTGGTGGCGTTATTGGGCCGCAACGGCGCCGGCAAGAGCACGACGCTGAAAAGCCTGATGGGCGTGGTGACGCCGAGGGCCGGTTCGATTGTCTTTGATGGCGCCGATGTGGCGGGCCGAAAGAGCCACAAGATCGCCCAGGCCGGTATGCAGCTCGTCCACGAGGAACGCCGCATCTTCGGCAGCCTGAGCGTCGAGGAAAATCTCGTGCTCGCCGGAATTACCGCTTCCAAGCGTTGGCCGCTGGAGCGGATCTACGAGATGTTTCCTCGCCTGAAGGAGCGCCGGGCCAATCGCGGCACCGACCTTTCGGGCGGCGAGCAGCAGATGCTCGCCATCGCCCGCGCCCTGATCCGCGATCCAAAGATCATTCTGCTCGATGAGCCGTTCGAGGGCCTGGCACCGGTCATCGTGCGGGATCTCATGACCGCATGCCGCAATCTGGCCGCCGCCGGTCAGACCATCGTTCTGGTTGAACAGAACCTTGCCGCGACCCTTGCGCTCGCCCAGCGCATCTACATCATCAACAATGGACATATCGTTCACGAGGGGCCAGCGCAGGAGATCAAGGCGCAGCCTGAGGTTCTGCAACGATATCTCGGAGTTTAGGCCCGGTCGGGTTGATTGCCTGAGCTCAGCTCCCTAGTACGGTGGTCAGGCGCGTCGCGTGTTCCTGCAGCGCCGCGGCTTCCGCTTTGTGGGTTTGAGCCGGCAACAGCGCGACCCCCGCCCTGACCGGCATCACATGCATATGCAGGTGAAAGACGACCTGGCCGCTGGCCGGCTCGCTGAATTGCTGGATGATGATCCCGTCGGCTCCAAACGCCTGCATTGCCGCTGCCGCTATCCGTTTCGCCGACCGGGCGACTTCCGCAAAATCCTCCTCGGAAACATCAAGGATACCGCGCGCCGGTGCTTTTGGAATGACCAGCGTATGCCCCGGCGATCGCGGCATAATGTCGAGAAAAGCAAAGGTGCGATCGGTCTCATAGACCTTGAAACAGGGAATTTCGCCGCGCAGGATCCTTGCGAAGATGTTCCGATCGTCATAGGCCGTCATTTGTCATTCCCGGCTGGAATCTAGCGGAATTTTACGAAGAGCATTCGCTGTGCCTCCATGCAAGCAATATCGACGCTGCAGGCCCTATCGGCCAACAACTGCCCCGGCGGCCGCCAAAGGATGCACGTGACAAGCCGGTTTGATGGACAGACTGTCGAAGATGCACGGCGTTCGCTGGCGTCCCATCTGAAATCCGCCAGCATCGCTTCGGCCGAGCTCGACGCCCGCTTATTGGTTGGGGAGGCGCTTGGGCTGGATCTGACGGGCATGATCGCCAGGGCAAGCCGCCGGCTCACGCCGGATGAGGCACGTCGCATCGAACAATTCGCGGCGCGGCGCCTGGCCGGGGAGCCGGTCGCCCGCATTCTCGGCGTCAAGGAATTTTGGGGACTTTCCTTGCAGCTTTCTCCGGCAACTCTGGTGCCGCGGCCCGATACCGAAACTGTTGTCGAACTCGCCCTCGAACTGGGGCGCAGCGAACTTGGTATCCAGCCACGCCGCATCCTCGATGTCGGCACCGGATCCGGCGCAATCCTGCTGGCGCTCTTGTCCGAATGGCGCGAGGCGACCGGTGTCGGCACCGACATCAGCCCGGCGGCGTTGCAGACCGCACAAGCTAACGCCGGGCGCCTCGGTTTTGCGTCGCGGGCGGTGTTCGTCGCCTGCGACTACACGGCAGCGCTGTCGGGAACATTCGACCTGATCGTGTCCAACCCGCCGTATATCCGCTCGACGGACATCGAGGAACTTGAGCCCGAAGTACGCGACTATGACCCGCGTGCCGCGCTGGACGGCGGAGCAGACGGCCTTGATGCCTATCGCAGGATCGTTGCCGACTCGGCCCGTCTGCTCGCGCCGGGAGGGGCCCTGATCGTGGAAGCCGGATGCGGCCAAAGCGGCCCTATTTCGCAATTGATCGCGGCATCAGGGTTAATGCCGGTAAGCCCGCCGAAGGCCGATTTGGCGGGAATCCCCCGGGCCGTTGCAAGCCGGAAACCGTCCCGATAAAGCCTGATGGGAATGCAAAAAAACCTCTTGGAATATTGCCCCGGAGCGACTACGTTCCGGTCAACATCAGTCCAGGGTTACTGGCCCCGTAGACGGATACGGGTTGAGGCCAGAGTTCTCGAAACGAGAGCCAGCCCCGGGTAAAAGGTTCCAAAACGCAGGTCCTTTTGAGCGCGATGGCTCGGCAAGCTGCGCTGCTCCCGACCGCAAAGTGAACGAAAGCCTGATATTGCGCTTGAATAATCACGCTCGAAACCGGTGCTTGTTTTGGCAGGCGGACTGACTTGATGCGGCCGGCGGTGCATGCCGGGCTGATGGGGAACGCGTCTTTTGTTGACTGCGACGTACAGCAAATCTGTAGGGAAATAGGCGGCTTCGGTACGGTGCGCGATCAAGACACGCGGGCTGGGATCAGGCGGCGCGTCAGAAGTGGAAGAAAACGTGAATGCTCCCGAGCCCGCCGATAGCGGCGCGAGGGGGGCGAGACAGGGCAATTTTAGGGCTGGATTAAAGGCACGATATGAGAAACGGTCAAAACAACAAGCGGATGCGTAACCGGAACAATAATAACAATAATAACCGGCGCGGCCAAAACCCGATGACGCGGGTGTTCGAATCTAACGGGCCGGATATCAAGATCCGCGGTACTGCGTCCCATGTTGCCGAGAAATATCTGCAACTGGCGCGTGATGCGCGCTCCTCCGGCGACCCTGTCGCCGCGGAAAATTATTATCAGCACGCCGAACATTACTTCCGCCTGATTGCCGCGGCCCAGGAACAATTCCGCCAGAATCAGCCGCAGCCTCGGCCGGATGCCGAGGTGATCTCGGAGGAAAGTGACGAGGAGGATGGGTTCTCGAGCTTCGGCCAGGAGCCGGGATTCGTCCCACAGCAACAGCAGCCGTTCGTGCCGCGCGATCGTGACAATGCCGGCCAGCGCGATCACCAGCAATCCTATCAACCGCGCGATCGCGAGCAGCACCAGCCGCGCGAACATCGCGAGCAGCGCAGCCAGCCGCAATATCAGGCGCAGCCGCAACCTTCCGTGCCGGATGGTGGCGGCGTCGATCGCCTGCCCTCCTTCATCACCGGACCTCAGCCTCAGATGAATGGCGGCCACGGCGGCTTCGAAGGCAATGGCGGCGAACGCGAGCGGTTTCCGCGCCGTCGCCGCCGCCCGCATGGGCCGCGTCCGGAAGCCGTTGCCGCTGCACCGGCCGCGCCTAGTGACGATTTCAATTCGGGCAGCGAGTAGCTGAGTCCCCGAGTTTTCTTGCGCCGGACTTAGGGTAAGGCTTCTATCTGTCATCCCGCTGGAATGACGACGGCACCAATACCGGCGGCAGCGCCGGTATGAGGCGCGTTCGCTCCCGGTGCGCCGGGATCGCGCGATACACCTGCTTGGTCGCTTCAACGATATGAACGCCCGCAAACGGCATCGATATAGCCGCTCCGATGCGCTCCCACGCCATCGCCGAGCGTAAAAACCAGCCGGCTCCGACTGGCGGCACAAACAAGGCCTCGCCCCAGCCAATTGGCGTGAACCAAGTCTGGCGCAATAACTGCGTGATCTGCGAGCGTGAATAGGGCCGGCCGTGGCCGAACGGCGTGTTGTCGGTGCGCGTCCACACTCCCCGCCGGTTCGGAATCACCGCCATCATCCGGCCCGAAGGCGCGAGCACCCGCCATACCTCGCGCAACAGCCCCTCGGGGTCGTCACACATTTCCAGCGCATGAACCAGCAGGATACGGTCGACGGCGGAGTCCGGCAGCGGCAGCGAAAATTCGTCAACGAGCGCCGCGAGCGTCGGCCGCGATGTCGGCCATTTCAGCACGCCCTGCGCAGCCGGCATGAAGGCAATGCAGCGTTCTGACGAATCGCGAAACAGGCCGAGATAGGGCGTGGGGTAACCGATCCCGAGCACGCGCTGGCCTTCGGCATCCGGCCAACGGGCGCGAATGCCGCGGTTGATCAGTCGGCGCGCCACGATGCCGAGGCGCTGCGAATAGAAATCCCTCAAATCGATGACATCGATCGACATAAGGGCAACCTACCACGGCAAGCCCGGCAATTGGGCCCGCAATCGCGCATTGCTCATTCGGCGTTAACGCCCTATTTCAGGGCTAAAGGAAGCGCCTGTCAGAAAACCGGAGGTATCATGGCCGCCGAAATTCGCCTGTTCCCCTGCCTGTCCGATAATTTCGGCTACCTGATCCACGATCCCGCGACCAAGGCCACCGCCTCGATCGATGCCCCAGAAGCCCAACCCATTATCGCGGCGCTGGAGCGTGAAGGCTGGCAGCTCACCGATATTCTGATCACCCATCACCACCACGATCACGTTGGAGGCGTCGCCGAACTCAAGCAGAAATACAACTGCCGCGTCGTCGCGCCTCACGACAAGTCGGCCAAGATTGCCAACGTCGACCTTCGCACCGGACAAGGCGACGTTCTCAAGGTCGGCAGCCTGCTCGTGCGGGTACTGGAAACGCCCGGCCACACGCTCGACCACGTGGCTTACGTCTTCGACAACGAAAAGGCGCTGTTCGCGGCCGACACGCTGTTCTCGATCGGCTGCGGACGGGTATTCGAAGGCACCTATCCAATGATGTGGGAATCGCTGCTCAAGCTGCGCGCGCTGCCCGACGATTTCAAACTTTATTGCGGCCATGAATACACCTCAGCCAACATTAAATTCGCGCTGACGATCGAGCCGGAGAATTCCGTGCTGAAGGCGCGCGCCGAGGAAGTGAAGCGGCTTCGAGCCGAGAACAAGCCGACCATCCCGACGCTGCTTGGCGAGGAAAAGAAGGCCAACGTCTTCCTGCGAGCGGACGAACCGGCTGTCGCCGCCAGCGTGCGGATGAAGGACCGCAGCGCGGCCGAAGTGTTCGGCGAGTTGCGCGAACGCAAGAACAAGTCCTGATTCCGGGGATTCGCTCGATGGCCGTGGCGCCTTCCGCTGCCGACATCATCGCCGAGCTCGATCTGAAACCGCATCCGGAAGGCGGTCACTATCGCGAGACGTTCCGCGATTCGGCTTGTGATGGCGATGGCCGCTCGCGCTCGACCGCGATCTACTTTCTGCTCGCTCGCGGCGAGCGTTCGCACTGGCACCGGACAGATGCTGTGGAGACTTGGCATTACTATGCCGGCGACGCACTGACCTTGCGGATCGCCGACGGTCAAGGCAGGCGCTGTGTCACGCTTGGCCAGGACATCGTTGCCGGCCATAGGCCCCAAGCCGTCGTGCCGGCGCATGCCTGGCAATCCGCCGAGAGCACAGGCGACTGGACGTTGGTCGGCTGCACCGTCGCGCCGGGATTCACGTTTGCGCATTTCGAACTTGCGCCAAACGACTGGGAGCCGAATTAGCATCCTTCAACGCCTGCGAAACATGTCCTTTGCCGCCATCAATCCGCCGCCGGCGATCAGCACCGCGGCGAGTGCGATGTTGGCGCTGGCCTTGGCAAAACCTGCCAGGATCAGGAATGCCGTCGACAGCAGCGGCGTCGCGTAGGACGCGGCACCCAGCACGCGGATGTCGCCGCGCTTCATGCCGATGTCCCAGGTATAAAACGCCGCCCCCACCGGCCCTACCCCGAGCGCGATGACGGCGAGCCACTGCCCTGGCGTCGCCGGCCAAACCGTGCGCTCGATCAGCGCATGCATCAGCGTGGCAAGCAGCGCCGTGACCAGGCAAAAGCCGGCGACCACGTCGGTCGGCACGGCCTTGAGCCGGCGCGACATCACCGAGTAAGTCGCCCAGACGAAGGCGGCGACGAAGGCGGCAAACAAGCCGGGAAGCTCGCCGGGCGCAAAACCAGACAGGCCGTTGCCGGCCAGCAGCAACACCGTGCCCGCGAGACCTGCCAGAGCGCCGATCAAATGGTGCGGCGCCAGCCGCTCGCCGGGCGGTAACGATGAGAACAGCACGATCAACAGCGGCCACAGGTAATTCAAAAGTCCGGCTTCTGCCGGCGGCGCGAAACGTAGCGCCAAAAAATACAGCGCGTGATAGCCGAACAGGCCGCCGACACCAACGGCCCATACCAGTGGCGGCTGCCGCAGTGCCGACAACGCTTGCGGCCGCCGGACAAACGTGGACAGCCCGACCAGCCCGCCGATCGCAAAGGTGATCGCCGCCAGTTGGAACGCCGGCATCGTGCCCGATGCAACCGTCAGCACGGCGAGCAGCGACCACATCAGGATCGCGGAGAGTCCGATCAGGGTCGCAGTGCGGGAAGTCATGGCGGCCGCATTATTTCTCCGTCAGGGCCGGGCATAGCCGTTCGAAGAACGGCCTCACCTTCCGCTCGCCTATGACCCCGACCATTACGCCTCACGTCTACCACCAAAGACATGGATGCCCGGCACAAGGCCGGGCACGAGGAGATGTTTTCCACGATTGGCGCGGCTGCGCAACGCAGGCGTCATCAAACCATATATTGCCCGCCGTTGATCGTCAGCGTCGAACCGGTGATGGCGCCGGCGTCGTCCGCCGCGAGAAATACCACCGCGCGCGCGATCTCTTCCGGTTCGCCAAGCCGGTTGATCGGGATCTGCGGCAGGATGCTTTTTTCAAGAACGTCCTTCGGTACCGCCTGCACCATTTCGGTATTGATGTAGCCCGGGCAGATAGCATTCACGGTGATGCCGCCCTTGGCGTTTTCCAGCGCAAGCGCTTTGGTGAATCCGATATCGCCAGCCTTGGCGGCGGAATAATTGACCTGACCGAACTGTCCCTTCTGGCCGTTGATCGAGGAGATATTGATGATGCGGCCGAACTTTCTCGATCGCATACCCTCGATCACCTGCCGAGTGACATTGAACAGCGACCCGAGATTGGTGTTGATGACCGCGTTCCACTGCTCGATGGTCATCTTGTGGAAGGCACCGTCGCGGGTGATGCCGGCATTGTTGACCAGCACTTCGACAGGACCGAGATCGGCCTCGACCTGCTTGACGCCGGCGGTCGACGCTTCGAAAGAGCTCACGTCCCATTTGTAAACGGGAATGCCGGTCTCGGCCTTGAACTTCCCGGCAGCCGCATCGTTGCCGCCGTAATTTGCAGCAACCTTGTAACCGGCGGCCTTCAAAGCCTTGCTGATCGCAGCACCAATGCCTCGCGTTCCCCCCGTCACCAATGCAACACGTGCCATCTCGGAACCTCCCTTGGACTCTTGAAGATGCTTTTTATGTAGCTTCGAATTATGCGAGCCAATTGACGAACATCAAGAACAAAACGCCCGGCGTGAGCCGGGCGTTTCCACTAGATAAGTCCTGTGCGCTTGCGAAGGAAATATAAGTGGCAGGGGCTGAACCTCTTTTAGACGCGTGCAACGCACATGCCTGCGATTCAATCACCCGCGATTTCTGCGCTTCAATTGCGCTCCACGCACATCGCAATGCCCATGCCGCCGCCGATGCAGAGCGTGGCGAGCCCCTTCTTGGAGTCGCGCTTCTGCATTTCGTGAAGCAGCGTCACCAGCACGCGCGCGCCGGACGCGCCGATGGGATGACCGATCGCGATCGCGCCGCCATTGACGTTGACCTTGGAAGTGTCCCACCCGAGGTCCTTGTTGACGGCGCAGGCTTGCGCAGCGAAGGCCTCGTTGGCTTCGATTAGATCGAGATCGCCGATGCTCCAGCCGGCCTTCTTCAGCGCGGCGCGCGAGGCGGGAATGGGCCCCGTGCCCATGATCTTCGGATCGACGCCGGCATGCGCCCACGACACGATGCGTGCCAAGGGCTTCTTGCCTTCCTTCGCCGCCTGCTTGGCGGTCATCAGCACGACGGCGGCGGCGCCGTCATTGATGCCGGACGCATTGCCGGCGGTCACCGTGCCGTCCTTCTCGAAAGCGGGACGCAGTTTGGTCATGGCATCCAGCGTGGCGCCGTGCCGCGGATATTCATCCTTGTCGACGACGATGTCGCCCTTGCGGGTCTTGATCGTCACCGGAACGATTTCTTCCTTGAAGCGGCCGGACTTCTGCGCAGCTTCGGCCTTGTTCTGCGAGGAAACCGCAAACTCGTCCTGCTGCGTGCGGGTGATCTGATATTGCTTGGCGACGTTTTCGGCCGTGTTGCCCATGTGATAGCCGTTGAAGGCGTCCCACAAGCCGTCCTTGATCATGGTGTCCACGAATTCCAGGCTGCCCATCTTGACGCCGCCGCGCAGGTATTGGGCATGCGGCGCCATGCTCATGGATTCCTGACCGCCGGCGACGACAATGTCGGAATCGCCATTGACCAGCGCCTGGTAGCCAAGCGCCACGGTGCGCAGGCCCGAACCACAGAGCTGGTTGACGCCCCAGGCCGGACTCTCCACCGGAATGCCCGCCGCGATCGAAGCCTGGCGGGCCGGATTCTGGCCCTGGGCCGCGGTCAGGATCTGCCCCATGATGACTTCCGAAACCCGCGCGGGCTCAATACCGGCCCGCTCCAGCGCGGCCTTGATGGCGACGGCGCCAAGATCGTGGGCGGGCAGCGTGGCGAAAGCGCCGTTGAAGCTGCCGACCGGGGTGCGGGCGGCGCTGACGATGACGACATCGTCTGACATGGTTCTTCTCCTGAGCTTGAGGTTCTTTTTGGGGCGGACGCCGGTTTGGCAGGCCAGTCTCGCCCCGCATCCTGTTAACGTCGTTGAGGCATGTCAACGGCACTGCACTCAAAATGGTGATCCCTGTCCTTTCCTCAAGCCGCCTCCGTGCCTTGGAATTAACCGTGCCGCACAAAACGGTAGCGGAACCGCATTGAAAATGCTTACCTTTGCTGCGATGCGCTGCCTTTAGCCCTCGGGCACCCGCAGGGTTCCCTTTTTTTCGCTCTTTCCGTGTGAGCCCCATGGCGAAATCAGACCAGCCCACCACCATCAAGAAATATGCAAATCGACGGCTCTATAATACCGGCACGAGCACCTATGTGACGCTCGAGGACCTGGCTGCCATGGTCAAGCAGGGCGAGGACTTCCTTGTCTACGACGCCAAGACCGGCGACGACATTACGCGATCGGTGCTCGCGCAGATCATCTTCGAGCAAGAGAACAAGGCCGGGCAAAACCTGTTGCCGACCACCTTCCTGCGGCAGCTGATTCGCTTCTACGGCGACAGCATGCAGATGGTG
Source organism: Bradyrhizobium sp. (assembly GCF_027451485.1). GTDB lineage: Bacteria > Pseudomonadota > Alphaproteobacteria > Rhizobiales > Xanthobacteraceae > Bradyrhizobium. Next base: position 31,206 of record NZ_DAIDJE010000114.1, read on the forward strand.
GTTCCGAAATACCTCGAGCAGTCGATCGACACGCTGACGCGCGAGCAGGAAAAATTCCGCAAGCAGATCACCGACGCATTCAGCGGAACTCCGCTCGCGCCGCTGGAGGAACAGGTCCGCCGCAACATGGAGCTGTTCCAGCAGACCTTCTCGATGTTCAAACCGTTCGTGCCGCCGCGGGCCAGCGAATCGGAAAAAACGGAGCCCGCCGCGGACGACAACATCGACGATCTTCGCAAGCAGATGAAGGACATGCAGGATCGCCTCGACCGCATGTCGAAAGAACCGAAGAGCGACGAGTAGGTCTCCTTCCCCGGATGTTGCGCAGCATGATCGGGCCTGCGCATCGCGCGGCCCGATCGGATGATGCGCTGCTGATCCGGGACCCATCATTCGATTTTCCATAAATTCCTGCGTCCCGGCTCTGCGGCGCAGCGCTGTCCCGCGTTCGGGACACGCCGCTTCCTTCCCGCCGCACGATCCGCGCCCGAGCTGTTGCGATCAGGTGCTCCCTCCAAACTGAGGGCGCAGGGAATGCCGGGCGCCGATGCACCCGCAGCCTCGTATGCATGTAAAAAGCATACGAGTTAGTCACCACAGGTTCACCGGAAAACACCGGCATTCCCTGCGCGAATGGTTGAACGGCTTACTCCGCGCTCTCCCTGGCGAACCGGGCTTTCTTGCCACCATCATCAGCGCGGATACCCGAAAGCATCCTCGCCGACTTGACACCAGCGTCGGGGTGTCAGGACCACACGGCTTGGCCGTCCGCCCGTCCTTCGCACGCCTTGTGAAGAAACCGGCGGCCATCGCCTCCTGCCCCGCGTTCGTGGCGATCGCGAGCCGCCCCTCAGTGATGGGGCAGGATGCGCGAGGGTCTACAAATGATTTGCCCGACGGCACAAGGGCGAAGTTTGCGCCACGATCGGCGCATGCCGTTGCAGATTCGAGCGCGATGCGGTCGGAAGATGTCGCTCTTGAGAGCGGACAGGCCTGACGTTCGAACGCTGTTAATCCCGTCTTGCGCCTGGGGCTACCATGCCGGACTACAATTCAGAACCGATGCCCAGCGTCCATCGGGTTCTCACTTTCCTTCCCGCTCGATCTTGTCTCTTTCCTTTGCGTTCATGTCCTTGACCGTCGGGTCCTGATCGGTTCGCCCCGTGGTCTGCGTCCGCGAGGCCGGGGGCGCGCTGTTCGGGACAGAACTCTGCTCCGGGCCATTTGGAGAAGGACGAGTCGCTGTCGCCGGCGGGGTGTTGTTCTGGGCGCTCGCATTTTGGACGACAAGCAGGGCGCCGCCCGCCAGAAGAAATAATGCGAACGTCCCGGACTTCATGCACATGACCTGTACTCCTCGCTCGCAGCAGTGAAGCGGGCGAATATTGCGTTCCGCTCATACTGCTCGCTGTTCGTTCACCGCAAAGCGAGGACATAACCCGGCAGCACGTTTGATGTTTCCATCAGCAGCCGATGGTCCGCTGAAACCTTCTCCTACCCGGCAATTTCTGGATCCAGAATGCGCCGCCGGTGGTCGGCTATGGCTGACCGAAAACCGTCAGGCGGCGTTCAACGCAGCGCTCCTGCGGCGGACAGCCACTACTCGGCGATCTGCTCGCCTGATCCGCCGAACTCCGCCGGAAAATCCCTGAACTTCGGAAGTCCATCTTTGATGGGAAGGACAGTCTCGGCATAGTTCACGTGAACGCCAGGTGCGAATTTGAGCGTCGGCAGTGTAGCCGAGAATACGTCCACCAGTCCCAACGGAGGGTGATTGGTCATCAAATGGCCGCCGCACTTCTTGCAGTATTGCCGCTCACTGACCGGCGTCTTTTGGTACACCCCGACGTGTTCGGCCCCCTCGGTGATCTTCACAGCCTCCGGCTTCCAGAGGGTGAAGGCATTGACCGGCCCGCCCGACCACGAACGGCATGATCGGCAATGGCAATAACCCATCCCTTCGGGCTCTCCGGAGACCTCGACGCGCACGGCGCCACAAAAACACTCTCCGGAATATCCCGCCATGGCCGTCATCCTCCCTTTGCCGAGCTTGTGTTCGTTTGTTGGATGATCGCATGGAGCCACCCCTTTGCGTCAAGGGCGTGAGAGCGACATGTCCAAACTTTGGCACAAACCGGAGGTCCGTGCGACTTCGACCTGACCTGTCGCGCGGCTTCGCTGCTGCGCAACAGGTCGCCTCAGGCTACGCCGCGCGTTCCTTCTCCAACTGTGCCTCGGCGGTCGCCTCGCTTTCCTGCAAGCCCTTTTCGTAGCTGCCCGCGAACCTCTCGATGCTGTCGGCCCACATTCTCAGCATTGTGGCCTGAAAGTGCATCATGGGCTTCAAACTGTTGAAGCCGATTGCTGTTGCTGCGCTGATGTTTCCTTGTGGGTTGAAGATCGTCTTCTCTGCCATGCTTTTCGCTCCTTCCGCTCTGGATTGTAGTCGAAAGCCGGGCGCCGGGTTACGCGCCGGGCGATTGCGCATTCTGTGATTGCAGACAGTCGGCTAAAGTCTGATCAGCCGCGAGTCTTGCACCGCGGTCGTCGTGCAATTCATCCAGCTTTTTCAGATAAGTGACCGCCGCAATTTGCAGGAGATCGAAATCATACCCGCCGGCGTCACGGACGTTGCTGACATAGCGATGAAGGGCGGAACGCCTGTTGTCGTTCTCACTGATGCCGCTGTGGAGCAGCAAGTAATTCCGCCAAGCGAATGCGCACGCGCTGTCTACTGCCTGAGTGGTCATGGGCACCTCCCCAAAGCCAGAGAAAGGCTGAGGAGCCAATTCGTTCCGCGACATTCGCAGCTGTAATAATGTTCCGTATGTGCGCTGCCGCGAGCGCCCTGCCGCTTGATCGCCCGGCGCGCCGATATTGGTTATCTGCTTTGCATCCGCTTGTCGGGACTCTATCCCGCCGCCGGCACCACGGCCTCCGCCGGCCGCTGCCATGGCCGCCGCAACGAGGCCAGCCCGATCAGCCGGCCCTGGATGTAGTCGCAGCCCCAGTCGCGCAGCATCCCCGCAGCTTCTTCATCCTGCACCCATTCGGCGACGGTCTTGATGTCGAGCCGTCGCGCCAGATCGATCAGCGTCTGCACGAAGGCGCGGTCGTCGGCGGAGCGCGCGATGTTCTGCACGAAGGCGCCATCGATCTTCACAATGTCGACCCCAAGCTTGCGCAGGTTCCGGAACGAGGTGTAGCCCGCGCCGAAATCGTCGATCGCAATCCGGCTGCCGAAATTTTTCAGTCGCGTGACGAAGCCGCGGACGTCCTCGACATTCTGGATCGCCACCGTCTCGGTAATTTCGACGATCAGCCGCTCGCCGACGCCCGGATGGGCGCGCATCAGCGTTTCGATCGACGTCCACCAGTCCGGATCCATGGTGGTGTCCGGCGAAATATTGAGGCTGAGCTCGACCTGAGGCGATCCCGCGAGCTCGGCGACCACCAGCTCGAGCACGCGGTGATCGACCAGGCGGATCAGCCCGAGGCGTTCGGCGACGGGAACGATGTCGGGTGCAAGCAGCACCTGGCCGTCATCCTGCTCCATGCGGACCAGGCATTCATAGAAAGCGGCATCGCGCGCCTTCGCGCTGACCACCGGCTCGAAGGCCATGGTGATGCGGCGCTCGTTGAGCGCAGTGACGATCTCGTCGGTGACGCGAATATTGACCCGGCGCTGCGCGTCGCGCTCGACATTCGGCCGCCACAGCGCAAACGAGCCGGCGCGGCGGCTCTTGCAGGCTTCCAGCGTTTCCTGCGCCCGGTTGATCGCTTCATCGGCGCTGCGCGCATAGCGCGGCACGGTGACGCCGCCGATGGAGGCGGTAACCGAAACCGGACCGGATCTGGTCGGCACCACCTCGTCGCGGATCGCGGCAAGAAAGCGCTCGGCGGCGACGCTCATGTCGTCGATGGTGCAGTTCTTCAACACCAGTCCGAACTTGTTGCCGGAAAAGCGTCCCAACACGTCGCCGCCGCGCAGGCGCGCGCGAATCCGCCCCGCCACTTCGCAAATCACCGCGTCCGCGACGTCGAAGCCGAAGGCGTCGTTGATACGCGCCAGATGATCGATGCCGATCAGCATGAAGGCGCAATTGGTGCGGAAGCGCATGGCTTCCTCGATCACTTCCGCGAGCGAGGCGATCAGATGCGTGCGGTTGAGCTCGCCGGTCAATGGATCGTTTTGCGACAGCTTGAGGAGTTGCTCGTCGCGGGCATGGCGCTCGTTATTGACGCGGACAATGCCGTGGGCGCGCGCCGGCCTGCCGTCGGGCCCGGCAAACCAGCAACCGGTCTCCTCGATCCATTGCACTTGTGCCGACGTATTCGCCCGCACGCCATATTCGATCCGGTAGGGCGCGCCGTCCGGCGACTGCGCGGCGGGCGAGGCGAGCGCGTCTGATCGAACCGACGGCTGCGGCTCGATCAGCTTGGAGAACTCCGCAGCCGTGGCGAGCCTTTCGCGCGGGATATCGGGAAACACGGCGGCGACATGCTCGCTCCAGATTATTTTATCTGCCGCGATATCCCAGACGAAGGCGGCCTGGCCGAGCGAGGCGAGGATTTGATCGGCCGGGGGAAGAATGTCGTTCACGGTCGCCTCGTTTCGGGACAGTTCTTTGCTTTGCGCCTGATCGGTTCGGAAAACCGGTTCCCGCTTTTTCCGGATCAGGCGCGGATGAGCGGACTGACTCTTCGGCCACAAAGACTGGCCAATCGAGCTTCAACCTTATGTAAGCTTCATAAATATTCCGGAAACCACGTCGGTTTCCGAAAACAGGAGCGAAACATCTCGGGCCGGCATGACCCTTGCGAGGACGACTGTAACAGAGGACCGCGCTGTCCCAAAATGTAACAGTCCAGCAGAGAAGCCGTTGTGCCGATGCCCGCCGATCGAACCGAAACGACCACGCGAGAAAGGCCCACAAGCCGCGCGTTGGTGCCGCTGTCAGGCTTCGTTGAACGACGAGCCCGCCGGCGCTGGTACCGCTGGGCGCCCGACCCGATCTTTGTCACGCATCTGATTGCCCAGGCCGAACAGGTGCCGCAGACGCGCCAGTCGCGGCGCGCCAGCACGGCGGACGCCCAGGCCGCCTATCGGCCGCGCCAGAGCGCACCGCAGAGCGCGGGCAGTCGGATGCGGCAGGTGGTATAGCCTGCGAAGGGGAATTAATGCGCCTCAGGCGGCAACGGCGCGCCGGCGGGTTTCGCCTCCGCATGATGCTCAGGCGCCGGTGCGACAGCGGGGGTCTCGGGATGGGTGAAGGCCGGCGCGGAAGGCGCCGCTGCAGGGCTCACGCTTTCGTTGGCCGACGGCACTGCGCCGGCGCGAGAATCACGAGAATCAACAGGCTCGTAGATGACTTCGGGCGCAGCGCGACGCGTCGCCCGTGATACGCCTGCCACGGCCGGCGTACGCCGCACGCGCAGCGCCACGCTGGTGAGGAAATCGACCAGCGCCAGCAGCGTGAGCAGGAAGTAGGTCGAATTGGCGAACCTCGGCCACAGCAGAAATTCGGCCGCGGCCGCGCCAAACACGATCAGCGACAGCAAATGATCGGTGAGGAATTTTGCGCCCGGGCGCGCGCCCTTGATGACCTCGAGCAGCAGCATCAGGATGGCGAGCGCGAGCAGGATATCGCTCAGCGCGACCGGCCATTCCGCCCCCGACGTCACCAGCGGCACCTTCACCAGCGTCTCGGTGAGCGAGACGGTGGGCATCAGGAACACGATGATGTTATAGACCGCGAGCGGGATCAGAAGCAGCGGGAAACCGACCATCGGCAAGGCCTCTCAAGTGTTGCCGGGGCCCAACGACCAAGCGCTTCGCCGCAACAACCATCTTGCCCCGCCTGCTGACCTTGACCGGTCAACAGGCTTTCGGATCAGGATTCCTTCTTCTTCAGCACCTGCCGGCCCTTGTACATGCCGGTCTTCAGGTCGAGGTGATGCGGACGGCGCAGTTCGCCCGAATCCTTGTCCTCGGCATATGCGGAGCGCTTCAATGCGTCCGCCGAGCGGCGCATGCCACGCCGTGACGGCGAGGTTTTCCTTCTGGGAACAGCCATATCGGTGTCCTTCCAATTGTCCCAATTCCGAAAAGTGGCATCGTCCCGCAACGGGCGGCAGAAGCGTCTGGGGCGCAAGCTCAAAATGCCGATGAGGCCGCGCTTATAGAGGATGCTGCCGTGCAAAGCTAGGTTGAAAATGGCTTAAAAGCGCCGATTTTCGCTCCAACAGCGCTGCAAATCCACCCCTTGGGCTCGTCTCACGTAAATCCCGGCCAGACGCCGCAAGCCAGGTCCGGGGTTGCGGGCGCTGCGGACATGCGGATTCGGCAGGATGGCCGCCAGCAGCGCCGCCTCCCGCGGCGTCAGGTTGGAGGCGCCATGGCCGAAGGCATAGAGGCTGCCCGTCTGGGCGCCGAACTGCCCGCTGGGGCCAAGCTCGGCGACATTGAGGTAAATTTCGAGAATCCGGGTCTTCGGCAGGACGAAGTCGATCCACAAGGCCAGCGGCAGTTCCAGCGCCTTGCGGACCACGCTGCGGCCTGGCCACAGGAACAGGTTCTTGGCGACCTGCTGGGTGATCGTCGAACCGCCGCGGGCAGGCTCGCCCTCTTCCGCATCATCGATCACCTCGCGCAAGGCGCCCCAGTCGACGCCGCGGTGGGTGCAGAACCTCGCATCTTCCGAGGCAACCACCGAGCGCGGCAGGGCCGTGGCCATGGCGGGAAGGTCAACCCACTGTCGCGATACCGGGGCACCCGTCAGATAGCGCCAGGCCATCAGTGTCGAGGCGGGATGACCGGTACGGTAGAACGGCGCCACCAGATAGGGCAGCAAAAGCACGGCCAAGAGGATCAAAAACAGGGTTCGGGCAATGCGCAAAATCGACCGTTTCTGGCTGAACAAAATCGACCGTATCTGGCTCGATGTCTTGGCTTGCCCTATCTGGCGGGCAATCCTTCATTTTTTCAACGGTTTTAAGGCATGCCCTTGACTGACCGGGCGCAATTGACGCGGGCTCGCTCATCAACGATTGTCCGGCCCATTCGGCAGGCACCGCCGATCTGAAGACCCCGCACCACAAGCGGGGTGCTGCGATCGAGACGAACTTCGGAAGTGGGCACGAGGAGCTATATGACGACAACGACGCCACCACAGGATTTTGCGAAGCGGCTGGACCAAACCGCCGAGGACACCGAAGCGCTGCTCGCAAAGCTTCTTGCCGATACGCTGCTCGCGGACGAGATCGCGCGGCCGAAGCGGCTGATGGATGCCATGCGCTATTCGACGCTGGGCGGCGGCAAGCGGCTGCGGCCGTTCCTGGTGGTGGAGAGCGCGGCAATCTTCGGCGTGGCGCGAGAGGCTGCCCTGCTCGCCGGCGCGGCGCTGGAATGCATCCACTGCTACTCGCTGATCCACGACGATCTGCCGGCCATGGACAACAGCGATCTTCGCCGCGGACGGCCGACGCTGCACAAGAAGACCGACGACGCGACTGCGATCCTGGCCGGTGACGGCCTGTTGACGCTCGCCTTCGACATCATCACCCGCGACGAGATCCACCAGGACCCTGCGGTGCGCCTTTTGCTGACGCGCGCCCTGGCGCGTTGCGCCGGCATCGGCGGCATGGTCGGCGGCCAGATGCTGGACCTCGCCGGCGAAGGCCGCTTCGGCGACCGCGAACCGGTCGACGTCGCGCGGTTGCAGCAGATGAAGACCGGTGCGCTGCTGCGCTTCGGCTGCATTGCCGGCGCCCTGCTCGGCCAGTCCTCGCAAAAGGAATACCAGGCGCTCGACGATTACGGCCGCGCGCTCGGCGAAGCTTTCCAGATTGCCGACGACCTGCTCGACGTGGAGGGCGACGCCGCCGCGCTCGGAAAGCAGACCGGCCAGGACGCTGCCCTCGGCAAGACCACTTTCGTCACCCAGCTCGGGATCGACGGCGCCAAGCAGCGCGTCCGCGATCTTCTGGCGCGCGCAGACCAGGCACTGTCGATCTTCGGACCGCGCGGCGACGTCTTGCGCGCGGCCGCGCGCTTCGTCGCGGAGCGGAAGAATTAGCGCGGAATGGCGAACGGAGATTTCGAAGAAAGACTCGTTCGCTTCCGGAAGCTGCCGAGGGCTGTCCGCCTCGTTTACGCGCGCCCGCGCACCTCGTTCTCGATTGCGTGCGCCATCGCCGCGTTCTTCCTGCTGCCTCCATCGCTCCGGCTGGTGACCCGCCTGCTGATCGGCTGGGATACGTTCGTCGCGTTCTACATCGTTCTGGTCTACGCGATGATGCTGCGAAGTTCGCTCGCAACCATCCGCCGCATGGCCGCGCTCCAGGACGACGGCCGTTTTCTGATTCCGCTTTTGACCGCGCTCGGCGCGTTCGCCAGCCTGGCGGCGATCGTGTTCGAGCTGGGACAGGGCCAGCACAAGCCGGCCGAGCTGATCTTTGCGACGGCAACCGTCGCGCTGTCCTGGGCAGCGGTGCATACCGGCTTCGCGCTGCACTATGCCCACGAATTCTATCGCGGCGACAAACCAGGCGGCCTTCAGTTCCCGAGCGGCGGCAAGGAGGATCACGCCGACTATTGGGACTTCGTCTATTTTTCGTTCGTCATCGGCATGACCGCTCAGGTCTCCGACGTCGGCATCACCGACAAGACGATCCGCCGGATCGCCACCGCACACGGAATCATCTCATTCGTGTTCAATACTGCGCTGCTCGCGCTGATGGTCAATATCGCCGCCAGCGTGATCTAGCGCATGATCCGGAAAAGTGTGCATCGGTTTTCCGATAAGATCATGCGCAAATCATAAAACAGTCAAACCGGGAGCAAGGCCATGAGCTACGATCGTTCCAGCGTCGAAGCCGTCGTGCAGAACTATTTTGACGGCCTCTATGAATGCGACACCGAAAAGCTCGGTGCGATGTTTCATCCCTCCGCCGACCTGCGCTGGCTGGAGAAGGGCGAGCTCAAGGTCGTCAGCGTGCCCAATTGGCTGGAGCGCCTCAAAAAGCTGCCCTCGGCCAAGTCGGAAGGCAAGGCGCGCGAGGATTTCATCGTGACGATCGACCGTTCCGACGAGAACACCGCGTTCGTCAAGGTGCGATGCCAATGGCCGCCGCGCTATTTCACCGATTATCTGGTGGCGATGAAACTGCCCGACGGCTGGCAGATCGTGTCCAAATCGTACCGATACGATCTGAAGGAATGAGCGCGGCTCAGGCGCCCGTACCTGACGGAAGCACCTTTCCGCCCGGTGACCGGCGCCGGCCAAGGTTCTCCCGGAGAGCGCGCTCGCCTGTTGGCAAACTGACCATTGTCCGATTGCAGCATTCGCTTTTCCGCCTCGCGCGGCCGCTTGGTCAGAGAATGTCAAATCCACTCCAACGAGCGTGAATTGAGGCGAGCGTGGAAGCGAATTTTCAGCTGTTTCTGATTCTGCTGGCGGTGCTCGCCGGAACGGCGTTGCTCGCGCGGCGCCTCGAGGTCGCGCCGGCCATCCTGTTGCTGCTCGCCGGCATCACACTGGCCTTCGTGCCGGGCATGCCTTCACCCGAGCTGCCGCCAGAACTGATCCTGTTGCTGGTGCTGCCGCCGCTGATCTATTCGGCCGCCGTCGCCATGAGCTGGCGCGAGTTCAAGTTCAATCTGCGTCCGATCGTTCTGCTCTCGGTCGGGTGCGTGATCTTTACCGCCTTCGCAGTGGCGGCTGCGACGCACTACCTGCTCGGGCTGCCCTGGAACGTCGGCTTTCTGTTGGGCGCGATCGTCGCGCCGCCTGATGTCGTGGCGCCTCTGGCGGTGGCCCGCAAGCTCGCCATTCCGCGACGGATCATGGTGGTGCTGGAGGGCGAAGGACTGGCGAACGATGCCACCGCGCTCATTCTCTATCGTTTCGCGGTCGTCGCCATTTCGACCGGCGCATTCTCGCTGCCGAAGGCCGTGGGCGAATTTTCTGCGATCGTGGTCGCCGAGACGCTGTTCGGCGTCGCCGTGGGATGGCTGTTTCTGCGGGCCAGGCACTGGGCGCGCGATCCGCAGGTCGAGATCACCCTGTCCCTGCTCACGCCCTACGTCGCCTACTGGCTGCCGGAACACTTCGGCGGCTCCGGCGTGATCGCGACCGTCGCCTGCGGTCTGTACATGAGCTGGAACGGGCCGCTCTGGATCTCGGCCGCGACCCGCCTGCAAGGCGTCTTCTTCTGGAATTTGGTGATCTATCTCATCGAAGGGATGCTGTTTCTGCTGACGGGCTTCCAGATGCGGCTGCTCTACGAGCATTCCAAGCAGTTTCCGCTAAGCGGAATCCTGATCGCAACGGCGCTCGTCACCGCGATGATCGTCATTGCCCGCTTCGCCTGGACATTTCCAGCTATCTACCTGCCACGCATGATCAGGCGCGTACGCCTGCGCGATCCGGCTCCGCCATGGCAGTGGGCATTCGTGCTCTCCTTCACCGGCGTCCGCGGCGCGGTTTCGCTGGCAGCGGCGCTGGCGCTGCCCTATGCGCTGCCCGACGGCGGCTCTTTCCCGGAGCGCGACCAGATCCTGTTCGTCACTTTCGGGGTCATTTTTATCACGCTGGTGGGATTTGGCTTGAGCCTGGCGCCGGTGGTGCGCTGGCTCGGGGTCGCGCAGACCGGCCGCAGCGAGCGCTTTGCCGAACTTGAGTCCGAGGTCAGCGCGCGGCGCGAGGCGCTCGATGCCGCGCTCAAATCGCTTGAGACGATCACCGAGGACCGGGACCTGTCGGAGGAAGTGATACGCCTGCTGCGCGCGCGGCACGATACCCGCGTCAGCCAGCTGCCGAGTTCGCTCGATCCGGATGCGCGGCTGCTGTCGGCGACGGGCACCGATCTGACCCGTGAGTTGATCGCGGCTGAACGGAAATTCATCCACGTCCTGCTGCGGGACGGGAAGATCACCGACGAGACGCGGCGGCACATCGAGCGCGATCTGGACCTGGAGGAAGCGAGCCTTGCGAACCGCGAGTTTCGCAGCGACTTGCCGTGAGAGTGGCAAAGCGCCCATGAGAACGGCAAAAGGCCCGCATGGCGAACCATGCGGGCCTTGCTTTCGCGCGTATCGGTCCGATTGCGGCGCCCTACCAGGCCACAATCCCGGTGACCACCGCCAGACCCACGGCAGTCACGACGGGAAGGGCTGCAAGCGTGCTCAATGAGAGCACCACAATCTCGCGCTTTGTTTCCTGATCCATCTCAAGCTCCGTTCGCAGGTCGTATAACGCCCGACCCGCCTGGTGGTTGCGATGGAACCTGGTGCTTACCTGCTCAATTCAGAGATGCTGATCAACATGCCGGCCAATTCATCCGGCGCCGACACCATGGCGTCATGGCCGGTTGCGATTTCGGCCCAACGCCAGCCCGCTTGCGCCTTGACCCAGTCGCGTGAGGCCTGCAGCGCAGCGTAGGAGGGATTGGTGCAGTGGATGTAGGTGCGCGGCAGGTTGTTGCCGACCGGACCCTTGATATTCAGCTTGCTGGTATAGGTCGAGAGCGGATGCGGCGTCAGCCGGCGCCTGACCCATTCGGCATCAGCGGGCTCCAGAACGCCGAAGGCCGACGGTGCCGGCGTCGGAAAGCTCAAGCCGCCACTCGATTCCTCGGCCGCCTTGCGGCGCGATGCCGCAACATCGGCCGACAGATTGCCGAACGGAGCCCTGCCGCCCTCGACTATCAGGGAATCCAGATAGACGAGATGGCGAATTCGCTCCGGCATCCTGTCGGCCACGCCGCTGATCGCGTTCCCTCCGAAGGAATGCCCGACGAGCACAATGTCGTTCAGTTCCTCGGCCTCGACGACATTGGCGATGTCGGCAATGAACGTGTCGAGCGTGATGTCTTTCGAGAGCAGATGTCTGCGCTCGCCCAGCCCGGTCTGCGTCGGCGTGAAGACCCGCTTGTCCGCCGCGCGCAAGCGATCGGCCACCCGGCTCCAGCACCAGCCGCCGTGCCAGGCGCCGTGAACAAGCACAAAAGTTTGTCCCGATATCCGCGCTGCTGTCATTTGCCGCTGCCCGCCATTCCCACAGCCGCTATTGTCCTTCGCTCTCGTGTCCCGGACGCGGTGCGGCGAGAGAGTGCCGCTCCGCAGAGCCGGAACATATGTTGCAAAATGGACCCGGCTCAGCAGCGGATCACGCAAGCGGCGCGCCGCGCAGCGTCGGGGGAACGCCGCCTTACTGCCGTCCCAGATGCGTCGCCTGATCGATGCGTTCAAATCGTTCCAGCGAAAGGATCGCATCGGCAAGCTGATCGGCTCGCCCGTTGAGCACGGGACGCGCGAGGGTCAGGAACTTCTGCGCCATCGCCTGTGAATCCGGAAATGAATTCGGCTCGCCGGAGGGATCGTCATGGATCCGCTCGTGGATGCCATCGTCGGTGGTGATGCTGACGCGGGCGCCGAACGGATGCTTGCGGCCGGTCTCAAGGCGGTCATCCTGCACGACATCGAACTTGTCGGCCAGGGCATCGATGGCGGCATCGCCGAGCCGGTCGTAGTCGTCCCAGCCGAAGCGACCCTGGTCGAGCGCGACCGCGCCGGTGAAAAACATCGAGAACTGGCCGCCGACCACCGAGGTCGGATGCCGCTTGGTCGCGGCATCGCCCGTCAGCGTGATGCCGTTGCGGTGCAGCCCGATCTCGACGCGCTTGATCTGGTCCGGTGTCAGGTTGTGCTCCCGGCGCATCGCGATCAAGGCATCGAGCGCCGCGTGGGTGTAGCGGCAGCTCGGATAGGGTTTGACGCCGATCTTCATCGTCTCATAGACCTTGCCGAGATCGGCAACTGCCTTTTCGGGATGCGCATTGTCGCTGTAGCCGACCAGCAGGCCATGCTTGCCTTCGATCGACTCTGTCGCACCGACAAAATCGTTGCGCGCGAGCGTCGCGGCAATCACGCCGTTCATCGCCGCGGCGCCGACCTGGTAACGCTTGTTCCAGGCACCGTTGACCAGAAATTGCAGCGAACCCGCAGCCTGGCTGCCGGCGACGCCAAAGGCGGCGATGATCCGGTCCTGCGGCAGCTTGAACAGCTTGGCCGCAGCTGCCGCCGCGCCAAAAGTCCCCGCGGTCGCGGTGGGGTGAAAGCCGCGGGCATAATGCGAGGTCGGATCGAGCGCGTTGCCGAGCCGGCAGCAGACTTCGTAGCCGGCGACGATCGCCGTCAGCACCTCGCGCCCCGAGGCGCCGACGAGTTCGCCGACGGCAAACGCAGCCGGCACCACCGGCGCGCTCGGATGCAACGAGGAATCCGCATGCGTGTCGTCGAAGTCGAGCGAATGGCCGAGCGCACCATTGAGCAGCGCCGCAATCGCGGGGCTCCAGGCTCTCGTATCGCCGAACACCGTGGATTCGCCGCGGGCATCGAGCGCCAGTGCTTCAAGTGTCTTGAACAGCGTCGGGGTGGATTCCGCGTCGCGCCGCGCCCGGATCGCGCTGCCGAGAAAATCCAGCGTCAATGCCTTGGCGCGCTCGCGCACCTCCGGCGGGATGTCCTTGAATTCCAGCGCGGCGACATAGCCGGCAAGTCTGGCGGTTTCCTCAGCCATGGTTAGTCCCTTACCCTGATGGTTCGCGATTTGCCTTGAGCCTAAGTCGACGGCAGGTCTTCTTCAATGGCCGCCATCGCATGGCCGCGCGGCAGCATCGCTATTGCGGCGCCGGCAGCCGGCAGACCTGCCTGAGCAGGGTTTTAACGACCCTGCGATGGAACGGCATGATGGCGGCGAGATAGGCGCGCCCGAGCCAGTTATGGGTGAGCACCAGGGTGGTCGCGGTCACTTCCCGGCCGCTTCCGGCGGGAAGGACATCGATAACGACCCGGAAATCCAGGTGATGGTCATTAAAACCCGCGACCAGCCGCTCCGGCGTTTCACTGAGGACGGGGAACATTCCGACCAAGCCGCCGGACTTCGCTTCGCGCTCGGCGGAGGTCTTCAGGCCCAATGGCGCAACGATCTTGTTGCGGAGGTCGAGCAGCGCTTTGACCCAGCGCGGGCTCTCGGAAAATATCCGCATCGCAGCCGTCCGCGCATCGAGTCCCGCGTCCGGAACCGTGACGCGGAAAGCGTCGGCGAACTGCGCTCCGGCCAGCAGGGTATCGCGATCGACCTCGGGCCTGATTTCGCGGATCATCATGGCAGGGCCGGATCTTGCGCACCTGATGGGACGAAGGCAAGAGACCAGACTGCGAACATATCGCGCGGTTCAGGGAATAAAATTCGGTGCGCTGCCAGTGGTCCGATTCCAACATTTGCATCCCGATGCGGCGGGCACCATTGCGAACGTCGGAACCACAGGACCGCCAAGGCTTACAGACAATAGAGTGTGTCCGCTTTGCCCTCAACAGGAGACCAGGTGCGCGGCGCCTTCGGGCCAAAAAGCGATGTTTGACGCTACTCAGACATTTTGAGCCCGCCCGCAAAGACAGGCGCGCATAGATGGGGCATTGTTCGATCAGCCCGACGGCACAAGCTATCGCCTCTATATCTTTTTCGATATGCCGAGATAGATGCCGAGCCGCGGCCCGAATTGTGGTGCGAATACGCCGATGCCGGTCCCATCCCTGATTTCGTAGATGCGGTCGAACAGATTGACGACATCCAGGCGGATGGTCATCGGCTTGGGGTCGTTCGGGAGCAGGAATTCACGCTGGATGCCGAAATTGACCTGCGTGTAGGGCGGCACCGTCGAGATATTGGCGTCACCGTTGCGAAGGCCGCTGCCGTAAATCGCGTCGGCGCTCAGCTTGATACCGCACCACGAGAAGCCGTGGTCGCCGGACATTTCCGCTGCGGTCGCTGGCCGGCCGCAGAACTGATAGAGCGCGCCGGCCGACGCGGTGACGAACTGGTTATGGTCGGTATAGATAAAGTGCGTCTGAAGGTATTGAAGTTCGGTCATGCCACCGAGGTCGGCCAGCGGCGTGGTGTTATCGAATAAATACTGGTTCGAGACCGGATCGTTCGCGCGCTGTTGCGCGATGGCGAGGTTGCCGTAGGCCTGGAAGTTGCCGCTGGTAAACTTGGCCTTGAATTCGATGCCCTCATTGTAGCCGCGCGCATAGTTGAAGGCGTCGAGCACCAGCGCCTGGCCGAACAGGCCGTTGTCGATGAGGTCCTGCGCAATCTTGTAATAGGCGTCGACACCGAGATCGAGGCTGGAGCAGCCTTTCCCGTCCGAGCCGCATCCGAATTTGAATGTCTGGTCGGCGCCGGCATCGAAATAATGCGAGCGCTCCGGCAGGACGGGACTACTCTGGCCGGACACCGCACCTGTAGTGTTGTTGAACAGCGCGAGATTCGTGGGCGCCGCCTCCACCAGCACCGGCGGGGTGAAGTAGCGCGCATAACCGGCGTGAAACGTAGTGTTCTCGAACGGCTTATAGGCGAAGCTGAGACGCGGACTGAACTGGTTGGCGCTGACGAACTGATCCATCTGATCGAAGCGCAGGCCGGTATTGATGGTGAACTTGTCCGTCACCTTCCATTCGTCCTGCACGTAGATGCCGGCGAGCCATCCGAGCTTGGAGACGTTGTCGGTGATGTTGAAGGGAGCGTCTATAGGGTTGCCGGCGAAGTCGACGGGCTCGACCAGCGACGTGTTTCCGACGAAGGCCTGCTCGCCGCTAAAAGAGAAGCCTGCCCGCAGCGTGTGCGCATTGCTGAGCTTGTAGGAGCCGTCGCCCTGGAGACCGTTGGTGAGGGAGGTGCGGGTGACGTCCGAGGCGACGCCGTTGATCAGAAGATCGCCGATCGGATCCGGTGAGAAATGAAGAGTGTTGTAGCGGCTGAAATAGGAGAGTTGTCCGTCAAAGCCGTCATAAGACTTTTGCACGGTCAGCACACTAAATTGCGTGTTCTCGACCTGGTTCTCATTGAGCAGCAATGAATTGAAATCGGTGACGCCGAAGGCGCTCATCACCGGCGGACTTCCCATCATGCCGACCGGTTGGCCGGGACGGTCAGGAATCTGGAAATTGTTGGTCGCCGTGCCGGCGATCAGGCTGACGCGCGTCGTTGGGTCGACGAAGGCGGACATGTAGGCAAAACCCCTGTCCTGCTGCGAGAAGTCGTGAAACGCATTGTAAGTCGGGGTTGCACTTTCGATGCCCACCGTGTTCTGAAGATAGCGCCCGGTGAAGTAATATTGGACGCCTGAAAAGCAGTCGGTGGCGGAAGCAGGCGCCTTGTAGGCCCCGGGCGTAGTGGTCGCAGGGCAGTTGTTGCCGAAAGTGCCGCCATATTCGAAGCTCGGCTGCACCGTCCCAAAGCTGCCGCCGTACATACCGACGCTGCCGCTGTTGTTGAACAGGTCTGTGCGCGTCGTGATGTCGACAAGGCCGACGGTGCGCAAGCCATACTCGGCCGGCAGCGCCCCGGTGACGAGCGACATGCTGCCGATAAAGCTGGTATCGAAAATGCTGCCGAAACCGGTGACGCCGTCCGGTAACAGCACGCCGTTGATCCGGTACTGGAGGTTGGCGTGATCGTTGCGGACATGCAATGAGCCGTTGGCGGCCGAATCCTGTGTGACCCCTGGCGCCTGCAACAACACTTTCTCAATCGTGGCGTTATCGCCTTGCGGCAGATCCTGGATTGCGCCGTGGCTGATCGTGTCGGAGGTCGTGCCGGCGGTCGTAAAGATGTTGCTGCGTGCTTGATCGAAGATCGCATTCTTTGCAGCGATCCGGGCCTCTGCCTGCGCCTCGGGTGAAAGCGGCGCTTGCGGGGGCGGCCCGGCCTCGCGGGCGACCGCGCGCGGCTTCTGCTTCGGACGCCTCGCCGCCTGCTTCGGCGCCTGAACGCTGGTTTCCGGCAGGACCGTGGCCGGTGCAGTTTCATCGGGTGCCGCTTGTGAAGGTTGATTTTCGACAGGTCCCGTTGGCGCATCCTGCGGTGCTGCTGCCGGATTTTGCGTGGGCGCAGGTGGCTGGGCTGGCGTCTCCGATTGGGCTGTCTCAGCGAGCCCACAAATCATGAGCGCGGCAAACCCCGAGGCCAGGATATGTTTGCTCGATACTGCTTGTACGATTGGCATTGTCCCACCCGCCTGATCAGCGCGAGAAGTGCATCGGCCAGAGATAGCTCGCTTGCGTACCCGGTTTAGCAGCAGGAAATGGCGGGAAGGGGCTGGCGCGGCGCAGGATAGCCAGCGCCTCGCGATCGAGCACGCTGTTGCCTGAAGATTTCGAAATGTCACTCGAAATGACCTCCCCGGCGCGGTTCAACGCGAACCGCACCATCACGGTGCCGGAAGAGCCGTGCGCAGCGGCCGGATAGCGCTTGAACTTCTCGAGGTGACCAACCACCAGCGCGTTGTAGGCGTTGGAGCCGGCCTCGGTGAACTCGCCGATGCGCGAATTCTTCGGCAGCGCGCGCGTCTCCGGCGCAGGAGCCACGGGCTGCGGCTCCGGCTTCTCGACCTTTTGCTCCTCGCGCGGTAGCGTGACGTCCGCCTGTTGCTGCGGCGGTGGCGGCTGCACCACCTGTTCCAGCGGCTTTTCCTCGACCTTGCGTTCCTCCTTCGGTACGGCTTCCGCCTGTTGCATGGTTGGACCGACCGCAATGTCCTGATCCTGGATCGTCGGCGCGGAGGCCTCCACCGGCGCCATCGTGACGGCGATCGCCGGGACTATGTTTGGCTCGACAGGTTGGTGCGTATGCCAAAACCCTATCGCGCCGATCAGGGCCCCGTGCGCCGCGAGAATAATCGCGGCGGCGAGCATCCATCGGGAGAATCCATGCCTTTCCGGCAAATAGAGCGCGAACGCAGTCATCGTTTTGTCGTCGGGCTCTCGAGACCGACCAGCGCGAGCTTGAGATAGCCGGCGTCGCGCAAGACGTTCATCACTTCCATCAGCTGGCCATAGCTAATTGACTTGTCGCCGCGGACGAAGATCGTCTCGTCCTTGTGAGCGTTCGTGGCTGCCTCGAGGGCGCTTGCAAGCTCCCCGCGCGGTACGATCGTCTCCCCGATCGCAATCGTCGCGTCCGGCTTGATCGTGACGAACACCGGCTTGTCCGGCCGCGGCTGCTCGGGTGCGCTCGATGCCGGCAGATTGACGCCGATATCGACGGTCGCGAGCGGCGCCGCGACCATGAAGATGATCAAGAGAACCAGGATCACGTCGATGAACGGCGTGACGTTGATCTCGTGCAGTACGTCGAGATCATCGCTATTCGAACCTGAGGAGAGACGCATGCCCATGAATTACTCCGCAGCATCTGATAACGCCGGAGGGCGGCGCAATTGCCCGCGGCTGATGATGAGGAGCAGTTGTGCGGATGCGTCGCCGAGCAATGTTCGGTAGCCGCTGATCACCCGCGCCAGATGATTGTAGATCACGACTGCCGGGATCGCGGCGACGAGACCAAACGCGGTCGCGAGCAAAGCTTCCGCAATACCCGGTGCCACCACCGCGAGGTTGGTGGTGTGGGATTCGGAAATGCCGATGAACGAGTTCATGATGCCCCACACCGTGCCGAACAGGCCGACGAATGGTGCGGTCGCGCCGATGGTGGCAAGGATGCCGACGCCGCGCGACAAGTTCCGCGCCATGGCGGCCTCGACGCGCTCCAGCCGCAGGCTCACGCGCTCCTTGAAGCCGTCGTCGATGATGCCATTGGACAAGTCGGCTTCGCGCGCGGTGGAGAGGATCAATTGCGCGACGGCGTCCCTTTTCTTCGCGCAAGCCTGCGTGGCCTCTGACAGGCTGCTCCCACGCTCCAGCATGGCCAGACGGCGGCGCGCCAGCCTTTTTGCGACCTGGAGTTCAAAGGTTTTGGCCAGCCAGACCGTCCAGGTCACGAGCGAGGCGAACGCGAGCCCGACCATCACCGTCTTCACCACAATGTCGGCGTGAAGGAACATGCCCCATGGCGACAAGTTGTGGGGCAGCAGCGGATTTGGTTGCTGCGCAAGCGCGGCCTGCGGGAACAGGGCGAGAACTGCGATTGGACTGATAACGACTGCCGACATTCGCAAACGCCGGATTTTGCCATGCTGATGGCTCGTCTGACTGGATTGCATCCTGATCTCTTTTCGCTGCATTGATTGCGCCGCGCGCATGGGTTGCGTTGACGCGGAACGAATTCCGTCAAGCCAAGGCTACGGGTATATTCGGTGGTGAATGACCTCTCTCCGTCCGTGCGTCAGCGTTGCTCAGCAAGCTGCGCGGGGTGGAGACAAGGGATCGATGTCAGGAAATCGGCGGTCCGCGCGATTGAAACGCCGCAGTCGGCGGCCCAGCGAAGAGTTGAGAAACTTCGGTCGGCTGGTCAAGGCTGACGACGGCAAATTCCACCGGGAGCGAGGGCGGTGCGGAAATGACCGCATTTGCAATCGCCGAGACGGCGGTACAGATAGGACAGAGATAGTCAGGCTGGCTCTCGTCGCGATGACCTTGCGTTCGATCGCTATGAGAGAACGCGGCTCCGATCAGCGAGACCAGGCCGCTCTCGGCGTGCTTGCCGTCGATTGCGTGAACGTGACCAAAAGACAAGGCAAGATTGACGACGAGCGCGAACAGCGCAAGCCATGATCCACGCCTTTTGTTGCCCCGGATCCAGCGCATCGATCTTTAGCCGCAACTCTCCAACCGTTTCAGCAACTCGCCCTATCTTATCCGGGCCTGCCACAACGTCAAACATGAACGTGGCCTCATTGCGTCCTGATCCGGCAATATCACGGAGGTGTCCGCAACCAAGGCGAACACCGTTTCGTTTCGATCCATTGGGACGAGACCTTCTTGCTTTTGCTCAAAAAGCGCGCGATTGAGCCTGGCATTGGCAATCGCTGCTGCAGCCGGATCAGATGGCACTATTTCGCGCCGAAGTGGCCATCGGTTCGGGCCAGAACTGGACCGGCGAAGGCCGCGGCAGATTGTCATGCCTGCCGCTTCGTCGATCTTTGACAAGTGTTGCGCAGACGTAACAGTTCTACCGTCCAGCATGCGCTAACGTATCTGCCTGATTTGGAGCAACGTCCATGCGCCTTGTCTTCGTTACGGCCGCGATGGCGGTCATGCTGCTTTGTATGCATCATGCATCTGCCTTCTCCACGGATTCCTCATTCGGCACGGCCGCCGACGGCTCATCGAACTATGCCGATCCCGATGAGCAAATCCGTTCCATGTGGGGCGGCAAAGACGATGACAACCATGATCTTGGCTACGATGCCAAATCGCACCGCATGAAGCAGCCGGCGCAGGAGATCATAAACGGTCAGGGTGTGCTGATTCCCTTGACGGTTCCCTCCAGCCGCTGAAATCCTCCGAGAGGAACAGCCACCCGACACGCTTAAACCGCGCCGGATCACCATCTATCCGAAAGGCGTGCTTTGGCTCCAAAAGCCATCAATAACCACCAAACCAGGCGTCTTCCGCTTCGCCACGAGTAGCGGACCTCGACTGGCGTTCAGGATCGACATTCGGTGGCCGGCTTTGCGGCCCGGTTGGGACTCTCAGGTCCGCTCCACTAGCCGCCGCGCTCGGGCACGCGGGTGATCCTGGCGCCGAGCGCGTTCAGCCGCTCGTCGATCCGCTCATAACCGCGCTCGATCTGGTCGGCATTGTTGATGGTGGAGACGCCCTCGGCGCAGGCCGCCGCGAGCAGCATTGCCATGCCGGCGCGAATGTCCGGCGATGTCATCGGCGCGCCCTTCAGGCGGCTTGGGCCGGCCACAATCGCGCGGTGCGGATCGCACAGCACGATACGGCCGCCCATCGCGATCAGCTTGTCGACAAAGAACATCCGCGATTCGAACATCTTTTCGAACATCAGGATGACGCCGGCGCATTGCGTGGCCGTCACGATCGCGATCGACATCAGGTCGGCGGGAAACGCCGGCCAGGGCTGATCCTCCAGCTTCGGCACATGGCCGCCGAAATCGTCCTGTATTTTCAACGTCTGGGAATCGGACACGATGAGATCGTCGCCTGCGATTTCGCAGACGATGCCGAGCCGTTCAAAGCCCATCCGGATCGAGCGCAAATGTTCGACGCCGGCCCGCGCGATGCGAAGCTTTGAGCGCGTTACTGCAGCAAGCCCGATCAGCGAGCCGACCTCGATATGGTCGGGGCCGATCGCGTAGGTGACGGAGCCCAGCCTGGCGGGCCCGTACACGGCCATGGTGTTAGTGCCGATGCCCTCGATGTTCGCGCCGAGCGCGACCAGAAAATTCGCGAGGTCCTGCACATGCGGCTCGGACGCCGCATTGCGCAAGTAGGTGGTGCCGTGGGCCGCGACCGCCGCCATCAGAGCGTTCTCGGTCGCGGTGACGCTTGGCTCGTCGAGAAAGACGTCTGCGCCCTTGAGGCGCGGACAGCGCAATTCCAGCCTCGCCGAGGCCGTCACCGTGGCGCCCAACTGCTCGAACGCCAGGAAATGCGTATCGAGCCGGCGGCGGCCGATGACATCGCCGCCGGGCGGCGGCAACACCACCTCGCCGCAGCGCGCCAACAGCGGACCGGCGAGCAGGATCGAGGCGCGAATGCGCGCGCATAACTCCGGATCAAGATCGGCGGCGCGAATACTCTTGGCGTGAATGGCCAGCGTGTTCGGCTTCTGCCACTCCGCCGAAGCACCGACCGAGCGAATCAACTCGACCAGCGTTTCGGTGTCGCGGATACGTGGAACGTTCTCCAGCGTCACCGGGTGTTCGCTCAGCAGCGCCGCCGCGATGATCGGCAGCGCGGCGTTCTTGTTGCCGGACGGCTGGATCGTGCCACTGAGCCGATGGCCCCCCTCGACGGTGTACTGAATCGGCGGCACTGAGCGTGTCCTCCCAACGAAAACGGCTTTCCAGCTACTCCGGTTGGTCAGGTGAAATCAACCAAACCTGACGTCCGGACGCGACAACCCGAAATGCGAGCGCAGGGTTTCACCTTCGTAACACTCACGAAATAAATTGCGCCTGCGCAGGAGGGGCACGACTTCCGCGATGAAGAGATCGAGCTGATGCGGCAGCACCGGCGGCATCAGGTTGAAGCCGTCGGCGGCGGCGGTCTGGAACCAGTCCTGCATGACGTCAGCTATTTTTTCCGGCGGTCCGGTGACGGTGAAATGTCCGCGCGCGCCGGCAAGCTTGGCGAGCAGCTGCCGCAGCGTCGGCCGCTCGCGTGCCACCAGCGCAACCACGGCTTCGGTGCGGCTGCGGGACGCTTCATTCGTGCTCGGATCGGGAAAGTCTCCCACGGAAAGTGGCTGATCCAGCGCGAGATTGGAAAAGTCGTGTCCGCCGAAGCGCTGCGACAGGCGGTGGCGACCGACTTCGGGATCGGAGAGTTCGTCGAGCTCGGCCGCATATCGCTCGGCTTCCGCTTCCGTCGAACCGATGACCGGATTGATCCCCGGCAGAATGACGACAGACCCGGGATCGCGGCCTTCGGCGGCGACGAGTTGCTTCAGGTCCGCATAGAACGCCTGTGCCGCCGCCTTCTCGAGATGCGCGGTGAACACCGCCTCGGCATGGCGAGCGGCAAACCGTCTTCCCGTGTCGGACGAGCCGGCCTGGACAAAGACCGGACGCCCCTGCGGCGAGCGCGGCATGTTGAGGGGACCGAGCACCGGATAATTCGGCCCCTTGTGGTCGATTGCCCTCACCCGCCGGCGATCGGCATAGCGTCCGCTTGCGCGGTCGTCGAGCACGGCGTCATCGGCCCAGCTGTCCCAGAGACCCTTCACGACGCTCATGAACTCCTCGGCCCGTTCGTAGCGATCGGCATGGGCGAATTGTCCGATATGGCCGAAATTGGCGCCGGCCTGCGGCGACCAGGTGGTGACGATGTTCCACCCCACGCGGCCGCGGCTGATGTGATCGAGAGAGGCAAACTGGCGGGCCAGATTGTAGGGCTCGGTATAGGTGGTCGAGCAGGTGGCTATCAGCCCGATGCGGCTGGTCGCCATGGCGACGGCAGCAAGCGAGGTGATCGGCTCCAGCCAGTTGAACGGCGTGCTCTCGACGTCGTTCCAGAGGCCCAGAACATCGGCGAGAAAGATCGAATCGAACTGGCTGGCCTCTGCCTTTTGCGCCAGCTCTACCGTGTAGCGGATGTCGGTGAGCGGCAGGCGTGAGGATTTCGGATGGCGCCAAGCCGATTCATGGTGTCCGCGACCCTGGATGAAGAGATTGATATGCATGTGCGGCATCGGACACCCCTCACAGCGCGCAACGATACGTTTGAGAACAATTTACCGCAATCAGCAGCCGCCTCGAACAACATCCTCCAGAAGCCTTCAAACAATCCGCGCGACAGAGGGAATGCGCAAGGCGAGCGCAGCGTCATAACGCACGACCGACAGCGTAACGGCGGCGCGCCGCGCATCGATGCCGCTCTTGCGTTCCACGCCTGATTGGTGACCCGGGAAAGCATGCGGCCGCCCTGACCTCGGCCGCATGGCGGCCTATCTCATCGAGCGATTCGAGGGACGATTCGCGCGATGAGGGGGCCATCATCACACGTCGACGTTCGCACTCAGCGAATTATCCTGGATGAACTCGCGGCGCGGTTCGACCAGATCGCCCATCAGCTTGGTGAAGATGTCGTCGGCCTCGTCGACCTCCTTGACCTTCACCTGCAACAGCGAACGCGCCTCGGTGTCGAGCGTGGTTTCCCAGAGCTGTTCGGGATTCATCTCGCCGAGACCTTTGTAACGTTGCAGATTGAGGCCCTTGCGGCCGGCGTCGGTCACCGCTTCGAACAGGCTGACCGGACCATGGATGGCGGTCTCGCTGTCCTTGCGCCGCAGCAGCCCGGGGCGGGGATATGCCTCCTGCAATTTCGCGGCGTATTCGTCGAGCTTGCGCGCATCGGCCGATCCGAGCAGCGCATCGTCGAGGATCGCGACATCCTTGACGCCGCGCACGGTGCGCTCGAACACGAAGCCTTCGCCTTCGGTGAAGCGGCCGATCCAGCCGCGCTCGACCTCGTCAGCCAGCGCGTCGAGCCGCTTGGCGATATATTCCGCGGCGGCGACCGCCTTCGGCGGATCGCCGAAGACCTGATGGCGCAGCACGCCGGCAATGGCAGCCTGCTCGACGACGTTGCGGTTATAACGACTGTGCAGATGATTGAGGGTGGCGCGAATGACGCGCGCATCCTCGACCAGGTTTCGCAGATCGCGGCCCGACCGGTCCTCGCCGGACGCCGGCTTGAACACGCATTCGTCGAGACCGGCCTCGATCAGGTAATCCTCCAGCGCCCGCTCGTCCTTCAGATACTGCTCCGACTTGCCGCGCGTCACCTTGTAGAGCGGCGGCTGGGCAATGTAGAGGTAGCCATGATCGATGATGTCGCGCATCTGCCGGTAGAAGAAGGTAAGGAGCAGCGTGCGGATATGGGCGCCGTCGACATCGGCGTCCGTCATCACGATGATCTTGTGATAACGCAGCTTGTCGATGGAGAAATCGTCGCTGATGCCCGTGCCGAGCGCAGTGATCAGCGTGCCGATCTGCTCGCTGGAAAGCATCTTGTCGGTGCGGACGCGCTCGACATTGAGGATCTTGCCGCGCAGCGGCAGCACCGCCTGGAATTCGCGGTTACGGCCCTGCTTGGCGCTGCCGCCGGCAGAGTCGCCCTCGACGATGAAGAGCTCGGACTTGGCAGGATCCTTCTCCTGACAGTCGGCGAGCTTGCCCGGCAGGGAGGAAACGCTGAGCGGGTTCTTGCGCGTCAATTCGCGCGCCTTTCGCGCGGCCTCGCGCGCGGCCGCCGCCTGGATGACCTTGCCGACGATGACCTTGGCTTCGGTGGGGTGCTCCTCGAACCAGGCCTGGAGCGCCTCGTTGATGACGTTCTCGACCACCGGCCGCACTTCGGAGGACACCAGCTTGTCCTTGGTCTGCGATGAGAACTTTGGATCGGGCACCTTGACCGAAAGTACGGCCGTCAGGCCCTCACGGCAATCGTCGCCGGTGAGCTGAATCTTTTCCTTCTTGGCATTGGCATCTGCGTAGCCGTTCACCTGGCGCGTCAGTGCACCACGAAAGCCGGCCAGATGGGTGCCACCATCGCGCTGGGGAATGTTGTTGGTGAAGCAGAGCACGTTCTCGTGGTAGCTGTCGTTCCACCACAGCGCGGCCTCGACGGCGATGCCGTTGTTTTCCGAACGCACCATGATCGGCGCGGGCACGATCGCCTTCTTGTTGCGGTCGAGATATTTGACGAACTCCTCGACGCCGCCGGAATAGTGCATCTCCTCGCGCTTCTCGACCGCATGGCGATGATCGGAGAGGACGATGTTGACGCCGGAATTGAGGAAGGCGAGCTCGCGCAGCCGGTGCTCCAGCGTCGCAAAATCATATTCGATGTTCTTGAACGTTTCGGGCGAGGCCAGGAAAGTGACCTCGGTGCCGCGCTTGCCCGGCGCATCACCGACCACCTTGAGGGGCGCAACCGCGTCGCCATGGGCGAATTCGATGTAGTGCTCCTTGTCGTCGCGCCAGATCCGCAATTGCAGCTTGCTCGACAGCGCGTTGACGACGGAGACGCCGACGCCATGCAGGCCGCCCGAGACCTTGTACGAGTTCTGGTCGAATTTTCCGCCGGCATGCAGCTGCGTCATGATGACTTCGGCGGCGGAAATGCCCTCGCCCTTATGGATATCGACGGGAATGCCGCGGCCGTCGTCACGCACGGTGACGGAACCGTCGGCGTTGAGGACAACCTCGACCAGGGTCGCGTGGCCGGCGAGCGCTTCATCGATGGCGTTGTCGACGACCTCGTACACCATGTGGTGGAGACCGCTGCCGTCATCGGTGTCGCCGATATACATGCCCGGCCGCTTGCGAACGGCGTCGAGTCCCTTGAGAACCCGGATCGATTCCGCGCCGTATTCGGCAGGAACAGGACTCTCGTTATCGGCGATCGGTCGCCGCGCAGGTTCTGTCATGTGGGGCCTTTGAAAGGATGTCCGAATCAGCAGTGCAAACGGGCGCCGATTGGCGCTATTTCTGCCACGAAAGGCGGGGCGCGCCTAGCGCAAAGTCTCGGCTCGCAAGGTGCTGAAAAGATAGGATTTTTTAAGGATTTTTCAAGCCCGCCAAGGGCCATTTCTGGGAGGCCGGGAAAGCGCGATTCGCTGGCCCCTTGGCGTCCTCTTCCAGCGCAGTCTTCGGCTCAGAGGGGCCGTCCAATCCGGCCGGAATCGACCCTGAAGATTTCGCCTTGCGAGCCGATGTCGGCAAATGCCGCTGGATCGGCGCCGGTCATCCAGACCTGCGCGCCGAGCTTGCCAAGCTCGGCAAATAGCGCGACGCGGCGGCCAGGATCGAGGTGCGCGACCACTTCGTCGAGCAACAATAGCGGCGTGATGCCGGTCATTTCCGCGACCAATTCTGCATGCGCCAGCACGAGGCCGATGAGAAGCGCCTTCTGCTCGCCGGTCGAGGCCTCGCGCGCCGGCATGTTTTTCGGCGCATAGACCACCTGGAGGTCGGTGAGATGCGGACCATCCAGCGTACGGCCGGCAATGGCGTCGCGCGGGCGATTGTCGCGCAATATCTGCCGGTAGCGATCCTCCACGGAGGTGGCGGGTTCCGACATCAGCGCGTTTTCCATCCAGCCGTCGAGCGCGATCCCGGCGGAAGGAAACGCCGAGGCCGCGCCGCGCGCCCGCAGCATCGCAGCCAGCCTGGCAGCGGTCTGGCCGCGCATCGCCGCGACCGCGACGGCCAGTTCGGCGGTTTCGCGCTCGATCGCGTCGCACCAGTGGTCGTCATAATTGCGCACCTCCAAAAGGCGGTTGCGCGAACGAAGCGACCGGTCGAGCGCGGATACCCGCGCCGAGTGCTCGCTGTCGATGGCAAGCACCAGGCGGTCGAAAAAGCGCCGCCGCTCTGACGCCGGCCCCAAGAACAATCCATCCATCGTGGGCGTCAGCCACACCATGCGCAGGTGATCGCCGAAAGCGGTGGCGGAAGGCACCGGCTCGCGGTCGATGCGGCAGCGCCGGCTGACGGAAGAATCCGGCGCGGGTGGATCGATGCCAGTGCCGAGTGTCGCCAGTCCGAGCGCACCCTCGACCTCGGCGGAAACCGCCCACGAGCCGTCGCCCTGGTTATCAGCTACGTCTTCCAGGTTGGCGCGGCGCAGGCCACGGCCGGGCGACAAGAACGAAATCGCCTCGATGCAGTTGGTTTTCCCGGCGCCGTTCGGTCCCGCCAGCACGACGACGTCGGCCTGCGTCGCCAGGCTCGCCGAGCGATAGTTACGGAAATGCGTCAGCGCGAGACGGTGGATGCGGGATGGGGTCATGGCGAGCTGTCATTGCCGGGCTGACCTGGTCGAGCCCGGCAATGGCAAGGTATCACACCCGCATCGGCATCAGCACGTAAAGCGCGCCCTTGGAATCCTTGTCCTGCACGAGCGTGGGCGAACCGGGATCGGCGAGTTTCAACACCGCGACCTCGCCCTCGATCTGTGCGGCGATATCGAGCAGATAACGCGAGTTGAAGCCGATATCGAGCGGATCGGAGGCGTATTCGACCTCGAGTTCTTCCGTCGCGCTGCCGGAGTCGGGATTGGTGACCGAGAGCACCAGCCGGCCCGCCGACAATGAGAGCTTCACGGCGCGGCCGCGCTCGCTCGAGATCGTGGAGACGCGGTCGACCGCGGCCTCGAAGTCCTTCTTGTCGACGATCAATTCCTTGTCGTTGTTCTGCGGAATGACGCGGCCGTAATCGGGGAAGGTGCCGTCGATCAGCTTCGAGGTCAGAACCACGTTGCCGATGCTGAAGCGGATCTTGCCGAGCGACAGTTCAATCCTGATCTCAGCCTCGCTGTCCTCGATCAGCCGCTGCACCTCGCCGACCGTCTTGCGCGGGACGATGACACCCGGCATGCCCGCGGCGCCCTTCGGCTGCACCAGGTCGATCTGCGCCAGGCGATGGCCGTCGGTTGCGACCGCGCGCAAGGTGGCGGCCTTGGCGGTGCCGGCCGAATGCAGATAGATGCCGTTGAGATAATAGCGGGTCTCCTCGGTCGAGATCGCAAACTGGGTGCGATCGATCAGCCGCTTGACGTCGGAGGCCGGAAGCGCGAACGAATGCGTCATCTCGCCGGCGGCAAGATCCGGAAAATCGTTTTCGGGAAGCGTTTGCAGCGTGAAGCGCGAACGACCGGCGCGGATCGCCAGCACCGAGCGGTCGCCGTCGCCTTCCAGCACGATTTGCGCGCCGTCCGGCAGCTTGCGCACGATGTCATAGAACATGTGCGCCGGAACCGTCGTGGAACCGGGAGTCGCCGTTTCGGCCGGCAACGTTTCGGTGATTTCCAGATCGAGGTCGGTGGCTTTCAGCGACAGCTGCGCACTCTCGGCCCGGACCAGCACGTTGCCGAGGATCGGAATAGTGTTGCGGCGCTCGACCACGCGATGGACGTGGCCCAGCGATTTCAGGAGTTGCGCGCGTTCGACGGTAACCTTCATTGTCCTAACCCGCCTGATCGAAGTTGGAAAAGCCCGGCGGTCTCGAAGGCGCGCCGCGGCGTTTGAACCCGAAGGCCGGTCAAGCTGGTTTCGATCGGCCCGCTCGGGGGGCCACAAAGTGGCGCGGATGGCGGCCGAGCGCAAGGGATGCGCGCCACCGTTCCCAACTTTTGAGGTTTTGCCCTGCCGCTGCTCTCGGAGCTCCATCCGCCCTCCCGACGCGGGGAAGGCAGATGGATAATTGCCCTAGGATTCGTTTTGCAGCTGACGCTTGAGGGACTCGACCTCTTCGGACAGCGAGACGTCCTTGGTGACCAGTGCCTCGATCTTGCGCACGGCGTGCAGGACGGTGGTGTGGTCACGCCCCCCGAAGCGCCTGCCGATTTCGGGCAGCGAGCGCAAGGTCAAGGTCTTGGCAAGATACATCGCCACCTGCCGGGGACGAACGACGTTCGCCGTACGCCGTGACGACAACAGGTCGGACCGGCTCACATTGTATTGCCGCGCCACCACCCGCTGAATGTCCTCGATCTTGATCCGCTTGGGTTCCTGCGGCCGGATCAGATCGCGCACCTCGCGCTCGGCCATATCCAGCGTCACCGGCTGGTTGTTGAGCTTGGAGTGCGCGAGCAGGCGGTTCACGGCGCCTTCGAGGTCGCGGCCGTTATGGGTGATGGTGCGAGACAGATATTCCAGCACCTGTTCCGGAACGTCGAAGCTTGCATGATGAGCACGGGCAGAGGCGACGCGCGACTTGAGAATGCCGAGCCGCAATTCCTCGCCGAGCGAGCCCATTTCGACGACAAGGCCGCCGGCAAGCCGCGAGCGCACCCGGTCATCGAGGCTTTCGAGATCGGAAGGCGGGCGATCCGCCGCGATCACGACCTGGCGCCCGGCATCGATCAACGCGTTCAGCGTGTGACAGAACTCGGCCTGGGTGGATTTGCCTTGCAGGAATTGCAGGTCATCGATCACCAGCACGTCGATGCCGCGCAATGCTTCCTTGAAGGCGAGCGAGGTCTGCGTCTTCAGCGCGGCGACGAAGCCGTACATGAATTTTTCGGCCGTCAGATACAGCACCTTCCGCTCGCTGCCGGAATTGCCGGCCCAGGTCACGGCCTGAAGCAGATGGGTTTTGCCGAGACCCACGCCCGCATGAATGTAGAGCGGGTTGAACATCACGGGATCGCCGCGGCGCCCCTCGGCCACCTGACGGGCAGCCGCGTGCGCCAATGTGTTCGACCGGCCGATCACGAAGCTTGCAAAGGTCAGGCGCGGATCGAGCGGCGAGCCGCCAAGCGCGTCATGGCTGGCAGACACCGGCGCAGTCGCCACCGCGCGCAACTCCGCGGTCGGGCGGCTGTCGGCACGTTCGACGCGGCGCGCATCGATCTGGGGCACCGACATATCCTTGACCGGCGCCGCGGAACGCATCGCGGTGCGTACGGAAAGATCGATGCGATGCACTTCGGGCATTTCGGCCTGCCAGCACGACAAAACGCGCTCGGCGTAATGCGCCTGGATCCAGCTCTTGAGGAAACGCGTCGGCACCGAAAGGTGGACGCTTTCATCATGCACGCTTTCCAGATCCATGCGCGCAAACCAGCTCGAGTAGACGTCTTCACCTACGCTCGAACGCAACCGTCCTTTCACACGTGACCAACGATCCTGTTCCGTATTCGTCATTGCCTTAGACTTTTCTCTTGGGAGTTGAGAACTAATTCCGTGGTTGGTGGAACCACCGTGCGGTCGGAGCACGGGGGTGCCTCGTGTGAAGCTCGTTTTGGCCATGGCTCCGCCGTTCGGTGAAACGCCGTTGGGCAGTCCTGAAGGCTTTAAGGAAGCTTCGCGAGGCTAGCGCGTACTCGACGGTGTGTCCGGAGCTCGCGCCAGAGGCCGGCTATCGTCGGCCTCGGAAGCGTTGCCTGCTGCGGCCCAGTCTGATGCCGCGATGGCCAACGCCCTGTCGTCTAAAATCGAAACGGAATCAAAAATTCCAATGAATTTGCAAGTCATGCTACCTCCCCCTCTCGCCGCAACCAGGCGCAGCAAGTAGTCGCTCCAATTCATTTCAAACCGACCGGCTATAACTGAAACCGACAACAGCCCAGCTACGCCACTCGTTCCGCCCGTCTTCACTCACCTCTTGCACGCGCGCTTCGCTTTCCTTGCCGTCCAGGCTGCCGGTTCGACTGTCTCGTATTTCTCTATTTTCAGATGACGAAAACACGGATGCTTCGCCCTGAGAAATTTCGACACAGTTCTCCCTTGCCCATATTGCTATGGGCCTGAACCCGACGATCTCTTTGGAGAGCGTCGCTAACGCACACACCGCCGCCGATTTGCGCGTTCGCCCCCGTCTCAATCCGCGCTGGTCTCAAGGTCGTGGGCGCTGCGAACGCTCTTAGATGTACATCAAGCTTCGCTTCCCGCAACGAAAATGATTCAGCGCAATTGCCTCGACAAGCGACTTGACGCTTGGCTCATTCAGCGCGCGACTTTTCTGCAAAGCCGCAACATTTTGAATCTGTGCAAAGATTCCAAGCTCGCCGTCGCCGTCACATTTCGCGCGGGCTGCCCAAAATAAATTCATAAATTGTTTACGTTTGGCCGCATCGGAGTCGAATTTTCCAACAACTCATTTTCGCTATGCCGATAAGTGACTACGCAAACGTATTTTTTTTTGCTCGCCCTTGAAGGGTAACCCTCGGCGCTGCATCGCAAGCGATTGCGCGACGATCCTTTCGAGCGTGCAATCTTGCAACACGCAAGCTGCACTTTCATTCCCCGTAATCGCACCGGCTTTTGCAACGGTCGCAGTCGGCGCGGACGAGTTTCTCGTGCGGGAAAAATGCAACGCGAAAAAAACAAAAGCCCGGCAAAGCCGGGCTTTTGCAGATCTTGTTTTCGATCAAATTTATTTCGCCAGCTTGGCGATCTGATGCGCAAGGCGCGAGACCTTCCGGCTCGCGGCATTCTTGTGAATGATGTTGCGCTGCGCAGCACGCATCAGCTCCGGCTCGGCGCTTGCCATTGCCTTGAGCGCCGCGTTGCGGTCGCCGCGCTTGATCGCCTCTTCGACCGAGCGCACGGAAGTGCGCATTTCGGTCCGGCGCGATTTATTGATGACGGTGCGGCGGGCAATCTTGCGCGTCGCCTTCTTGGCGGAAGTCGTATTGGCCATGTTCTCAAATGTCCTTCGGCAGTGACCGATCGCAGGTGGGCGAAACAACGACCCACGGTTTGCCTGATCGACGCTGATTGGTTTTCAACCTGCCCCGTCGAGAATGCCACTCCGGAAACGTAAGCTCGGGAAGCCATGCTCAAAAGAACAGCGGCGGCGAGATTGCGCCCGCCGCCAATTGGAGGGTGTTATAGAGGCCGCAAGGTGGAGCGTCAACGCCCTAACCCGGTCCGGGCGTGACGAAACCGAGGTCCGGGCGGCTCATAAGGCGCTGATGAGGTTGAATTTCCTGCAACCCGCCGTTAATGCCTGACTGCAATCGGACAACGCAAGACGAGTGGGTGACGCATGATCCGCGGCTTTTTCCGTCTGGTGGGACTGCTGCTGCTGGCCGGCGGGTTTGTCTTCATGGTTTACGACGGGGCGCGGTTCGTCGCCGATAACACCTTGCGCTTCACGCGGCTCGGCCAATTCTGGAATGACATCCATCAGTCGAGCCAGCAGGCCTTCCATGCCTGGATTGAACGGCTGTCGCCCTGGCTCTGGGACAACGTGGTTCGCCTCATTCTCGACCAGCCGGTTTTCGCCGTCATGGCGGTGCTTGGCATTCTCCTGATGCTGCTGTTCCGGCCGAAGAAGCCGCTGATCGGCTACTCCAGGGACTGATACGCCAAGGATCGAGACGGGCCGGCTGATCGCGGACTGCCGCCATGGCTCCGCGTAACGGCCCTGCCGGACTTTGCGTAACGACCTATATAAAGGCCAGTTGCAGGCGTCCCGTTCCAAGGAGGAGATTCATGCTGTTCATGCGCAAGTCCGCCACAATGCCGAGCGCCGCCGAGGCGCTGCCGGGCCGCTCCGAGCCGATACCGACTGCCGCGCGCCACTTCGTCAACGGCAATCCGCTGCTGCCACCTTATCCGGCCGGATTTGCGCAGGCCGTGTTCGGGCTCGGCTGCTTCTGGGGCGCGGAGCGCAAGTTCTGGGAGCTCGGCGATGGCGTCTTTGTCACCGCTGCCGGTTATGCCGGCGGCCACACTCCGAACCCGACTTATGAAGAAGTCTGCTCGGGCCGTACCGGTCATACTGAAGTGGTCCTGGCGGTGTTTGATCCAGCGAAGATTTCCTACGATCGGCTCTTGAAGACATTCTGGGAAAGCCACAACCCGACGCAGGGCATGCGCCAGGGCAACGATGTCGGCACGCAATATCGCTCCGCGATCTACACGTTCGGCGACGCGCAAGCCGAGGCCGCAGCCGCATCGAAAGCCGCTTACCAGAGCGCGCTGACCGCCAAGGGGCTCGGCTCGATCACGACCGAGATTGCGCCGGCGGGGCCGTTCTATTTCGCCGAGGACTATCACCAGCAGTATCTGGCCAAGAATCCGGCCGGCTATTGCGGGCTGGGTGGGACAGGTGTGTCCTGCCCGCTGCCGACGGGCGTGACGGCCTGATCATCGCGCATGGAGAGCCGCCGGCATCGTCCGGCTGCTCTCGCCGATGCCAGCGCAAAAACCAATTGTTAACCATATCAGG
Source organism: Bradyrhizobium sp. (assembly GCF_027451485.1). Lineage (GTDB taxonomy): Bacteria > Pseudomonadota > Alphaproteobacteria > Rhizobiales > Xanthobacteraceae > Bradyrhizobium. Next base: position 64,386 of record NZ_DAIDJE010000114.1, read on the forward strand.
CGCAAGAGTGAGGCTGTTTCTATGGAAGGAATGGCCTCGTGCGGATTGCGCGCGCGCTTTTATTGCCGATCACGGCTGCCTTGGCCGCGCTCGCGCTCGCGAGCTGCATGCAGACGACTTCTCCGATGGCCTCAGCGTCGCGCAGCGACCTCGACGCGCTGGCCTCTGGAGAGCCGCAGCCTGCTTCGTATTCCGCAGCGCCGCGCGCAAGCTTTGCCAATTCGCCGCGCAACGCTTACGCCGCCCCGACGCCCGTGGCCTATGCCGCCCCGGGCGGCGCTTTCCACGATGCGCCTTATCGCCTCGATGCCGGCGACAAGCTGCGCGTCGTGGTCTACGGCCAGGAAGGCCTCACCAACACCTATGCGATCGATGCCGGCGGCGCGATCACCATGCCTTTGATCGGCGCGGTGCAAGCGCGCGGCAAGACGC
>NZ_DAIDJE010000115.1 GCF_027451485.1 Bradyrhizobium sp.
GCGCGGGCCAACGTCCCCCGTTTGGATGACGCGCTCCTTCGGCGCATTCGATTATCTTCGGCTACCATTTTGGTTACGGAGATTTTCATGCCCAATCGATTGTCAGTCATTACAGCCGGCGTCTTGATTTCCAGCGCCATCGGCGCCGCGGCGGGAGAGCTGCCCCGCTACCAACTCTCCAGCTTCCCAATCACGCCGCACCAATTGACCGTGCTCGAGCCTGCAAGCGTGGAGCAGGACTTGTCCCCGCCGATGCTCACGGTCGGCGGCATGCCGGCCTCGCCGCTTCAGATCGCGGTCCTCACGCCGCGTCGCAAAGAACTCAGTCGGGAGGTTTCCGCAAAATCGATGGACGCGGTGCAGACCGGATACGTCAACGGCAATCGACCCTGACCGCGACAACCAAGCGAAGATAGCCAGGCTGTTCGGAGGGCATCGTTCAAGTGTTGGCAAGTCGATGCGCCGGATTGCCCCTTGAGCGTAACAATGAGCTGGACAGATTCGCTCGGTTACCTCGTGTCTTCGCTGGTACTCAGGACCCTTTTGCGTAGGACCATGGTTCGTCTGCGCACCAGGGCGATTTGCAGCAACGTCGCGTTCATCCTCTACGCTCTGGTGGATCAGTCAGTATGCCTTCACTGACGTCGCGATCGCACTGAAGGACCTCGCGCGTGCTTCCGCCGGCCTCGGCCACGGCAAAGGTGAGAGGCAACGAAGCGGTGACCCTGAAAGGGATTCGTTGAAGCCGCCGATGCGATTACGTCGCGACCCTGAGCACTCAAGGCCAGCTGATCCGTTCCCGGATAGAATATCGGGGCCGTGAACCTCCCTGGTCAGCTTGAAGAAGGCCACGGACACCGCCAGTTCCCCTGACGAAACCGCCTCGATTTTATGCAACGTCGGCGCGAAACCATCTCGCCGGTCCCTGCATTAACATAAGTTAGGAAGGGAGGGCTCGGACGATGGGACAAGTGAAGCCGTTTCGCCCGACCGCTTTGGTGGTCGAGGACGACCCGATCCAGCGCGAGATGATCGCTCTGTTGCTGGAAGAGACAAACTATGACGTCATACAATGCGAAGACGGGGAGACGGCTGAACTGGCCCTGAGGAACCGCCACCCCGCGCTTCTGGTCACTGACGTCTCGCTGGTCGGCGCGATGACGGGGCTCGACCTCGTCGAGTGCGCGCGCAAGGTCCATCCGGCGCCGCGCGTCATCGTAATGTCCGCACGGCCTCCGGCGCATGCTTTGCCGGACGGCGTGACCTTTTTTGCGAAGCCGTTTTATCCGATCGAACTGATCCGCGAGGTCAGCCCGGGCCGCAGGCATTGAGGGACCTTCTCCCTCACCGCGCCAGATTGCGCGAGAGGTGAGAAGCGTAAGCTCAATTCCTGGTGCGTGTCGCCGATGCGAAGGCGTCCTTCACGGCATTCGACAGTTTCGACAGCGTGCAGGCCAGCGACCCTTCGGCGCAGCGTTGCGCCTTGGCCCGCTGCTCGGCGACGCGCCGCGGTACCGGCAGCGGCACGTTGGAAGGCATCAGCGACAGCGGCTCGCCGGCGGCCTGGCGCCCTCGCTCGAGGTCGGCGCGCAGCCTGTCGTCCTGTTCCTTGGCGAGCGCCTCGGAAATCGCCTCGCGCCGCTGCCCCTCCAGATAGCCGAGGTATTCGCGATCGATCGCCTTGCGCTCCTGCGGCGTCGGATTGGGTCCGGCGATGTCGAACTTCTTGTCCTGCATGAAATCGTAATAGGTATAGCCGGAGCCGTCCGGCTTTCGCCGGCCGGCAAAGCGCGCGCCGCAGGCGTTGAGCATGCTGTTCAGCTCCTCGCCCTGCACCCCTTGCGCCTGCATCCGCTCGACACAGTCTTCGTAATCACGGGCGTATTCCGGCGAGTATCTGCCGGATTGAAGCCACACAAAGGCCAGCGCAACACCGGCCGCCGCGGCAACCGCGAGCAACCACGTGGTTACGCTATTCCCAAAATGCAACATTCTCCGGCCAGTCCCCGATCCGATTCGCCTACTACGCGGCGCGATTGCGGGTTTTTGCGGGCAGCAACAGGATCATGTTGCAGCACGGCCACATTAGCGGGTTATTTGTCACACGCATCTTCTTGCCACTTTTGTGCAGAGATCGTGGAGCACAGTATGACCGTCATCCAGAAGGTGTGGTTATGCCGGTCACCAAAGCCCTCGCAACGCTTGCTTCCGTCGCTGCCGCCGCGTGTGGCCTGTTCGCCTTCAGCTGGGTCGGTCTCGCGCTGCTCGGGTTCTAGTACCGCCGAGCTGAAGTCCCTGCGCCACAAGCGGCGAATTCGATCAGGGACTTCAGATCGATGAGGCGGTACTGGAATCAAAAGTCCGCTAGCGCCCATTACTTTCCGAAGTTCGCGAAAGTGGGTGCTGAGGTGTAACACGAACTTCGGAAAGTGGGCACCAGGACGAGACCGCTCGGCGCGGGCAGCGCCGGCTGGTCGGCAAGTCGAGATCCGTTCCGCGGCTGGCCCGGACGATGGCGTGCTTCCCCGCACATTCGCGCAGGTTCAGTTGAACGACCGCGGGCTAGAACGCGACGCCGATCCGGCTGCCCCGCCGCCACACCACGCGGCTCTTCTTCTTCACGCCGCCGTGGAGAAGTTCGAAGCGCTCGGGCACCTGCACCATGGGAAAGATCTCCAGGCACGCCCCACCCGGCGAATAATCGATCAGCCGGCAACCGATCACCGGCTGCTTCGGTCCGACGATGATCTGCGCCTGCGCCGCGCTCGGGCTGTTCGGCCGAACGCGCTGATAGAGACGTTGCGGTTTGCTGTCAGGCTTCGTCATGCCGGCTATGCTCGGTCATCGCCGGTTACGGCATCCTTAAGCGCCATCGCGCAAGAGGTCAGAAACCTTAGCGGGCGCAATTTGAATCAAAACGGGCCGCCCACATTGGTCGAGTGGTCCCACGGCACCTGGTCTTGAGACCGGCGCGCCGTGACATTCTCCTTCAAGTTTTAGCGAAGGTTCCAAGAGGCCTTTAAGCGGCGGCAATGCAGACTGTGTCTTGCAACATTTCCAGGCCGAGGGGGCTTCATGATCGACGAGAAGGTCAAGATCAAATGCACGAAGTGCTCGCAGGTGTTCCGCGAGCGCGCGCAACGACTCCGTCCGGGATATCAGACCAACTGCCAGCACTGCAACCGCCTGATCACCTTCGACCCGACCGTAGAAGACCGCAACGTGCGCAAGGCGCTGCTGAGTGCCAAGGAAATCCGATATGCGATCGAGGCCGCCCGCAAGGCCGCGGCGATCGCCGCCGAAGGCGCGCCGGTGCCGGTGATGGATCGCAGCTATTATTGAATTGCTGAGCCACTCGACCCTGAGCTTGCCGAACAGCGGAGGCCGGCGTGGTAAAATTTGGCTTTAAATGCCGCGCGGATTTGATCGACATTAACTACCTCACGCGGAAAGAAGCCCGCGTAACCACGGCTTAAGCCGCCAAGGACGATAAAACGCATTCATTCTGCGCGTTTCCTTTCGGGGCTTTTCGACAAATGACTTGGCGCGGCAAATGGCTGCTCTGGATGCGGGCTTTCCCGCATTCGGCCGCCATTGCCTGTCTCATGCTGATTGCCGCGAGCTGGTTCGTCGCGTTCTATATCTCCTCGATCGAGCGGCAGAAGGCGGTCGATGAAGCGATGAAGCAGTCCGACAGCCTGGTACGGCTGTTCGAGCACGACACCATCGACATCCTCGGCCGCTTCGACCGCACGCTGCTGCTGCTGCGCAAAAGCTATGAGGACGATCCGGCGCATTTCGATCTGCGCAGGTGGGCCGAACAGGCCGCGCTGATCAGCGATGATTCAATCCTGCTGGTCCTGATCGGCTCCGACGGCTACATCAAAGCCACGACGTCTCGCTCCGGCGGCCCTCTGCCTTATCTCGGCGACCGTCCGCACGTGCAGAAGCAGTTGCAGGCAACGAACGACGAACTGCTGATCAGCGACCCGGTGGTGGGACGGACGACGAAACGCAACTCGCTCGTGCTGCTGCGCCGGCTTCGTCACCCGGATGGCTCCACGGCCGGGTTGATATCGCTGTCGATCAATCCCAATTTCATCGAGCCGTTCTACCGCAGCGCCAAACTCGGCACGAGCGGCAGCATCTCGATCCGCAATCAGAACAACGTCGTCCTGGCCGCGCAGGGATTTTCAGCAAACGAAGTCGGCCGAAAGATCCCGCACGGCGAGGCAATCGAAGGCAGTCCGAGGTCGGGCCACTACTGGGGCGTCGGCGCCATGGACGGCGTCAAACGCCTGATCGCCTTCCGCGCTTCGGACAAATACGGCCTCTACTTCAATGCCGGCCTGTCCGAGGACTCGATCCTGCGCGACTACCGGGCGCATCGCACCGCCTATATGGCGGCCGCCTCGATCATCACCCTACTCGTCCTGATGGCCGTCGGTTTTGCCATCCGTTACCAGATCCGCCTCGGCAACAGCCAGCGTTCGCTGCGCGAGCTCAACGACGAAATCTCCAGGCAGAACCTCCACTTCGATGCCGCGCTGACCAACATGCCGAGCGGCCTTGCGATGTTCGACGCCGACGGCCGGCTCGCCGTCTGGAACGAGCGCTACGAACAGATTTATCGGATGCCGCCCGGGGTCGTCCGGCAGGGCGTCAGCGTCACTGAGATCGCCCGGTATTCCGCCGAGAACCGCGGCGCCAGCTTTGACGCCGCGACTTTTGTCGAAAACCTGCGCCGGGAACTGCGCGAGACCGGAAAGAGCCTTGCGACCAACCACCTCGCCGACGGCCGGATCGTCTCCATCGTCAAGACCGCGGTTGCCGGCGGCGGCTGGGTCAGCCTCCACGAGGACGTCACCGCCCAGCGCATGCAGGCGAGGCTCGTCGAGGAGAAGGCCGCCGAACTCGAACTCGCCAACGCGCGCTTCAACGCCGCGCTTCAGTACATGTCGCACGGCATCTGCCTTTACGACCCCGACCAGCGGGTCGTCGTTGCCAACCCCCGCTACGCCGAAATCTACCGTCTGCGCGAGGATCAGGTGAAGCCGGGCACCCACATCCGGGAAATTCTGCAGGCGCGCTGCGAGGCCGGCACCAATTTCGCGGTGGACCCGGACGCCTATACGACGGTCAACGTCAGGCGGGCCAGCGAAACCATGGAGCTCGCCGACGGGCGCGTGGTGGTGATCAAGCGGCAGCAGATGTCGAACGGCGGCTGGCTGACGACGCACGAGGACGTCACAGCGGAAAAAATAAGCGAGAAGCTGCTGGCTGAAAAAGCCGCTGAGCTCGAAGTGATGAACACGCGCTTCTCGACGGCGCTGGCCAACATGGCGCAAGGACTGTGCATGTTCGACGGCGAGCAGCGGCTGACGGTCTGGAACGACCGTTTCGCCGAGCTCTACAACGTGCCGCCGCATCTTTTGAAGGTCGGAACGCCCTACGCCGATATCTCCGCGTTCCGCATCTCCCGTTACCTGAACAAGCCGATCGACGACCCGGAAGTGAAAGCGAGGGTCGCCGAGATGGTAGCGCTGGCATCCGACGCCTCGCGGATCGACGAAACGACGGATGGCCGCTTCATCCTGCTGTCGCGCCAACCGATGCGCGGCGGCGGCTGGGTTGCGCTGATGGAGGACATCACAGAGCGGCGCCGCGCCGAGGCCGAAATCGTCCACCTGGCGCGGCATGACGTGCTCACGGGGCTCGCCAACCGCGCGGAGTTCAACGCCCGCCTCGAGGAGGCCAGCAAGCGGCTGAAACGCAACGGCGGCAACGTCACCGTCATGATGATCGACCTCGATCGCTTCAAGACCGTCAACGACACGCTCGGGCACCTCGCCGGCGACCAGCTCCTGAGCGAAGTTGCGCGCCGCCTGCAAGCGACCTTGCGCGAAACCGACGTGCTGGCGCGGCTCGGCGGCGACGAATTCGCGGTCATCCAGGAGGGCGGTACGGAGCAGCGCGAAGGCGCGGTCGCGCTGGCGCTGCGCATCATCGATGCGGTCTCCCCGCCCTTCAATCTCGGTGGACAGGAAGTCGCCGTTGGTGCCTCGGTCGGCATTGCATTGGCGCCGGAAAACGGCGTCGAGCCGGGCGAGCTGCTCAAGCGCGCCGACCTGGCGCTTTACGCCGTCAAGTCAAACGGTCGAAACGACTTCTGCCTGTTCAAGGACGAAATGCTGGAGATCGTCAACACCCAGCAATCCGCCGAGCGCGAGCTGCGCGAGGCGATCGCGCAACGCCAGTTCGAGCTGCACTATCAGCCGGTGATCGACATCGGGACCCGCGAGCTTGTCGGCGTCGAGACGCTGGTGCGCTGGCGCCATCCCGTCAGGGGCATGATTCCGCCCGACCATTTCATTCCGCTGGCGGAGTCCACCGGCCTCATTGCGCCGCTCGGCGACTGGATTCTCGAACGCGCCTGCGCCGACGCGGCGACCTGGCCCGCGCAGGTCAAGGTCGCCATCAACATTTCGGCGATCCAGTTCAAGAAGGGCAAGCTGTTCGAATTGATCCTGGCGACGCTGGTGAAGACGGGCCTGCAGCCGGAGCGGCTGGAGCTCGAGATCACCGAGACCTCGCTGTTGGAAAACCAGGAAGCGCATCTCACCACGATCCGGCAACTGAAGAACCTCGGCCTGTCGATCGCGCTCGATGACTTCGGCACCGGCTTCTCGTCGATGAACTATCTGACGATCTTTCCGTTCGACAAGATCAAGATCGACAAATCCTTCACCAAGGGCGTGCTCAGCCGCACCGATTGCCAGGCCGTGGTCGCCTCCTCGATCGCGCTCGCCAAGGGGCTCGGCATCACGACGACGGTCGAAGGCATCGAGACCGAGGAGCAGCTCGATTACATGCGCAGCGCCGGCGTCGAGCTCGCGCAGGGCTATCTGTTTGGCAAGCCGGTCCCGATGGCCGAATTCGGCCGCGACAATGCGGTCATGCTGACCGCGCTGGTGGCGTGAAGGCGCACTCCCGCGGCCCCGCGCGGCGCACTTCGCTGCTGCAGCACGCGCAATCACATCTTTCGGATCATTGACGGCTCACATTCCAATGCGCACTATCGGGCACTTGCCCGCCATTCGATTCATCAAAACAATAGACAATACCCCGGGGAGGGAATCATGACATACGCAAAACGCCTTGCGGCAGGTGTTGCCGCAATCGGCAGCCTTGCACTTCTGTCGGCGGCCGCCAGCGGCCAGGAGGTCAAGCAGGACGGAAAGTCGCAAGCCGGCAACGCCAAGGTTTCGCCGGTCACCCAGAGCCAGCTCAATTCGGCCGACAAGAACTCCAAGGATTTTCTGCTGACCAACGGCAACTACGCCCAGACGCGTTTTTATCCCGCCAAGCAGATCAATCGCGACAACGTCAAGCACCTGCACGTCGCCTGGATCTTCCAGACCGACGTCAAGGAATCAATCGAGACCTCGCCGATCGTCGTCGATGGCGTGATGTACGTGACGACCTCGTACAGCCATGTCTATGCGCTCGACGCAAAGACCGGCCAGCAGCTCTGGCACTACAATCACAAGATGGGACCGATCACGACCTTCTGCTGCGGGCCGAACAACCGTGGCGTCCAGGTTCTCAATGACAAGGTCTATCTCGCCACCCTCGACTCCAAGCTGGTCGCGCTGAACGCCAAGACCGGCGAGGTGGTCTGGATGACCAACATTGCCGATCCCGAACTCGGCTATAGCGAGACGATGGCTCCGACCGTGATCAAGGACAAGGTCCTGATCGGGACCAATGGCGGTGAATACGGCATCCGCGGCTTCGTGCGCGCCTATGACGCCAACACCGGCAAGCAGCTCTGGAATTTCAACACCATTCCCGACAGCACCGTCGGCGTCTGGGCCACCAAGGACGCCACCGGCCGCGACATGCACCGCAATATCCAGGCCGAGAAGGATCAGCTCGCCAAGACCGGCGATCCCGCCGCCAAGCTCGGCGGCGGCGTGTGGCAGAACCCCTCGGTCGACCTCGCCACCAACCGGATCTATTTCGTGGTCGGCAACCCGTCGCCCGACCTCGACGGTTCGGTGCGGCCCGGCGACAATCTCTACACGGACTCGCTGGTCTCGCTCGACCTCGATACCGGCAAATATCTCTGCCACTTCCAGTATATCGCCCATGACGTATGGGATCTTGACGCGGTCAGTCCGACGGTGCTGGTCGACGTCAAGGACAAGAACGGCAAGACCATCCCCGGCGTTATCCACGCCGGCAAGACCGGTCATATCTACGTGCATAACCGCAAGGACTGCAGCCTGATCCGCTTCTCGGATGCGATGGTGCCCCAGGAGAACATGTGGACGCTTCCGACCAAGGACGGCGCGCGCATGCTGCCCGGCGCCAATGGCGGCGTCGAATGGTCGCCGATCGCCACCGATCCGGGCCAGAGCCTGGCCTATGCCATCAACCTGAACCAGCCGATGACCTACCATGTCGAGAACTCGCCCTACCCGAACGGCAAGCTGTGGCTCGGCGGCGCCTTCAAGGTGATCCCGACGGAGAAGCAGTCCGGCAACATCACCGCCGTCAACTACAACACCGGCAAGATCAAGTGGCAGGTGAAGACGCCGGAGCCGATGATCGGCGGCATTCTCGCTACCGCGGGCGGCCTGGTGTTCACCGGCGAAAGCAACGGCAAGTTCGCGGCCTATGATTCCTCGAACGGCAAGGAGTTGTGGAACTTCCACGCCGGAGCCGGCGTCAACGCTCCGCCGTCGAGCTATCAGGTCGGCAACAAGCAATACATCGTGGTCGGCGCCGGCGGCAACGTCCAGGTCAACTCCAAGCGCGGCAACAACATCATCGCGTTCGCGCTCGATTAATAGGATCTGAATTTTCGTTTTGCCGCGTTTTCTTCACGCGAACCGGTACCCGCTTCGCTTGAAGACGCTCTGGACATCATCGACTAACGGGCGGGACCGCTTGCGGTCCCGCTTCTTTTGGAAAATTGTTGAAGGCTTAAGCGATGGGCGGCAGGCTTTATTCCGGGCTCCTAGTTGGCGTCATGGCTGCGATGGCATTCGCGATCGCGCCGCTGCGCGCGCAGACGCCGGACGAGAAGATCCAGGAGAAGGTCCAGGTCTGCTCCGGCTGCCATGGCGAGGCCGGCAAGCCGGTCGACAAGACGATTCCGAACATCTGGGGACAGCAGGCGGGCTATCTCTACATCCAGCTCCGCGATTTCAAGCGTGGCGATCGCAAGAGCGAGATCATGCAGCCGATCGCCTCCGCCTTCGAAAAAGACGACATGATGGCGATCGCCGAGTATTTCTCGCAGAAGCCGTGGCCGGATCTCGGCCAGCCGCGCGCGCCGAAAGATGTCGCGCAGCGCGCCCGGGCCGCGGATGGCTCGGTCGGCTGCACCGGCTGTCATCTCGACCATTTCCAGGGCGACAGCACGGTGCCGCGTCTGGCCGGGCAGAGCCGCGACTATCTGGCGAAGGCGATGGCGAACTTCCGCAGCCGCGCCCGCGGCAATAACCCCGGCATGAGCGACCTGATGATCGCGACTTCGACCGAAGACTTGGCGGCGCTGGCAGAATATCTCGCCGGGCTGTGAAGACCCCTCAAGGCGCCGTCAGCGTCTCGCGCAGCGCCGACAGTGTGGTGAGATCGGCCGCGCGCTTGCCGGCCTTGTCGCGAAGCGACGGATCGGCGCCGTGCTTGAGCAGCAGCTGGACGATCTCGGCGTGGTTGCCTTCGGCCGCCGTCATCAAGGCCGTGCGCCCGCGGTCGTCGCGGTCGTCGATATGGGCGCCGGCATCGAGGAGATAGGAGACGACCTGAAGCGCCTGCGCTTCCGCAACACTCTCGTCAGGGCCCGACGCCCACATCAGGAGCGTGAGGTCGTTGGCGTAACGGGCATTGACATCGGGATCCCGCGCCAGCAACTGCTCGACAATATCGAGGCTGCCGCTCGCAGCCGCATAGACGATCGGCGGCTTACCGGTGTCGTCCGCCGCGCGTCCGTCGGCGCCGTGCGCCAGCAGCATCCTGACCACCTGGTTCCTGCCGGCGAAGGCAGCGGCGGCGAGCGGCGAGGTGCCGCTCCGCCCCCGAAGATTTGGGTCGGCACCCTTGTCGATCAGGCGCTGCACGACGGCGTTCTGGCCGCGTTCGGCGGCAACATAAAGCGCGGTCGCGCCATTGAGATCGCGCGCGTCGACCGGCGCACCTCGTTGCAAGAGCAGGTCGACCATTTCGAGATGGCCCGATCGCGCCGCGTGGCTGAGCGGCCGGGCGCCCATCCGATCCCGTGCATCGACCGAGACGCCCTGGTCCAGCAGGCTGGTCGCAAGCTCCACGCAGTTGCGGTCGGCTGCGGCGAACAGCGTCGATGACATTTCGATCGCGCTCATCTGGGACTTGCCGGTCTCGTAGCGGCGGGCCAAGTCACGGCACCGCGCTGGATCGGCCGCGAAGGCCGCGTGGCCGGCGCCGAGCAGCAAGATCGCAGCCAGGGCAATGTGACGCAATATGCCGCCCTCCACTCCATTCAGCCGGCGCGAGCCGTCTAGTGGTCCGATTCTAACATTTGTATCCCTTTTCAGCAGGCACTTTTACAAATGTTAGAATCAAAGGACCACTGGCAAATATAGGGTTCTAGTGGAGCTTTGGATTTGACATTCGCTCGTCGAACGAGCGGCCCAACCGGTAGCGAATGTCAAATCCGCTCCACTAGATACCCGCGGTCGCATTCCGGCTCAAGCCGGACGCAGCCGCCCGCTACATCCGTATCAGAACGACGCCCGCGACAAGCAAGGCCGCGCCGGCGAGGCGGACGAAACTGATGGGGTGAACCGGCAGACCGAACAGGCCAAAATGGTCGAAGGCGATCGACCCGAGCATCTGGCCGGCGATCAGCAGCGCGAAGAACGTTGCGGCGCCGAGCTGCGGGATGAGGAAGATGCTCAGCGCGATGAAGATCGCGCCGAACAGACCGCCGCTCCAGACGAACCAGGGTATGCGCCCCAGGACCCCCAACGGCGGCAGCGGGTCCTGCATCACAAGCACGAATACGGCCATGCAGATGGCGCCGAGGACGTAACTTACGAGCCCCGACAAGGCGGCCGAGCTGAGTTGCGCGCGCAGGCTCGCATTGAGCGCCTGCTGCACGACAAGGCTGCCTCCGGCCGAGGCAGCCAGGATCGTTGGAATAACCGATTTCAACATCTCTCGTCTCAGGAATTGCTGGATTTTCCGGCGCGCGCCCGGCGCCGGTCAGGTGAGCGCACTACATCGCCAATTTTGGGCGCGGGAAAGCCCGCATGGCGAAAAGCTGCCAAGACAGTCTTGCAGTTCGCAGGTGCATGACGTTTGCGGGTCGTTGGCACCCGCGCCGGCTGCCAGGGACGCCGGACCGTTTTCCGCCGCTCTCGCCAGTCGGCCTTACCCTTTGAGGAAGTGCCCGACCACGGCGCGAGCAATTTCGTCGGGGTCGATCACACCGGATGTCCCGATGTCGACGACCTTCTTCGCCACGAGTTCTGTTACAGGGTCGCCGCGGTCAACGAGGTCGAGCATGCGAAGGGTCCTGGCGTAGGCGTCATTGAGCCGCTTGATCTCGGCTGACCCCGCCTCGCACTTGATGAACTGGCTGATTGGCATGTCCCGCCCCCCAGAACGGAACGACGATAACTGATCAGGACAAAGCCCGAATTAACATATGACAGATGCGGACGGACGCTGCGTCCAAACTGGATCTGACCTCGCCACGTCCGCGATCGCCGGTCTCCGGCAGCCGCGCGAAATTTGATCGCGATCAAGATTCGGCCGTTTGGTCGGCCGCCCCAAACGCGGCGAATCGATAGACCTCCGCTCCATGAAGAAAGCCGACCTCAGAGACGGCCTGCTTCAGGTCTGCACGGTTCAGGAAGAAGTGCCCCACTGCTCGGCACGTCGGGCCAGTTGCTCATACTCGGAGGCGATCTTGAGCAGCCTCTCCCTTTCCTTCTCAGCAACGCGGAAAGATTCTGCTTTGGCCCTGGTTTTTTCTGCGCGCTCGCGCCAGAAGCGCGGATCTCTGACCGGATCGTTCATGGCGTCCCCCGTTCCTCAAACATATTCATCTTTATGAATGAGAAAGGTTGCGGCGAAATTAGGACCACCGCCTGATCCGGTTCATCGAGGCTTCCGAGGGGCTGCAAGCCGCGCGATGACCGATCCGACCGCCCCGGCATCGAACGGCTTGTCGATTCTGACGACATCCCGGAAACGACGCGGGATCGTGTCGGGTCCGTAGCCTGTGGCGAAGGCGAACGGGACATGCATGCGAACAAGCTCGTCCGCTATTGCAAACGCCTGTCCATCGGTGAGCTTGATGTCCAGGACCACTGCATCCAGTCCCCTGTCGATCAGCTGGAATGCCTCGCAAGCCGTGGCTGCCGGACCGATGACGTCGGCCCCTTCCGACGTCAGCGCGCGCGCCAGATCGTTCGCGAGGAAGTATTCGTCCTCGACGACAAGGATACGAAGGTGCTCGAGCATTTGCGGCATGTGAGCGTCACGGTCGGTTTGGGCGGAAGTGCCGACAGCGAAGATCGAGCGCAAGGGCGTTCCGTGATCGGCCCATCCTAACGCCTGAATTGCCGTTCGACCACCGGTTGTTTTACGCGCCGCCAGCCTGCTCTGTCCCGAGCCTTGACCTGCACGATTTGACTAAAATGAGTTTCAAGGAAGCATCTGCGATTGGCAGCAGGAAGGCACGGGTGCCGACTTTCAGCCGAACTCATGCGCCCTTTTGAACCCAGCGGCTTTATGGCAGTGTACCGCAATCACCGGCTTTGGCTTGATAGGCGCCGGTGACTGAGAGACCTTGCGCTCCCGCCTGACAAGGGGGAGCAGCAGTGCCGCACCAAAAACTCATCGCTCGTCTCCAGGCCGTCTCCGGCCTCTCGGAAACGGATCGAGCCTCGCTCAAGAGCATGCCTTACACGGTGAAGAATCTTGGAAAAGGCGATGTCGTCGCCCGGCCAGGCGACCGTCCTCTCAGCTGCTCGATTGTCTTGAGCGGATTTCTTTGCCGACAAAGAACCGTATTCACGCGCAATCAGATCACATCGTTCTACGTGCCCGGGGACATGCCGGATCTCCATGCGCTGCACCTGCCGGTGATGGACCGCGAGCTTTGCAGCGTCGGCAGCAGCACAATCGCCTCTGTTCCCCACTCCTACCTCAAGACTCTCCTGGCTGGATCGGCCGGGCTGACGAATGCGTTTTGGCGCGAGACACTGATCCAGTCCGAGATCCATCGGCAATGGGTCGACAATCTCGGCTCGCGCCAGGCTCTGCCGCGGGTGGCGCATGTTTTTTGCGAGATCGCGGCGCGGCTGGAGAGCGTTGGACTTTACAAACAGAAGAGCTTCGATGCTCCGTTCACCCAGGAGACGATCGCCGAGGCGTGCGGCATCTCGCTTGTTCACACCAACCGAACGATTCAGGAAATGCGGCGCCAGAGCCTGATCGAATGGGAAGGCAAAACCATCGAGATTCTTCGGCGGGATCAGCTTGAAACGCTCGCGGAGTTCAGCCCCTCCTACCTTCACGTGCTGAACCCGCCAAGGCCAGTCGCTGCCGGTTGAACGGCCGCAGAGGCGGGATTGCGCCCACCGAAAGCCGCATCCGTCAAAACAGCGCGAAATACGCCGTCATCGACATCACGATGATGGCCAGAACCACCGCAAGCACGAGCTCGACCCTCACGCCGCCGGCAGAGTGCGCCTCTGCATCGTCGATCATGCGGCTCGTCCTGATGAAGCGCACCAGCGACAGCACGATGATGAGGATGCCGATGAAGATCAGGACGAGGCCGTCATAGTGGCTGAAGGAATCCGAGAAGCGCGCCAGCTTCGCCGTACCGGCTGACGGATTGGCCTCGATGATGGTGCGGACAAACAGGTTGAACTTCTCGACGACAAAGCCGAACGCGATCGTGGCGATGCCGGTTCGGACCCAGGCCAGAAAGGTACGTTCGTTCGCGGCATGATCAGAGTATCTCTCGATCATCGAAAACCTCGCTTGAATGTTGCAGAAGCGCGTTTGCGGCTGTTGGAAGAGATCCGGCAAGAAAGCCGGTTCGTGTTCGGCGGCATGTGCCAGCATCAACGCACGAACGCAACGAAAAGAGCCTCAGCACGGGGGTCCATGCTGAGGCTCTGCCTCGACCAGGCATCGAGGGGAGCTGAACGCTCGCCAGCAAACTCGCCCAGCGCAGGCGAAAATGACACTAAAATCGAGTTGAAAAATCAAAATATGTTTATGGATGGGCGAGCCGTGGTCGGCACATCTGAGCTGGTACCGCCGATCCGAAGTCTTCGCACCACCGCTAATTCGATCAGGGACTGCAGATCGGCTGTACTAGCGCGGCGACGACAGCTTGCCGGGCTCGGCCGCGCCCCGCACGGCGAGACCGCTCGCCAGCTGCTTCAGCGCACGCGGATCGCGGCTTGAAAGCAGCTTTGCGAATTCGTCGAGATCGTAGGGTAACTGCGGCTGCGGGACCGGGCGTTTTCGCAGCGCCAGCTTGAGCCGGGTCCATATGCGCCAACGGGATAACATCGCCGCCCTTCGTTTGATTTTTATTTTGGATCATTGAACGTCGCTCCGCTGCGTCCGGTTCCTATCGGCAGCGGTGCGATGCCGAATTTTTACAATGTCGCGTCGCAACAGCCGGCACGCCGATCGCCGGCGTGACGTCCCGAGGCAAGGACAACCATCACCAATGTGCCCGGCGCGTTGCTCGGCAAGGAGCCGCGCCGTTCGCCTGTGCCCTCGCCCGCCTGCGGGGCGCGAGTTGAACGGAGCCTGCCGATGAAGAGAGCCAAGCTGGACTCGCAATCACGAACGCAGCGCGAGGCGGCCATCCGGCGAAAAAGGCAAGCTCGGCATTGCGGAGCGCTTCGGATCAGGACCATGAATCAGGAGCGACCGGCTCCGCGACGCGACCACCGCCCGATTTGCCGGCAGCGGATATGGAGAACGCCGTCCCGCTGATCAGTCCGCCACGTCGAACGGGGTACGAAACTGACCGCAACCTGGTTTCCCGGGCGTCCGGCGAAGGCCCGAAAACGAAAAACCCCAGCACATGATGCCGGGGCTCGCTGACCATCCCGCGTACATCCGGCGAGTGATCATGACGCTATCGACGATAGCCAAGAATTCTGAAGGATTGATGACGCTGTGCGTATCCGGAAATTACGCCGCAGCGGGCTCCGCCTCCCGTTTCGGCGTTTCCGCTTTCAGAATGAACTCGGCTTCCGCCAGGTGCTCCCAGCGTTCGGCCTGAGCCAGCCATTTCCAGTTCTGGTCGGGATGCAGGCTCGCCTGCTGGCGGCAGAGCAGCGCAATCGCGCGGCAGCGTTGGGCGTTTTCCATCGTCTCCTCCCGGTTATCCGATCCGTTGGTCGCGAATCTCGCGACGGCGAGACTGGCGTCCGCTTAATCGACGATCTTTACCGGAAGATTACCGCCTTCAATTTGTCGGATCGAAGGCGGCCACTCTGCTCTAAGCCGCCCGGAGCGGGATTTTTCCAGGCAGCCGAAGTTCCGCTTTCGCTTACTTCCCGGGCGGCCGGGCAGGCTGCCCGTTCTTGTCTCCCCGCATTCCCTTGATACCGGACGAGTCCTGCTCCTCAACCTTCTTGTTTTGAAGATTCGAACTGGCGCCAACCGTCCCTTTGGCCTCAGGCTTGACGGCCGGGCCGCTCTTGTTTCCCGGCAAGCCCTGAATTCCCGCGCCGGAATTCTGCGCGCTCGGCGCGCCAGAAACATTCGGCGTCTTGGTTTGAGCAAAGGCGGCAGGCGCAGACAGCACCAGCGCCAGCGCGAAACCCCTCACGATCCATCTCATGACGTCCTCCTTGTTTTTCGAGCAGGTTCTTTATTCAGTTCGAACGGAACCGCGTCTCGCGGCTTCCTCGCCCTTTCGAACGCCTGCTGGGCTTGCGCGTTCCTCGTTTGCGAAGAACAAGCAGGACAGGAACTCTCTGTGGGTCACGCCTGCCTTCCCGCGCAAGCCGTCACGGCCGGCGCGGAATATGGCATCGGCGCCCCGATCATCTCACAAGGCGGAGATTGGAAATGCCCGGTCTCACCAGGCACCACGTGCCCAGAGGTGTAATTCTTCAGAGGTGATGCCGCAGCAAAACGTCGGTGATGCGCCGGTGGGCGGTCCGGTGAGGAGACACGCCTCTCATCCAACCTTCACGGCCGGAGCTTTGCTCGCCGCGCACCTGCACGCGGGGGAAGGAGCCCGCCTTCAGCGCGGTAAAAATCGAAAACCGCAGCCTCAGTTCAGCGGCAGCCAGACGATCTCGCCGTCCCGATCGCAGGTGTTGCAATGCGCCGGCCGGGCAAAGGTGTTGGCCAGCTCCCATTCCTGCTTCTCGTTGCTCCATTGCGCGGTGGCGACGCAGGTGATGTCGTCGGAGCGGCAATGGCTGCAAACCGGCGTCGATCGCGCCGACAGCATCGCACGACGCCGCGCTTCCTCTGCGCGCTCGTGCAGATGGTCCTGCTCCTGTTTCGAATGAAACGGATTGGAAAGAAGGTGATGCGTCATTTTCGTCACGAGCCCAAGCCAGCTACCCCATTTCGAATCTACCGCAGCCACTGTCCTTGTCTCCATTACAAAGAAAGTCACGGGCAGAATGCTGTGGATTGTGATGGCTCAGCAACGACCTGATTCGGCCTTCGCATCAAGCCCGCAAGAATGCGGATAGCGCCGGGACGAGATGGTTGAACAGGCGCCGGATGCGCGCCATCGCACGCATCCTCGTGCATCACCAATCACACATCGAGTTGGAAGCGAACCATTTTCGCAAGCACCGGCAGCAGCTCGGGATGACTACGATCCTCGCACTTGCTGCCGAAGGGACGATCGAGCCTGTCATCGCGAACGCCCTTCCGCTTTCCGCGGCAAGAAGGCGCGCGCTCCAACTGATCGCCGGCGGAAGCGTCGCGGGGAAGATCGTGCTGCGCTGCGATCAGGCCCATCCTCTCCGAAAGTCTAGCGGCGTGGCGGTGAAGCGCGCGGAACGGAG
>NZ_DAIDJE010000116.1 GCF_027451485.1 Bradyrhizobium sp.
CGGCAATGAGGTGTCTTTGCGAGCGCTCGAATCTCCGAGTTTACGGCATGCATTTACCCCTGTCGCGTCATTACCTTCAAGCGCGACACCGGCTTTTCCCGGGCTGATTGGGGGGTAGTTCGCCATTGGGCCCCCGCCCGCTCCTTCCAACATCTGATCGAGGCGTCATTTCCGAAGATCTAGTCACGCAGTGCTATCTAAAGTGCTAGACTGCCCCAAAACCGGCAAGTGGCGGCCGATCGTACCGGCACAAGCATGCCGTCCAAAGGGGAGGAAGAATGTCAGATCATCTGTCCAGGCGTGATTTCTGCGCCACTGCGGTTGTGTCACTCCTCGCATCCACTTCTTCCGTCAAAGCGGGAGGAAAGAAATATGATCCCGGCGCGAGCGACACCGAGATCAAGCTCGGGCAGACCGTGCCGCATAGCGGTCCCGGTTCGCTCTACGGCGTGCTGGGTCGCGTTGGCGAAGCCTACTTTCACATGATCAATGAGCAGGGAGGCATCAACGGACGCAAGGTCACGTTCCTGACGCTTGACGACGCCTACAGCGCGCCGAAGTGCGTCGAGGCCACGAGACGCCTGGTGGAGCAGGAAGAGGTGCTGGCGCTGTTCGGCTCGCTCGGCACTGCGCCGCAGACGGCAGTGCACAAATATCTCAACGCCAAGGGCGTCCCGCAACTGCTGCTCAACACAGGCGCATCGAAGTGGAACGATCCCAAGAACTACAAATGGACGATGGCCGGTTTACCGCTCTATCCGACCGAAGCGCGAATCCTCGCTAAACATGTCCTGAGCGTCAAGCCGGACGCTAAGGTTGGCATTCTCTACCAAAACGACGATTTCGGCCGTGACTTTCTTGGCCCCTTCAAGAAGGTGCTGGCGGACGCCGGGGGCAAGGCCAAAGTCATCATGGAGCAGACCTACGATTTGTCTGACCCAACAGTCGATTCGCAGGTGATCAACCTTTCGAGTTCAGGCGCGGACGTCTTCTACAATATCAGCACTGGCAAAGCATCGTCGCAATCGATCCGCAAAGTGGCCGAACTCGGCTGGAAGCCGCTGCAGCTACTATCTGCCGGCTCGACCGGCCGCTCCATCCTCAAAGCCGCCGGCTTAGAGAATGCAAAGGACATTGTTGCGATCCGCTACGCCAAGGAGGCAGGACCCGGACGCTGGGAAAAGGACAAGGACGTGATGGCGTTTGAGACGCTACGCGCGAAATATCTGCCGAACGTGGATCGCGACAATACCATCGCCTACGCCGGATACGGGCAGGCGGCGACCATGACTGAAATCCTGCGCCGCTGCGGAGACGATCTCACTCGCGGCAACGTCCTCAAGCAAGCCTCGACCTTGGCCGGCTTCCATTCACCGTTTTTCCTGGACGACATCAATTACAGCTACACGCCGGACGACTACTCGCCGATCAAAACACTTTACATCTCGATCTTCGACGGCAAGGACTGGCAAATTACGGATAAACGGTTCACAGAATAGTTTCTGAGCATCGATCGACGTTCGTTATGTGAGGAGAGCGTCGGAGGCGCTTGGGTGTGCCCAAGATTGAGACAACGCAAATCGGCGCGCAGATGGCCGCGAACTGTCGAGATGATGCCGATCGTAGAGGAACGAGATGCTCATACCGATGGCGGACGTGCCGCTCTGGTACGCCGAGCGTAGCCCGCGAGATACGATAGCAATAGCTCATGGCAGCGATACGCTGACCTGGGAACAGCTTGAGCGCGGGGCCAACCGGCGTGCACGCGCTTTCGCCGCCAAAGGCGTCAAGCCCGGTGATTTTGTGGCGATCGGCCTGCCGAACGGGAACGCCTTCTTCGAGACGTCGTTCGCGGTATGGAAATGCGGTGCCACTCCGACCTCATTATCATGGCGGCTGCCGCGAGGCGAAGCTGCGGCCGTGCTTGACATCCTCAGGCCCTCGCTGGTGGTCGGTGGTGAAACCGATTGGAATGCGCCCGTTTCATTGCCGTCAGATTTTGCGCCCGACGGATTTTCCGACGAGCCGATCACCGCACCGGTCGCTCGCTACTGGAAGGCAATGACCTCGGGCGGTTCGACCGGGCGCCCGAAAGTCATTCTCGATCATCAGCCTGCCGTCTCCGACACGTCCACCGAGCCGCCGCTCGGTATTCCAAGAGGCGCATCGGTGCTCAATCCGGGCCCGCTCTATCACAATGCACCGTTCATCCTCTCCCATCACGCATTGTTTGCAGGCGGCCGGCTCACCGGAATGGTGAAGTTCGACGCGGAGGAAGCGCTGCGGCTTATCGAGGCGCACCGCGTCCAATGGGTCAATTTCGTACCCACGATGATGCATCGGATCTGGTCGCTGCCCGATGCCGTACGCAACGCTTACGATCTCTCCAGCCTCAAGATCGTCTTTCACATGGCCGCGCCAATGCCGCCCTGGCTGAAGGAAAAGTGGATAGCGTGGCTGGGGCCGGAGAAAATTTATGAACTCTACGGCGGGACTGAGCGGCAGGGGCGCTGTGTCATATCCGGCATCGAATGGCTCCATCATAAGGGCTCGGTTGGCAGGATCGACGATACCTGCAAGCTGCGCATCATCGGCGCAGACGGCAACGATGTCGCACCGGGCGAAAGCGGAGAGATTTTCTTCCTCCCCAACGAAGGGGCCGGCTGCACCTATCATTATCTCGGCGCCGAGCCGAAGCGCCGGCCGGACGGCTGGGAGTCACTCGGCGATATCGGGAAGCTCGATGCCGAAGGCTATCTTTATCTCGGCGACCGTCTCGCCGACATGGTGCTGCGAGGCGGCGCCAATATATATCCGGCCGAGGTCGAAGCCGCGGTTACAGCCCATCCCGATGTGCGCTCCTGCGTCGTCGTCGGGTTGCCTGATCCGGAATTCGGCCAACGCGTGCATGCGATCCTTGAGCTCGATGCCGCGACCGACGCCCAGGCCGTTGTCGACAGCATGGCCGAATTCCTGTCCGACCGATTAAGCCGCTACAAGCACCCGGAAAGCTATGAAGCACTGAGCGTCGGGCTACGCGAGGATTCAGGCAAGGTGCGCCGTACGCTGCTGCGCGATGAACGTGCAGCATGGCTGAACGAAAACCGGCCATTCCGTCTGCTGCCGTCGAGAACCCGGGCCTCCGCGGATTGATCGCTGCGGAGCACCGGCGCCCCGTCAGTCACCGTTTCGCTGGCCCATATAGCCGAAAAGGAACCCCGCCACCTTCCGCTTCTGGATTTCCTCACTGCCCTCGGTGATCCGATAGCGGCGGTGATGGCGGTAGATGTGCTCAAATGGCTTATGGCGCGAATAGCCCATGCCGCCATGCACCTGCATCGCGGTGTCCGCCGCCTCGCAGCACAGGCGGTTGGCCCAGAAGTTACACATCGACACCTTGTCCGAGAGTGTCTGCTCGACTTGCGCCTGTGTCATCTGGTCCATCTGCCAGGCCGTCTTCCGGATCAACAGTCGAAGCATCTCGGCTTGGGTCGCGAGTTCAACCAACGGCCACTGGATCGCCTGGTTTTCCGAAAGCGCCTTGCCGAACGGCTTTCGCTCCCTTGCATATCTGACGCTCTCATCGATGCAATAGACGGCAGCGCCCAACGAACTCGCGGCCTGACGAATGCGGTTCTCGTGGACAAAGCACTGCGCGAGCGAAAGACCCTTTCCCACTTCGCCGAACACTGCGCTCTCCGGCACGAAGACCTCCGTGAAGCTGACGCGCGGGTGATCGGTAGGCATGTTGAAGGTCCACATATACTCTTCCACCTTCACGCCTTCCGACTTTGCCGGCACCAGGAAGCAGGTGATGCCCCGTGCGTCACCATCCTTGCCCGAGGTGCGAGCAAACAGCGCGCAGTGCGTGGCGACGTGCATCCCGGTGGTCCACATCTTCTCACCGTTGATCAGCCAACCCTTGACATTGTCGCGCGCGGCGGGCACCGCGCGAGTCTCCATGTAGGTGGCGTCCGAACCATGATGGGGCTCTGTGAGGCCGAAGGTGATGCGATGTTTCCCGGTCATCGAGCCTTCGATCATGGTCTTCTGCTCGACGCTGCCATATCGGTCGAGCATGGTGACAATGGGGAAGTTGCCGACGATTGAATGTTCGTTCTGCAGATCGTTATGCAAGCCAAGGCCCTTTGCGGCAAAGTGCTCGCGGATCACTGCCATCCAGAGGTTGGATCCGTCGCTGCCGCCATAGCGCTTCGGGATCGCAAAGCGCAGGTGGCCCGCGGCGTCCGCCCGGTCCTTGGCTTTGCGGAGCAGCGCTTCCCACTCGGGCCGCGGCAGGCCCCCGTGATCGAAATCGGTGCGCGCCCACTCACGACGATGATCGAAGAAGCGGATGTTGTCGTCTTCGTTCTCGAGTGGCTTGATCTCGCGCGCAATGAAGCGATCCAGCTCGTCGAGATAAGCGACGAGATCGGCAGGCAATGCAAAATCCACGGCGCGGTTCCCTCACTTTGTTATCGTTGCAGCTTCGATCTTTCCAGTTCCCGCCGATAAGCCGCATACGTCGGCTGATCGACCGCCAGCTTGTCCATCGTGGTCTGCCAGAGATGTTCGGCTAGTCCGGGCGTCCGCAGGTCCAACTCGCCGTTAGCGATCTTGTCCGCAAGCGCGCGGTTGAGCTCAAACAGCGAGCCCTGCATGGCGAGCAATCCTTGTACTCGCCGCTTTTCCGATGCATCGCTTGCCGCCTCCAGCGTCAACTGCCGCGTCACCAGATCAAGCATGTTGATCGCTACGCGCAGCTTGAAGGCATTATGACCCGACACGAGCGGCGCGATGTCCTCACGCAGGAAATCTGCCACGGCCTTCGTCAACTCAGTCGGTCCCGGTTCATCCTGCATCGCCAGCTCCTGGTTTCGCGATTCATATCCGGGGCGCCAGCAGCCGGAGCAGATCGATCTCGGTTTCCGATGCCCGGCGTCCGATCATGGCGCGCTCCATCGCGTGATCGGGCTGCATGCGAAAGCGTTGCATCATGCCGCCGCACATCACCCCCCAGCGCAAAGTGCCCATAACTTCGTAGAAAGTCACCCGCGCGGCATCGACCGCGCGGCCCGCAGCCTCATAGCCGGCAAACAACTCTTCCCGCGTTCCAAGGCCCCCGACCGGTTTGTCGAGCTCGCCGAAGCGCCAGGAATTCACACAAATCCAGCCCAGGTCCTCCATGGGATCGCCAAGATGGGCAAGCTCCCAGTCCAAGACCGCACGAACACCGTCCACGCCGATGATGAGATTGCCGAGGCGGAAATCACCATGCACCAGCGTCACCTGCACGGGCGGCCCGGGGTCGTTATCGCGCAGCCAGCGCAACGCAAGTTCAAAGACCGGCTTCGGCCAGTTGAGGCTGCCATATTCGCGCGCGAGTTCGCCGATCTCCTCGCTCGCGGTCCGCTGCCGCAGCAGCGGCAGCTTTGCGCGCGGCAAGTCATGAATGCCGGCTGCGATCCGGCCGAGTTGTCGCGCGAGCATTGACCGCGCGTCCGCGAATTGTGCATCACGCAGGATCTTGCGTGCGATGGTCTCGCCTTCGACGCGCTCCATGATGAAACCGGGGCCGAGATCGTCATTCGC
This sequence comes from Bradyrhizobium sp., assembly GCF_027451485.1. GTDB lineage: Bacteria > Pseudomonadota > Alphaproteobacteria > Rhizobiales > Xanthobacteraceae > Bradyrhizobium. The sequence goes on from NZ_DAIDJE010000116.1 coordinate 5,593, forward strand.
GTCAAAGACATGCAGCACGCGCGGCGACGGCAGGCCGGCCTGGTGAGCGAGATGCATCAACGCCGCCTCGGCATCGAGTCCAGCCGCCCGGGAGGGCGCCGCGCCATATCCCTCCGGGGCACGACGCAGGATGGCGCCGACATTACCGGAACGAGTCATTATCTCGAACGACCAGGTCTCCTGGCTGGCGCCGCCGGAAAGCTTAAGGGTCCCGCCGACGCCGGTCGCGCCCGGATACCAGGCGGCCACCGAACGCGTGAGCTGCTCCTCGATCACCTTCATGCCAATCTTGCCGGACTGCGGGTTGAACTAGGCTCCTTGCGCATATTTGATTTTTGTCGTGCGCTTGTCCATGCTCGGCCGCAGACATCGATCTCCCTTACCGTGCACGGCTAAGCACACAGATACGGAAGCGATCCATGAACATGTTCGACCTCGGCGGCCGTGTCGCCGTCGTTACCGGAGGTAATGGCGGTATAGGCCTTGGCATTGCCCAGGCACTTGCGTCTGCAGGCTGTAACGTCTCGATTTGGGGTCGCAATGCCGAGAAGAACAACGCAGCAGCCGCGACGATGGCGGCGGGCCCGGGCAAGGTGGATATCCGCATCTGCGACGTCACCGATCCAGCTTCCGTTCAGGACGCCATGAAGGCAACGCTGGACAATTTCGGCCGCCTGGACGGCTGCTTTGCGAACGCCGGCATCGGCGGCGGCGGCCGGCGCGCCTTCATCGAGCGCACCGAAGAGGAATGGCACGCGATGTTTGCGACCAATCTCGACGGCGTGTTCCACGTGTTCCAGGCCGCCGCGCGCCACATGACCGAGCGCGCCAACAACGGCGACAAATTCGGCCGCCTGGTCGCTACATCCAGCCTCGCCTCCCTGTTTGGGACCGCGCGCAACGAACACTATGCGGCAACCAAGGCCGCCATCAACGCCTTGGTGCGCGCGCTTGCGGTGGAACTGGCGCGCTATGGAGTCACCGCCAACGCCATCCTGCCCGGCTGGATCAAGAGCGAGATGACCGCAAAGATCATGTCAGACGAAAAATTCGTCGGCAACGTGGTGCCGCGCATTCCGGTGCGCCGATTCGGCGAGCCGAGCGATTTCGGCGGGATCGCGGTATACCTCATGAGCGGCGCGTCATCTTACCACACCGCGGACTGCTTCGTGATCGACGGCGGATATACGGCCTTCTGAAGCACCATCCTTCCGGCGAAGGCCGGGAATCCGGGCTCTCTCTGATTGCGCTGCAGATGGCGCCGGCCAGCTCTCAATGGATCGCAGCATACATGATTTTTTCTTCGGTTGCCTCCAGCGCGGAGAACTCCTCGACAACTTTGCCCTGCCTGCAAACAAGGATTCGGTCCGACAGAGCTGTGATCTCCGGTAGGTAGGACGAAATCACCACCACTGCCCTGCCTTCGTCGGCCAGCTTGTTGATCAACTCGTGAATCTCGACGATGGCTCCCACGTCGACACCTCGGGTCGGCTCATCGAAGATGATCAGTTCCGGATCCTGGATCAGTGATTTGGCGATCACCACCTTTTGCTGGTTCCCGCCTGACAGCTCGACGACTTTGACCTCATCACCTATGGCGCGAACCTTCAGACGTTCAATCCATGTCGTGCCTGCGAGATTGCTTTCGCGCCGCGACAACCAGGCCCGTCCGGACGGAAATTTGGCAAGCAGGCCGAGGTACAGATTGCGTGCGATGGAAGCGGTTTCAAAGAAGCCTTCGACCTTCCGGTCTTCGGTAACGTAGGCGATACCCGCCTGGACGGCGGGAGCCGGCACCCGGTAGCGCACCGGCCTGTCGTTGAGAAGGACCTCTCCGCCATGGAAGAAGTCACGCTTCATGACGCCCGATACGATCTTGAATGTCTCGGTGCGGCCGGCGCCGACGAGGCCGAACACACCGGTGATCTGGCCCGCGAATACCGAGAGCGAGTTGTTCTTCACCATCGGCGCCATCTTGAGATTCTGCACCGTTAGAACGCGCCTGCCCAACGGGCGAACTTTTTCCTTGCGCGCGCCATAGAGCGTGTTCGAAAGATCTCGTCCCACCATTGCTTGAACGATCCGGGCCCGGTCAAACTTGGTGGCATCGTCGGTCACCACATGCTTTCCGTCGCGAAGCACGGTAATGCGGTCGGCAAGCAGTAGCGCTTCCTCAAGAGCGTGCGAGATGAAGATAATGGAAACGCCCCGCTTTTTGAGATCGCGTACCAGATCGAAGAAATACTTCTTCTCTTCGGGGGTAAGGGTTGCGGTAGGTTCGTCGAAGATGATCACCTTCGCCCTGTGCAGCACCGCGCGGGCAATCTCGACCATCTGTTTCTTGGCCGCCCCGAGCCCGCTGACCGTGGCCGTTGGCGTTACATCGAAATTGAGCGATTGAAGAAACTGCTGGGCAGCAATGTAAATGCCGCGCAGGCGATTATAGAACTTCTCCTGACCCAGAAACAGGTTCTGTGCCACGGTCATCGTTGGCACCAGACTATTCTCCTGGAAGACCATCGCGATGCCAAGATGCCGAGCCTCTAGTGGTGTCTGCGGAGCAATATCGGCGCCATCGACCATCATCCTGCCGGATGTCAACGTCACGACACCTGCCATCACCTTCGTGAGCGTCGACTTGCCTGCTCCGTTTTCGCCTACCAGTGCGTGGATTTCGCCGCGCCGGAGTTCGAAGTCGACACCGTCGATCGCCGGCACGCCCGCGTAAAGCTTGGTCGCCTTCGACAGGGAAAGGACGGTGTCCGTCATGCGAATACCTCCGCGTTCAGTTTGGAGAGCGGGAGCCTGAGTATGCGCCGGGGTCCCTTTGCGACCATGATGAGATGTTCGCCGAACTCCACGGCGGATACGATGCCATGGTTGACGCCGTCAGCGCGGCTATGGAGCGAGTATCGTGGCGCCCCGTCAGCTCCGAGCCGGATAACGAGACCATATGATCGCGGCGGAGCCCAAGGCTTCATCACGCCCATAGTCTTGATGTGCGCGCCCTGGAGCGGCTCCTTGAAGGAGTTTCCAGACCTGAGCCGGGGGACAACCCAATATTCCGGCTCGATTTCGGCAAGCATTCGGCGGCGGTATGCCGGCTCCCGAAGCACGAACTCGACCAGCTGCGTGCGAGCGGTGAATGCCGTCAGCCAATAGCCGCCGCCGGCAGCCGGTGCGAGACGGGAAGGATAGACCGGCAAGTGAGCGAGTACGATCTTGCTGGTCCCGTTGGGCGAGATCGAAACCAGACGATGCCGCCAGCTCTCGCTAACGAGTACATTGTCGCCGCTCGCCACCGCGCCGAATGCATAGCCGAACCCGCCAGCAAGGCGCGTGACTGCCCCGGTCTTCGGATCGAGTCGAAAGACGCGGCCGGTCTGTCCCAGTTCCATCAAATCCCGCGCCCAATCGTCCACGCCACGTACCATCGAGCCATCGGTGGCGATCAGGCTGCCATCCGGTGCCGAAGCGAGCGCATTAACGGAGTGCAGTTCGCCCCGAAACACCCGTCCCGGATTTTCGACTGAGACGTCGTCGTAGATCCGGACCTCAGTCCCGCCGAGCGCCACCGCCAAGCCACCACCCGGCCGCGCGGCGAGGGCCGAGATCGGCTGTTCGAACGTTCGGACCGTCATTGCCGACGATCCAGCGAGGCGCAACAACCGTGGGCCATCCGCAATCAGCAGCGAGTTGCCGTCGACCGCGACATCTTCCGGAGCCTCGCATTCCAGCAACGCTTCCGCCGATCCGAGCGCTTGATTGGGCTTCAACGCACCGTCGAACGATGGAACGGTGATGGTCGCCTCCCCACGACCGAGGACCCGGTTCACGAACGCGCGTATGGAGGCGATCACGACGTTTTCCTCCAGCGCTGGTCATAGTGCACAAAGTCGGGATCGGCATCATGCAGCTTGAACCGCCCAATCCGGTTGTTGGCGATGCCCCCGAGATAAAGATAGCCGCGATGCTCACGCATCGACGTGATCATCGGATGATTGACACCCTTAAGGTCCCAGAATGACTCCAGGATCTTGCCCTGCTCGTTGAACTTGACGACGCAGCCGGTGTTGATGTTCGGAAACAACCATTCGTCGACCGGCACGCGCTTGGCCATCCGGCGCCGGAAGCCGGGCATTTTCCAGGCCAGGTCGAGCGACGGGCTGCGCATTCCAACCAGCGCGAGCCAGTAGTTGCCGTCCGAGGCAAGATTGATGTTGTCCGGATATCCCGGCAGATTGTCCATCACGATCTCGATCGTTCCCTTCCTGGGACCGGCAAACCAATAGCGCTTGACCGAGCAGCCGAACGTTTCCGCAAAGAGTATCGACTTCCCATCGCTCGCTACGGCGACGCCATTCGGGAATTTGAGCCCGCGCAAGGCGGTATGAGTTGTGCCGGTTTTCGTATCGTAGCAAATGATCCGGCCGTTGCCGCGCGCTTCGAGCCCATCGACGGGCCACTCATCCATCTCGTAACGGACGGTCGCCTCCGAAAAGAAGATCAATCCGTCGTCCGTGATGTCGAGATCATCGGCGAGCCGGAGACGACTGTCGTCATTCACCGAATAGACGCTGCGGTTCGTCTCGTCGGTGGCTTTTTCGACGGATCCGTCCGGGGCGATGCGGTAAAGGCCCATGCCGCCGATGCAGACGTAGAGGTTGTCCTGGCGGTCGAACGCCATGCCGAGAGGTTGACCGCCGATATGCGCGAATACTTCCATTCGCTCGTAATCGGGTGGAAAGAATCGAATGATGTCGCCGTGGCGTGACCCCGCGTAGAGAACATCGTTTCGGTCGAGAATGACGTCCTCCGGGGCCTCGATACGCCCAAGGCCGATCAGCGAGACATCCCGCAGCTTGTCGTTCTGCTCAAAAGGTCCTCCACTTCCGATTTCCGTTGGCGGGGGTGCTGGCAATGCGTGATAGGTTGGCGCGACGTAGACCTTGCTTATGATGCGCGTCCGATTCTTCTGCCAGCGGATGTCAATCATCGCGGACGTCAACAGAATTGTGGCGAGCGCCATCCGATTGACCCCGCCCCGCGCGTTCATGGCAGTCAATCCGTTGGTAACCAGCAGAACGACGAGCACGCCCACCAGCGACTTGACCACCGACCCCTTTCCGCCTCCCAGGGTGATGCCGCCAAGAACGGTAGCCGTCAGCACGATCACCTCGAGGCCAACGCCGATGTCGCCGCCCACAGTGCCCAGGCGCGCAGCAAAGAACAGGGCACCAATGCCGGTCAGCACGCCGCTCGCGACATAGCACAGCGCGATCGTTCGCCGCACCGCGATGCCGGAGTTGTAGGCCGACCGGCGCGAACCACCGATGGCCATGATGTGCCATCCGGGCCGCAGCCGCGTCATGAAAACATGGCCGAACACTGCAACTGCCAGGTAAACCAGCGCAACACTGGGAATTCCGAATACGTCGCCGTTCCCGATGAAGTCCCAGGACGGGATGTTAGGAAACGCCGAAGCGATATCGTTCGAATAGCGCTGGATCAGGAGATCGAAAGCCGAGCGGTAGATGATCAACGTGATCAGCGTCGTGATGAATGCGCGGAGCCTTAAATATCCAATCAGAAGCCCATTGACGGCGCCGAGCAGACCCCCGGCCGCCAATGTTGCAACGATCACTGCCGGAACGGGCCAGCCCTGCACGTCCAGCAGATAAAGCGCGCAGAAATCTGTAAGCGCGAACATCGACCCGACCGAAAGATCGATTCCGCCGACGATGACGACGAGTCCCATTCCGAGGCCAATGAAGCCGATCTCTCCGGCCTGACGGGCGGTGTCAGCGAGACTCGCCGGTGAAAGAAAATGCTCGAGCGACCGGCTCAAAGCAAAACCGACGATCAGAAGCAGGATGACCGGAATGGCGGTTTCAGTCCACCTCTTCGACAAGATTTCGCCGAGAAGATGGTCAGGCCAATAGCGATATCGCAGCCGCGTCAGCGTCTCGCGCATCAATCGTTCCCCTCCAGCTTCCGTGCTGACGTGCGCTCGCGTTCCGGACCGAGCGATCCGGAACGCGAATGCATAAGGCGATCACTTCTTGAGGTCGGAAAGATTCCAACAGGTCATCTGGTTATCGGCATTTTCTCTCGTGACCGGAATCAGCGTTGTGTACTCCGAGCCCTTGACCGATCCGGCCTTGACGCCAGACGACAATAGCCACTTTATCGTTCCCGCCATTTGTGCCGCCTGGGTCGGCACGTCGTAGCTCAGATCGAGATCGAACGATCCATTCTTGACGAGTTCGCAAGAGCCTTTTCGCTCTCCACCGCCGGACGTCGCCAGAAAGACCTTGCCGGTCAATCCAGCTTCCTTGATGGCGGCCGCTGTGCCGATGTCCATGCCGTCCCAGAAGCCGACGATACCGCAGAGATCCGGATTTTGCTTCAACACCGTCTGCGCGATGGCTTTGGCCTTTGCAGCGTCCCAATCGGCTGCCTGGCTCGACACGACCTTGATTTCCGGGTGCTTGGCGAGGACGTTTTCGACGCCCTTGAGCGTATAGGCGCTGGCGGCCGCTGACAGTGCGCCTTGCATGATGGCGATCTTGTTCGATTTGCCCTGGCACGCCTTCACGACGGCATCCGTGGCACGCTCGCCGATTTCAATCCAGTTTGCACCGACGAAAGCCGAACTGCGATAGGCCGAGCCCATGTTGATCTGGATAACGTAGATCCCCTCGTTCTCGGCCCGCTGCAACAGCTTCGCGTAAGTCTGAACGTCGGGATTGTGGATGACCATCACCGCGGGCTTTTCGGAGATGAGCGAGGTAACGGCCTGTGCACCTGCATTCGTATTCCAGTTGGGATCCCGGATCTCGAATTTGACGCCGTAGGGTTCAAGCTCCTTTTTCAGGCCAGCGTACCAGCCCTCCGTAAGATCGAAGTTCATCGCTACGGGTACGTAGGCGACGGTCTTCCCTGCGAGCGCCTCCCTGAAGGACTTCTGGAAAGGCTCGTCGATGCCTTTTTGCGCAAACGCGGGAACGGTCAGGCACGCAAGCATCAATGCAGCGACGCTGCCGAGGCCGCCCTTGTAAAGATACGTCATGTTTTCCTCCCTTTTAAATTCAAAATCGAGCGACTTAGATGTCGCCTTGTTGAGCCGTTTCCTCATTGCGCGGGTTCAAGAATGTGTCCGTTATGACCGCGATCAGCAGGACGACGCCCTTGATCAGATT
>NZ_DAIDJE010000117.1 GCF_027451485.1 Bradyrhizobium sp.
ACTTGCAATGCGCCGGAGTGTAGCGACTGCTCTCCATGACACCTCGCGATCAGACCCCCCATATCAGGAAACGGTGATCGCCGTGTCCCGTAGCCGTTCCGATTGGCGCAGAGCTCGCGCGCCGCAGCTGGATGGCGCGAGAGGCGCTGGAGAGTGTGCATTGGAGAGTGCCCGTAGGCGTCAGGAGGATGAGTTGCTGAGTTGGGGTGACATGGGGAACGATGAGCGACCGCGGCGTCAGCTGAACATCAAGCAGGTGCTGGGGATAGTTCCGGTCAGCGAGAGCACTTTGATCAGGATGATCCGCAGGGGGGAGTTTCCGTGCAGCCATAGCATCAGCCCTGGTCGCTGCGCGTGGTACGAAGACGAGGTGATTGCGTGGCAGCGGAACCGCCCCGTCAACGACAAGATCGTCCGTCGGGCCAGGCTTCGGGCCCAGGCTGACAACCGGTGACAGTAGTGCTGGATTAGTGCTGGACCGGAAACGTCCTGTTTTGTTCTCATCACCGAGAACATCCCCGAAATGAAAAAAGCCCCTCTTCGCGAAGGGCTTTTTGATGGTCGGAGCGAGAGGATTTGAACCTCCGACCCCTAGTCTCCCAGACTAGTGCGCTAACCGGGCTGCGCCACGCTCCGATGTCGTTCCATTAGCTTTGATCAGCCCCGCGCGCAAGCCGCGCGAGCGGCAGACCGGGCCTTCTCGATCAATCAAATAGTTAAGCCGGCCATCCTGAATTCCCGGCAACCTCTTCAGCCGTCCTTGAGCGCGGCATCAAGCAGTTTGCGGCAGGCGATCAGCTCCTCGAGCACACCTTTCAAGCGTCCCACGTCGATGATGGGGACGATGTCAGCAACGCCAGCAATCGCCTCCTCGTCATCAAAGCTTTCGACTTCTTTTCGGCTGCGACGCTCGGCAAAGCGCGGGATTCCGCTTTCCTCGGAGCTATCGTAGTCGTCATCGTCGAGGTCCATGGCCGGAGCAAGGTCGTCGTCATGTTCCAGGACGCTCTGACCGACCGCCTCCTCGATCGCACCGAATGAGGCAATCGCGTTGGCGTCCGCAAGCCGTTGCACGGATCCGACGCCATGCTCCTTCAAGATCCGCTGAACACCGCGGATGGTGTAGCCTTCGCCGTAGAGCAGCCGGCGAATTCCCTTCAGCAGGTCGACATCGTCCGGGCGATAATATCTCCGGCCGCCGCTCCGCTTCATCGGCTTGATCTGGGAGAATCGGGTTTCCCAGAACCGCAGTACGTGCTGCGGAATGTCGAGATCCTGGGCGACCTCGCTGATGGTTCGGAATGCATCCGGCGCCTTGTCCAAATGCTCGCTCCTCTGGTCCGAACGCGGAACGGCCCGCAGGCTATTCGGCCTTGCCGTTGTTTGCAGCGCTGTGGCCGTTGATGCGCTGCTTCAATATCGCGGACGGCTTGAACACCATCACGCGACGTGGCGAAATCGGTACTTCGGTTCCGGTCTTCGGGTTTCGACCGATCCGCTGGCCCTTCTTGCGCACCATGAATGAGCCGAACGACGACAGCTTCACCGTCTCGCCCTTCTCAAGGCAATCGGTAATCTCTTTCAGTACCAGTTCGACAAAGGCGGATGACTCCGTACGCGACAGTCCTACCTTCTGGTAGACGGCCTCGCACAAATCAACCCGCGTGACGGTTTTTCCAGTTCCGGTCATCGCCTGCCCCACTCTCGGCGAACAATTTTCGCTTCTAAAATTATGAGGTTAAGCCCTGACGGTCAACCTCCGACCCGCCCCCATAACACGAAAGAAATGCCTAAAGCGCTGGGATTAGTTTACCCTTCGCTCACCAACGGACCAGCGCCGATCCCCAGGTAAAGCCGCCACCCATGGCTTCGAGCAACACCAGATCGCCCTGTTTGATGCGGCCATCGGCAACGGCAACCCCTAGCGCCAAGGGAATTGAGGCGGCTGACGTGTTGCCGTGCCGGTCAACGGTGAGCACGACCTTCTGCGGCGCAATATGCAATTTGTGCGCGGATGCATCGATGATTCTCTTGTTAGCCTGATGGGGAACAAACCAGTCGATGTCCTCGGCGGTCGTTCCGGTTGCGTCAAAAGCATCGACGATCACGTCCGTAATCATGCCGACCGCATGCTTGAAGACTTCCCTCCCCTCCATTCTGAGATGGCCGACGGTCTGGGTCGAGGATGGACCGCCGTCGACATATAACTTCGACTTGTGCCGTCCGTCCGAGCGCAGATGGCTCGTCAACACGCCCCGATCGGAGGATTTCCCGGACTGCGTCTGCGCTTCCAGCACCACTGCGCCGGCGCCATCGCCGAACAGCACGCAGGTCCCACGGTCGTTCCAGTCCAGAATTCGGGAGAATGTTTCGGCACCGATGACAAGCGCGCGCTTGAACGCACCGCCGCGCAGAAAATTATCGGCTGTAGCGAGCGCGAATACGAAGCCTGAACAGACGGCCTGCAAATCGAAAGCCGCCCCATGGTGAATGCCAAGCCCGTTCTGGACCGCAACCGCGGTGGCCGGAAACGTGTTGTCGGGCGTCGAGGTCGCCAGCACGATCAGGTCGATTGATTGGGCATCGACGCCGGCATGTGCCAGTGCCGCACGCGCAGCATTGATTGCCAGGTGCGAAGTAAACTCGCCGTCGGCGGCAATATGGCGCTGGCGGATGCCGGTGCGCTGGACGATCCACTCGTCAGAGGTGTCGATCCGCCTCGCCAGTTCAGCATTGGTCAGGATCCGCTCCGGTAGATAGGAGCCGCAGCCAAGCACGACCGAGCGTAATACAGTCACGAAACAGACTCCGGCGTGGGCGGGCTGGGGACAAGACCGCCGCCCTCGCGATTAAGCATTTGATTGATCTTGTTGAGGAGGTCGTACCTGGCCATCTCATAGCCAACATCGACAGCATAGGCAAAGCCGTCGGCGTCGGTTCCGCCGTGGCTTTTGACCACGATGCCGTTGAGCCCGAGCAGGACACTGCCATTGGCGCGACGCGGATCGAGTTTTTCACGTAGGGCCCTGAACGCCTGGAACGAGAGCAAATAACCGATCCGGGCAAGCCAATGTCGGCTGATGGAGTCGCGGAGAACTGCGCTGAACTGACGGAACGTCCCCTCGGCCGTCTTCAACGCGATATTGCCGCTGAATCCCTCCGTAACGATCACGTCGGCATCCCCACGGCCAATGCCATCGCCTTCGACGAAGCCGGTATAATTGAGCTGCGGCAGGCTCATTTCGCGCAAGAGCTCCGCCGCCTCGCGGATTTCCTCATGGCCCTTCATCTCCTCGACACCGATGTTGAGAAGCCCCACACTCGGCCGCTCAAGGTTCAGCACTACACTCGCCATTGCACTGCCCATAACCGCGAGTGCCACCAAATGACGGGCATCGCCACCGATCGTAGCGCCGAGGTCGAGCACGACCGAATCCCCTCGAATGGTCGGGTAAATCGCCGCGAGCGCGGGGCGATCGATTCCGGGCAGCATGCGTAGGCAGAAGCGCGCCATCGCGACCAGCGCGCCGGTGTTACCCGCTGAGACGGCGACATCCGCCTCGCCTTTTTTCACCGCGTCAATCGCAAGCCACATTGACGAGGTCTTGCGCCCGCGCCGCAAAGCCTGGCTTGGCTTGTCGTGCATGCTCACCGCAACGTCCGTATGGCTCACGGATGAAACCGCCTTCAAGGACGGATATTTCGCCAACTGCGCATCGATAACGGCGCGATCGCCGAACAGGAGAAATTCCGTGTCGGGATGTCGGATCAGAGAAATCGCGGCGCCGGGAATAACGACTGATGCGCCGACGTCACCCCCCATGGCGTCAAGCGCTATTCGAACCTTCTGCGGCATGAACGTCCCGGAAACCCGACCTCTTACCGGACTTGAATGTCGGCCGCGACAACCGCCACGGTTGCAGCGATCAGCGTAGCACCACACTGCGCCAGACTGGGGCGCGACAATAGCGTTTCTCCATATCGACACAACCTCTTGACCGCCGCCATTTACCGCGCAAGCCCGGTGGCGATAGAATCGAAAAACCGAATAACACAAATTTTTTCAAAAGGTTAAACACACCTTTGAGAGATCAGGTTTCGCCTGAATTCCGCGCATCAGCCTAATTGGGGCCCTTCTTGTCCGGCGGCGACCCGCCTCCGGTCTGCAGCGTCTTCAACGCCGCAAACGGATGATCAGCGGGATCGACAATTTCCCGCGGCGGCTCGAAAACGGCGTCCGGCTTGCGCGGATAGGGATCGATCGCCAGGAACAGAACGTCGGTCGCAAGTCGGCCGAGATCAATTACTCCGTCCGCGATCGGCTCCGGCGGATCAGGGACCTCCTCGTCTTCGCTTTGGGCAGCTTCATCCACCAAAGCGGCAAGACTGCGAATTTGCTCCGGAGGCGCAAACGTCAGATCGACAAGTTCGTCGATCTCGTTCTCGATGGGCTCAAGCGTCACCACGCAGGTCTGCCCGATCCGCGCATGCACCTCGCCTGCGACATGCACCCGACCACCGCTCTTGAGCTGCAGGTCGAACGATGCGCTCGCCGATATGACTTCACGCACTCCAGCGATCTCGGCCATCGCCGCTCGCGATGCCGCGCCCGCTTCGAACGCCCGATGGAGCCCGGTATCCGGTATCTGTGCCACGACAATGGGGACACGCCAGGGGTCAGCAGGCTTCATCATCCATTACTCTTCAGGAACGGGACCCGCCTGCTTCGGACGGAGCGGGAAAGTCCCATGCGGCAGCGAGCAGTGCGGCATCATCGATTCTATCCAGACGGGCCAACGCCGTCCTCACATAGGTGGCGAGCCGCCGGGCGTTTTCCATGCCCTCTCCGTTCAAGACATTCTTGCAGACGGCCGCCGCCAACGCCTCGTCACCGGCGGCGAGCGCCAGATCGTAGGCTGTGCTGCGGCCATAAAATGCTTCGCCAAAAGCCTGCATCCGCTTGGGAACGGCGAGATCGCCGACCCCCATTTCTCTCAGATTGGCATCCATGTCGTCGCAAAAGCGATCGAAAAGAGCTTGCGACACGTTGGCGGATACCTCGGCGGATCGAAATCGTCGCAATACGATCCATAAGTGCAGGATCAGGAGGTCGAAACGGCCGTCAACCGTGTCGATCACCCCAAAGTCGCGGTAGAACAACGGTTCTCGCGCCTGCGTCACGATCATGCCATAGATGCCCTCAATGGTGCCGCGCAGGGGCCCCCGGGGTTTGCTGAAGTGGTTGAATGGCCAAGGCATTGTGGGTCCTGCCTGCGCTAGCTTGTTGCAATCGGACGCAGTGCCGGGTACGCCAAGGCCGCATCTGACGCAAGGGGATGGGACCCATTCGGGGATGATCAAGTCCAATCTGACAGGTTTTGCACGCAGCTCCGGCTGGCGCGGCCTCCGAGCTGCGGCCGCAATCGCCTTGCTGTGCGCCGTGGTTAGCGGCTGCGGCGAGCAGTTTCAGAGGGGCTACGTTCTGCCGCCGGGCGCTCTTGAACAAATTCCGATCGGCGCCAGCCAGGATCAGGTCCTGATTGTAATGGGAACCCCGTCCACCGTCGCCACGCTCAACGGTGAGGTATTTTACTATATCTCGCAGCGCTCCGAACGCCCGCTCGCTTTCATGGCCGACCGGCTTGTCGATCAGCGTGTCATCGCCGTCTACTTTGACAAGAATCGCCAGGTGCGGCGCCTTGCCAATTACGGGATGAAAGACGGCAGGATTTTCGACTTCATCAGCCGCACCACGCCGACTTCTGGCCAGGAAATCAATTACGTCGCACCGCTGTTTAAGGCCCTCAATATCGGCCAGGGCGATAACCACTAAAATCGGATGCGATAAGAGCAGCCGAAGAGGCTCGCAGTTGCTCCTCTCCAGTGTTTCCACAAAACAAAACCCCCGCGTGCGCAAGCCCGCGGGGGTTTGTTCCAGCTGCACTCGGTCAGTGGGCGAGAATCGCCAGCAACAAGAGTGCAACGATGTTGGTGATCTTGATCATCGGGTTCACCGCCGGACCCGCCGTGTCCTTGTAGGGATCGCCGACGGTATCGCCGGTCACGGCCGACTTGTGGGCATCTGACCCCTTGCCGCCGTAGTGGCCGTCCTCGATGTACTTCTTGGCGTTGTCCCAGGCGCCACCGCCCGAGGTCATCGAAATCGCGACGAACAGGCCAGTGACGATCACCCCGAGCAGCATTGCGCCGACGGCGGAGAACGCTGCCGACTTGCCCGCCGCACCACCGCCTGCGATCGCATAGATCACGAAGTAGACCACGATGGGTGACAGCACCGGCAGAAGCGAGGGAATAATCATTTCCTTGATCGCCGCCTTGGTCAGCAGGTCGACGGCCTTACCGTAGTCGGGCTTGTCGGTACCCTGCATGATGCCCGGCTTTTCGCGGAACTGACGGCGCACCTCTTCGACGATTGCGCCGGCCGCGCGGCCCACCGCGGTCATGCCAAGGGCACCAAACAGATAGGGCAACAGGCCGCCGAACAGCAGGCCAACCACGACATAGGGGTTGGTCAGCGAGAAATCAGGACTGACGCCCTGGAAGTAAGCGCTGCCGGCGCCGCCAGAGATAAAGAACTTGAGATCCTGGTTATAGGCGGCAAACAACACCAGCGCGCCGAGACCGGCCGAACCGATCGCATAGCCCTTGGTAACGGCCTTGGTGGTGTTGCCGACCGCATCCAGCGCGTCGGTCGACTTGCGCACTTCCTTCGGAAGGCCTGCCATCTCGGCGATGCCACCGGCGTTGTCCGTTACCGGACCGAAGGCGTCGAGCGCGACGATCATGCCGGCGAGCGACAGCATCGTGGTGGTCGCAATCGCGATGCCGAACAGGCCGGCAAGGCTGTAGGTCACCAGAATGCCGGCGATGATGACGAGGGCCGGCAAAGCGGTCGCTTCCATCGAGATCGCCAAGCCCTGGATCACGTTGGTGCCGTGACCGGTGACGGAAGCCGCAGCAATCGACTTGACGGGACGGTAGTCGGTACCGGTGTAGTATTCGGTGATCCAGATGATCAGGCCCGTCACGATCAGGCCGACCACGCCGCATTCGAACAGCGCCATGCCGGTGTAGTCCACGCCGGTAAGCTTGCCGAAGCCGATCAGTTGATGGATCACGACGGCGACGCCGATCAGCGACAGGATACCGGTCGCAATCAAGCCCTTGTAGAGCGCGCCCATGATCGACTGGCTCGCGCCGAGCTTGACGAAGAAGGTGCCGACGATCGAGGTGATGATGCAGATGCCGCCAATTGCGAGGGGCAGTGTCATCATGTTGGCGAGGATCGGCGTCTTGGCAAAGAAGATCGCCGCCAGCACCATGGTGGCAACCGCGGTCACTGCGTAGGTCTCGAACAGGTCGGCCGCCATGCCGGCGCAGTCGCCGACGTTGTCGCCAACGTTGTCGGCGATCGTAGCGGGGTTGCGCGGATCGTCTTCCGGAATGCCGGCCTCGACCTTGCCGACGAGATCGCCGCCGACATCGGCGCCCTTGGTGAAGATGCCTCCGCCAAGACGGGCAAAAATCGAGATCAGCGAAGCGCCAAAACCGAGCGCAACCATGGCATCAACTACCGTGCGGCTGCCGGCAGCCAGATGCAGCGAATAGGTCAGGAAGCCGAAATAAAGCGTGACGCCGAGCAGTGCCAGACCCGCCACCAGAAGGCCGGTGATCGCACCGGCCTTGAAAGCGAGTTCGAGGCCTCCGGCGAGCGAGGTGGTCGCCGCTTGCGCGGTACGGACGTTGGCGCGAACCGACACGTTCATTCCGATGAAGCCGGCCGCCCCTGACAGGATTGCGCCGATCGCAAAACCGACCGCAACGAGGATGCCGAGGAAATAAGCGAGCAGCGCAAAGATCACGATGCCCACAAGGCCGATGGTGGCGTACTGGCGGCGCAGATAGGCCTGCGCGCCTTCACGTACCGCGGCCGCAATCTCCTGCATGCGCGGATTGCCCGCATCGGCCTTCAACACCGACGTCGTTGCCCAGATGGCGTAGACGATGGAAAGCGCGCCGCAGAGCACGATCAACCCTAATGCTGTCATAGAACTTGCCTCAGATCTCTAAGATGCCCCCACGCCGGGGTCGCGGTCGCGGCCGGCGCACAAAAAGCAGACCCGCCCTGCCCAAGGGATGGCCTGAAATCGGCCGGGACCATGCCAAAATCGCATGTCCCGTGCAACGCCACCGGACGCAAAAACGAACGATTTCGAAAGGTATTTGCACCGGAACAGGCCATTTTCGTGAAATTCCTAGAAATGGCTGTAGGAGGTACGCGTTAGCGGCAGTTCCTTGCCCTCCACATCCAGCCATTTCGGGGCAGACTGGCCGGCGATGACCGTCCCGATCGGGCTCACCACCACCGCCGCGAGCCGAGCAGCTTGAATGAATTCATCCAATGCTCCCGGGTCGACCGTGCAGAGAACCTCGTAGTCGTCGCCACCCGAGACGATCTCGCGCATGCCGGCGGCGCCGGCCGAGAGAGCTTTGCCAGCAGCATTCGACAGCGGGATGGATTTCAGATCAATCACGGCCGAGACACCTGACACCGCGCAAAGTTTCGCAAGGTCCCCGGCCAGTCCGTCCGAAACATCCATGGCCGCATGCGCATGCGCGCGGATCAACGGCGCGAGTGCATTGCGCGGCTGCGGAACGCGATAGCGGCCGACCAGCGCGTCCCGCGAAGCTGCATCGCCGGCAAGCGCGTCGGCCACCCTGCCCCGTTTCAGAATATCGAGGCCGAGGGCCGCATCACCGATCGTTCCGGTCACCACCACATGATCGCCCGGTTTCGCGCCGCTACGGTGAACCATCTGCCCCGGCCCCACACGGCCGAACGCGGTAATCGAGACCATCAGCGGGCCGGGCGTCGAAACCGTATCGCCCCCCAGGAGCGGGCAGTTGAAAGCGATCGCATCCGCACCAAGCCCGCGCGCAAAGTCCGAAAGCCAGGCTTCGTCAACCTTACGTAGCGCCACGGAGAGCACAAAGCCCGCCGGATCGGCGCCTTTCGCGGCGAGATCGGACAGGTTCACCCGCAGCGCCTTCTGCGCAATCGTATATGCGGGATCGTCGGCAAAGAAATGGACACCCTCGACCAGCGCATCGGTCGTGACGACAATGTCCTCGCCGAGCGCCTTCAGGACGGCGGCGTCATCGCTGAGCCCAAAAGCACCCGGGTCGGTCGCCAGCGGCTTGAAGTAGCGAGCGATCAGAGCGTCCTCGCCGGATGCTGGCGCTCCGGAGACGGCCATCTCAGCCACCGGCCCGCACGAATTCGCTACCGCGGAAGTGGCGTGCGATCTGATCGAGAACCGCATTCACCATACCGGTCTCCTCCGCCTCGACAAAGGCGTGCGCGACATCGACATATTCGGACACCACGACGCGGCCGGGAACGTCCTTGCGATGTTGCAGTTCATAGGCGCCGGCGCGCAGCACCGCGCGCAAGATGGCATCGATCCGCTTCAGCGGCCAGCCCTTTGACAAGGCCTCATCGATCAGCGGATCGAGCATCGCCTGATCGCGCACCACCCCGGACACCACGTCGCGGAAAAACGCAGCTTCCGCCGGAAGGTAGGTATCGCCTTCGACCTCATTGCCAAGCCAGTGGCTCTCGAATTCGGCGAAAATGTCGTTGATGCCGGCGCCGGCAATATCCATTTGATATAGCGCCTGCACGGCGGCAAGCCTGGCCGCGCCGCGACGGTTGGCCTTGCGCTCGGGAGGCTTCGCGGGCCTTCTGATCTGATTTTTCTTGTCGTTCATGATCGTTGATTCAGCCGGCGCTTGATCCGCAGCATTGCCAGCGCCGCGCGCGCAGCGTCGCCGCCCTTGTTGAGTTCGCTGGCCCGTGCTCTCGCCCATGCCTGCGCTTCGGTGTTGACCGTCAATATCCCGTTGCCCAGCGGGAATCGCTTCGAAACTGCCAAATCCATCAGCGCGCGCGATGATTCGGTCGAGACGATCTCGAAATGGATGGTGTCGCCGCGGATGACACAGCCGAGCGCAATCGCCGCGTCATAGGGCTTGCCGATTTTTTCCGCGGCATCCACGGCAATCGCGATCGCCGCAGGAATTTCCAGCGCGCCGGGAACCGTGATGACGTCGTGGCCAACGCCGGCCGCCTTCAATTCCGCAACCGCGCCCTCCAAAAGCGCATCCTGAATGTCGTCATAGAAACGCGCCTCGACAATCAGCGCCCGTGCGCCGGAAATATCGGTCTGGTCCTTGAGAGGTGCGCGCCGCGCGTCTGCCATGCTGTTCCGTCTATCGGTTGCGTTGTCATTGCCGGGCACAGCCTTCCGCTATCCTATGCCCGGCAATCCATCTTGTTAAGAAGATGGATACGCGGGTCAAGCCCGCGTATGACGAGTTGAGATCAAAGCATCACGTCATTTCCGTCAACCGCGCCGCGTAACGCGCCATCAGATCGACCTCGATATTGACTTCGCTGCCCGCGCGCCACGACGACAGCGTCGTGACACTGAGCGTATGCGGGATGATCAGCACGGAAAACGTCGTGTCCTTGACCGCATTGACCGTAAGCGAAACCCCATCCAGCGTGATCGATCCCTTGGGTGCAATGAAACGGGCGAGTTCTCGCGTGGTATGGAGCGTAAACCGAGCCATATCGGGCAAATCCTCGCGGGAACGGATCGTCGCCACGCCGTCCGCGTGACCGGCAACGATATGGCCGCCGAGTTCGTCGCCGATCTTCAGCGCCCGTTCCAGATTGAGCCTGGTGCCGACGTCCCAGAGCCTCGCCGTCGTCATGCCCAGCGTCTCGGCGGCGGCATCGACATCGAACCAGGTCTTGTCCCTTTCGATGCCGGAAGCGACGACCGTGAGACACACGCCATTGCAGGCGATCGACGCGCCATCCGCAATCGTTGCGCGATCGTAGTGGCAGGCAATACGCAAGCGATGCAGCTGCCCCTGCGCGACCGGGGTCAGGCTTGCGATCTCGCCGATGTCGGAGACGATGCCGGTAAACATTAAGCGCGCTCGTAAATCGTTAATGTGTCGGAACTTAAGTCTTCGCTAGCACGAAGACGAAAGGCCGACGACTGCGTGATGGCGCCGAGCGGCAATGCATCGAGCGCTGGCACACCGTCAGGACCGATCGCCTTCGGCGCACGAAGCAGCCAGAATTCGTCGACCAGCCCAGCGGCGACAAAGGAAGAGGCTACGCGCGCTCCGCCCTCGACCAGAAGCCGGGTGATGCCGCGCTCGGCGAGTTCGCGCAGGACGACCAACACGTCCAGCCCGGCCGGCGTCGAAGCGACGCGGATCACATGGGCGCCACTCGCCCCCAGAATCGTGGCGGCGGGCGCCTCCGCGAGTTCCGAGGTGACCACCCAAAGCGGCGTGCCGCGGGCGGAATGAACCAGCCGGCTGGCCGGAGGGATCCTCAAGGCGCGATCGAGCACGACGCGGACCGGCGAACGCGCCTGCATACCCGGCAGGCGGCAGGTCAAAAGCGGATCGTCCGACAGCACCGTGCCGATCCCAACCAGAATGGCGTCACACTGTGCCCGCAACAGATGCATGTGCGATTTGGCGAGATCGCCCGAAATCGCAATCGGCTTGTGACCGGCGGCCGCGATCTTGTCGTCGGAAGAGACGGCGAGCTTCAGGATCACCTGCGGACGGTGCTCGCGAACGCGGCGGAAATGGCCGGCATGGGCGCGCGCGGCTTCCTCGGCCTCGAGCCCGACGGCGACCTCTATCCCGGCCTTGCGCAGCTTCGCATGGCCCTGCCCGGCCACTTCCGGATTGGGGTCATCGATCGCCGACACGACGCGCTTGATGCCAGCGGTGATGACGGCGTCCGCGCAAGGCGGCGATTTGCCGACGTGAGAACAGGGTTCCAGCGTCACATAGAGCGTCGCGCCGCGCGCCGCCTCGCCAGCCTGCGCAAGCGCGATCGGCTCGGCATGAGGGCGACCGCCCGGCTGCGTCCAGCCGCGGCCGACAATGACGCCATCCTTCACCACCACCGCGCCGACGGCCGGATTGGGCCAGGTTCGCCCGAGGCCGCGCCGGCCAAGCGTCAGCGCAAGCTGCATGAAGCGCTCATCGGCCGCCTTCGAGTCTTTCATCTTCTGCGCGAGCTGTTCTTCCAGAATGCGGAAGATCATTTGCGTAACAGCGTGATCCGCGCGTCATCCTCGCCGGAGAGTTCGCCGAGCACCGCCTCGAAATCCTTGGCCTCGCGGAAGTTGCGGTAGACCGAAGCGAAGCGCACATAGGCCACGTCGTCGAGCTGGCGCAGATGCTCCATCACGATCTCGCCGATCGCCTCGGAGGAAATCTCAGCCTCGCCGCCGCTCTCGAGCTCGCGCACGATGGCAGAGACCATTTTCTCCACGCGCTCCGAATCCACCGGGCGCTTGCGCAAGGAAATCTGCACCGAGCGCATCAGCTTGTCGCGGTCGAACGGCACCCGGCGGCCGTTGCGCTTGATGACCGTCAGTTCGCGAAGCTGCACGCGCTCGAAGGTGGTGAAACGGAAATTGCAGGCGACGCAAACCCGCCGGCGCCGGATCACGGCGGAGTCTTCCGTCGGACGGGAGTCCTTCACCTGCGTATCGAGACTGTTGCAGCTTGGGCAACGCATGCGAACGGACCTTTACTGGTAAATCGGGAAGCGATCGGTAAGCGCCTTCACCCGTTCCTTCATGGCCTGCTCCACCAGCGGCGCAGAGCCGTCCTTCGACTGCGCGACCGCGTTCAAGACTTCCGCGATCATGCCGCCGACCTGCTTGAACTCGGCAACGCCAAAGCCGCGCGTGGTCGCGGCCGGGGTGCCCAGGCGAAGACCCGAGGTCACGAACGGCTTTTCGGGGTCGAACGGAATGCCGTTCTTGTTGCAGGTGATGGCGGCGCGAACCAGCGCCTTTTCGGAGACGTTGCCCTTCAAGCCCTTCGGGCGAAGGTCGACCAGCATCAGGTGGTTGTCCGTGCCGCCGGACACGATGTCGAGGCCCTCGGCGCGCAGACTTTCCGCCAGCGCCTTCGCGTTCTCGACGACGTTCCTGGCGTAGACCTTGAATTCCGGCTGCAAGGCTTCCGCAAACGCAACCGCCTTCGCTGCGATCACATGCATCAGCGGGCCACCTTGCAGGCCCGGGAAGATCGCCGAATTGAACTTCTTGGCGAGCGTCTCATCGTTGCAGAGGATCAGACCGCCGCGGGGGCCGCGCAGCGACTTGTGCGTCGTCGTCGTCGTGACATGCGCGTGCGGCACCGGAGAAGCATGCACGCCGCCGGCCACCAGCCCCGCGAAATGCGCCATGTCGACCAGCAGATAGGCGCCGACGCTGTCCGCGATCTCGCGAAACCGCTTGAAATCCCAGGCGCGCGAATAGGCCGAACCGCCGGCGATGATCAGCTTGGGCCGAACCTGTTCGGCCTGTCTCGCGATCGCATCCATGTCGAGCAGCTGATCTTCGCGGCGCACCGTATAGTGCACCGCCTTGAACCACTTGCCGGACATGTTGACCGGCGAGCCGTGGGTGAGATGTCCGCCGGCGGCGAGATCAAGGCCCATGAAGGTGTCGCCGGGCTGAAGAAGCGCCAGAAACACCGCCTGGTTCATCTGGCTGCCGGAGTTCGGCTGCACGTTGGCGAAGTTGGCACCAAACAGCTTCTTGGCCCGCTCGATCGCGAGCGTTTCGGCCACGTCGACCCACTCGCAACCGCCATAATAGCGGGCGCCCGGATAGCCCTCGGCGTATTTGTTGGTCATCACCGAACCCTGCGCTTCGAGCACAGCGCGGCTGACGATGTTTTCCGAGGCGATCAGCTCGATCTCGTGGCGCTGGCGGCCCAGCTCGCCCTTGATCGCGGCAGCGATTTCGGGGTCGGCCTCGGCAAGCCCCGCGGTGAAGAACGACGAGGGCGTGGAGGCGGCTTGGGCGCTGGAAGACGATGAGCTCATTGGCAAAATTCTCCACCGCCGCGACTGTGAGAGCGTCGCGATCGGTCAACGAATGGCGGTCGAAAGAGTGCCTGCGGGATACCACATCGCCCCCCGTCGGCCAAGCCGTTGCGGTAGTCGCCTGATAATTATGCCAGATATGGTGGAGATAGCTCGGAACCTTACCCGGCGCACCGGCCTCACGGTTCGAGGCGCCGCGCCTGGTGCGGCTCTCGCCAGAGGTCCAGCGGCAAATGGGCCCCGATTCCCAAGGAGGTGCAAAGCGGGGTCTTGAGGGGTGGCCGCAGGCTGCCCTCCAATTGGCATGGACAAGCCCTTCCCGCGGCACCAAATGCCCGGGTTCTGGCCGAAGTCCTCCTTCAGAGGACGCAGGGAATGCCGGGTGCCGGTCGCACCCGCAGCTCCGCGTGCAAAGAATGAGAGCACGCAGATAAGTCACCACAGGTTCACCGGAAATCACCGGCATTCCCTGCGCGAAGGTGTTACGGTTTCCTTCGTGCTCGCCCCGGAGACCGGGCTTTGTTGCCTCCGTCCCCGGTGCGATGCGTCAGCATCGTCACCAGGTTGATATCAGCGTCGGGATATCAGGCCCACACGACTTCGCCGTCCGCCTGCGACATCGCTCGTCAGTCGATGCGCCGGCGTCCATCGCATCCTGCACCCAACGTTCGTGATGATCGCGAAGCGCCCTCTCAAGGGGTACGGGACGTGCGAAGAAATGCCCGTGATTTGCCCGACGCCACAAGCGAAGTTGCGTGCGACAGATTAACGCGACGGGCAAATCAGGTGAATTGCGTGAAAAGCTGTCAAGCGGAAAGCAGTTGCCTGCGCGGCATCATGCGAGATTCCTATCCTGACAAAAGGATCATGTCCGCCGCTCGGATTTCAGAAGGTGGCCTCATCGACGTGCCTTGGACTGAATCGCTCGGAGATACTCGGTCACAGCGCCCGCATCGCGCTGGCTGAAGCGGAATGTCGGCATATCAGGATGAATGCTGCTGAGCCCATTCTGCAACCGCTGGCTGAAGTCGGCGTCATAGAGCTTGTTTTCGCCAAGCTCCCGGAACGGCGGCGCGTAGCGATGCGGACTTTGCCCGGTCCTGCCAACGGCGTGACAACGACCGCAGAATTCTTCGAGCAACGCTCGCGCGTGTTGCTGCTCTCTGTCCAGCGCGTGGGCTGCCGCGCCGGACGACAGGACAATCGAGAGAGCCACAAGGATTCTCTTCATCTCCGCTCCGTTTCCACAGCCGTTCCGGGCGCGAGTGCAGCGAGCGAACAATCGTGCGCAATGGCGCAGCCGAAAATCCAGCGTGCCGATCAGATGCCAGGCGAACTGGATTTCCAGGCCCGCTTCTTCGCGCAAAATGGCTTGGCCATTTTGTCGCGACGACGCATCCCGGAAATGACGGCCGCATGGTGAGCGCGCTCCGTCGAACGACCGCAGCGCGCGTCTGCTCTACTTCTTCACCAGCGGGCAATCGCTCTGCGACAGCGGCTTGGCGGCGTCGTCAGGTGCAATCGTTGCCACCAGCTTGTAATAGTCCCACGGATATTTCGACTCTTCCGGCTTCTTCACCTCGAATAGATAGGCCGGAATCAGGCGCCGACCGTCGGCGCGAAGCGGACCCTTGCCGAACAAGGGATCGTCGGTCGGCATTTCCTTCATCTTGGCAACCACCTTGGCGCCGTCATGCGGATTGCCGCCCATCGCCTCCAGCGTTTTCAGATAATGCAGCACGACGGCATAGTTGCCGGCCTGCGTCATCGAGGGCATGGCGTGATTGTGGGTCTTTTCCTGGAAGCGCTTCGACCAGGCCCGCGTCTTGTCGTTCAGGTCCCAGTAGAAGGAGGCGGTGAAGGTCAGGCCGTGCGCGGTCTTCAGTCCAAGCGAATGCACGTCGTTGATGAACAGCAGAAGCGCGGCTAGCTTCTGGCCGCCCGCAACGATGCCGAATTCGGAAGCCTGTTTGATGGCGTTGTCGGTGTCGCCGCCGGCATTGGCGAGTCCAATGACCTTCGCCTTGGAGGCCTGCGCCTGCAACAGGAAAGAGGAGAAGTCGGCGGTGTTGAGCGGGTGCTTGACGTCGCCCAAGACCTTGCCACCGTTGGCGACGACGACTGCACTCGTGTCACGTTCCAGCGCCTTTCCGAAAGCGTAATCGGCGGTCAGGAAGAACCAGGTATCGCCGCCGGCCTTGGTCAGCGCCTTGCCCGTGCCGTTCGCGAGCATATACGTGTCGTAGCTGTAGGAGACGGTGTTGGCGTTGCACGCCTTGCCGGTGAGGTCGGCGGTCGCCGCGCCGTTGTTCAGCAGGATCGCATTCTTCTCCTTCACAACATTGCTGACGGCCAGCGCCACACCGGAATTCGGCGTATCGGCGATCGCATCGACCTTCTCGGTGTCGATCCACTGCCGCGCGATGCTGACGCCGACGTCGGGCTTGTTCTGGTGATCGCCGCTGATCACGTCGATCTTCCAGCCTTTCGCCTGCAAACCGGAATCTTCCACAGCCATCTTGACGGCCACCACCGAATTTGGGCCGCCAATATCGGCGTAAAGGCTCGACATGTCGTTCAGCACGCCGATCTTGACGTTCTTGTCCTGGGCGTGCGCCGAGGTGGCAACGCCAAGCCCCAGACATGCAAAGGCCAGCAAAGCGGCTGTACGCCGCGGCAATATCGTGGTCATCAAATCCCTCCCGTTGCGGTATCCGGGTCGGCTCTCTTGTGCGGAGCCTTTGCCCAAAGCTTCATCGATAATGCGGCTCTTCCGTTAACCGTGGTTGACTTAATCGGCAATGGGACTTTGTGCTGGTTAGCCGCGGTCTGAAGCATGGTCAGGAAGACATGCGGCTGGACCAAAGGGTTTTGCCGCCGGGTCTACCCTGCCGGGCCACCGCAACTCGTAATGTCGTTGGCGAGGCTCCAGCTTTCGTTGGTCCGCAGGTTGGTCGTCTTGTAAACGCGGCCGCGGAGATCGCCGGGACATTGCTGCGGCACCTGCACCAGGCACATATTGACCTTGTCGAAGATCTGCGAGTGAACGATCGCGTTCTCGCGGTGGAGCGAAACCTGAACGCCTGAATTGGAGAAGCGGACGAGAGTGCCAGGATCGGCTCCCCTCTTGGGCCGCGGCGGCAAATCCTCGCCATAGCGGTCGGTGATCGAGGTGATTGTAGTCTCGAAGCATTCGCCGACCTTGCGCGGCAACTTTGAAATGCGCTCGGTGTTCGGCAAAAACTCGTCGTCATCCGTCACATCGGGGGCCGGCGTCCACTTGTCCGGTGGCGCCGTCCCGGGATTCAGACGCTCTGCCGGTGGCGGGGGTTGATTGGCAAGGGACGCCAGAAAGCCCGGCTGCGTGCAGCCCGCGCTGGCGAACACGGATACCAGGCAGAGCAGACGAACGTGCTTCATCGCTTTGAACTTCGGCATTGCTTCGTGCGCTCTACCTGGCGAAACGGTAGGCACCGCCCTTTTCGATCGAGCGCTGAAAGGCAGGCCGCGCATGCATGCGCGAAAGCCAGCTCTTCAAATTCGGAAACGGTCCAAGCCGCTGATAGACGTCGGCGATCTCGCCCACAAAACTCATCTGGATGTCGGCGCCGGTCAGGGATTGGCCTACGAAGAACTCCCTGCCCTTCAGTGCGGAATCGACATAGCCGAGATGATTGGCAATCTCGCTGTCGATGCGCGGATGCAGCGGACTGCCCGCTTCCTTCAACCGCGATACATAAAGGTTGAGCATCAAAGGCAGCATGGCTGAGCCTTCGGCATAATGCAGCCATTCATTGTAGGCCTCGTAGTCAGCCGTTCCGGGTCTCGGCATCATCCGCCCCTGACCGTAGGTGCGAACGAGGTAGTCGACGATAGCGCCGGATTCGGCGATTTTGAGAGCGCCATCCGTGATGACGGGCGATTTCCCGAGCGGATGGATCGCCGTCAACTCGGGAGGCGCCAGGCGCGTCTTGGCATCGCGCTGGTAAAACTTCAACTCGTACGGCGTACCCAGTTCCTCCAGCAGCCACAGGATCCGCTGCGAACGGGAGTCGTTGAGATGATGAAGGATGGGCATGCGTTCCCCGGGGTGCCCCTGTGGGGCGCTATTGGCCCAATTCCAACATTCGCATCCCCTACTCAGCAGGCACTGTTGCAAATGTTGGAACCAAAAAACCACTGGATAATACAGGTTTGTAACGGAGTTTTTGGATTTGACATTCGCTTTCAGAAGCAGCGGGAGGCGGCGAGCGAATGTCAAAGCCACTCCGTCGCCCAGAGCTTTACCAGAGATTTCGGCAAAAAGGCAAAGAGCCGCGGGTGAGATTTCACCCCCGGCTCACCTGCAAAGGTCTCGCGGGATCAATGAATTGGCGGTGCCGCCTAATCCGATCCTACAGCCCCGTATAGCCTTCCTTCACCGGATCGATTGAACCGTCGAGTTGGCGCAAATAGGTCAGACCGCACACGGTGAGCCGGTGCACGTCGGTTTCGCCTGCCTCGAACAGGGTTGTGACATATCGGGTGACCTTTTCCCGGGCCTCGGCGCTCGCGGCCGCCGTGCGATTCAACAAGAGATCATACGTCATCATGATACGGTCGATGGCGGCTTCCATGGATTCCTCGCGTTGTGATGAAGCTTGGATCGTAGGCGCAGGCACGGATCGGGTTCGCTCCGTCAGAGGTTTTCGCTTTCCAGCGCTTCGAATTTCGCAATTGCCTTGTTGGCGAGCCTGATCCTGTTGAATTCGCCGCGCTCGAACAGTTGGACGATGATCGACAGCAATTGTTCGTTGGTCGCAAAGCTGTCGGCGATGGCGCCGCTGCGATACAGATAGTCGGCGGCGATCGCATAAGCGTCGCTGACCACCCCGGCATTCATGACCCGTAATCCACGCTCGACGAGCATGATCGTCCTCCGATCCGCAGCGATAAGCCGGGCGAACCGCGAAAGTTCCAATTCAGGGGGCCTTGAAAGGCAAGGACAAGCCGGAACCTGCATCGAAAGACAAAACGCACCGGCTTCGGGAAATCCGAACCGGTGCGCTGATGGGGAAGTTTGTCGTCCAGATCGCTGCGGCTGCCGGTCTTTTCAGACCGCCGGCTTGGCCGCAAGCAGAACGCTTACAGCCGATAGAGGATCTGATCGGTCCAGAACCGCTCGAGACGGTGCAGCGACTTGTTGAGCGTCGCAAACTCCTCGTTCGAGATGCCGCCCACCTGTTCCACGGTCTTGACGTGCTTCTGATAGAGCGCATCGACGATCTTGCGGATCTCCTGGCCCTGCGGCGTCAGGCGAATGCGAACCGAGCGGCGATCGACGCGCGAGCGCTGATGATCGAGGAAACCGAGCTCAACCAGCTTCTTCAGATTGTATGAAACGTTGGAGCCGAGATAATAGCCGCGGGTGCGCAACTCACCGGCGGTCAGTTCCTTGTCGCCGATGTTATAGAGCAACAGCGCCTGGACCGAATTGATATCGGCGCGGCCGCGGCGATCGAATTCATCCTTGATGACGTCGAGCAGGCGGCGATGCAGCCGCTCCACCAGAGTCAGAGCTTCCAGATAGAGCGGCTGAACCTGGGTCTGCTGCCCCGGCGCGCGCTCAGCGGTCTCCACCGCGGTTGCTGCGGCTTTCATCATGACACTTCCCCTGTTGTCGTCTTTGCGACTTATTCGACGAAACTTTTGTCCCGCCTGATAGGTGCAAACTTAAGGGAGGCGTTTGAACATCAGCTTAAATAAGACAATAAAGAGATCATGAATTTAAGACAGTGAATCGTGGATTAAGCCTGCAATACAAGGCCTTTTCGCAACCTTTCATTGACGCTTGGTGCCACCCGTTCACGCTTCGTCTGCCCCCCTGTCACATATGGAAACAGCCGGGCCCAATCTGGAAACGCCTGCGTAACAGATGTGGCCGGCGGGTGAAGCTGACCGAAAGGTTACCCAGACTTCCAAATTACGGTGGCCGCTCGCGCGCAGCCATCCACGCGAGCACGAGATAGGCTGTCAGCATCAGGGCTTCGGCGGCGACGATCGTAAGGCTGCCGCCATAGATCGCCGGAAACATCAATTCGATCACCGTCATCGAGACGACCGTAATCAGCCAGACAACCGCGCCCCAAGGGGTTGCGAGCCAAAGCCCCACGGCCGCGACGAGTTCGATGACGGCGAAATAGACCGTCGAGGCCTGCCAGGCGAGCGACTGGTTTTCAAACGAATCATCTTCGCCGCCGACGAAACCGGTGACCTGCGCCCAGTGATAAAGGCCCGCGGCGACGGAAACCACAGCCATGATGCGCAGGTACAGCACCAGCCGCCGCGTCCAGACGTTATCGCCGGACTCGCTGCGTTGCGACGATATCGCATCGATCGATATCGCGTGGTCTCGGGAGGAATCGCGCGTGGGCGTATCCGACATCTTCAATTCGTGAGCTGGCAAATCAGGCAGGTTAAAGCCAGTCATGGCGTCTCAGGCCGATAAAATCAATCGGACTTGCGACGGCCATAGCTGGCGAGGCCGCGATGGAGTGCTATATTCGCCCCATCCAGCCATCCGAAAGAAAGAACAGCAAATGGCGATCAAATTCGGGCGTCCGATCGAAATGCGCGACACGCCGCGCCGCGACGCCGCCCTCTCCGCACCGGCCCTCGATCTTGTGATCCGGCCACGCCGCAATCGCAAGGCGGAATGGGCGCGCCGCATGGTGCGGGAGAATGTCCTGACCACCAATGACCTGATCTGGCCGCTGTTCGTCTCGGACGGTCATAACAAGCGCGTCCCGGTCGCCTCAATGCCCGGCGTGGAGCGGCTTTCCGTCGATCAGGCGGTGCGCGAGGCCGAACGCGCGATGAAGCTCGACATTCCCTGCATTGCGCTCTTTCCCTACACCGACCCGAGCTTGCGCGACGATCAAGGCTCCGAGGCGGTCAACGCCGATAATCTGGTCTGCCAGTCAGTGCGGGCAATCAAGAAAGAATTTCCCGATCTCGGCGTGCTCTGCGATGTCGCGCTCGATCCCTACACAAGCCACGGCCATGATGGGCTGCTGGAAGACGGCAGAATCCTCAACGACGCTACAGTCGCTGTCCTTGTGCGGCAGGCATTGGTGCAGGCGGAAGCCGGATGCGACATCATCGCCCCGTCCGACATGATGGACGGCCGGGTCGGTGCCATCCGCGAAGGTCTGGACGCGGCCGGTTTTCTCGACGTGCAGATCATGTCCTATGCCGCCAAGTACGCCTCCGCTTTCTACGGTCCGTTTCGCGACGCGGTCGGTTCGGCGAAAACGCTGACCGGCGACAAACGCACCTATCAGATGGACTGCGGTAATTCCGACGAAGCGCTGCGCGAGGTCGAACTCGACATCGCCGAAGGCGCGGACATGGTGATGGTCAAGCCGGGCATGCCCTATCTCGATATTTTGCGGCGGGTCAAGGATACCTTCAGCATGCCCACCTTCGTCTATCAGGTGTCCGGCGAATACGCGATGCTGATGGCAGCCATCAACAACGGCTGGCTCGACGGCGAGCGGACCATCATGGAGAGCCTGATCGGCTTCAAGCGCGCCGGCGCCGACGGAATTCTGACCTACTTCGCGCCGCAGGCGGCGGAACGGCTGAAGAAGGGTTAGCCCGCCGTTTCCGGCAGCCGCGGCGCCAGCGCGATCGCGAGCGGCAGGATGAGGGCCGCGGTGATGGCGGTCGCGAGCATCGCACCATGCGACCCGATGTGATCGCCGAGGACGCCGAAGAGGATCGGCGCTGTCGCGCCCGCACCGATCGTGCCGGTATAGAAGATCGCGAACGCCTGCTCGGTGCGGCCCGCCGGAGCCAGTTCCGGCACAGTGCCGTACAGCACGGAAGACGTGCCGTTGAGCATGACGCCGAGAACGGGCAGCAGGATAAGCGTCGGCAACAACGGCAGAACGAGAACGGCCAGGATGACGGCCGCCGTACCCGCCTCGGTCAACAGCACCGTTGCAAGCACGCCAAACCGCGCTCCCAGCCAGCCGCAGGCAAATTTTCCCGCCGCGCCGCCGAGGAACACCAGCGCCAGTGCCTGGCCGATCACCGACAACGATGCGCCCTGCTCCTTCAACAGGAACGGCAGGAAGGTCAAAAATCCCATGCGGACGCTGGAGTCGAGGATGCCTATGGCGAGCAGCAGCGCAAATCCGCCGCGGGCTCCAGGAGCGGGGTGTTCGGATTTGGCACTCTGATGCACCGGCCGCAGGTTTGCCGGCAGGAAAAGCGCAACCGCCGCCGCGACGATCACGCCGGGCACCGCGAGCGCCCACAGCATGTGGTGCCAGGACATCCAGGCGAGCAGCAGCGATGCACCGCTCGGTATCGCGGCCTTGCCGATATCGCCGGCGAAGTTGTAGGTGCCGAGCGGCCCGCGTGCATCGCCCTGATAGGCACGCGACACGGCCGCTGAGGCGATCGGATGCTGGGTGCTCAGGCCGCATCCGACCACGACCAGCGCGGCGCAAAGCCCGATGAGCCCGGCCGAAGTGCCCGCAACGACGTATCCGACGGCGGCAAGCGCCGTGCCGAGCGCAAGCGTGGCGCGGCCGCCGATATGCTCGGCCACGCGCGCCATCGGCACCTGCAGTCCGGCCATCGAGGCCGCCGCAAGCGCGCGCAGGAATGCAAGCGCGCCGTAACCGATCGCAAACTCGGCCTGCCAGACCGGCAGCAACAGGTAAATCAGATCGGTGTAGCCATCATGCAGCGCATGCGCCGCGCAGGCTGTCCACAACGTCCGCGCCCGACCTGCGGACGAGGCGTCCCGGTCACGCTGTTCATCGAAGACCGTCGTCATGGTAGCTGGCGCTCCTCTGGACGCTCATCGAATCCGTCGGGGACCGAGAGAATTCTTCTCATCCATCACACATGAGCTGATGCTGAAGGCTTGCCTTCAGCGAAGTCATAGTCCGCTGGCGATACCTCTTCAACTGAGCTAATTTCTCGCAAGCAGAGAGAAAAAGTCACCCATGGCCGCAGATGCCGAATTGCCGCCGCTGAATGCGATCCGGGCCTTTGAGGCCGCGGCCCGCCGCGGCAGCTTCGTGGAGGCCGCGCGCGATCTGCATGTCACTCATTGGGCAATCGGCAAGCAGATCAGGATTTTGGAAGACTGGCTCGGCGTGCCGCTGTTTGAACGCCGCACGCGCGGCGTGGTGCTGACGGACCAGGGCGCCGACCTTTTGGCCGACGTCAGCTCGGCCCTTTCACGCCTGACGTCGGCCACGGGCCGGCTCAGAGGGCCCGCCTCTGGGCGCCGCCTATCCGGCGTGGTGAGGGTCAACGTGCTGCCGAGCATTGCGCTACGCTGGCTGCTGCCGCGGCTTGGCAAATTCCAGGAGGCTCATTCAGGCGTCGAGGTCAAGATTTCCACGACCTCGCGCAAGCTTCGCTATGTCGGCACCGCCTTCGACATCGGCATCCGCACCGGCTCCGAGCATGGTTCG
Source organism: Bradyrhizobium sp. (assembly GCF_027451485.1). GTDB lineage: Bacteria > Pseudomonadota > Alphaproteobacteria > Rhizobiales > Xanthobacteraceae > Bradyrhizobium. Next base: position 23,449 of record NZ_DAIDJE010000117.1, read on the forward strand.
GGCATTCAATGCGAGAGGCTGATGCCGGACCGGCGCCTTCCCGTTTGCAGCCCGATGATCTTGCGCGACCGGCCGGTCGAGACCGCCCACGACCTGCAACGCCATGTCGTTTTGCATTCGAGCACGACACGCGCGGCATGGCAGCAGTGGTTCGCAGCCGCCGGTGTGCCGGACCTTAAACCGGCGCGCGTCCTCGAATTCGACCACGTCTATCTCCAGATGCAGGCCGCGGTCGATGGTCTCGGCGTCGCGCTCGGATCCCTGCCGTTGGTTGAAGCCGATATCGCGGCAGGCCGTCTGCTCTGTCCGCTTGCCGCGCCCGAATTGCGCGCCGACGATTACCAGCTCCTGATCGCGCAGGATCGCCTGCGCGATCCCGCCATCAAGGCCTTTCGAAGCTGGCTACTCACCGAGGCGGCGAAGCCGCTGGCGGGCGTCGGGCAACCTTCACGTCCAAACCGCGCGAGACGGCGGAGCGGCTGAAAACGTCGAGCTAACCGTGCGCCGTTGGGTGCGGACCGCAATACGCGCGCAAGCCCTCGCGCTCCTCGTGCGAAAGCACGTTGACCGGATACACCGGCGTATCGCGATCACGCGTGAAAAACGGATGCGGCCAGGCTTTGCCGCGCACGCGCCAGCCCAAAATCTTGACCACTGCGCTCACGAGCAGCGAAAGCTTGATCCCAGTCGAGCCCGGCGGCGCTTGGCCTACGGCATGCTTGCCCTGGATGGCGCCCGCAGGCCGGCCAAACACGCCGTCGGCGCGTTGGGCGCCCTGATCGAAGGCCGTGGCGATGACCCCAACGAAAGGAACCGCCGGCGTCAGCGTATTGCCGACAGGCGTATTGCAGCAGCTCGCATACCACCGGTAAAGGCCCTTTGGTGTCAGCCGTAACCCCACGATACGGTCCTGTCCCTGCACGAAGCTGAGCGCGGCGGGCGCCACCTGGACGATATCGGAGCCGCCATGGGCATCGAGCAGGTCGGCGCGGCCGAGCCGATGCGCAAACGCCTGGCAGTCGGCGCAATAGCAGACCACGCGATTGGCCGTGCGCGGCGATGCATCAGTGACGATGCCGCGCACTTCACCACAACGACAACGAAATTCCGCATTCATGCCCATCGCCTGTCTCTCATGGCGTCAGAATGACGCGTCGGTGCCGACACGGAAAGCAGCTTCGCCGGATTTTTTTGCGCAGAATGCGGGAATATTTCTGCGTGCTCATGTAGCGGCGGCCTTGCAACCGTCCTGCCCGTTCCCATGTGGTTGAGCGTCCCCGTGCGGGGGACCTGAGGACAGGATCATGTCGTATAGCGGTTATGATGCAGGCGGCGCACCCAATGCGGGCGGCGCCTGGCGTAACGATGGCGGCGTTCCACCCCACGCGTTCGATCCGGATATTGAGCCGGAACTGTTTCGCGGCGTTCTGACGCGGCGGGTGTTCGCGTTCCTGATCGACCTCGTGGTGCTGTCGGTACCTGTCGTCCTCGGCTACATCTTCATTGCGGTGTTCGGGCTGCTGACGCTCGGGCTTGGCTGGATGCTGTTCTGGCTGGCATGGCCGGCATCGGTCCTGTGGGCCATCGTTTATTACGGCGCCTCGCTGGGCGGCCCGCGCTCGGCAACCCTTGGCATGCGCGTGATGGATCTGGAACTGCGTACCTGGTATGGCGCGCCCGGCTATTTCGTGTTGGGCGCCATGCACGCCGTGCTCTTCTGGGTTTCCGTGTCGTTCCTGTCGCCGCTCGTGGTCCTGGTCGGGCTTTTCAACAGCCGGCGCCGCCTGCTGCACGATTTCGTGCTGGGAACCGTGATCATCAACAGCGCGGCTCGCAGCCCCTGGAGATCCGATTCCGGCGTTCGCTTCCCTTCTCAGCCGGCGCGTTAGCGAACGTCAAAATCAAAGGCAGCCAAGCAAATTTCAGTTTCAGGAGAGCCTTCGATTTGACATTCGCTAGTCAGCCCCGCGGCTTGGCGGTTATCGAATGTCAAACCCGCTCCACCCGGGCCAGCCGTTGCAGACATTTTGATCGGCAAACCGAAAAATCGGGAAACCGGTCTGGCCGGCAAACGGTTTGCAAACCAATTGACCGTTAAGCTTGGCGGCGCGATGCTGTGCAGGCTTCGCGTTAGGAAATCCCGTGACCCAGCATTCGCGTGATACCCCGCAATTCTACCTGACGGCGCCCTCTCCCTGCCCGTATCTGCCGGGCCGGCACGAGCGCAAGGTGTTCACCCATCTGGTCGGCGACAAAGCCGGCGATCTCAATGACCTGTTGACCCATGGCGGCTTCCGCCGCAGCCAGTCGATCGCCTACCGGCCGGCGTGCGACCAGTGCCGGGCCTGCGTTTCCGTGCGCGTCGTCGCCAACGAATTCCGCCTCTCGCGCGGTTTCCGCAAGATCATGACCCGGAACGCCGACATTGTCGGCGAACAGCGCAACGCGGTGCCGACCTCCGAGCAATATTCGATCTTCCGCGCCTATCTCGACCAGCGCCATCGCCATGGCGGGATGGCCGACATGACGGTGCTGGACTACGCCATGATGGTGGAAGACAGCCACGTCGAAACCCGCATCATCGAATACCGCCGCCGCAATAGCGGCGCCGCCGAAGGGGGGCGCGATCAAGAGCTGCTCGCGGTCGCGCTGACCGACGTCCTCTCCGACGGGTTGTCGATGGTCTATTCCTTCTTCGAGCCATCCGAAGAGAGTCGTTCGCTCGGCACTTTCATGATCCTCGACCACATCAACCGCGCCCGGCGGCAGGGACTGCCTTACGTCTATCTCGGCTACTGGATCGAGGGCTCGACGAAGATGGACTACAAGAGCCGCTTCCTGCCGCAGCAGCGGCTTGCACCTTCGGGGTGGATGCGTGTCGACCCCTCAGGCGAGACGTTGACCGAGCCGCAGGATTAAAGGCGCGCCGCGATCAGGAGCACGGTGCTGTTCACGGCAGACCTCCGGCTTTGCTGAAATCGATGGACCGGCAGGATACGAACCGGCCTCGGCGCTCAAAAGCCCAAAAAATCCCAGGCCAGTTTGGCGTTCAGTATGATGATGACGGCCGCCGTTGCCACCGCAAGCGCGCTCAGCCAGAGCGGGGCGACAAACGGACCCATCTTGCGTCGGCTTGAGGTAAACATCACCAGCGGCACCACGGCGAGCGGCAGTTGCAGGCTGAGCACCACCTGGCTCAGGATAAGCAGCCGGCCGGTCGCTTTTTCACCCGCCAACAATGTTACGACGACCGCCGGCACGATCGCGATCATCCGCGTCAACAGCCGCCGCAGCCACGGCGCGATGCGCCAGTTCAGAAAGCCCTCCATCACAATCTGTCCTGACAAGGTCGCCGTGATGGTCGAATTCAATCCGCAACAGAGCAGCGCGACCGCAAACAGCGTCGGTGCGAGCGTCGACCCGAGCAGCGGCGCAAGAAAGGCATGGGCCTGATCGAGTTCGGCGACGTTTGTCTGCCCTGTCCGGTGAAATGTCGCCGCTGCCAGGATCAGGATCGAGGCATTGATCGTCAAAGCCAGACACAGCGCGATCGACGAGTCGATGGTGGCAAGACGAATGGCCTCGTGCTTCTCCTGTCGGCTCTCGCCGATCGCGCGGGTCTGCACCAGGCCGGAATGCAGATAGAGATTATGCGGCATCACGGTCGCGCCAAGAATGCCGAGCGCGAGATAGAGCATCTCGCTATTGGTAAAAAGGCCCGAGGTCGGCACGAAGCCCCGGAGCACCGCACCCCAGTCCGGATGAGCGAACGCGATCTGGATCGCAAAGCAGGCGGCAATCACCCCCAGCAGGGCGACGACAAATGCTTCGATCCAGCGAAAGCCGAAGGCTTGCAGCGCCAGGATCAGGAATACGTCCATCGCGGTGAGGATGACGCCGACCGAGAGCGGGATCTGAAACAGCAGATTGAGGCCGATCGCGGTTCCGATGACTTCTGCAAGGTCCGTCGCCGTGATCGCAAGCTCCGCCGACAGCCATAGCGGCAGCGACACCCAGCGTGGGAATGAATCGCGGCAGGCCTGCGCGAGATCGCGGCCGGCGCCCACCCCGAGCCGTGTGCAAAGCGACTGAAGAATGATCGCCATCGCGTTGGAGAGAAGCGCCACCGACAGCAGCGCGTAGCCGAACTTGGAGCCGCCCGCGAGCGACGTGGCCCAGTTGCCGGGGTCCATGTACCCCACCGCGACGAGATAGCCCGGGCCAAGGAACGCCAGCAGCTTGCGCCAGAACGGTCCGCGTGGGGCCGTTTGAACCGAGGCGTAAACCTCCATCATCGAGGGCGGGCCACGACCCACGCGCCAAGCTGTCCCGAAAACCGCGGCGGAGGCGGATTTTATCGGGGATTCCGCGCGCGACTTGGGGGCCTGCGGGTCCATCACCATACAAAAATTCTATTCTTATTGCAACTAATTTGCAACTGCATCTAGATAGCTTGAGTTCCGCCTGTCGGGAAGCGGGTGGGTTGAACCGGGTGCGAACTCCACACTGGCTGCAGGTGAAATTGAGGAACCTGCCATGTCCGCTGCAAGCAATGGTCCGCTTCCTGCGACCTTCAACCGGCTCGCCTGGTCAAATCTCGGTGCGCAATCGGCTGAACAGATCGCGCTGTCCGCGGCGCCGATCGTCGCCGTGCTCATGCTCGGCGTCGGCGAGGGCGAAACCGGCCTGTTGCAGACCGCGCTCACGCTGCCATTCGTACTGATCGCAATTCCCGCTGGCCTGCTCGCCGACCGCATCTCGCGGCGCCGCCTGATGGCTGGCGCCGAATCCCTGCGCGCCGCCGCCCTGCTCACGATTCTGCTGCTGATCTCACTCCATTGGCTCACGCTGCCGCTGCTTGCCGTCCTCGGTTTCATCGCGGTCTGCGGCACCGTCGTCTATAGCGTCGCGGCACCGGCCCTTGTTCCTTCCCTGGTACCACCGCAAGCCCTGCCCGCGGCGAACGCCCGAATCGAACTTGCCCGTACCGTCGCCTTCGCCAGCGGACCTGCACTCGGCGGCGTACTCGTCGGCTGGCTCGGCGCGGCGCCTGCTTTCGCTGTTGCGGCCGCCTTGTCCGTGATCGCGGTCTTCCTGCTTGCCGGCCTTTATGAGCCGCCCCGCGCGGCCGCGCCCCGGCGGCATCCGCTGCACGAGGTCAGGGAAGGCGCCGCCTTCGTCATGCAGCATTCGCTGCTGCGACCGGTATTCATAACCCAGTTCATTTTCAACACCGGTTCGTTCCTGCTTCTCGCGATCTTCGTGCCCTACGCGATCCATCATCTGGCGCTGTCGGCCGCCGGCGTTGGCATTGCGCTTGCCATGTACGGTGTCGGCATGGTGATTGGTGCGCTGCTGGCGACGCGGGTGATGCAGCGCATCTCGTTTGGCACGGTGATCGGCCTCGGCCCGGTCACGGGATTCGCCGCCTCCGCCATCATGGCGCTGACGACCTTCATTCCAGCCGCGCCGCTGGCGGGCTTGAGCTTCTTCCTGCTCGGCGTTGGTCCGATCCTCTGGGTCATCAGCACCACCACGTTGCGGCAATCGGTAACGCCGCCGAGCCTGCTCGGGCGCGTGTCGGCGATCAACATCCTAAGCTATGGCGCGCGCCCGCTCGGCTCCGCACTTGGCGCCATCATCGGCGGGCTCTATGGCGCGGAAGCGTGCCTGTATCTCGCCGCGGCTATCTTCGCCGCGCAGGCACTGGTGATCCTGATGTCGCCGGCAGTAGCGCTGGCGCGGCAGCCGGAGATGGTGGGAGAATGCGTCTAGGCTCTTTTCTCCTGAACGCAATGGCCTGACGCATCGCGGCCGGCATCAGGGTGTACCCGGACGCAAGCCGATCCCGTCTTGATTTAATTGATGCGTTTTCTTGATGCGAATCGGTTACCCGCATTGGAAATGCGTCAAATTCCAAAAGAAAGCCGTCACGTCGGCACACTTCCGACACATGGTGGCGGAGAACGGTGTCTCCGACGTGACGCAATGGCAACTCCTGTCCGGGGGTGCCCTTAAGATTCGAAAGAGGTCTTCGTGCCGCAAAAGCTCGTTGCCGCGATCTTGTTCGCCTTTGCACTTCTCGCAACGCCCGCCTTCGCCCAGACCGGTACTCCGCCATCCATCGCGAGCAAAGCGGACGCACTGACGCCGGAACAGGCAAAGCAGGCGCTTGAGACACTTCAGGACGACAAAAAACGCGCGCAGATGATCGAGACGCTTCGGGCGATCGCGAACGCATCACCGCAGGCGCAAGCCGCGGGGGAAAAGCCATCCCCGATTCCGCTCAGCGAAGACAGCCTCGGCGCACAACTTCTTGCTACGGTTTCCGATCAGGTCGGCGAGATCTCAAGCCAGGTCGCAGACATCGCGCGCTCGCTGACGCATTTCAGGGCTTTCTACTGGTGGTTCATCGAAACGGCGAACGATCCACAAGCCTACAATCAGATGATCGACATCGCCTGGAAGCTCGCGCTGGTTTTTTTCTGCGCATTCATCGCCGAATGGCTGGTCTTTCGCCTGATCAGGCGGCCGGTTGCGCTGCTGGAGCGCCGGATTCCGCAGGCCGCGCGCATGCCGGCGCAGGCACTTGCCATCGCCATGCCGCCATCCACTTCAGCTGACGTGATGGCGGAGACGGCGCCGCAGCGGCGCCGTGTCAACCTGGCGCGCGCCTGGCAGTCCATGATCAGACTGCCCTTCGTGGTGGGACGGCTTCTGCTCGAGCTGCTTCCCGTGCTGGTCTTCATCGGCATTGCGACGCTGCTGCTCGGCACCGGGATCGGCGACATACGGACGGCGCGGCTTGTGATCCTTGCTGTGGTCAATGCTTATGCATTGTCGCGCGGCTTGATCTGCGCCGTGCGCGCGCTGGCCGGGCCATTCGGGCTCTTCCGCGTCCGGGCGGAAACCGCGGCCTATACTGAAATATGGGCGCGGCGCATCGCCGGCGTCGCTGTATCCGGCATCGCCTTGGCCAACGTGGCGCTCTTGCTCGGCTTGAGCCACGGCGGCTATGCCGCGCTGTTGCGTCTGGTGATGCTGGTCGTTCATCTCTTCATCGTCGTCATCATCCTGCAATGCCGCGCGCAGGTGGCCGAACTCATTCGGGCGCCTTTCGGCCGGGAAGGTATCGCCGCCAGGGCGCGCAACCGCCTCGCCGCCATGTGGCACTATCTCGCTATCACGCTTGATATTGCGCTCTGGGCGGTCTGGGCGCTGAGGATCCACAACGGCTATTCGCTGCTGCTGCAATATTTCGTCGGCACCCTCGCCGTGATGGTGATCGCGCGCCTCGCTACCATCGTGGCGCTCGGCCTCATCGACCGCGGATTCTCGGTACCTCCCGAGGTCCTGCAACGCTTTCCCGGACTGGAAACCCGCGCCAACCGATATCTGCCCGTTTTGCGCAGGATCGTCGCGAGCATCATCACCTTCATCGGCTTCGTTGCCGTGCTCGAGGTCTGGGGCGTGGATGCCGTGGTCTGGTTCTATGGGGGCCAGATTGGCGGGCGGCTGCTGTCCGCGCTGACCACCGTTGCCATCGCCGCGGTGGTGGCCGCGGCGATCTGGGAGATCAGCAACGCACTGTTGGATCGCCAGATCAATGCGCTGTCGCGCGAGGGCCACTACGCGCGTGCCGCACGGCTGCGCACGTTCCAGCCGATGCTTCGCACCGCGCTGCTCTGCCTGATCGTGACCGTGGTCGGCCTTACGGCGCTCAGCGAGATCGGCGTCAATGTCGCGCCGCTGCTCGCCGGTGCCGGCATTGTCGGCATTGCCATCGGCTTCGGTTCGCAGAAGCTGGTGCAGGACCTGATCACCGGGCTTTTTCTGCTCCTCGAAAATGGTGTCCAGGTCGGCGACGATGTCAGTGTGGCCGGCCTGACGGGCAACGTCGAGAACGTATCGATCCGTACCATCCGCCTGCGCGCCGGCGACGGATCGGTGCACATCGTCCCCTTCAGCGCGGTGACGACCATCACCAATGCGAGCCGCGGCGCCGGCAATGCCGCCGTCAACGTCAGCGTGGCCTACAAGGAAGATACCGACCGCGTCAGCCAGATTCTGAAGGACATCGTCGCGGACATGCGCAAGGAGCCGGAATATCGGATGTTGATCCGCGGCGATCTTGAACTCTGGGGCGTCGACAAGATCGATGGCTCCATGGCGACGATCGTGGGCCAGATCCGCTGCTCCGACAGCGGACGCTGGCCGGTGCAGCGCGAATTTAATCGTCGCATGAAGCGCCGCTTCCAGGAATGCGGCATCGAGATCGCCTCGCCAAGGCAGACCATCCTCATGCCGATCCCGACGCCGGAACGCGACGAGGCGCCGAGCGTAATGCCGCGCCGGGCGGCGGGCTGATTATCGGGCGCGGCCATCGGACCACCAAGCACGATGCAGTGAGGTTCGCCTCACTCCCCGCCCGCAGGGAGAGGTGGGGCTGCAATGCATCGTTGGATGCGCTGCGGGGTGCGGGAAATCTCCGCGCGCTCCGGTCCAACCTCACGCCAGCCTTCATCCCGCAGGCGGGGAGAAGAAGCGCACGCTCGTCGCGGTTGGAGTTAAAGCTCCCTCCCTGCTCCAGCTAGCCTTTCAGGTACCGCTCGTATCGTCCGGCGAGAACTTCATCGGTCGCGATCGCCGGCTCGAGTGTGTAGAG
>NZ_DAIDJE010000118.1 GCF_027451485.1 Bradyrhizobium sp.
ACCGCCGTCGGTCGCGTGCGGCGTTTCCGGAATCGCCGTGACAAGCGAGCGCCGGCACCGCTAAAGGCGTGTCCTTGGTGTGGCACGGAATTCACGGCTTCGTCCTTTGCCTGCATGCCCAACGAGCATGCGCCAACCAACCTCGAGATCCGTTGCGTCAATACGAATTGTGATTTCAGCCGCAACCGGCCGCTGCCGGTTCTCACTGTCGACGAGCCCATTTACCGGCGTCTGCCCGCGTTCCTGATCGCGACGGTCGACAAGTTCGCAGCCTTGCCCTGGGTCGGCGAAACTGGCTCTTTCTTCGGCCACGTCTGTTGATTTCCACTGAGAACTGACCCGGGCGCTACGGGTTTTTCCACCGAGAATTGACCCATGTTCGAACCTACCCCCTGGCCGACGGCAGGGGGCATCGGAGTGATCGACATGGAGTTATTGAGCGTCATCCGACGCTGGCGGTATCGCGACCATTTCTCGATCCGGGAGATCTCGCGGCGCACTGGTCTGTCGAGGAACACGGTCCGCAAATATCTGCGCTCGGACAGCGTGGAACCGAGGTTCAACCTCCCCGACCGCGCCAGCAAGCTCGACCCCTTCGCCGACAAACTGTCGCAGATGCTGCAGCAGGAGGCGGGGAAGTCGCGCAAGCAGAAGCGGACGGCGAAGCAGTTGCACGCTGACCTTGTGGTCCTCGGCTACGACGGCTCCTACAATCGCGTGGCCGCCTTCGCCCGCGAGTGGAAAGCGGCCCGGCATCGGGAACAGCAGACCACCGGTCGCGGCGCCTTCGTGCCGCTGGCGTTCCTGCCTGGCGAAGCGTTCCAGTTCGACTGGTCGGAGGACTGGGCGATCATCGCGGGTGAGCGGACCAAGTTGCAGGTCGCGCACGTCAAGCTCGCCTACAGCCGAGCGTTCGTCCTGCGGGCCTATCCGCAGCAGACCCACGAGATGCTGTTCGACGCCCACAACCATGCTTTCCGCGTGCTGGGCGGCGTGCCGCGACGCGGGATTTACGACAACATGCGCACGGCGGTCGACAAGATCGGGCGCGGCAAGGAGCGCAAGGTCAACACCCGCTTCTCGGCCATGGTCAGCCACTTCCTGTTCGAGGCCGAATTCTGCAATCCGGCCTCTGGCTGGGAGAAGGGGCAGATCGAGAAAAACGTGCAGGACGCCCGTCATCGGCTCTGGCAGCCGACGCCGAGCTTTGCCTCGCTGACGGCGCTGAACGACTGGCTGGAGGTGCGATGCCGGGAGTTGTGGGTCGAGATCGCGCACGGCGCGCAGCCGGGCACGGTGGCCGACGCTTGGCGCGAGGAAGCGCAACACTTGATGCAGCTTCCCCGTCCGTTCGACGGCTTCGTCGAATACGCCAAGCGCGTGTCCCCGACGTGTCTCATCCACCTGGAGCGCAATCGCTACAGCGTGCCGGCGTCTTTCGCCAACCGTCCCGTCAGCGTGCGGGTGTACCCTGAGCGCGTGGTCGTCGCGGCCGAAGGACAAATCGTGTGCGAGCACGCCCGCGTCTTCGCACGTTCCCACAGGCTGATGAGCGGCGCGACCGTTTACGACTGGCGGCACTATCTGGCGGTCATCCAGCGCAAGCCGGGCGCGCTGCGCAATGGTGCGCCCTTCGCCGAACTGCCGCCGGCCTTCCGGGCGCTGCAACAGCGCCTGCTCAAGACGCCGGGCGGCGACCGAGACATGGTCGAGATCCTCGCTCTGGTGCTCCAGCACGACGAGCAGACCGTGCTCGCCGCCATCGAACTGGCGCTGCAGGCCGGCGCGCCGACCAAGACCCACATCCTGAACGTGCTGCACCGCCTGGTGGACGGCAAGTCGATCGATGCGCCGCCAGTGAAGCCGCCTAACGCCCTGACGCTCACCACTGAGCCGCAGGCCAATGTCGAGCGCTACGACGCGCTGCGCAAAGTCCGGGAGACGCGCCATGCGTCATAATCCCGCCGCCGGCGCCATCGCCATCATGCTGCGCAGCCTCAAGATGCACGGTATGGCGCAGGCCGTCGGCGAACTGACCGAACAAGGCTCGCCGGCCTTCGAGGCGGCGCTGCCGATCCTGTCGCAGCTCCTGAAGGCGGAGACGGCCGACAGGGAGGTGAGATCTACGGCCTATCAGCTCAAGGTTGCCCGCTTTCCAGCCTATCGCGACCTCGCCGGCTTCGACTTCGCCTCAAGCGAGGTCAACGAGGCGCTCGTGCGCCAGCTCCACCGCTGCGAATTCCTGGAGGACGCCCACAACGTCGTCCTCGTCGGCGGCCCCGGCACGGGCAAGACGCATCTGGCGACCGCTGTCGGCGTCCAGGCCATCGAGCATCACCGCAAGCGCGTCCGGTTCTTCTCGACCGTCGAACTCGTCAACGCCCTCGAACAAGAAAAGCATCAGGGCAAGCCTGGGCAGCTCGCCGGACGGCTCGCCCATTCCGATCTCGTCATCCTCGACGAGCTTGGCTACCTGCCGTTCAGCGCCTCGGGTGGGGCGCTGCTCTTCCACCTGCTTAGCAAGCTCTACGAGCGCACCAGCGTCATCATCACGACCAACCTGAGCTTCGGCGAATGGGCGACCGTGTTCGGCGATGCCAAGATGACCACGGCGCTGCTCGACCGCCTCACCCACCGCTGCCACATCCTTGAAACCGGAAACGACAGCTTCCGCTTCAAGAACAGCTCGGCGAAGGCCGCCAAACCCACAAAGGAGAAAGCCCGAAACTTGACGAACGCCTGACCCTCAAACCATCATCAACCCGGGTCAGTTCTCAATGGAAATCCCGGGTCAAATCTCGGTGGAAATCGACATGAAAGGTGTTCCGATGAATCGCAATCGTGCTTTTGCGAGCGCTACGGCGTTCGCTTGCGGCCTTATGTTTGCCGCTTCCCCAAGCTTTGCCGCGGCAACCGACTATCGGTTCGAGTTGGTGGGCAAACCTCAACTGTCAGCCGGAAAGGACATTGTCCAAATTCGGCTCGTACGTTCCGCAGATAGCAAACCGGTACCGGACGCCGTGATCTTTGAGAGCACGGCCGATATGGGGCCGGCCGGTATGCCGACTATGCCGGCACCAATGAAGGCGTTGAAGGCGAAGGACGGCGTCTACAGCTTCGAGGTGGCCCCCGGCATGGCCGGCACTTGGGCACTGCATCTGGCGGCCAAGGTCCAAGGTGAACCGGAGACCGTCCGGGGAACCG
>NZ_DAIDJE010000119.1 GCF_027451485.1 Bradyrhizobium sp.
CGTCCTTGCGTTTCAGCTTGTCGCCTGGATCTGGTTCATGTGGCCTCGCACTCAAGCCGCATCCAGTCCTCGTTTCCAACGGTATTCAATGGAAGCTATGGTGGTTGAAGTTCAACACATGCGAACCTGAATGAGGGGCAGGGGATACCCAATGCTCCTCAAGGATTCGGTCCGATTCCAAAAGGCGAAGTCGTTGCCGGCGGCCCCCCCTGTTGGTCGGTCACGCTCTACTCGCAAGCATGTGCTGCGAGCGGAGCCGCAAAGCGTCTCCGCCCCGAGGGTCACGATCGTTGCCGCGTGCTGCTTCCACCTCATCTTTAAGTCTTTGGGATGCCAGCGGGAGAGTGAGAGGTGGGCGGAGCTTTCCGTGACGGAGTTTAAGGCTGAGAGAAAGGCTCTCGGCCTCCGTCATGGAGATATCCCATGAGCCAACTGAATATTGCGAATGCCGCTTCCACCCAACGCGGGGCCTTCAAGGTCGATGTCAGCCGAGGCCAAAGAGTTGGTCGTGTGTCCTCGGAATGGTTCTCGCGGCCAGCCGACGAACGGTACCTGTCGCTGTCGGAGCTGTTCGGTGCCGTATCCGGCCGTGCCGAGCGAAGCCGAACGCGGACCGCAAAGAGCGCGGCTATTCGGGTGGAAGCAAAACGCGAGGATGCGGAGCGATTGGCGCTGATCGTGCCGGGTTCAGACGTGCCGCTTGCACCGACCCACTGGAGCTTCGGCCAGCTTGCCACCATGGTGGGCGCGCCGTCCGCCTATTTGCGACAGCTTCCGGCGCCGCTTGCCGCCATCAACCTCCAGTACGGGCTGACCTCGCATCGCGCTTTATCTTGACTCTGTGATCCTGTCTCAGAATCAGGCATGGAGCCGCGTCACCGGTGTTGCGGTGAAGCTCTTCAGACGTCCGGGTCAAGCGTTCCCGCAGCGTAAGCGAGGACAACGCTTGACGCGGCGGCGACTCCACAAACTTGTCTATGGGGTGCAGGCAAAGTCCTGCACCCCTGCCACGCGGCGAGCGGGAGAGCGCGAGGGGAACCCCTCGCATCCTAAACAAAAAGAGTGCGCCGAAGGCGCTCCGCTTGGGTATGTGCGTGCAATTGTATTTTACGAACCTTGACGCGCTGTCGCGTCCGCTTCCGCGTTCCATTGATGGCCTTGCAGTGAGGATCGTGCCCGGCGCGCTCGACGTTGGCGAGCGCGCCGGGCTGATTGACGGCATGCCGTTCATTCTAATGGATGACGGGAGCTACGATCTCCATCTCAATCGGTTCTTCCGCGCCTGCCCAGGTATGGGCGCGCGCTCGCCGAACACCTGGCGCTCCTACGCGCGAGACATTCTGGTCTGGGCCCGCTTTCTTTGCGAGCGGCGCGGCGGGAAGACAGTCTGGCAGGCCGATCGTCATGACGTTCTGGCGTTCCATCGGGCGCGGCGGCTATCGGCGGCTCCCTATCGCATCTCGGCGGCGAGCTGGAATCGGAGCGTTGCGGCGCTCGATAAGCTCTATCGGTGGGCCGTCGAAGAAGGGATCATGACGTCCTCGCCCTTCAGCTACAGCGTGACCCTTCGCAGGACGGCGGGGACTCGCGCGCTGTTGGCTGTGACGGCGAACCGCTCGCGCGAACGTGCCGCGCGGCGGCACGATATGCGTTTCGTCGATCTTGGCAGCTATCTGCTGTTTCGCGACGTGGGCTTGCGGGGAAGGCTGCCTGACGGTGCCGAAGACCCGACCTGGCGCGGCCGCAATGGCGAGCGCAACGCGCTGTTCGCCGAACTCCTGGTCACGACCGGTCTGCGGTTGTCCGAGGGCGGCAGCCTGTTACTCGCCGATCTTCCGCGCAAGGCGGACTCCGGCATGCGCTCGCTCCCGTTTGACCTTCCCGGCGCGGTCGCCAAGGGCGGACGACCGCGCCGCATTCGCATTCCCCGCCGGGTCGTGAGGCTCATCAACGACTACATCGATCTTGAACGCGCGATCTCGGCAGCCCGGTCAGAACCAATCGTGTCCAATCCGCTTTGGCTGACGCCGGATGGCGAGAAGGTCGTCGACGCGATGGGCAAGCGGGTCCGCGTCGACCGGCTGACGCCGGGCGAGCGCGGCCGTGTGTTGACCGGCGCGCCCGGCAAGGCGCAGCATGCCCTCCTTTGGCTGACGGAAGGCGGCGAGCCTGTCCCGTCAGCAACCTGGGAAGCGACCTTCCGGCGCGCCTGCGCGCGGTGCCGCCGTTTCGGCATCGACGTCAACGTGACGCCACACACGCTGCGGCACACCTTCGCCGTCAATATGCTTTCCATGCTGATCCGCGAACAGATCGGGATTGTGTTCGACCCGCAGGATCGGCATGGCGCAGCGTACCGCCGGATTCTCGGCGATCCCCTGCAGAAGCTCCAGCACCTGTTAGGGCATGCCAGCGTGACCAGCACTTACATCTATCTCGACAGTCTTGCCGAGGCGCAGGAACTGGTTGATGCGGCCGTTGATCGCTGGGCCGAAGATGCGGTCGGCGAAGCGCAATGACCGACCCGATAGCTACGCCGGTGCGGCGGCCGGGACGCCGTGCGCTCTTTCCCGAGGAACTGCCTGATCCCGAGGGCGAAGCCGCTACCGCAATCGCATCGCTTCGTTTCGCTGCCACCCTTGCGGATCGCAGCATCACGATCGATCTGACAATGCTGTCCGGCCGCAGGGCGTTGGCCCAAACGCTTGCGGGCGCGCTCTGGCGCGCCTGTCAGGTTGGCGGGCCGGCGGGCTCAATCTCGACCGCGGCGGCCTACGCCAACGCACTCAAGCATTTCTGGCGCTATCTCGATTCCGCCAACCCCGGTATCGCACGCCTTTTGGACGTGAGTGCAGCCTGCATCGACGGATTCGATGCGTGGATGGAGGAGAGCGGGCTGCATCCCAATCACCGGCTCCACCGTATGAGCAAGGTGCTCAATCTGTTCCGACTCGCCGACGCTGCCGAGCCGGGCCGTCTGCCACCCGATGCCTCGCGGCGGCTGATGTATACGAGCGATCGGCCAGGGGTGCGCGCCCGGCCGCGCGATGCTTATGGTGATGATATCGCCACGGCATTGCGGAGTGCAGCACGGGCCGACCTCGCCACGCTTATCGGCCGCTTTGCCGAGGTGGATCCCATTCCGACGCTCGAGGATGGCGATCGAGCCAGAGCTCTGTCGGTCGCACACGAACGCGCGATGGCTGTGGTCGACGCCGAAGGCGTCATTGGCCACCGGCATCCTATCTTCAAGCAGCTCTACACGCTTCGCCGCGAGAGTGGCTTGCCGAACGATCGCTTGGTCCACGATCTGCATGGCCGCAGGTATCTGCTCGCCGCCGATCTCGTGCCGCTGATGGTTCTGCTGTCGCTCGATACCGGGTTGGAGATCGAAGCGATCAAGGAGTTACGGGCGGATTGCCTGAAGAACCCTGCAGGCGGCTATGTCGAGATCGAGTATTGTAAGCGGCGGGCGCGCGGTGCCGAGTGGAAGCGGTTGCGCGTGCGTGATGGCGCTTCATCGACACCGGGCGGCCTGATCCGTAAGGTGCTGCAATGGACCGCTCCGGCGCGAGGCCGGCTTGCCGCCGTCACGCTCTGGGCTCACTTCGCCTGGGGGCGGTTGACCCCGCGCGTCCTCGCCACGAGGGAACTTGTCGCCTCATGGACCGAGCGACATGGTATTCGCGATGAAGAGGGGAAGCCTCTCCGGCTCAACCTGACACGCCTGCGCAAGACGCATAAAGCAGCATGGTATCGGCAAACCGGCGGTCAACTCGACCGCTTTGCGGTCGGCCACAGCGTGGCCGTTGCGGCCAATCACTACGCCGATATCCCCGCGCTTCGCCATATCCACGAAGCCGCCATCGCCGACGCCATGGGGGACGCGCTCGACGCCGCCCTGCATCCGTGCGTCCTCTCATCAGAAGATGAGGCGGCCATTCGAGCCGATCCGGACGAGGCCATAGGTCTGCCGGTTTCCGGGCGTGCCGCGATCAATGAGCTGTTCAGCGGCGAGCAGGATGTCTGGCTCGCTAGTTGCGGTGGTTTCTACAAGGGCCCGTTTGGCGCCGAAGGGGACGCTTGTCCGTCACCATTCTGGGGGTGCCTCGAATGCAGCAATGCAGTGATCACCGCACGCAAGCTGCCAGCGCTTTTGTCGTTTCTCGGCTTCATCCGGGCGCAACGACAGTCGCTCAGTGAAGCCGACTGGATCGCCAAGTTCGGCCGCGTTCATGGGCGGATCGCCGATCAGATTTTGCCGCGGTTCAGTGCGGCCGAGATCGAACAGGCCGGCCAGCTCGCGGCATCGGACCCGACGCTCACTTACCTGCCACCCGAAGCTGGAGCACCATGATGCCCTCCGCTACCAACGCTTTGCTGGAGCCCACATCGCTTCCATCGGCCATCTATGGCGACGACGAGCCCGTGCTTGCCGGCATTCCGGTCAGGGAGGATGACGACCGAGCGCAATTCCCGCGCTTTGGCGATGACCACTGGGATTTGGGAGCTGCCATCTTCCGGGTGAACGCCCGCTATAGCAATTACCGGCTCAATTTCGCCCGCATCATCGATCCTGTGACCCGGCGGCTCGCCAAGGAGTATGTGCTCACGCGCCTGCGCATCCATGTGCCGGGATACCGGGCGCCGTGTGGTGTCGCTTGGGCGATCCGGCTGCTGCGCTACATCCAGCATTTTGCGGCGTTCCTCACCACGCACGTTGGCGCCGTCGATCTGCGCCGGATCGACCAGCCGCTCCTCGACTCCTATCTGGCGCACGCGCGCGACGGCGGCCGACGAACGCCGCACGAGACGGTGAAGTATGTCGAGGTGCCCATCGATCTGCATCATCTGTCGCCATGGCTGACGGGCGGCGGCATCGGCTTTCTGCCGTGGCGTGGGCGCGCGGCCCACCATGTTGCCAGGCGGCCGCCAGCGCCGGCTGAGAATGCAACGCCGCGCATTCCCGAACCGATCATCGGCGCCATGCTGCGCTGGTCGCTCAAGTACGTCGAGGTCTTTGCGCCGGACATCCTCGCGGCGCGAGCGGAGCTCGATGTCCTTGAAGCCCGTTGCGAGCGGCTGATGGCACAGGACGCGCGGACCGGACAAGCGGTCGCCGAGACTTATCGTGCGCGCATGGCCAAATGGCTCGATATGCGTCGGATTGCCGGCAGAGGCGTGCCGATCTGGGAGCGCGCGCCCAATGTCGCCCGCCGCATCGACCCGCAATCCGGCGCAGAGACGCCTCCCTACAATCTTCATCTGATGCGCCTGCACGCCGGCGCGCGCGAGAGCGGCCGCATCAGCCAATCCGAACCGACGGCACGGCTGATCGATCAGGCGGCGGCCGAGGTCGGTACCGAGGTCGGCGGTCTCGATACGCCGATCTCCATCGATCTGGACACCGGTCTGCCGTGGCGCGAACGCTTTGACGGCCTGAGCCTCGCCCGTGAGGAACGCATGTTGCAGGGCGCCTGTTACGTCATTTGCGCCTACCTCACCGGCATGCGCGACAGCGAGGTGCAGGCCATGCAGCCGGGCTGCGTGTCGGCCGAGCGCAGCGCCGACGGCTTGATCGAACGCTACCGCGTGCGCAGCACCGTATACAAGCGCCAGGGTGCACGCGGCGCGACGGCTAACTGGATCACGATCGAACCTGTCGCCCGTGCCGTTGCGGTGATGGAGATGCTCTCGGCCCGTAATCGTCGGGAGAAGGGACTATCGTCCCTATGGGTGGCGCTAAAGGACTGGCCCTGGAGTGCCGATCACCTCGGCATCGGCGCGACCCCGACGCTTAACCTGTTCCGCGAAGGTCTCGATGCGCGCGGTGGCGACGAACCGGCCGTTCCTCGCGTCGCGGATGAGCCCTGGAAGTTCACGACCCGGCAGCTTCGCCGCACGATCGCGTGGTACATCGCCAACAGGCCGTTCGGGACCATCGCAGGCAAGATCCAGTACAAGCATGCTTCAGTCGCCATGTTCGAGGGATATGCTGGCTCGCCGAATGGCGATTTTCGCTTGGCGGTCGAGCGTGAACGCGCACTCGGCCAGCTCGACGACATCGTCGCGCATTATGAAGCGTTTCTTCATCATGACGGTCCGGCGGGCCCCGGTGCCACGCGATTGCGACGGGAGTTCGCGCGTGTGCAGGACGAGCTTGGCGATCTGCCCGGCCGGATCGTGGACCGCAAGCGGTTGCGCACGATGCTCGCCCATCTCGGTCGAACCTTGCACGTCGGCTTTCTCAACGATTGCCTGTTCGAAGCCGCGACCGCGCTCTGCCTAGCTGCCTCGCCGGATCCTGAACGGACTGCGCCAGCCCTGTCGCGATGCAGCCCAGACCATTGCCCCAACGCTTGCCTGACCGCGCGCCACATCGAACCATGGCGGGCCTCGATCGCCGAGGGCGAAGCTTTGCTCAGCGACGGTCGCCTGACGCTGCTGCAACGCGCAGCCATTACGCAGGACAACGAGCGCAAGCGCCGGCTGATTGCACCCCTTATCGATGGTGGTACATGACCGCACGAACGGGTCCGAAGAGCGAGGCGGCATTGCGGGCGGCAATGGCACGACTGCTCGACGGTCGGCCCGAGCGCACCGACGGCGCGCTCACCGTCTCCAATCTGGCGCGCGAGGCCGGCGTCAGCCGGGCCACAGCGAACCGCGCGGTCGATCTTCTCGCCGAGTTTCGTGCTGCCGAAGCCCGCCACCGCCGATCATCTCCTCAAGCACTGAAGGATCGCGTCCGCTCCCTTGAAGCCGAGCTCCGGGCCGTGCGCGGTGCCGAGATGGCCGAACTGCGCGCGTTGACCCGCACGCTCGCGCAGCACATCCAGGTGCTGACGTTGCAAGTTGCCGAGCGTGACGAGGTGATTGCCGGCTTGCAGGATGAACTGGCGCGATCGAATGAGGCCAAGGTCGTTCCGCTGCGGCGCTCGCCGCGGGACGTCGCTGGCTGAGAGCCACGCAATATCTCACCGCCGGCAGGTCCTGCGGCCATCGGTCATGGCCGACGTCTCCTGTGCTCGCCCGTCGAGGCAGGGGCTCGGTTGTGGCAGACGCTGCCGGCCCGTCAACCCTGTTCCGCACCAGCAACCGTGAACAGGGTGTGACGGCCCGGCTCGCCGCGTCTGCCCCTGCCGCTTCGCCCTCGACGGAGAGGGCGAGCACAGGAGCCACCCATGACGACCGATACCAACAGCCAGGCCCAGACCGGCAACGACATCTACGAGCGCGTCACCAACCAGATCATCGCCGCCATCGAGGTCGGCGCCGGCGAGTACCGGATGCCCTGGCATCACGACGGATCGGCCATCACCACGCCCGTCAACATCGCCTCGCGCAAGGCCTATCGCGGCGTCAACATCCTCTCGCTCTGGGCTGCGGCGCAGGCGTCCGGTTATGCCGCCGGCATCTGGGGCACTTATCGCCAGTGGCAGGAGCTCGGCGCCCAAGTCCGCAAGGGCGAGCGCGGCCATCTGATCGTATTCTGGAAGATCAGCGATCGCAACGGCGAGGCGGAGCGTCAGGACGGCGACGCAGATCAGGACGCCGCCGCCCGACGTCTATTCGCCCGCGGCTACACCGTCTTCAACTGCGCCCAGGTCGACGGCTACACGCCACCCGAGATGCCGGTGCTTCCCGAGGTCGAGCGCATCGCGCACGCCGAGCGCTTCTGCGCGGCGCTGGGCATCGACATTCGCCACGGCGGATCGCAGGCCTGCTACATCCCATCGAAGGACTGCGTGCACATGCCCGAGTTCGCTTGCTTCCGAGACGCTGTTGCCTACTACGCGGTGCTGCTCCACGAATGCGGTCACGCTTCCGGCGCCAAGCATCGCCTCGACCGCGATCTGTCCGGACGGTTCGGCTCGGCCGCCTACGCCATGGAAGAATGCACGGTCGAGCTTCTCAGCGCCATGATCTGCGCCGACCTCAACCTCAGTGTTGAGCCACGACCCGACCACGCCCGCTACATCGCCTCCTGGCTCGAAGTGCTGCGCTCCGACAAGCGCGCCATCTTCACGGCTGCGAGCAAGGCACAAGAGATCGCCGACTGGATGAACGCCCGGCAAGCCAACGCTCATCGGCACGAAGTCAGGGGCGTCGCGTAGGCGCCCCCTCAGCGGGCCGTTTCACGGGCTCCACCGGGTGCGATCAGTTGACCGCACCCTCCCGGAACAGCGTCTCGATCAGCGGGCATTCCGGCAACGTCCCGTCGGCACATTGTGCGACAACCTTCTTGAGCACCCGCTCCATGCGCTTCAGATCGGCGATCTTCGCCTGCACGTCCTCAAGGTGTGCGGCGGCGACGGCGCGCGCCTCGGCACAGGGCTGGTTGCGCTCGTCGACGAGACGCAGCAGCTCACGGATTTCATCAAGGGAGAAGCCGAGCTCGCGCGCCCGCAACACGAAGCGAAGGCGCCGCTCATGCGACGTGTCGTAGCTGCGATAGCCGCCAGCCGTGCGCGGCGGTTCAGGCAGAAGACCGACCTTCTCGTAATAGCGGACCGTCTCCAGGTTGCACCCCGTCCGTTGGGCGAGCTCGGCTCGCT
This sequence comes from Bradyrhizobium sp., assembly GCF_027451485.1. GTDB lineage: Bacteria > Pseudomonadota > Alphaproteobacteria > Rhizobiales > Xanthobacteraceae > Bradyrhizobium. The sequence continues at coordinate 8,559 of NZ_DAIDJE010000119.1, forward strand.
GCAGGCCCTTCACCACGGCGTGATCGCGCATCGCAAAATCCCTCTTGACCCTGTAGCGACTACAGACCGCATGGTACGGCACGCATAGGATTTCGACAAGGAAAGAGAGAACGGACATGGTCGCATCGCGATCCGGAACGGCAGGCACGGCGCCCCCTGCGGCGGATCTTTCCGCGTCAGAGCGCGGTGAGGTCGGACGGCAGCGTCTGATCGCCGTTGGCGGCATTTTCGGCGCGCTCGCCGCCTCGTCCTGCTGCATCGTGCCGCTGATCCTGTTCAGCCTCGGTATCGGTGGCGCCTGGATTGGCAATCTAACGGCGCTCGCACCCTACAAACCGATCTTCGTCGCAGGAACCGCGGGCCTTCTCGGTTACGGCTTCTATCTCGTCTACTGGAAGCCGCGGCGAGCCTGCGCCGAGGGTGCCGCTTGCGCGCGCCCCATTTCCAACCGTCTCGTCCAGCTCGCGCTCTGGATCGCGACCGTGCTCGTGATCGCCGCCTTCGCCTTTGACTACGTCGCCCCGCTGCTGCTTCGCGCCTGACACTAAAAGGAGACCCGTCCAATGAACAAATATTTGAGCGCACTCGCCCTGATCGCCTCAGTGATGACGGCATCGACTGCATTCGCTGGCGAGCGCACAATCACCTTCGCTGTCGACAACATGACCTGTGCCTCGTGTCCCTACATCGTGAAGAGTTCGATGGAGGGGGTCGTCGGCGTCGCAAAGGTCGCCGTTTCGTTCCGAGCCAAAACCGCAACCGTGACCTTCGACGACGCAAAGACAAACCCGGACGCCATCGCGACCGCCAGCGTGAACGCGGGCTATCCGGCCCATCCGGTGAAGCAGGGCAGTTGAGGTGAATGACCGCGCCCTGATCCGTGCAGGCACGGCTGGCGCCGTCCTCGCTGCGATCTGTTGCGCGACGCCGTTTCTCGCCGGAGTCCTGCCACTGGCCGGCCTCGGCGCATGGCTGGCAGGTGCGGGTCTTGTGGTGCTTCCCCTGGTGATCGCGTGCTTCGGTCTGCACGCGTGGGGTATCTATCGTCGCCGTGCTAGAGCCGAGTGCGGCGAGACCAAGATTCACAAGGAAGGCGTGAAGCCATGAACGACTGTTGCGCATCCTCCTCGTCCCGGGACAAGCTTGCTGCTTCCGCATCCACGACCCTGCCGAGCTACACCGTGCGGCCGGGCGTGACGTTTCCGGATTGGTCTGTGGTCAAATCACCAGCGGTCAAGGATGCCCTGCAAGCAATGGTCGGGTCCGGCCATGTGTTCGATCGCTGGAGTGGCTACGATCCCGCCACAGACCGCGTTCGTGTTGCGCTGCTTAAGCTCTACGCCGAAGAAGGACGAGCACCGACCACGGGCGCGCTTGCGGAGCGCGCGGGGTTGAGCGAGGCAGCCATCCGACCTCTGCTCGAAGAACTCCGTCGTCGCGACCTTGTCGTGCTCGACGGCGAGCGGATCGTCGGCGCCTATCCCTTCACCGACCGGAACACCGGGCACCGGGTCACACTTCACGGACGCGTTCTCAACGCCATGTGCGCTGTCGACGCACTCGGCATTGGCGCCATGACTGACCTCGACATCACGATTGCATCGTGCTGTCGCCATTGTGGCGCGCCAATCCGGATCGCCACGCGGGACCAAGGACGGGTGCTCGCGCAGACCGAGCCGCCGACGGCTGTCATGTGGCAAAGCGTTCGCTACGAAGGTGCGTGTGCTGCGAACTCACTGTGCGCGACGACCGCCTTCTTCTGTTCGGACGACCATCTCTCCGCCTGGCGCCGCGAACAGGCTGCGGACGAGGCCGGGTTTCGGCTGTCGATCGAGGAAGGGCTGGAGGCTGGTCGCGCTCTGTTCGGGCCGAGCCTCGCCGGCCTCGATACCGCGGCAGAATCGTCGGTCGGTTCGACATCGAAGAGCGCTGCAGTGGCGGACCGTCGCTTTCGCACGAACGGTCGCAATGGCGCCTACGATCTCGTCGTCATCGGCGCCGGCTCGGCCGGCTTCTCGGCCTCGATCACGGCCGCCGATCAGGGCGCGCACGTGGCCCTCATCGGTAGCGGCACCATCGGCGGCACCTGCGTCAATATCGGCTGCGTGCCATCGAAGACCTTGATCCGCGCCGCCGAGACGCTTCACAACGCCCGCGTAGCGGCACGTTTTGCCGGCATCACGGCGGAGGCCGAACTGATCGACTGGCGCGGAACCGTCCATCAGAAGGACGACCTCGTTTCCGAACTGCGCCAAGCCAAGTACGTGAACCTGCTCCCCGCCTACAACGGTATCGCTTATCGTGAAGGACCGGCGCGCCTCGTAGAAGGTGGTGTCGAGGTGGACGGCGCGCCCATTCCCGCCGGCAAAATCATCATCGCGACCGGCGCGCGGCCGGCGGTGCCCACCATCCCTGGCGTCGAGACTGTACCATATCTCACCAGCACGACCGCGCTCGACCTTGAGGAGCTACCGCGATCGTTGCTCATCATCGGCGGCGGCTATATCGGGGCGGAGCTCGCCCAGATGTTCGCCCGCGCCGGCGTTAAGGTGACGCTCGTATGCCGGTCCCATTTGCTTCCCGAGGCCGAGCCCGAGATCGGTGTGGCGCTGACAGGATATTTCGAGGACGAAGGGATCACCGTGGTCTCCGGTATCGCTTACCGTGCGATCCGCAAGATCGAGAACGGTATTGCGCTCGATGTTTCGCGCGACGGCCAGAACACGACCATCGACGCCGATCAGGTGCTGATCACTACAGGGCGCGCGCCCAACATCGAAGGCCTTGGGCTCACCGAGCACGGCATCGCCCTCTCGCCGAAGGGCGGCATCGTCGTCGATGACCGCATGCGGACCACCAGAGCCGGCATCTATGCTGCTGGCGACGTCACCGGCCGCGACCAGTTTGTCTACATGGCCGCCTATGGCGCCAAGCTCGCCGCCAAGAACGCCCTCAACGGCGACAGCTTGCGCTACGACAACAGCGCCATGCCCGCCATCGTGTTCACCGATCCGCAGGTGGCGAGCGTCGGCCTGACCGAAGCCGCGGCGCGCGCGGCCGGGCATGCCATCCGTGTATCGACAATCGGTCTCGACCAGGTGCCGCGGGCGCTCGCCGCGCGCGATACCCGGGGGCTCATCAAGCTAGTGGCCGACGCCAGCAGCGGCCGGCTGCTCGGCGCGCATATCCTCGCACCGGAAGGCGCCGACAGCATCCAGACCGCGACGCTCGCGATCCGGCAGGGCCTCACCGTTGACGACCTCGCGGACACGATTTTTCCGTATCTCACCACCGTCGAGGGCCTGAAGCTCGCAGCGCTGTCGTTCGGTAAGGATGTCGCCAAGCTCTCCTGCTGCGCAGGCTGAGCAGCCGCCAAGGTCCGTGAGCGATCCGCGAATCTGTCTCACGCGCCGAGATGGGTCGGGAAGCCATGGATTTTCAGTCAAATGCCGCTAAATCATCCGGCTGAGACAGCTTGACTGTTCAGATAACGCGCCGAGTTGGTCAAGACCCTTGAGGTGGAGGACGGGCGCGTCGAGCTCCGCGCAGTCACCGGTCCCGACTATGGCCGCATCTTTGACCACGAGCTGGTGGCCGCCGTGCAGCGCATTGCCGGCAATGGCACCGGCGATACGAGATGGAAGGTGCCCGGCGTGCTCGACTGGTCGACGGGTATTTACAATCCCAATGTCGACATCACCCGCAATACGACCACGCTTTACGCCTCCGATCGAGACGTCTTCCTCTTTCTGGTTGATGACCTCAACCCGATCGAGGCGGGGCGGCTGCCGGATGGTTCTCCCGATCTCTATTTCCGGGGCTTCTATTGTTGGAATTCCGAGGTCGGCGCCAAGACGCTCGGCATCGCCAGCTTTTATTTGCGCGCCGTTTGTCAGAACCGAAACCTTTGGGGTGTTGAGGATTTCGAGGAGATCACGATCCGCCACTCCAAATACGCCGCCTCGCGCTTCGCGCATGAGGCCGCACCGGCGCTGAACCGCTTT
>NZ_DAIDJE010000120.1 GCF_027451485.1 Bradyrhizobium sp.
CGGCGCTGCTGCGGCGATGGTCATGTCAACAGCCGGCCGCGCCAAGCGTCTTGTCAAGAGCAGCCCGGCACTCCTGCAGCTAGCGAAGCGGCTGCGGCGCATTGGCCACTGGCGCTGACCAGAAGAATTAGGCCGCCACGACCCGCGGACCAGGATCAACCATATCCGATGGTGGGACTGGCCTGCTCAGCATCGTCACATCGTTGAAGCCGACTGCCTTGAGCTGATCGCACATTGTGCTCCGGGCATTGGCGGCCATTGCCTCATCGGGCACGACCACAGCCCGGGCCTGCATCGTCAGGAGTTCGGCGGGCAAATCGGAGGCACTGCCGGCGTTCAGCAGGACGTAGTCATAAACCCTCAATAACGCATCAAGCGCCAGCGTCACTCTTGGCGATTGCAGCAACGCGCGATCGGAGCCAGGCCGCCCCGAACCAACCAGATGTGTCCGCGACAGCCGATCCCTGGTGATTACCTCCGCGAACGACGCTCCTCCCTGCACCAATTCCACCAATCCAGGCGCGTCCGGATCGACAGAAACAGCCGGGATCGTCGGCGAAGCCCCAGCAAGGTCCACCACAATGACCTTGGCGCGGCGCGCCATCACGCGCGCAATGGCGAGCGCGGTGAGCGTAATACTCTGGTCCGAGGCCGTGCCGAGGATCGTAATCTTGCGTGCCCCGCTACCCTCGGCAAGGAGGCGCTCTGCGAGCTGTTCAATTTCCGCCACATCCGAACCGGGCACGAGCGGGATAGTGACGGGCTCTTTCGATTCTACGAGCCCAGGCCCGGCAAGCGGAGGTTCGGCCGGCGTGGCAACCTTTGTCGCAGCCGGTTCGCGCAGCGCAACGGGGTCTGCCCCGAACGCCGCAGCGGCGCGCGGAATGGTCATGCGCAGCAACTCGCCGGTGATGATCGTCCCGGAAGACAGCATCAAGGTTGCCAGCGTCGCAAGCAGCACGATCGGAAATTTCTTCGGATAGGCCGGGCTGTTGGACACGCTGCCTCGGGAAATGATCCGCCCGTCGGTCGGCGCGGCCTCGATATTTTCGCGCGTTGTAGCCTCTCGGTACTTGGCCAGATAGGATTCCAGCAGGTCGCGCTGCGCCTTGGCCTCGCGCTCAAGGGCCCGAAGCTGGACGTCCTGGCCGTTGGCCGAACTGGCTTGCCGTTTCAACTGATCCAGGCTGGCGCTGAGATCATCGACCCGGCCGCTGGCAATCCGCGCATCGTTCTCGAGCGAACGGGAAATCTTGCTCGCCTCGTCACGAATTTGGCGATCCAAATCGGCGATCTGCGCTTTGAGTTCCTTGATCCGAGGATGATTATCGAGCAGCGTCGAAGACTGTTCGGCGAGTTGCGCGCGCAGCGTTACGCGTTGTTCGCTCAAGCGACGGATCAGCTCTGAATTCAACACCTCGGAAGCTTCGATCGGCTTTCCGCTCTGAAGCATTTCGCGGATCAGCCGCGCCTTGGATTCGGCATCGGACTTGAGCGCCCGCGCATTGTTGAGCTGTGTATTCAACTCACCCATTTGTTGATTGGACAGCATTGTATTGTTCGTGCCAACGAAAAGGCTGGACTTGGAGCGGAAATCCTCAACGCGGGATTCAGCATCCGACACCTTCTTGCGAAGGCTTTCGATTTCGCGGGCGAGCCATTGCCCGGCCGACCTCGCCTGATCCCTTCTCGCATCCTGTTGCAGCACGAGATAGCCGTCGGCAATGGAATTGGCGACGCGCGCGGCAAGGTCGGGGTCGCGCGACTGAAATTCGATGACGATGACGCGGGACTTGTCGACCGCGTAGACCGCAAGGCGATCATAGTAAGCATCCAGCACACGCTCTTCGGGCGTCAGAGAAACCGGGTCGCGGCCTATCCCGATCAAGGCGAGCAGCGATTTGAGCGGAGAAAAACCCCTCAACACCGGGTCGAATTCCGGCAGTTCCGCCAGCTTGTTCTTCTTGATCACGTCGCGGGCGAGATCGCGCGACAGCACGAGTTGCACCTGGCTGGTAACGGCCTCGGGATCAAGCGCGCCGCGGTCGTCGTTGCGCTCGCCATTGGGCCGCAGAAAAACGTTTTCCCGTCCATCGACGAGGATCCGCACCTCGGACTTGTACCGCGGCGTGATCATGTTCACCGCCGCGACCGACAGCACGGCGGCAAGCAAGGTCGGAACAATGATCCAGTTCCGTTTACGCGCGATCGCCTGACCGATCGCCACAAAATCGAGATCTCCCGTGGGCGCGACACCCGTCTGAAATGCGTTCGGCGCGACGACGGGCTGCGATGGCGCCGTCACCACCTCGTTCGAACGCCAGAACGCTAAACCCATCGCTCACTCCTCGCGGGACGCCACGACTCTACGGATTGCAGCGCGATTACACTCAATTAAGGTTGCCGACGGGTTAATTCCCGAGCGTTTGGCGCGACCGTTGGTCGCCAAGGTCAGGCTTTGTTAACCATGAAAGCCCTTAATCAGAATCAAGAATTGACCGTGGGTTCTCCATGCGAGGCGTTCGCGTTCCAATGGGCTTTGTGTTTGCTGCACTCGCGCTCCCGGGCTGCATGCAGACGACTTCTCCGATGGCCTCAGCGTCGCGCAGCGACCTCGACGCGCTGGCCTATGGCGAGCCGCAGCCTGCTTCGTATTCCGCAGCGCCGCGCGCAAGCTTTGCCAATTCGCCGCGCAACGCTTACGCCGCCCCGACGCCCGTGGCCTATGCCGCCCCGGGCGGCGCTTTCCACGATGTGCCTTATCGCCTCGATGCCGGCGACAAGCTGCGCGTCGTGGTCTACGGCCAGGAAGGCCTCACCAACACCTATGCGATCGATGCCGGCGGCGCGATCACCATGCCTTTGATCGGCGCGGTGCAAGCGCGCGGCAAGACGCCGGCGGGCCTTGCCGCCGACATCTCCGCCAAACTTCGCAACGGCTATATCCGGGAGCCTTCGGTCGCGGTCGAGGTCGAAACCTACCGGCCGTTCTTCATCCTCGGCGAGGTCGCCGCGCCCGGCCAATATCCCTACGTGCCGAACATGAGCGTGGAGAGCGCGGTTGCGATCGCCGGCGGCTTCACGCCGCGCGCCAAGCGGGACAGCGTTACGCTGACCCATAGCGCCAGCCGCACCGTCGTGCCGATCGGCACCCCGATCAGCCCCGGCGACACCATCCTCGTCGGCGAACGCTGGTTTTAAGAGTAGCAATCTGTCATTCCCGGACCTCGACCCGGCAATCCATCGCCCGGAAAATCGTTATCGGCGGATGCGCGGGTCAGGCCCGCGCAAGCCGAGTCCTTACCGCTTCAAATGCTTGGCGAAGAAATCCAGCGTCCGCGGCCAGGCAATGTCGGCGCTTCTCTTGTCGTAGCTGGCTCGCTCATCGCAATTGAATCCGTGCTGCGCCCCCTCATAGACGTAGATCTCGACTTCGGGGCGCTTGGATCGGATGATCTCGACATCGCTCAAGGGAATGCCGCCGTCCTTTTCGCCGAAATGCAACTGCGTCGGCACTTTCGGCTTGTCGTCCGCAAAGCGAACGATCGCGCCGCCGTAGTAACCGACTGCGGCCTTCAGGCCGGAGAGTTTGCTTGCCGCGCCATAGGCCACGCTTCCGCCAAGGCAGAAGCCGACGATACCGACCGGACCGACATCCCTCACCGCATCGATCGCAGCCTGGGTATCACGCAGCATCGCGGCCCAGTCGGGATTGGCGACGAACTTCCGCGCCACTGCAACTTCATCCGGCGAATAGCCGGACTGGAAGTTCGGCTCGGTGCGGTCGAAGATCGATGGCGCGACGGCAACGTAGCCTTCGCCGGCGAGCCGGTCGCATATCGAGCGGATGTGGTGGTTGACGCCGAAGATCTCCTGAATCACGACCAGCGCCCCTTTCGGGGAAGTCACTGGATCGGCGCGATAGCCGCCGAGCTGAAACTGATCCGAAGCGGTGAGTTTGATGTCATGTCCCACGGTTTGCCTGTCCTCATGATGGGTTGTTAGGCCAATTTACGCGAAGCAGGCGATCCCGCAAAACAGCGCGCGGTGCCGGCACGGAGTTGTGATGGCGCGGCAGATGCCACCAGCAGAAGCGAGCTCGTGCCGACAGTAATTCCGGGATGCAAAATATTGCGGCAATGGACCTGCCGCAATGCACAACCAACGTTTGACGTCCCTGCATGAATTTTCGTTGCGTCGCGAATAGATCGCTATCATTCTGTGGCTTCGGCGCCGGCCCGGTGGGTGCCATCCCAACAAGAAAAAAAGTGAGTTCCGCCGTAAGCGGTTTTCATACACCGGCAGGGGAAGAAACCATGCCTAATCTCAACATCAATGGACGGAATATGTCCGTCGAAGCGGCGCACGATACGCCGCTGCTCTGGGTCATCCGCGAGCAATTGCAGATGACCGGCACGAAATTCGGATGCGG
>NZ_DAIDJE010000121.1 GCF_027451485.1 Bradyrhizobium sp.
ATCGCGGTAATCAGTTCGCCCGGCCGCAAGGCCGTGTCGATCTCCGGGTGATCGCCGGGCAATCGATGGAAGTCGAGCAGCGCGACACGGCGCTCGCCGTCGCCGCTTGCGAGATGCACCGTCGCATCAAGCGCGGCAAGCGCCACGCACATGTCCGAGGGATGCGTTGCGATGCAATGTTCCGACGCTCCGAAAATGGCGTGATAACGATTGAAACCCGTGATGGCATCGCAGCCGGCACCCGCCTCGCGCTTGTTGCAGTGAGATCCGGCTGCGTCGTAGAAGTAGGCGCAGCGCGTCCGTTGCAGGATGTTGCCGCCGACGGTCGCCATGTTTCGTATCTGGGCCGAGGCGCCCGCGAGCAAAGCGCGCGACAGCATTGGATAGCGTGTCCGGACGGCAGGATGCGCGGCAACGGCGCTGTTGCGGGCCGCGGCTCCAATCAGCAGGCCACCATTTGGCGTATCCTCGATCGTGGCAGGCAAGCGGGAAACGTCGATCAATGCGGCAGGCGCTTCGATGTTCTGCCGCATGAGGTCGACCAGGTTGGTGCCGCCGCCGAGGTAGCGGCTCTGGTCCGCCTGAACGAGCGCGAGCGCTTCGGCCTGGTGCGCGGCGCGCCGATAGTCGAATGTCCTCATGCGCTTTCCCCGCTCAACATCTCTTCGATCGCTTCGACGATGCCGTTATGCGCGCCGCACCGGCACAAATTGCCGCTCATGCGCTCGCGGATCTCCTGACGGGTCACGCCTTTCGGGCCCTCTGCGAGATCGGCGGTCACATAACTGGGGTCGCCTCTTCGAAATTCCGAAACCATCGCGATGGCCGAGCAGATCTGGCCGGGCGTGCAATAACCGCACTGGAAGCCGTCATGCTCGATGAAGGCCTGCTGTAGCGGATGAAGGTCGTGATCGTTGGCCGCCAGGCCCTCGATGGTTCGCACTTCACGCCCGTCAGCCTGCACCGCCAGCGTCAGGCAGGACAGCACGCGTGCGCCATCGATGATGACGGTGCACGCGCCGCAGCCGCCCTGATTGCAGCCGAGCTTCGTGCCGGTGAGGCCGTGCCGCTCCCGCAGCAGGTCGAGCAAAGATACCCGGGGGTCGTCAGGTACCGGATATTCCGTCCCGTTGATGACGATCGCCATGTGGCACCTCCGTTGCAGCCGGCCTCCAAGCGAGCCGGGGAGGAAAATCAGGATAGTACGAAAATCGTAATATTCAAGTTTCGGAGTCCGCAATTTTTTCAGAAAGCCGGATCAACTCGCGTTGTTCGCCCGGATCGAGCGAACGGAGCATGGCACGGCAGGCCTGGCGGTAACCGGCAACGTGGTCCTGGATCGCCCGCCGTCCCTTGGCCGTCGCCTTCAGCGCGACCGACCGGCGGTCGTCTTCGGGTCGGCGCCGCTCGATCAATTCCTTCTTGACGAGCCGGTCGATCGCTGACGACATGGTCGTCATGGCGACCTTGAGATAGCGGGCGACGTCGCCGATGCCGCAACCGGGATTGTCGCCGACGAACACCAGCGTCTCGGCATCAAGAGCATTGAGCGCGTTGTCTGCGGCGGCCGCCGCGTCGGCCACCTTGAAGCGGCGCGTGAACCGTGCGAACGCACGCGTGAGCTGCTCAACTTGTTCCTGGGTCGGTTCGGTCATCGCCGTAGCAAAGCATGTTGGCTCCTCCGGCGCCAGCACGGCGCCGCGCGGGAACAGTCGCATGCCGGGTGAACAACCAGGTTGCATGCGGCATGCTCTTTTTCCATGGCTTCGCCTTCTCGCGACACACGTTCTGCCCGAGTTCTGTTCTCGACGACCCTCGAAAAGCCGAGGGCGCAGGGAAGGGCGGGCGTTCTCCGCACCCGCGGTTCGCGTGCAAAAAAAGCACGCAGGTCGTGACCACAGGTGAGGTCGAGCGATCCGACCTTCCTTGCGCGAATGGTTTTAACGGCTGCTTCGGGCTCCCCCTGGTGATCGGGCTTTCTTGTCACCATCGCCGGCGGGATGCGAAAGCATCCATGCCGACTTGACTTCAGCATCGAGAAGCCAGGACCACACGACTTCGCCGTCCGCTCAAACGCGCATTCGTCTGATGCGCGTTTCGCGTCCACCGCATCCCGGGCCAACGTCCGTGACGACGCGTACGCCCCTCTGGTTAGGCCGGGACGCGCCGAGATGTGCCAGTGATTTGCCCGACGGCACAAGCGGAATTTTTCGAATCGCGCCGTAAGCCGTCTCTGCGGAGAAAACGGGAATGCCTTCTCGCGTCGTGACGCATCAAGCTGTTCGGGTGGCGGGCTGCAACGCGGCTTTCGCGTGCCGCGTAGCGTGTCCGGCCTGATCCTGATCGTGCCGCGGATCTGCCTATTTTGGGGGGCGGGCGATCTTTATAAAATCCTTACACTTCATGGACAGCCGAATCCTCCCTAAGCGGGCAAACAAGCGATTTGTCGGTGGCCCTCTCGAGGTCGCCGAAAGATTTGCTGGGGGACGTCTGCAATATGCGCTTGTCGTCGGCCAATGCCATCAAGGCTGATTTTCACGATATCTATCGAGCGAGTGATCCCCGCCGATATTTTAGCGTAATGGGCGGGCTGGACTACGTAATTCCCGAAATCGCCGGCCCGATACTGCTTCAACTCGCAGACCGTCTTATTCAATCAACAGGCCGCCCGATCACGATCCTCGATATCGGTTGTTCCTACGGCATCCTGTCGGCGGTGATGCGAAGCGGCCTGAGCATGGATGAGTTGCGCTGCCGCTATGCCAAACCAGCTCTTCAGGTGCAGAATTCCGATGGGCTCGCCTGGTACGACTCGCATTACTACGCGAGCTGGCCTCCACGCGGCGACATGCGATTCATCGGTCTGGATCGCTCTCCGGAGGCGATTGCCTATGCCCAAAGGGTCGGATTGATCGAGGAAGGCCTGGTCGTCGATCTTGAGACCAACTCTCCCCGTGAACGGGCCCGGTCCGTTCTGCGTACAGTCGACTTGATTGTTTCGACCGGCGCGGTCGGATACGTCTCGGAGAAGACATTCGCCAAAATCCTGCAGGTCTTCCCCCCTGGCCAGGCACCCTGGATCGCGTCGTTCGTGCTCCGGCTCTTTGATTACACCGGCATCGCCGAGACGGCCCGTCATCACGGACTTGCCACAGAGCGCCTTGAGGGCGTCACGTTCATGCAGCGCCGATTTCGGGACGAGACGGAGGCCAACGAAGCATTGCGCCTGCTCGAGTCGCGGGGCCTCGATCCGGCCGGCAAGGAGGCTGAGGGTCGTTACCATGCCGAGCTGTTCGTGTCTCGTCCGGCCGCCGACGTTAATCGGGCGAACCTGAGCGGGATCGTATCCCCGCCAAGCTAATACCGCCGATCCGAGATCCCAGCGCCACAAGCGGCGACCTCGCTCAGGGACTTCAGATCGGCGGCACCAGACATCTGGTTATCTCAGTTCGCGAGCGGGGGCTCATGAAGAAATCAACCGAACCGGGGCGGCGGCTTCCGCAGGGCTATTGCGTCTATTGTGAGAAAAAAAACGCCCCATGTGCATGAACGTCGAGCGATAAATCGAATGCAGGTGGTCCGCTCGCTCTGTTTGGCCTGCAACAGAGAGCAGCCAAAGGAGACCGCAAATCCGCGATCCTCTTTGGAGGCGCTCAAGCCAGCAAAAGCGTCCGGGCAGGGCGGCTGAGCTTGCAACAGCGTATCGACGATTTCACCCGGTACCGCGTTCCGACAGAGCACGCAACCGCAAGCAGTACGCTATGAGAGCGGTCAGATGTGCGATTGACCGCAACAGCACGTAGCGGGCAACGTGAGAGAAAGCTGTGCATACCGGCACAGGCCAACGCTTATCAGAAACTCCGTCCAAAATTGATGCGAGCAGCATAGCTGCTGACTAAGCCGATTTCCGCCGCGGCGCCCGTGCGGACACCGGCGAGTTCATTCCCTCTTCGCCGGTCGAGCTCAGTTCGGCAATCCCGCGATGTCGCCGCAGGCGCGCGGCGTCCAGCAGCATCTGCGCTGCCCAGCGATAGACGTTGCGCTCGCGAACCAGGTCGCGCATCAGCCGCATCCGACTGCGCTGCTCCTCGGCCGGCATCAACAACGCCTGAAGAATGGCCTTGGCCATTCCGCGCGTATCATAGGGATTGACGATAAGCGCCTCCGAAAGCTCTCGCGAGGCTCCTGCAAAACTTGACAGGATCAGCACACCCTGATCGTCGTCACGCGCTGCCACAAATTCCTTCGCCACCAGATTCATGCCGTCATGAAGGCTGGATACGATGCACATATCGGCGGCGCGGAACAATTCGAACACTTCCCTGGGTTCGTGGTGCCGGATGATGAGCCGGACAGGCTGGAATCCCTCCCGCCCATGCCGGTCGTTGACTTCGGAAACCAGCCGCTCGGCCTCGGCCTGGAGCGCACCGTACGCGCCGAGTTTGCTCCGGCTCGGTGCCGCGGCCTGAATGAACACCAGCCGTCCGACCCATTCGGGGTGGCGGCTCAACAGATCGTCGATAGCGCGAATGCGATCGAGGATGCCCTTGGTGTAGTCGAGCCGCTCGATTCCAACGGCGATGCGAACATCAGGCGACAGCGAATAGCGTTTGCGCACCACATCTCGACATTTGGCGATGGTCGCCTGCTCGGCGAGAGCCGCCGGCGGCCATTCGATCGAGATCGGATAGGGCCTTATCAGCGTTTCATGTCCACCGAAGGTCACCGAACCGTGCTCGCGGTCGATGCGGCTCTCCAGGAAGCGGTCGGCCGCCTCGAGGAAGTTGTTGCAGTGGAATTGCGTATGAAAGCCGAGGATAGAACTTCCCAACAGGCCGCTGATGATCTCCTGCCGCCAGGGGCAGATGCCGAAGGTTTCCGCGTTGGGCCACGGTATATGCCAGAAGGTGATGATCGTGGCCTTGGGCAGGCGCTCGCGTATCATTCCCGGCAGAAGGCCGAAATGATAATCCTGAACGAGCACGATCGGGTCGTCGCAGCCGGCTTCCTGGACGACGGCATTGGCAAAGCGCTCGTTCACCTTGCGATATTGAAGCCAATCCTCCTCGCGGAATGTCGGGCGGACGAAGGCGATATGGCAGAGCGGCCAAAGGCCCTCGTTGGCGAAGCCGTAGTAGTAGCCGTGCTGCTCCTCCTCCGAGAGCCACAGGCGGCGAAGCAGATAGGCCGGATCGGCTGGAGGCACGCTCAACCTGTCGTTGGCGTCGGTGGTTTCACGATCGGCAGTTCCCGAGCCATGAGCAACCCACGTGCCGCCGCAAGCCCGCATGACCGGCTCAAGCGCGGCCACAAGGCCGCTCGCCGGACTTTGCAAGATGATCGAATCGCCGGAGCGGTTGTGGATGTAAGGCTCACGGTTGGAGACGACAATAATCTGCGCCGACGGCAATTCCTCGACGATCACACGGCGCAGGGTCTCGGGTGACCATTCGACATGAATTCCACCCGCGAAGCGACGCTCCGACCGAAGCTCGGCAAGAGCAGCATGGACGTCGCGGCTGATCGGAAAGTCCGCGCGTTTCGACGTCGCCGGAAGCGCACCCTGGTGCGCTTCGATGATGGCTCCGCGGATTGAGCGGGCCCACGAGCGGGTGATGGCGAATATGATTGCGGTGCCGAGCAGGCCGAGGCTCGATGTCGCCGCGATGAGCGCGAGCAGGGTATAGACGCGAGCCTCGCGCGTGCGCTCGTCGATGTAACTGAGATCGTGCAGCACCAGCAACCGGCCCGTTGAACCTTGCGCCGTGACCGGGAAGGAACTGACCGGGATTTGCCGGCCGGCATCTGTCACCGTCGTCAAGCTGCCTGACGCGCCGGACTTGATGCCGTTGCAGGTGAGGGACTTCGGGAAATCCTTGGTCGCGAACCGCAACTGACCGTCCGCGGTGCAAAAGCCGAGCGCCAGGATACGATCATCCTCGGTAATCTGCTCGAAAACCGGAGTCAGATCGATTTGCGGCCGGGATGTTAACGCGATGACGACCTGCCCCTGAACGGAGCGGAAGACAAGGCGCGACCGGAGGCTGATATCGCGCCTCGACCACTCCTTCACGATAACCGAAGCAAGGTAGGTGAGGGTCGAGATCGCGATCACACTCGCGAGCAGCGCAAAAACGATGTAGCGAAACAATGGACCACGAACCAGCCAGCCGGCGCGCTCCGGCCGATCCAATCCCCGATTGCCGTACTCTGTCGATTTGCTCAATGCTGACACGGTAAGCCGGCCTCCAAGGGATTTAGGGGCGACGACAGAATCGAAGCCGCACGCGCTTCGGACGAAACCTTGCTACGCTGTGAGATGAGTTGTCAGACCGGCCCGTCAGCCAAACCACGGCGCCCCGAATGCTTCGTGGTGCAACAAGCCTCGCACTCCCCCAGAAACAGACGCATGCCGGACGATTTCGCGACAATTATGGCGGTTCTCGGCGACACGGGTACCAGCTGCGGGTCGCCGCATCCTTTTCACCTAAATTGTTCTTTAGGCTAAGGCGGGGAACAAAATCGCCCCCGTTCATGTTTCCGAACACCATTTTGCAATTTTGGCAGTCGG
>NZ_DAIDJE010000122.1 GCF_027451485.1 Bradyrhizobium sp.
GGGGCGGAACCGGATCAGGCAGCCCTGATAGATCGCTTCCTCGGCTTCTTTCCCTTCGTTGCGTTCGGCCGAGATTGCGAAATCGATCATCATGATCGCGTTCTTCTTGACGATGCCGATCAGCATGATCAGCCCGACAAATGCGTACAGGCTCAGGTCGATGTGGAACAGTTTCAACGTAAGCAGCGCGCCGAAGCCGGCCGAAGGCAGACCCGAAAGGATCGTGATCGGGTGAATGAAGCTCTCATACAGAATGCCGAGCACGATGTAGATGACCAACGTCGCTACAATCAGCAGCAGCCACAGGCTGGAAAACGAATCGGCGAAGGCCTGCGCCTGGCCCTGGAAGCTGCCCGAAATGGTCAGAGGCAACCGCAGCGAATCGACCGTTTTCTGAATCGCGTCCACCGCGGTCCCGATGGCAACGTCCGGGCGGAGATTGAAAGAAACCGTCACCGAAGGAAGCTGCCCTGTGTGGTTGACGGTGAGCGGGCCGACCGTGCGTGTCAAGCGCGCCACCGTGTCGAGCCGGACGAGCTTAGCCTGAGCATTCGTGACGCGAAGCTTCGAAAGCGCGTCGGGATCGCGCTGATACTGCGGCAGCGTCTCCAGGATCACGTAGTATTCGTTCGACGGCGTGTAGATGGTCGAGATCTGCTGCTCGCCGTAGGCGTCCGACAACGCGTGCTCGATCTGTTCCGCGCTGACGCCCAAGGCTCGGGCGCGGTCCCGGTCGATATCCACCAGAACCTGCGGACTCGTGATCTGCAAGTCGGTGGTGACGTCCTGCAGGCCGGGGATCTGCTGCATCTTCGCCATCACCAGCGGCGACCAGTCCTGCAGGTCCTTGAAACTTGTCCCGCTCAACGTGTACTGATACAGGCTCTTGGTCAACTGGCCGCCGATGCGGATCGAGGGCGGATTCTGCAGGTACACGCTGATGCCCGGAATGCGGGCCATTTTCGGCCGCAGGTCCTGGATGATCTCGTCCACCGTACGCGGCTTGCCGTCCGGACCCAGCGAGCGGTCCTTGAGCGGCTTCAGATGCATGAACACGCGGCCGGAGTTGCTCGCCGTTCCGAAACCCGATCCGCCGATCGAACTCATAATGGAGGTCATGTCGGGATCGGCCTGCAGAACGGCCATGACTTTCTTTTGATGGTCCCGGAGCCCCTCGAACGAGATGTCCTGGGCGGCCTCGGTGAAGCCGAAAATCTGGCCCTGGTCTTCGTTCGGCAGGAACCCCTTCGGGACTTCGACGAACATCCGCGCGGTCGCCCAGATCAGAACGAAGGAAGCCAGCAGCGTCACCAGCCGGAACCGCAGCACCACGCGCAGCGTCGCGTCATAGGCCGCCAGCAGACCGTCGAAAAACCTCTCGGAGGCCCGGAAGAATATGCCGTGCTCGTGGGATTCCGCGTGCCGGAGAAAGCGGCTGCACAGCATCGGCGTCAGCGTCAGCGACACGAAACCGGAAATGAGAATCGCCACCGTGATCGTGACGGCGAACTCGTGCAGAAGCCTTCCGACAATCCCGCTCATGAACAGCACCGGAATGAACACGGCGGCCAGCGACAGAGTCATCGACAGAATCGTGAAGCCGATTTCGCCGGATCCGTCCTTGGCGGCCTGCATCATGGTCTTGCCCATCTCGCGATGCCGCACGATGTTTTCGAGCATCACAATCGCGTCGTCGACCACGAAGCCGACCGACAGCGTCAGCGCCATCAGAGATAGATTGTCGAGCGTGAAATTGAGCAGGTACATCGCCGCGAACGTGCCGACGATTGAAAGCGGGACCGCAAGGCTCGGAATAAGCGTCGCCGAAACGTTGCGCAGGAAGAAGAAGATCACCAAAATCACGAGGCCGATCGTGATCATCAGGGTTCGCTTCACGTCGCTAATCGAATCGCGAATCGTCACCGAGCGGTCGTAGATGGTGTCCAGGTTCACCGAAGCCGGAATCTCGGCGCGGAACGTCGGCATCAGCTTGCGGATCGAGTCCACCACCTCCACTGTGTTCGTGCCCGGCTGCCGCTGAACGGCCAGAATGATGGAGCGCGTGCTGTTGTACCAGCTTGCCGTCTTGTCGGTCTGCACGCTGTCGATGACCTGGCCGACCTGGTCGAGCCGTACCGGCGCACCATTCCGGTAGGCGATGATCAGCGGCCGGTAAGCGGCGGCGTTCATCAACTGGCCGGTCGCCTGCACCGTAAACGCCTGGTGGCGTCCCCACAGCGTGCCGGTCGGCAGGTTCACGTTGGCCTGCGCCACCGCCTGCTCTATCTGGTCGATGCCGATGCCCCGCGTGGCCAGCGCATCGGGGTCCACCTGCACGCGCACCGCGTACTTCTGCCCGCCGAAAACCGCCACCTGCGCCACGCCGTCGACCATCGAGATGCGCTGCGCCATGAGCGTCTCGGCGAACTCGTCCACCGTATAAAGCGGCAAGGTGGGGGAGTTGAGCGAGAGATAGAGGATCGGCTGATCGGCCGGGTTGACCTTCATATAAGAAGGCGGCGACGGCATGTTGTTCGGCAACTGCCGCCCGGCCTGCGAGATGGCGGCCTGGACATCCTGCGCGGCGGCGTCGAGGCTCCGGTTGAGGTCGAACTGAATCGTGATCTGCGTGGCGCCCAATTGGCTCGACGAGGTCATCGAACTGATGCCGGCGATCGTGGAAAATTGCCGCTCGAGCGGCGTCGCCACGGCGGCGGCCATCGTTTCCGGGCTTGCTCCGGGCAGCGCCGCGGAAACCGTTATCGTTGGAAAGTCCACGTTCGGCAGATCGCTCACCGGAAGGGTGCGATAGCCGAGGATGCCAAAGCCGAGG
>NZ_DAIDJE010000123.1 GCF_027451485.1 Bradyrhizobium sp.
TCTCGCGCCCCGGCGGCGCGGCACACGTCTGAAAAGATTTGCTCACCTTGCAGGAGTGTTGTCATGCGAGCGTTCGCTCTCGCCCCCGTTGCTCTCTTCATTTCGACCCTGCTTGCGCCGGCCGCGGTCGCAGCCGACCAGCCCAGCATCAAGGGCCTCTACCTGATGACCGACTATCCCGCAGTCACGATCAGGCCGGGCACCACGTCGAACATTCCGCTGCGCTTGCAGGATTACGGCCTCGCGCCGGAACGCTATCAGCTTTCGGTCTCGGGCGTGCCGAGCGGATGGACCGCGACCATCCTGGGCGGCGGGCAGCCGGTGGCGGCCGCAATGCCTGCGCCCGACAAGGACGTTTCGTTGCAGCTGCGGCTCGACGTGCCGGCGAACAGCAAGCTCGACCCTCAGACGTTGACGGTCGAAGCGAAGGGGCAGGGCAACCAGACCAGCCTGCCGATCCAGGTCGCGCTTGCCAAGGAACTCCCGGCCAAGCTCACAGTCAAGGCACAACTGCCTTCGCTGCGCGGCAGCCCGAAATCCAATTTCGAATATACGCTGACCATCAAGAACGACTCCGGCCGCAACCTGAATGTCTCCTTCGGAGCGCAGGCGCCGGAAAATTTCGAGACTTCGTTCACCGAGGCCTATGGCAGCCAGGAACTTTCCTCGATCCCGATCGACGCCGGTCAGTCCAAAGACATCAAGCTGCACGTGAGGCCGCCGAGCGCAATTGACGCGGGTCATTTCGCGGTCACGGCGACGGTGAAGGCAGGAGATGCTTCCGCCACGGCCGATCTGGCGCTCGACGTCGTCGGCCAGCCGCGCCTGCAGGTGGCCGGGCGCGACGGTCTGCTCAGTTCGCGCGCGGTTGCAGCCCAGCAGACCTCGATCCCGATCGTCGTCACCAATACGGGCAGCGCGCCGGCCGAGAACGTCAAGCTCTCGGCGAGTGCGCCCTCGGGGTGGAAGGTTTCGTTCGATCCGGCCACCGTCGATCGCCTGGTGCCGGGCAAGGATGCCGAGGTGCAGGCGCTGGTGACGCCAAGCGACAAGTCGCTCGCCGGCGACTACATGGTTTCCGTGAACGCCAACTCGCGCGGCGAAAACGCCTCCAGCCAGTTCCGCATCACGGTCAATACTTCGACCGTGTGGGGCATGGTGGGCGCGGGCGTCATTGGCGTCGCGCTGCTGCTGATGCTGACGGCTGTGGCGAGGTTCGGACGGCGATGAGCGAAGAAATCCATAAAGAACCAACATCTGCATCGGCGGCCACGGTAATATCGGCGGAAGGCCTGACCAAGCGCTACGGCAACACCAACGCCGTCGACAACATCTCTTTCGAGATCAGGAAGGGCGAGGTGTTCGGCCTGCTCGGCCCCAACGGCGCCGGCAAGACCACCACGATCCTGATGATGCTGGGGCTGACCGAGATTTCCTCGGGCCGCATCCAGGTGCTGGGCTACGATCCGGCGCGCCAGCCGCTCCAGGTGAAGCGCCGGGTCGGCTATCTGCCCGACTCCGTCGGCTTCTACGATCAGCTCTCGGCGGTCGAAAATCTCTCCTACACCGCCAAGCTGATGGGGCTTTCGCTGAAGGAGCGCAGGTTCCGGATCGAGCAGGCGCTGAAGCGCGTGCGTCTGGACGACGTTGCGCACAAGCGCGTGGCGACCTTTTCGCGCGGCATGCGCCAGCGGCTGGGGCTCGCCGAGATCATCGTCAAGAAGGCCGAAATCGCCATTCTGGACGAGCCGACCTCCGGCCTCGATCCGCAGGCGACGCTGGAGTTTCTCGATCTGATCCGCGAGCTCAAGGCCGAGGGCATCACGGTGCTGTTGTCGTCGCATCTGCTCGATCAGGTGCAGCGCATCTGCGACCGCGTCGCGCTGTTCCAGTCCGGCCGCATCGTGCTGATGGGCTCAGTCGCCGAGCTGTCGGTCCAGGTGCTGGGCGCGGGTTTCGTAGTCGAGGTGGAGGCGGAAGGCAGCGGCATCGCGCAGCGTCTCGCTACCATTCCCGGCGTCTCCAGCGTGGAACGGCTCACTGAGGATCGCTTCCGCATGACGGCCGAGCGCGACGTTCGCCCCGATGCGGCGCGCGCGGTGGTCGCGGTGAACGGATCGTTGAGGCGGCTGTCGGTCGACGAACCCAGTCTGGAGGCGATCTACGCCCGCTATTTCCAGGGCAAGCAAGCCGGAGACGTGCGTCATGCGGCGTGAGGGCTCACCATTCCAGGGCCTTGGCGCCGTCTTTGCCAAGGAACTGGCCGACAACGTTTCCAGCGTGCGCATGCTGGTGCTGGAATGGCTGATCGTGCTGACGGCGCTTGCCGCGCTCTATGGCGCGATCACCAACCTTCGCACGACGACGGCCGAGGATCCGTTCCTGCTGCTGCGGCTGTTCACGCTGTCGAGTTCGCCGCTGCCGTCGTTTGTCGCGATCCTCGGATTCCTGATCCCGCTGATGGCGATCGGCCTGGGCTTCGATTCCGTCAACAGCGAGTTCAACCGCCGCACCCTGTCGCGCATCCTGGCGCAGCCGATCTACCGTGACGCGCTCCTTACGGGGAAATTCCTCGCCGGCCTTGCCACGCTCGCCGTCAGCCTCACCGCCTTGTGGCTGATGGTGATCGGGCTCGGGCTGATCTTCCTCGGCGTGCCGCCCGGCACCGAGGAAATCCTGCGCTCGCTGGTGTTTCTGGTGATCGCGATCTTCTATGCCGGCGTGTGGCTGGCGCTCGCCATGCTGCTTTCGATCGTGTTCCGCTCACCAGCAACGGCGGCGCTGGTCGCGCTCGGCATCTGGCTGTTCCTCACCGTGCTGTGGCCGATGCTGGCCCCGGCGCTGGCGCAGATCATCGCGCCGCCTGATCCGCGCTACGCTGCGCTGGGGCTCGATACGCCTGACACCGGCCTGTGGACGCAATTCCTGCTTCGCATTTCACCCAATGATTTGTTCGGGGAGGCGATGCTGGCAATCCTGTCGCCGACCACGCGCACGCTCGGTGCGGTGTTCCTTGATCAGCTTCGTGGCGCGCTGATGGGCGCGCCGCTGCCGCTGTCCGAGAGCATCATGATCGCGTGGCCGCAGACGGTCGGCCTGATCGCGTCGACCATCGTGCTGTTCGTCGCCGGCTATGTCGTGTTCCAGCGGCAGGAGGTGCGGGCGTGAACTGGTTCACTTCTGCCCGTTCGCGGGGAGAAGTCGATCGCTCCCGGCAATGCGAGGCGTCGTCCATTGCGATCGGGTGAGGGGGATTTTTCCGCAAGTTTCCCCTGCTTCTGGAAGTTGCCCTCACTCCGACCCTCTCCCCGTACGCGGGGAGAGGGAGTTGTCCTTACACGCCGCCCATCTTGCAGACGTACTTCCATTCTTCCGCCGTCACCGGCTGTACCGAGAGGCGCGAGTATTTCACCAGCGCCATGTCGGCGAGCTTCTTGTCCGCCTTGACCGCTGCCATCGTCACCGGCGTCTTCAGGGGTTTGTCGGCCTTGATGTCGACGCAGACGAATTTGCCGGTCTTGTCGGTCGGGTCGGGATAGGCTTCCTTGATCACCTCGGCGATGCCAACGATCTCCTTGCCTTCGTTGGAATGATAGAAGAACGCCTTGTCGCCCTTCTTCATGTTCACGAGATTCTGCCGCGCGGTGAAGTTACGCACGCCGGTCCAGGCCTCGCCCTTGGCGCCTTTCGCCACCTGCTGGTCCCAGGACCAGACCGAAGGTTCGGATTTCACCAGCCAGTAGTTCATGACTCATCCACCCCTTCGTCATGGCCGGATCTATCGCGGCCATCCACGTCTCTCCTCGCATTTCAATAGCAAGACGCGGATGATCGCGACAATAGGCGAACGCAAGCGACGCCGTTCTTCGAACGGCAATGCGCGGGCGGGACGACCGAGACTCGTCTCGCGCTTGTTAGACCGCCCACGTCAAAGTGCAGATTCGGGCAGTGCCGGGCCTCTCGGCCGCACGCGGCTTCCAGATACACTTGGCTGCGGACGCTCGGCGGCGGCTATGTCGACCTCTGGCGGCCATCGGTAATTTCCCGGGGATTTGCACAAATCCGATAGCAGATTTAATCCGGGGTTGACCAAGTTGTCTCATCTTCGGGGCGCAGAGCCGCGAGGGGACCGGGCGGATTCTGCCGGCTGATAACAGTGTCCCCCGACGTCCGCGGGTACATACATGCCAATCCTGGCTGCTCTCCACCGAAAAAGCTCTCCCGAAAATCAGGTTGAATCCGAAGCGGCAAGCGCACTCGCAGCGCTTCACGCGCGCGATGCGGCTCTCGTCACATGGATCGAATCGTTGGCCGACGGACGATACGACGCGGTGGGTCCTTCGGGCGAGGATGCGCTGACATGCGCGGTCGCAAAATTGTCGACCAGATTGGCGGAACTGGCCTCTAAAAACCTCGATCGTATCGTTGATCTCAACATCCAGAGCAATGAGACGGCGATATCTGCCGCGCGAATGCTGACGGCCTGTCGGGATATCGAGGAACGAACCCAGGCTCTCGCCGCCGCCAGCGAAGAGATGGTGGCATCGGTCGGCCAGATCCGGGTCACCGCCGATGATGCGGCCGAACGTGCCACGCAGATGAAGTCGAGCGCCGAACAGGGAATGTCCACCGTGGGATTAGCCACCGGGGCGATGGGGCGTGTCGAGACCACGGCGAACGAAGTGTCGGACAAGATCGTGGCGCTGAACGTGGCATCCGAAGAAATTGGCGCGATCGTCGGCTCCATCGACGCTATTGCCAAGCAGACCAACCTTCTCGCGCTGAATGCGACGATCGAAGCCGCCCGCGCAGGTGAGGCAGGCCGCGGATTTGCCGTTGTGGCGTCCGAGGTCAAGGCGCTCTCGCAGCAGACCAGCAAGGCTACCGAGGATATTCGCGATCGCATTCACCGTCTGCGGAGCGAAGTAGAGGTGATCGTCGTTGCGATGTCCGACTGCAAATCGGCGGCCGTCGAGAGCAAGAACATTGTCTCGCAACTCGGCGGGGCGATGTCGGAAGTGGGCGAGCACATCGCCGTCGTGACCGGCGGCATGCACGAGATCGCCAATATTCTCAACCAGCAGACGGAAGCGTCGGCCGAAATAGCCGAAGGCCTCGCGACAATCGCCGAAAAGACCAAGATCAGCGTTGATCAGATCAAGGGCATTTCCTCGCAGCTTGACAATGCGCAAGGAATCGCAGGCCTGGAGTTGCAGAGCCTGGCCGGGCTGTCGTTCGACAACAAGGTTCCGCGGTTGGCAAAAGCGGACCACGTCATCTGGAAGAAGCGCCTCGCCGACATGGCTGTCGGCCGCATCGCCCTTAAAGCGGACGAACTATCGGATCACCACTCCTGTCGCCTTGGGAAATGGTACTA
>NZ_DAIDJE010000124.1 GCF_027451485.1 Bradyrhizobium sp.
CTGGAACAGCGCTTCCATGTCGCGCCGCAAGGCGATCGCCGGGTTGGCGGCGTCGAAGCGCACGTCGCTCCAGCACACCGGCTGGCCGGCCGGCACGTCGGCGACCAGGCGCAGGCCGTGGGCCAGGCCGATGGGCAGCGCCCCCAGGCGCAGCGAGGTCGCGGCGGGAACGACCTTGCCGTACACCGTGAAGCCCCCCTCGCCGTCCAGGGTCTCGCCGGCGCGCAGCGCCCGCTTGGCCACCGCCACCACGTCGGCGCGCCAGTCGCGGGTCGAGCCGGTGGGCTCGCCGCGAGTGGCGATGCTGGCCACCGAGGTCCCCAGCTCCAGGCCGATCAGGTGGTAGGGCTTGTACATGGCGGCGAAGCGGCCGCTGGCGTCGGTCTTCAGGCCGTACTGCTGGAAGCAGTCGCGCACGTAGTCGGTCGGAGCCTCGAACACCACGTACACCCCCCAGCGCAGGTCGCGGAACACCGGCCGCCCGTCGCGCTCCAGCGACGAAACCACTTCCACCACGCCCGGTTTTTCCAGCACGCCGCCTTGCTCGCGTGGCCGCATGATATGCGGCAGGTCGTCGACGCCGCAGGGCGGAAACGACAATCCGCCAGAGGGCACGTCGAGTCCGGTCGCGTTCGCGATCGCCGCCATTTCAATCGCCGATTTGGTGCCGTCGAGGAACGAGTTGAACATCTGCGGGTTCATACCCGCCGATTGCGCCTCGTCGGCCGACAGCCCGTAATGGGTCCATACGTCCGCCGGCGTGACATCGTGATAGGCTGGCAGGTACTTGGTGCCCTTGCCGGCGGCGACGATGTGGAAGCCGGTCGCGCGCGCCCAGTCGACCATTTCCGCCGTCAGCGCCGGCTGGTCGCCGTAGGCCAGCGAATAGACCACGCCGGCCTTCCGCGCTTCTTCGGCGAGCAGAGGGCCTGCCAGCACATCGGCTTCGACATTGACCATGACGATGTGCTTGCCGTTCGCAATCGCGGCGCGGGCGTGGCGGATGCCCACGGCCGGATTGCCGGTCGCCTCTACCACGACGTCGACGTTCCCGGCGATCGCTTTCGCTCCGTCGGCGGTGAAGGTGGTCGCTGCGATCCGCTCTTCGTCCCAGCCGACCGTCCGGCAGGCCTCGCGCGCGCGCTCCGGATCGAGATCGGCGATGACGCTCACGTCGAGACCCGGCGTGTGCGGCACCTGCGACAAAAACATCGAGCCGAACTTGCCGGCGCCGATCAGCGCGACATGTACCGGTCTGCCGGCGGCATGACGGGCGGCGAGGAGGGAAGAGAGGTTCATGGTAAGGTCCGTGAGTGCAATGATTAACAATCGCCATTCCGGGCGCGACGACGTCGCGGGCCCGGAATCCATTCATCCGCATCTTCCGTGGCGCGATGGATTCCGGGCTCGACGCTAAGCGTCCCCGCGAAATAACGACAACTGGGATTACTCCGCGGCCTGGCGCGGTGCGCGTGCAAGGCGCAGCAGCGCGTCGTCGGCAACGGTCTGGATCGGCGTGAAGTCGCGGTGAGCGATGTAGTCCGGCCGCGTGGGGTTGCGGATATAATTGGAGACGGCGTTGAGCGTGAGGTACACGATCTTGCGGGGGTAGGGCGTGATATTACCGGCCGACCCATGCACCAGGTTGCCATGGAACATCAGAAGACCGCCGGCCTTGCCGGTCGGCGCGACGATGCCGCCTTCCTTGACCAGCCGCGTCACGGTTTCTTCGTCCAGCGTCCATAGCGGGTAAGACGTCGTTTGAAGGTCGTGCGATGCCTTCAGGTCGCCGGCGTGCTGGCTGCGCGGCACCAGCATCAAGGGGCCATTGATCGGCATCACCTCGTCGAGGAAGATCGCAATGTTCATCGCGCGCGGCTCCGGCATGCCATCGTCGCGCTTCCAGGTGCCGTAATCCTGATGCCATTGCCAGACGTCCCCGGTGAAGGCCGCCTTGGCGTTGATCTTGAACTGATGCATGTAGACTTTTTCGCCGAAGAGCTGCTCGATCGGTTCGATCATGCGCGGATGGGCACCGAGCAGCCGGAAAGCGTCATTGTAGAGATGGGCCGCAAAGGCGGTTCGCGGCGCGCCGCTCTTTTCACGCCACACCTCGGGGCGATTGGCATCATAGATGCTGACCGCCTCGCGTGCGAGAAGTGCGACTTCTTCCGCGTTGAACAGTTCCGGCAAAAACAGCCAGCCCTCGCGGTTAAAATCCTCGATCTGCTGCGGGGTGAGTTTCATGGCGGGCTCCCTGTCGCTTTCCGGTTCCGCGTCGTTTCGGATGTGCATCCTCGCGCGATTGCGGGTCAGAATAGCAGGCGAGGCGGCGGAAATCACCGGTCAAAAGCTCCCGCGGGATTGCCCGGAAACCGGGTGGATCGCAACAATCTGCGAGCCTAGATTGAGGCCCGAGAGGTAGATGGGGCGTGCATTTTGGAGCGAACCATGACGGATCAGCATTTTGCCCTGTTCAACGCGCCGATCGGCATCTGCGGAATCGAGTGGGGCCCGCGCGGCATCAACGGGCTGCAACTGCCGATGGGCAGCGACGAGAAAACGCGCGCCCGTATCCGGCAGCGCCGCGGCGACATCGACGAGACGGCGCCGACGCATGAGGTGCAACATGCGATCGATCGCATCGTCAAACTGCTGGCGGGCGAGCGCGACGACCTCCGCGACATTGCCCTCGACCTCGACGGCATTCCCGAATTCAACCGCGGCGTCTACGCTATCACCCGCACCATCCCGCCGGGGCAGACCATGACCTATGGCGATATCGCCAAGCGCCTCGGCGGTGTCGAACTGTCGCGCGACGTCGGACAGGCGCTCGGCCGCAACCCCTGTCCCATCGTGGTGCCCTGTCACCGAGTGCTGGCGGCGGGGCGGAAACCCGGCGGGTTCTCCGCTCGGGGCGGCGTCGACACCAAGCTGAAGATGCTCGCAATCGAAGGCGCGGTGGTCAATCACACGCCGAGCCTGTTCGATTGAACTCCGAACCCGCGATCATTCTTCGAGACGGCTCTTCGGCCGCCCCTCAGGACGGGGCCGAAAAATTAGATTCGTCTAAACAGCCTCGCAGCTAAACCCATTGCCATTGCGGCGGATCTTCCCGGTCGAGGGCGAGGGAAAATGCGCCGTGCAGCACAGCGTATCGGTGTCGCAATAGCGCTCCAGGAAGTTCTTTCGCGTGACGGCCGCCTGCGCCGGATCGACGTCAACGCGCGGTGACAGTTCGGGATACCGCAGCTGAAGCGGCGTGTGCATCATGTCGCCGAGGAACACAGCATCATCCCTAATGCGCCCTACGGCAAAGGCGACGTGACCGGGCGTGTGGCCCGGAGTCGGCAGAATGCGCAGGTGATCGCCGACGGCGAAATCGTCGCGGACGATGTCGGCTCGCTTGGCCTCGACCAGCGGCAAGACGCTGTCGCCGAAGGGCGGTACCGGTGCCTTGGCGTGCTGCGCAGTCCAGTAATCATATTCGGTCTTGCCGAAGATGTAGCGCGCGTTAGGGAAGGTCGGCACCCAGCGGCCGTTTTCGATCCGCGTATTCCAGCCGACGTGATCGACATGCAAATGCGTGCACATCACGAAATCGATATCTTCCACCGAGCAATCCGCGGCCTTCAACGCGCGCATATAGGTCTCGTCGGTCTTCATGTTCCATTTCGGACGCTGCGGGCGCGGCTTGTCGTTGCCGATGCAGCTGTCGATCAGGATGGTGTGATGCGGCGTACGCACGACATAGGATTGAAAGCACAGGATCAGAGTGTCGTTGTCGTCGATCGCTCCGGCCCGGCGCAACCAGCCCCGATTTTCGGCTAGCAGCTCTGCCGGGAGCGCCGGAAACAGGTCGAGCGCGGCAAAGAACGCCGTCTCCTGCTCGACGATGCGATGAATGCTGAGATCGCCGACGCTGAATTTCAGACTCATGCTGGCTCTCCAGTCGTTCGCGCCTGGGTATATGCCCCGACACCTGGCCGTTGATATTCGTTCAAGCCTTGGGCGGCAGTGAAATCTTCACCGAGGGCCTTTGCAGCATCCGTTCATGAAACGCGTCAAGGTTCGGATAGGCCTTGCGCCAGCCGCAATCAGGATAGCGGAAATCGGCATAGCCGAGCACGCAAGTCAGCGCGATCTGGACGATATCGAGCGGGCGCGAAAGCACCTCCGGCTTGTCGTTGAATACCGCCATGCCGCGCCAGGCGCGATTCCAATGATCGTCCGCCCATCCCTGCCACTGCAAAGCTTGCGGCCGCACCATCCGCTCGTAGCGGCAGAGCAGCATCGAATCGAGCATGCCCTGCAACAGGGAGTGGTCGCTCTTGACCTTCCAGCGGTCCGGCCCGCTTGCGGGGATCAGTTTTCCGCCGCCGGCGAGTTCGTCGAGATATTCAACGATGACGTAGGAATCGAGAATGACGCTGCCGTCGTCGAGGATCAGCACCGGCAGCTTCTTCAGCGGCGTGATCCTGGAATATTCCTCGTTGGCCTGGGTCGGCGCCACCGTCGTTGGCACGAACTCGATTTGATCGATCAGGCCAAGCTCGATCGCGGCGATGCGGACCTTGCGGGCGAACGGGGATGCAGCCGAGAATGTGAGTTTCATGGGATGTCCTGACGAGTGAAATGAACGTCAACCGCTCGTGATCACCGGGCTTGTCGCTCGACGGCGTCGCTTGCGCTCGCCTATGCCCGGTGATCCGCGTTTTGCTTCCATTCTATGGAGAGAAAGGCGTGGATGGCCGGGTCAAGCCCGGCCATGACGGAAAAAGCGCCGCGGCTCTTACGCCGCGATGATTTCCTGGCGTTGTTCGCCAAGTCCTTCGATGCCGAGCGTGACGACGTCGCCGACGTCGAGATATTTCGGCGGCTTCATGCCGGTGCCGACGCCGGGCGGGGTGCCGGTGGCGATGACGTCGCCCGGCATCAGCGTCATGATCTCCGACAGATAGGACACGATCTTCTTGACGCCGAAGATCATGGTCGCGGTCGATCCGGTCTGGCAGCGCTTGCCGTTGACATCGAGCCACATCGGCAGCTTCTGCACGTCGGCAATCTCGTCCTTGGTGACGAGCCAGGGGCCGAGCGGGCCGAAGGTGTCGTGCGACTTGCCCTTGGTCCATTGCCCGAGCCGTTCGAGCTGGAAGAAGCGCTCGGACACGTCGTTGCAGATGCTGTAGCCGGCGACGTGATTGAGCGCATCGGCCTCGGAGACATATTTGGCGCGGCTGCCGATGATGATGGCGAGTTCGACTTCCCAGTCGAGCTTGGTCGACCCGCGGGGCTTCTCGACCTGATCGTTGGGGCCGCAGAGGCTGTTATTGCCCTTCATGAAGACGATCGGCTCGGCCGGGATCGCCATGCCGACCTCTTTGGCGTGATCGGTGTAGTTGAGGCCGATGGCGATGAATTTCGGTGATCCGCCAACGACGGCGCCGATGCGCGGCTTGCCGCTGACCGCCGGAAGCTTTTCGGGGTCAAGGGCGGCGATCTTGGCGAGCGAGGCCGGCGAAAAGGCCTCGCCTGCGAGGTCGGCAATATGCGCCGAAAGATCCCGGATTTGACCCGTCTTGTCGACCAGGCCCGGCTTTTCCTTGCCCTTCTCGCCGTAACGAAGAAGCTTCATGTCTCACTACTCCCTTGGGTGTCATTGTCGCTTGGCAGGTTTCATGGAACAGGCCGCGGCCAAATTCAACCACCCTCAGCGCGGTGCTGCCACCCGTCCTCGGGTAGCCGCGGGAGGGCCTAGCGGTCTACTGCCGCGAATTTGAAGGCCTCTCCGTCGCGCTTGATATGCCCGGCATCGAAATGGCCGCCGATCACCAGCACCGGCCGATCGGCGAAGCGCGAAAACAGCTCGCGCCGGGTCTGGGCCGACTGCGCGGGATCGGAATCGGCGGTCGATGACCAGTCGAGATGGGCCATCTGGCAGGGATGGTGGGCGACGTCGCCGGTCAAGAGGCCCTCCTCGCCGGCGGACCGGATATGGAGGCTGACATGGCCGGGGCTGTGGCCGGGCGTCGGGATCAGGGTGATCTCTTCGCAGATTTCGGCGTCGCCGTCGACGAGATCCGCTTGTCCTGCCTCGACGATCGGCGCCACAGAATCGCGAAAGATCGCCGCCTTGTCGGGCTCCGCGCTGTGGTCGCGCCAGTAAGCGTATTCCGCCCGGCCGAAGAGATAACGCGCGTTGCCGAAGGTCGGTATCCATCGGCCCTCGGCGAGCCGCGTATTCCATCCGACATGGTCGACATGAAGATGCGTGCACAGCACGGTGTCGATGCTGTCAGGCGGGAAGCCTGCCGCGGCGAGATCGTCGAGAAAGGGCCCCCGGCGGTTGTTCCAGGTGGGAATGGTTCGGCCTTGTTTGTCGTTGCCAAGTCCGGTGTCGACCACGATCCGGCGCGTCGGCGTTTCCACCACGAGCGCATGGATCGACATTTTCAGGCGGCCGTCTTCGGTGGCGAAGTGCGGGACCAGCCACGGCAGTTGCAGGATGTCCTCACGGCCCGCCAGCGGCAAAATGAAACGCGTGTGGCCGACCGTCTCGAGCTCGACGACCTTGGTGATGGTGACGTTTCCGACCTTCCAGCGCATGCGGCATCTCGCGATCCGGGCCGCATTTGTACCCGGCCCTTCCGGCGCAGAATGCGGGTTCCGCCGCGCCGATGCAATGGATCATGTCGCTCGCTTCAGGCGTTGATAAACGACAGGTCATCATCGGAGCGCGACATGCCAGAACTCAATATTTCGCCGGAAAAGGTTGCCTTTCTGATCGAAAAAACCAGGGAGTTCGACGTCAAGGAAGGCGTCACCGATCCCGCCTCCGGCTCGAATGCCACCGACGACAACATGGTCGACGTGTTGGAAGACGACGGTCATGATCCGGTCGCGCAGGAGATCACAGGATTTGTCGGCAGCCTGACCGAGGACGAGCAGGTCGACCTGATCGCCTTAATGCGGCTTGGACGCGGCGATGCCGAAATCGAGGAATGGGACAGGCTCAGGCGCGAGACCCGCGACACCCGGGAGGCGCCGACCGCGCGCCTCCTGTTGGATGAGCCCCTCGTCAGCGATTATCTGGCCGAGGGGCTCAGTGCATTCGGCATCGATTGGGCGGAGGCTGCGCCCGAGTGATGACCGCTTAAAGCGTGCCCGGGAAGGCGCCGCCGTCCAGCAAAATGTTCTGTCCGGTGATGAAGCCGGCCTTGGCGCCGCAAAGGAAGGCACAGGCGAGGCCGAATTCATCGGGTTCGCCGAAGCGGCCCGCCGGATTGAGCCTCGCCCGTTCGGCCAACATGGCCTCGATCGTCGTGCCGCGCTTTTCGGCTTCCGCCTTGGCGACGGCGCCGCGCAACCGATCGGTATTGAAGGGTCCGGGCAGCAATGCATTGATGGTGACATTGTTGATCACCGTCTTGCGCGCGAGGCCCGCAACAAAGCCGGTGAGGCCGGCGCGCGCGCCGTTGGAGAGGCCCAGCACTTCGATCGGGGCCTTCACCGCAGCCGAGGTGATGTTGACGATGCGGCCGAACTTGCGCGCCATCATGCCGTCAACCGTCGCCTTGATCAGTTCGATCGGGGTGAGCATGTTGGCATCGATCGCCTTGATCCAGTCGTCGCGTGTCCAGTTGCGGAAGTCGCCGGGCGGCGGGCCGCCGGCATTGTTGACGAGGATGTCCGGATCCGGGCAGGCTTTGAGCACGGCTTCGCGTCCCGCCGGCGTCGTGATGTCGCCGACGACCTCGGTCACCGTGACGCCGGGATTGTTCTTACGGATTTCATCCGCGGTATTCTTCAGCGCTTCCGCGCCGCGCGCCGTCAGCGTAACGTGTACGCCCTCGTTGGCGAGCGCGACCGCGCAGGCGCGTCCCAGTCCCTTGCTCGATGCGCAGACGATGGCCCGGCGGCCCTTTATGCCCAGATCCACTGTTTTACTCCCGTCGTTCTCGATAGTTTCTTCGGTTGCCGAAATATCTAGTACCGCCGCTCTGAAGTCCCTGCACCGCAAGCGGCGAATTCGATCAGGGACTTCAGATCGATAAAGCGGCACCAGAATCAGTAAATTAGCGAGTGCCCATGACTTTCCGAAGTTCGTGAAAGTGGCTGCTGAGTTGTAACACGAACTTCGGAAAGCGGGCACTAGCCGGTCAGAGTTCGGATGCATAGCAAAGACGGGAACAACGTCAAATCCGCCGGTCTGTCTGCAGGCGATCGACATAGGTCATAATGTCCGGCGGCAGCGATTTGATACCCATCTGGCCGGCGGCCGAAAAGAACGGCCGCAGCCTTGAGCCGGCGAGGTAGGACGGCTGGCGATCCGCCGGGACGAGCTGATCGAAGATGACGATCACCGACACGGCGATGAGGCCGACGCGCACCGCGCCAAGCGCCGCGCCCGCGAGGCGGTCAACGATCCCGGCTTGCGTTCCGATAGTTTCGTCGATCGCGATCCGCATCAGTTTTCCGAGCACGATGCCGGCGCCGAGGAACGTCGCGAAGAACGGCAAAGGATTCTGCATCAAGGCCAGGGGATCTACATCGTGCGCGACCAGCGACGTCGCCCAGACCGCGATCGGCATTGCGATCACATAGGCCAGGATAGTGACGGCGCTGCGCAGGAGTCCGGCGTTGAAGCCCATGATCATGGCAACGGCAAGCGCCAGGTAAACCACCGCGTCGAAACTGTTCATCTCGTGGTCCGATTCCGATATTCGCATCTCTTTTCAGTGGCCGCTTTGCGAAGGTTCCGATCAAAGGACCACCGGCACAAAGAATTCCGGTGGGAGCCAGCATTTGACATGCGCTTTACGGGTCGGCGGCCAGCGAATGTCAAATGCACTACGCTAGCGCACTCCTGATCGTGCGGACGATGGAGTGCGGGCTTCGGAAAGTGGGCACTCGTTCGAGAGCTTGGTGAACGAATTCGGTTTGCGATAGCGAAAATCGTCTGTATCAATTGGCGCAGTCGAGCTTCGGAGTTCGCCGTGTCTAGTCTATTCGACGTCAGTAAAGAAACCATTCTTGTCACCGGCGCCTCGCAAGGGCTGGGGCGGCAGTTCGCGCGGGTGCTTTCAGCGCACGGCGCGGCCGTGGCGCTGGCTGCCCGGCAGACCGCCAAGCTGAAAAGCCTCGAAGATGAGATCAAGGGCAGGGGCGGCCGGGCCGCCGCGGTTGCCATGGACGTCACCGACGGCGCCTCGATAGTCACGGCGCTCGACGCGGCGGAAGCCGCGCTGGGCCCCGTCACCGTGCTCATTAACAATGCAGGCATCGCGATCGAGAAACCGGCGATCGAGCAAACCGAAGCGGACTGGGATGCCGTGATCGGCGCTAACCTCAAGGGTGCATATTTCGTGGCAACTGAAGTGGCGCGGCGGATGATCGCGCGCAAGCAGGAAGGCAACATCGTCAACGTCGCTTCCGTCCTCGGCTTCGGGGTGATGAAGTTTCTCGCCCCCTACACGATCTCCAAGGCCGGCATCGTTCAGGCGACGAAGGCGATGGCGCTGGAGCTTGCGGGCAGCCGTATTCGCGTCAATGCGATCGCGCCCGGCTATATCGATACCGAGATCAACCACCAATTCTGGTCGACGCCGGGCGGCGAAAAACTGACCAAGCGGATACCGCAGCGCCGAGTCGGCAGCGAATCCGATCTCGATGGTGCGATCATGCTGCTTGCTTCATCCGCCTCGCGCTACATGACAGGCAGCGTGGTCACGGTGGATGGCGGCTTCCTGCTGACGTGAGCTGACCCGTGCTCCGGTTCTGAAGTAAAGGAGCATTGGTGCGGT
The DNA here is from genome assembly GCF_027451485.1 of Bradyrhizobium sp. Taxonomy (GTDB): domain Bacteria; phylum Pseudomonadota; class Alphaproteobacteria; order Rhizobiales; family Xanthobacteraceae; genus Bradyrhizobium. The sequence goes on from NZ_DAIDJE010000124.1 coordinate 9,804, forward strand.
TTGGAATTCAAAGTTCCTATGACGAAATTGCGGCGAAGCTGAGAGGAGCTTCAAGTTCACCGCCCTCGCCGCGGGCATCACTTCGGCGATTGCAAGCCGGGTGAATTGACCCACTCGTCAAGGTGGGCTGCGGTGTCCGCTCGACGCGCTCTTCTGAGCATCTGCTCCCTCTCGGGACCGGGCGGCAAATGCGAGGCTTGGCGCCGGACGTTCTGTGCGAATGATGCAAGGCGCTCTTTCAATGAATTCGTCTGTTGAAGGTTGCGACGTTTGACCATGGCGTGTCCCTCATGATCGTCAAAGGCGGGAACACAACCGGCGTTCTCATCACCGATAGATGCCGTTAGACCGTGCGGTGATGCTTTGTATGCTGAACCTCTTTGGAACCGGATGCCATCGATATAATTCGCGCCGCCGCAGAAACTTTTCGGAAATGACGATCATCACTCAACTTGCGCCAATTGAGCAAATGCGCAGTTCTGCACACTGAAACGGTCGATGTTCGATGCAGGCGTTGAGTGTTCGCCGTAGTTGCCCGGAATATGGGAAGACGGTTTTGTCGGCTAAGAACGATCGATGAGTACCGAGCGCGTGACGCCGCGATCATCCGTCGACCTTCTCCATTGCATTCATTGTCTGCGGCGGCCGGTCACGGTGCGAACGCTGCTCGATTCGCGCATTGGCCAGTCCGTTCAGATGTTCGAATGCGAATGCGGCGAGCGCAACTGGCAGGAGCTTCCAAGAGCTCAAAGCGGCATCGCCGGCGATTGAAAATCAAGTCGGTCGGCGCATGGCTTGATCCGTTGGGCGCAACCGCAGCGATGTTATGCCCTGATCTCCGCCTTGATCATGTCGGCGGCTTTCTCGCCGATCATGATGGCGGGTGCGTTGGTGTTGCCGCCGATCAAGGTCGGCATGATCGAGGCATCGACCACGCGCAGGGCCTCAACGCCATGGACCCGCAACGCGGGATCGACCACCGCAAACGCATCGTTGACGCCCATCTTGCAGGTGCCGACCGGGTGATAGACGGTATCGACGTTGTTGCGCAGCACCTGGCGGATTTGCGCATCGGTCTCGACCCCCGCGGTAACGGTGTCGGTTTTCCGGAGTGCCTTGAGCGCGGGGGTGTCGAGCAGGCGCCTGGTCGTCTTGAAGCCTGCTACCATGGCGTCGAGATCGTTTCCTCACCTAGAAAATTCGGATCGATTGCCGGCGCGGCAAGGGGGTCCGCGCTTTGCAGCCAGACACTGCCGCGGCTTTTCGGACGCAGCACGCAGACGTGACAGGAGAAGCCGGTGCCCCAGCGCGGCTTGCGCCCATGATCGGCGACCATTGCCATACAGAAGTGCAGCTGGATGTCGGGCAGATCGAGGTCGGGCCGCGTCTTGAGGAAGCCGCCGCATTCGGCCACGTTCGAGGTCATCGGCCCGCGCCGCTCGCGCCGATATTGCGCAATACCTTTGAAGATCCGCGCAATGCCACCGAACGACAGCCCGGCGAAGTGAGGCGCATCCGAGGTGAAGCCGAACACGAAATCCGGATGGTCCTGCAGGTTCTGCCCGACGCCCGGCAGATGATGCAGCGAGGCAATGCCGTGTCTGGCAAGCGCGGCGGCGTCGCCGATGCCCGAGAGCATCAGCAGTTGCGGGCTTTGGAATGCACCGGAAGACAAGATCACCTCGCGTCGCGCGCGGATCTGCTTGAGCTCTTTGCCTTGCCGGTATTCGACGCCGACCGCGCGCTTGCCTTCGAACAGGATGCGGGTGGCCTGCGCGCTGGTGATCGCGTGCAAGTTGGCGCGGCTGTTCATGAACGGGTGAATGTAGCCGCGCGCCGCGCTCCAGCGTTCGCCGTTCTTTTGTGTCAGCTGGTAGGTGCCGAGGCCTTCCTGCTCCTCGCCGTTGAAGTCGTCGCGGATGCGGAATTGCGCCTCGCGCGCGGCCTGCAGGTAGATTTCACGAACCGGGTTGTCGCTTCGCGATCCCGTCACGTGCATCGGGCCGCCTTTGCCGTGACAGGGGCCGTCGAATTCGGAATTGTCCTCGGATCGCTTGAAATAGGGCAGGACGTCCGCATAGGACCAGCCGGCATTGCCGAGCGCAGCCCAGCCGTCATAATCGGCCCTGTGGCCGCGGATGTAGACCATGGCGTTGATCGCCGAGGACCCGCCGAGACCCTTGCCGCGCGGCTGATAGCCGATGCGTCCGTTGAGGCCTTTCTGCGGCACGGTATCGAACGCCCAATTGTTGGTCTTGCCTGCGATTTGCAGGATCATCGCGCCAGGCGTGGTGACCACCCAGTTGTCGCCGGTGCCGCCGGCTTCCAGCAATGCAACCGACGTCGCGGGTCCTTCCGAGAGGCGGCTTGCGACCGCGCAGCCGCCGGAACCGCCGCCAACCACGACAAAATCGAAAATTTCCATATCCGTTTCCCCCAGCCTGATTGGCTTTTGGCGGGAAGGCTGGGCCTTTACGGAAATTCTGGCAAGGCCTCATTCTTTCCGCATCTTTCGGCCTTAGGGCCGGAAATCGCCGACTTTGCTGTCACAAAATCCATAAAAAGTGGTCCGCGGCCCTTTCCAAAACGGGCGGTCGTTGGTACATACCGCCCGCGACCTCACGGCCTTCGAGGCTGGGGGTTGTCTTCTCAGGAAGCCTCCGGACGGAAGCGGCGCCCTCGGGCGTTGATCCAGCCGTTTCGGCTTTTGAGACAGGCGCAAAGGTTTATCGCGGGGTGGAGCAGCCCGGTAGCTCGTCAGGCTCATAACCTGAAGGTCATAGGTTCAAATCCTATCCCCGCAACCAACTTCGGATCGCGATCCAGAAAAGCCCGCCGCTTCGGCGGGCTTTTTGCATTCGGAGAGATCACCTGGCGGCCCGATCCGCGACGGAGAAAGCAAAGAAGGTGATAAGCTCTCTCGTCGCCGCCTGATGCGAACGCCACTTCCACTTCTTCAATGCAGATCGCTCGTCGAGCAACTCTGAGGAGGCGGGCTCGGTTCGAAGGTCATTCGCGCGGGCGTGATGGCAAATCTGCGTTTCGCCATCCGCGCTTTCAAAAAACTTTCGTCACTCACGAAAGGCGGAGTCGTCCGTGACCCAGCGTCACGTCCGTTTGAATCTTTTGCAGTGCAATGTGTTTCGCCAGCTGCGGCGAGCGCAGGTAAACCACCGCGCGAGGAGGGTCACCCCAAAATGGAAAACCCGGATGAACATCAGAACACTCAGCGTCATCGCATTTGTGACCGCGGCCCTCTCGAGCCCGGTCCTCGCTCAGGAGGTCAATGGGACGGCTGCACGGAAGCCCATCCACGCACTCCGGCATTACCGCAGCACCTATAATCAGGTGCAGGGACCGGCGTTCGTGGCTCCGCGCGTCGGCGCCTATGGCGACCCCGAAGGCATGGTCGATCGTTCGCGGCCCGGCGGTTACGATCCGGATTTCAGGCCGTCCGGGAGTTGATCTGCCAGCCGCTTGTCTTGTCCCGAGACCGCGACGATCAGACGTGGCAGCCCGGCTTGTGCCGGGCTGCATCTGGCAGCGCGCTCTCGCATGACCGATCGAACCCGCTGCGGCTTCGTCGGGCTTTCCGGTGAACACTGGAGAGGCGCGATGAAGATGTGCCCCTCGCTTACTGTTTCAGCGACATGATGAATGCGGCGACGTCGCGCGCGTCGCTTGGGCGCAAGGGAATCCCGGGCATCGCCACAGTCGGCTTTTCCAGGAACGCCGAAACAATCGCTTCGCTCATGCCCGGCTTCGCCGCGATGGCCGGAAAGGAAATCGCGTGGCGTGGTTTGCCGGCGGATTGGGTAATCTGGTGGCAGCCCGCGCACGAGCGCTGCGATATTCGCCTGCCGTTGTCGGCATCCTGTGCGCTCGCGCCACTTGCAGCCAAAACTGCGAACAGGGCGGCGCGGCAAATCCAGCAGGAACGCATCAATCTCTCCGCTCTTGCACAGTTGGACCCGAATGCCCCGCCATTGATGGTTTGGAAGTCCTTCTGCTTAGCCGCCTTACAGCCGAGGCGATTTGATCGACGTCAACCCCCGCTTGCGTGCTCCGTGATCTCGCTCGAGCCCGGTTGTCTGCACCGTCACAGTTGTTCGGAAGCTTCCGCCTTCCATCGGGCGATAAGGCCCGCTGCGATCTGCAGGGTCGCGCCGAGTGCCCAAGCCAGAGAGATCAGAAGCGCTGAAGCCGGCCGCGCGATGTCGTCAAGAATGATGCTGGACACGGCGATCACGGCAGCCACGGCGGCGAGGAACGTACCGGCGGCGCTGAGCAGTTCGACAGCATCCGCCCTGGTGCCGAGGCCGTGCCGTAGCGGCAGGTGCATCTTGTGATCGGGCGGCAGGTGCGGCAAGTCGATGCCAAGATAGAACCCGGCAGCGCCGTAAAGCATCATGGCAAAGACGCCAGCCGTCGAGCCGATCAAGTCGATGTCGGCCCGGCCGACATGGGCGGCGACAAACAGCCCGCAGGAGCCACCTGTCAGGGCAAGCCCGATCCGCTCAAGCACATGCGCCGACCTGGAGATCGTCGAGCGGGCATCCCAAGGGGCTTGGCGTCTGACCATTTGGTGTGGGTACCACGGCAGGCTTTCGCATCGTTGACACAGATCAAGATATGCCGAGTTCAGCTGTCGGCGAGCCCCGCAGCGCACCGGCGCGTCATTCCTTCCGCTGTCCGGAGAGTTCCACGACCCTGCGCCAACGGTCCGTCTCGATTGCGAGCATCTCGCCGAACCGGCCAGCGCTGCCGCGGACGGGCGTCGCGCCCAGTTCGGCAAAGCGCTGCTTGATCAGCGGCTCGTCGAACGCGGCGTTGATCTCCTCGTTCAGGAGATCGATGATGGCGGCCGGCGTGCCGCGAGGAGCGCCGACGCCGTAGAACGAGCTTGTCTCGTATCCAGCCAGCGTGTCGGCGATCGGCGGCACCTCCGGCAGCGCTTCCGAGCGTTCCTTCGTTGTGACCCCGAGCGCACGCAATTTCCCCGACCGGATGAGTTCAAAGGAAGACGGCACGTTGTCGAACATGCCCTGGATCTGGCCGGCCATCACGTCGCTGAGCCCCGGTGCCGAGCCGCGGTAGGGGACGTGAACGAATTGAATGTGAGCCATGGCCTTGAACAACTCGGCGGACAGATGCAGCGAAGTGCCGACACCGGACGAGGCGATGCTGAGTTTGCCGGGATTGGCCTTGGCGTATGCGATGAAATCAGCCACGCTGCGGACGGGAAGTCCGTCGTTGACGACAAGCACCAGCGGATTGCGTGCAAGGCCTGCGACGGGCGCGATGCCTTTGGCAAAATCGTAAGGCAGCGTCGGATCGAACGAAGCGTTGATCGCATTGGCCGTGCTCGTCAGCAGCAGCGTGTATCCGTCCGGCGGCGACTTGATCACCGTGAGCGTCCCGATATTGCTGCCGGCGCCGGGTTTGTTCTCCACGATGAACGATTGGCCGAGCCGCTCCGACAGGCGCTGGCAAATCAGGCGGGATAGCGCATCGGTCGCCCCGCCGGCGGTATAGGGAACGATCCAGCGCACGGGGCGCGAAGGATAGCCGTTACTTTCTGCGACAGCCGCTGATCTGGCTGCGGTGCAGGCGATGCAGATCGCAGCCGACTGAATGAATTGCCGTCTGTCGATCATGACTGCCTTTCGAAACGACAAGAAAGACGATCAAGAACCGACACGGCAAGAATCGGGGCATAGATCTGCGCAGTTTGCATCATCGAGAGAAAATTCATGAGCGTTCATCAGGGCTTATCGGATTCGCAGGCGCGATTCAGTCGCGGCTGAGGCCGGCATGCGCATACAGAACGGCGGATTTGCTTAAGAATCGTTAACCAGTGTGAGCCAGAATCGCTGACAAGATTCCCGAAGAGGAATAGGCGATGGCAAAATTTGTGATTGGCGAACGGGTTGAGAGAGCGACCGACGACCATCAGGACGGTGTTGTCGTTGCGGTCTTCCCCACGACGGATGGCGACTTTCGTTATGCGGTGGATATGGAGGGCTATGGCGCGCTCCAGTTCTTCGCCGAGGAAAAACTGGTCGTCTGCGCGCGATAGGCGCCTTCGTTTCTGTTCAGGCCCGCTGGCGGCGCGATCACGGCGAGGCCGCTTAACCCCGCCGGTTAACACCTGATCAGGCGAAGGCCTGCTATAGATAGCGATCACGCAAATCAAGTGTCCGGCCAATGAATGCAGGCATCACCGAGCATGCGATGGTTGATCCTCCACCGGCCGCAACGCGGCCGCGCGGCAAACCATCCACTGCCAAGATATGGTTGAAGGCGATCGAGCGCAC
>NZ_DAIDJE010000125.1 GCF_027451485.1 Bradyrhizobium sp.
GTGGGAACCCGGGAGATTGCCCGCGAGTTCGGCCTCCGGAACGCCGACCGCGCCGAGCTGAAGCAATTGCTGCGAGACCTGGCCGACGAAGGCATCATCAAGAAGCGCGGCAAGGAAATCAGCGAGCCCGAGATCCTGCCCGCGACGCTGTTGGCCGACATCGCGAGTCGCGACAGCGACGGCGAGCTGTTGGCCGTCCCCGCCGAATGGGACGAGGTCGAAAACAGCGAGCCGCCGAAAATTCGTATCCATATGCCGCGGCGCGCAAAGCCGGGCACCTCTGCCGGCATAGGCGACCGCGCCCTCCTGCGCGTCGAAAAGGTCGAGGAACGCGTTCGCGACGGCGTCGCCTATCGCGGACGAATTCTCAAGGTGATCGATCTCGCCAAAACCCGCGTGCTCGGCATCTTCCGCAAAAATCCCGACGGCGGCGGTCGCCTGATCCCAGTCGACAAGAAGCAGGCTGGACGCGAGTTGAACATCGCCAAATCCGAAACTCTTGGCGCCGAAGATGGCGATCTCGTCAGTGTCGACCTGGTGCGCTCGCGCGGCTTCGGCCTCGCCTCCGGCAAGGTCAAGGAACGGCTGGGATCGATCGCATCCGAAAAGGCAATCAGCCTGATCGCGATCCACGCTCACGGTATTCCGCAGGCGTTTTCGAAAGATGCGCTGCGCGAGGCTGAACACGCAAGCCCTGCGATCCTGAAGGGCCGCGAGGACTGGCGCGACGTCCCGCTCGTCACCATCGACCCGCCCGACGCCAAGGACCACGACGACGCCGTTCATGCGGAGCCTGATTTCGATCCGAACAACAAAGGCGGCTTCATCGTCCATGTCGCGATCGCCGACGTCGCTTTTTATGTTCGCCCGGGCTCCGCTCTCGATCAGGACGCGCTGGAACGCGGCAATTCGGTCTATTTCCCGGACCGCGTTGTGCCGATGCTGCCCGAGCGCATCTCGAATAACTTGTGCTCGCTGGTGCCCGGCGAGCCGCGCGGTGCGCTGGCAGTGCGCATGGTGATCGGAGCGGACGGTCGCAAGCGATCGCACACGTTCCATCGCGTCCTGATGCGCTCGGCCGCCAAACTGCATTACGCGCAGGCACAGGCCGCCATCGACGGCCATCCCGACGACACCACAGGCCCCCTGCTCGCCGCCGTTCTGAAGCCGCTTTATGCCGCCTACACGGCGGTGAAGCGCGCCCGCGACGCGCGGGACCCGCTCGATCTCGACCTCCCCGAACGCAAGATCCTCCTCAAATCGGACGGTACCGTCGATCGCGTCATCGTGCCCGAACGATTGGACGCCCATAAATTGATCGAGGAGTTCATGATTTTGGCCAATGTCGCCGCGGCCGAAATGCTTGAAAGGAAGTCGCTGCCGCTTATCTACCGGGTGCACGATGAGCCGGCGCTTGAAAAGGTTCACGCGCTCCAGGAATTCCTGAAAACCCTCGACCTGCCCTTCGCTAAGGCCGGCGCGTTGCGGCCGGCCGTGTTCAACCGCGTGCTGGCGCAGGTCAAGGGGCATGATGCGGAATCGCTGGTGAACGAAGTGGTGCTGCGCTCGCAGGCCCAGGCTGAATATTCGGCCGAGAACTACGGCCATTTCGGCCTGAACCTGCGTCGCTATGCGCATTTCACCTCGCCGATCAGGCGATATGCCGATCTTGTTGTCCATCGCGCCCTGATCCGCGCACTCGGGCTCGGCGAAGGCGCCATGCCGGAGTCGGAGACGACGGAAAATTTGAGCGAGGTTGCGGCCCAGATATCCGTCACCGAACGCCGTGCAATGAAAGCCGAGCGCGAGACCGCCGATCGGCTGATCGCCCATTTTCTTGCCGATCGCATCGGAGCAACGTTTCAGGGGCGGATTTCCGGCGTCGCCCGCGCCGGGCTGTTTGTGAAGCTGACCGATACAGGCGCCGACGGGCTGGTTCCGGTGCGCTCGCTGGGCGAGGAATATTTCAATTATGACGAGACGCGCCATGCGCTGATCGGCACGCGCAGCGGTGCCATGCACAGGCTTGGGGACGTCGTCGACGTTCGTCTGGTAGAAGCGGCACCGGTCGCGGGCGCGTTGCGGTTCGAACTGCTGTCGGAAGGCCAGGCGCTTCCTCGCTCCCGCCGCCGCGATTTCGCGAAATCCAAGGCCCATCCGGGCAGAGCGGCGCGCCGGAACGGTGGCAAGGCCGATAAAGTGAAAGCTGGAAAGAAGAAGAAAGGCAAGTCATGGAAACGGTAAGCGATCGTCCGATCGTCTGGAGTCAGGAAACCGGACTGAGGGAGAAGCGCGACGTCTGGCAAGCCTTGAAGCGCGGCTTTCGCGGGCGCTGCCCGCGCTGCGGCGAGGGCAATCTGTTTCGTGCCTTCCTGAAAGTAGACGACGCCTGCTCGGCCTGCGGCCAGGATTTCTCGGGGCATCGTGCCGACGACCTCCCGGCTTATCTCGTCATCGTCATCGTCGGCCACATCGTGGTGCCCTTGGCGCTCATGATCGAAACCAACTTTTCGCCGCCTGTCGCGCTTCAGCTCGCGATCTATCTGCCGTTGACCTTCATCGCCTCGCTGGCGCTATTGCAGCCGGTCAAGGGGGCCGTCGTCGGGGCGCAATGGGCGCTGCGGATGCATGGATTTGACGAAGAGAATCCCGAGCCTTAGACCGTCATCTGCGAGCGGGAACGGGGCACGCATGCTATGAGCGAAACGGGGCAACAAGCGACTGAGAAGGAAGCCGACCATCATCCCTATCGCCGTCCGGTCGATGCCGCGACGCTGATCCTGGTCGATCGCTCCGCCACCATCCCCAAAGTCCTGGTCGGACGCCGCCACGACAAGGTCGTGTTCATGCCCGGCAAGTTCGTCTTCCCCGGCGGTCGGGTCGATGTCGCCGACAGCCGCGTTCCGGTTGCCGCTCCCATTCCGAAGGCGCTGGAAGCCAATCTGCTGAAGGGAAGCCCGAAGATCACGGCGGCCCGTGCACGCTCACTGGCAGTTGCAGCGATCCGAGAGGCCTGTGAGGAAACCGGGCTTTGTCTCGGGCGGCCGAGCCAGGGCAAGATCCCAGCGTTATCGGGGCCATGGAAGCCTTTTGCCGATGCCGGCCTCCTGCCCGATCCGTCCGGTCTTTTCCTGATCGCGCGCGCCATTACCCCGCCGGGCCGCGTACGGCGCTTCGATACCCGCTTCTTCACCGCCGACGCCTCGGCAATCGTCCACAGAATCGATGGCGTCATTCATGCAGATGCGGAACTGGTCGAACTGGTCTGGGTCGAACTCGGCTCAAAGCCGCTCGCCGACCTGCATCCGATGACGCGAAACGTGCTGAACGAACTGGACAAGCGGCTTGCTGCCGGCGCGCTCGGCCACGACGCGGAAGTGCCGTTCTATCATTTCTACTCCGGCAAGATGCACCGGGATATCCTGGCCGCCTCGTAAAGCACGATCGGGAAAAGCGCAGCGGTTTTCCGAAGAGATCATGCTCAATCCACTGGCGGGCACTATAACGCCTCCAAAACAAAATAATCTTCTGCTTGCCTGCCGATGGCGCCGCGGCCTCTCGTGCCTATCTCTTTTGGAACGATAACGGCACGGATTGGGGCGATGGCGATACGGCAACTCAAGCTCGGCGCATTCATGCGGCCGATCAGCATTCATACCGGCGCCTGGCGCTATCCCGGCGCCTGGCCTGACGCC
>NZ_DAIDJE010000126.1 GCF_027451485.1 Bradyrhizobium sp.
GTGAGCGTCATGTGAGGATCACCGTGCCCGGTCTTGACTTGAGCGGAATGCTCTGGATAGCGCGGTCGGGGTGATTGACGCTGCCGTTGCGCGGTGATGGTGTGATCGCGGGTTGGAGCGTGCAACGGGGACATTAGAATGACCAGCGAGTCGCAGCTGCGCGAGAAGCTTCGGAAGATCGAGGCGTTGTTCGTGGGTGCTGGAACTGCTGGAGAGCGCCTTGCGGCGGAAGCCGCGCTGCGGCGGGTGCGGGCCCGGGTCGAGGAACTCACTCGCCACGATCCACCGATCGAACAGCAATTCTCACTTCCCGACCAGTGGTCTCGGCACCTTTTTCTGGCGCTTTGCCGTCGATACGGGCTGCGGCCGTTTCGTTATCGCCGGCAGCGACGCAACACGGTGATGGTCCGTGCGTCACGGGGCTTCGTCGATCGAGTCCTGCTGCCGGAGTTCACCGAGCTGGAGGGTGCGCTGCAAGTCTATCTGCACGAGGTGACGCTGCGCGTTATCCGCGAAGAGATCTACGACGATGCCAGCGAGGCGCAGGAAGTTCCCGACGCCTTGCCGTCGAACTGATCAGGCGGCGAGCTTTGCCTCTGAACCGTCGCGCTCGGTCTTCCAATTCCACGGCAGCAGCGTGTTCAGCTGATTGATCTTGGTGCGTCCGGAGACAATGCGCTCGAGAACATCGGCCAGATAATGCCGCGGGTCGATGTCGTGAAGCTTAGCCGTGTTGATGAGCGAGGCGAGGATGGCCCATGTCTCGGCACCGCCTTCACTGCCGGCGAACAAGTAGTTCTTCTTTCCCAAGCCTATCGGCTTGATGCTGCGCTCGACCGTATTGTTGTCGATCTCGATGCGTCCGTCATCGATGAAGCGCGTCAGGCCGTCCCAATGGTTGAGGGTGTAGCGGATGGCCTTGCCAAGGCCGGATTTCTTCGAGACTTCCAGCAACCGCGCCTCGAGCCAGGGTTTGAAGTCCTCGATCAGCGGTCTGGTGTCGGATTGCCGCACCGCAGCTCGCTGCGTCGCCGGCAGACCGCGGATGCGATCCTCGATGGCGTAGAACATCGCGATCCGTTGCAGCGCCTCTGCGGCAATCGGCGACTTGGTCGCGACGTGAACGTCCCAGAACTTCCGCCGCGCATGCGCGAAGCAGAACGCCAGCTGCACCAGACGGCCGCCATTCTTGATCAGGCCCTTGTAGGCGGCATAGCCGTCGACCTGCAGGATACCGTGGTAGTCCCCGAACAGCTGCTTGGCGCGGATCGCCTTGCGATCCTCGGCAAACATGTAGACCACCGCCGGCGGCGCTGGGCCGCCCCACGGACGGTCATCGGTGGCGATCGCCCAGAACTGGCAGACTTTGGTCCTGCCTCGGCCGGGATCGAGAACCGGCAGCGGCGTCTCGTCGGCAAACAGCCGCGGGTAGGACATCACTGTGTCGCGCAACAGCGTGTGAAGCGGCTTCAGCCACCAGGCGATGCGGCCCATCCACGACGCCAGCGTCTGCCGGTCGAGCGTGATGCCTAGCGCAGCGAACATCTGCTCCTGCCGATACAGCGGCAGCTGGTAGCCGTATTTCATCACCGCGATATGGCCCAGCAAGGCTTCCGTCACCATCCCGCCATCGATCGCCTGGGCCGGCGCGGGTGCCTGCAGCACGCCCTGGCGACATCCCCGGCAGCCGTACCGCGGGCGCACGATGCGCTTGACCCGGTACTGCATCGGAATGACGTCGAAGGCTTCCTTGACGGTCTCCCCGATCTTGTGCAGCCGCTCGCCGCAGCAGGGGCAGATGTGGCTCTCGATATCGATTACGACATCGATGCGCGGCAGATGGTCCGGAAGCTTCCCCCGGTTGCGCCGCGCCGGCCGCTTTCCACGGCCTTCCGCTCCGTCAGGCAGCCTGCCTCCGATCATGTCGTCGTCGTTGGCGGCGGCACGAACCGCCTGTGCCGTGATGGTGAAGAGAGATAGCTGTCCGGGATCCAGGGTCTCGGAGCGGGGACCGAAGATCGTGCGCTTATACTGGGACAGGATCATCAGGAGCTTGTCGTTCTCCTGGATTGCAGCGTCGCGTTGGGCGATCGCCGCATCACGCTCGGCCGAGAGCGTGCTGCATTCCGTCGACAACGCCGCAAACCGTGATGACAGCATCATCACGGTTTGTCGGAGCAATTCTGGATCGGAAGGCAAATCACTCATGCAAAGTGATTCTACAACAACTCCGCATGAGTGACGAACTACTATTGATACGGATCAACCAGCTCGTACGGGCTGATCCACAACTCGCATCGGCACACGCTTCCAGTCCGAGCCATCGAGCAGCACCGAGAGTTGAGCATGAGATAGCGGCATGACGCCTTCTTTGATCGGCGGCCAGGTGAACTGCCCCTCGATTCGCTTGTAGTAAAGGACAATGCCGCTTCCATCCCAGGTCAGGATCTTCACGCGATCTCGTCGCTTGGAGCGGAAGACATAAAGTCCGCCGTCGAACGGATCGGCTCCAAACGCCTCGCTCACCAGCATCGCCAGCGAGTCCATCCCCCGACGGAAATCGATCGGCTGCGTCGCGATCCAGATCGACAATCCAGGTCGAAGCAAGATCATCGGCCAACCGTCCCGACTGCCGCCAGCACCTCACACAGCGCCCGCCGGTCGACCGTCCCCCTGACACGGATGCGAACCGCGCCTACCTCGATCTCGATTGCCGCCTGCTCTTCGCCCGACGACAATTCGCCTCCGCAGCCGGTGATCGCGACCGGCACAAAGCCAGGTAGCACGTCTCCGGCCCCGCGCTCCGCGACCTTCGCCCGCGTCGTTTGACGACGCCACAGAAACAACAGGCTTGGGCTGATGTCGTGTCGCCGTGCCACCGCGGACACGCTTGCACCCGGCGCAAAACTCTCCGCGACAATCGCCGCCTTCGCATCGGTCGACCAGCGCCGTCGCCGGCCGGTCCCGGTGATGATCTCAACACGCTGCAGCGTGTCCGAGCCGTTCTTGAGGATAGGCGTATGCCTATCCGTATCGCTATCCTTATGACTATCCTTTGACATGGTGACCTCGTGACGAACCATTCCACGAGATCTTCCTAACCGACCAGATCAGCCTTCAGTGCGTGGTCCCTGGATGACGCTCACTCTTTATGGCGGTCCGGCGCTTCGGGGAATCGGCCGATAAAGGGATACAAGCCTCCTGCATGAGGCTATAAGTGCAGATGTGGAGCTCCCGACCCCCGCTGCCGGCCGAGCTCGCCGTGCCACGAATTGTACCGATCGCTCAAACGGACAGGGCACGAGGAAAGTGCTCGGCGTTCGCAATCAAAGAAGACTGGGGTATTCGATCGCCTCTATCATGGCAACGCGCTGCGCAAGCACCATTGGCTTCAAGATCCCATACCTTCCTGTCGTCGTAGCCCTCGTATGCCCCAGCAGTGGCGCAAATTCTTCGTCAACAAAACCGGCTCTGCGAAAAGCGTCAGCCACCGTATGACGGAATGAATGAAAGTTCGTATCGCGACCGTTCTTGATGCCAATGTCATGCAGGTAGTTGCCGAAAAACTTTGAAGGCCTTCCGGAAAAATAGCCGCGCGTATCCGGCTTGATGTCGAATAGCTGCTGTTTGTTAAGCGCAACCGCTCGCGCGTGATATTTGTCGAAGCCCAACTCAATAAGTTTGCGGTGAACGGGGACCACGCGTTGCGATCCTCCAGTTTTTGTTCGCTTCGTTTTAGACCCCTCGCTGGTTATGTGCAGTATCCAATGGCCTTGCTCTTGCCTGACGTCAGCGACAAGCAATTGTGCCAGTTCTCCAAGTCGCGCGCCGCTATACAGCGCTAGCCATGGTAGCCAATATCGCCAGTCGCGGATTTCTTTGTTTCCTTTGATATGTTCAATGCGGTCCCCCTTGCACATCAGAAACAGTGGCGACGTAAAGATGGTTTTAAGTTTTGCATCATCATAGGGAAAGACCTCCTTCTTCCGCCGATCAAGGTCCAAAAACATTCCGCTCATGACTGATTCGTCGATGTATCCATTCGACAGAAGCCACTTTGAAAAGCCCCCAAGCGCCGCAAGGTATTTATTGATAGTTTTTGATGAGATGACGGGCTTTCCGATTTTCTCATTTCGGCGAATTACTTCGGAAAACGTCAATCCACGAAAGGTGCCAGTATCAGCTACACGCCGCGGCCATTTGAAAAGCTCACCCTTCCAACCCCGGACGTTGTTTCGGCTGAACTGAGAGACGTGAGCGTCCCCGCCGATAAACTGGTCGAACAAAGCCACAATTTTCCTATTCTGAGTCCATCCATCGGGTGAGACACGTCCGGGCGCCTCGCGCCGAAAGCGGTCGAAGAGCTCAAGGATCGTCTCGCCCACAGGATAGCTGACAAGGACCGGCGGCCGAACTAGCTTGTCCTTCGGTTCCCCCGACCAGTCGCCAGCATCTCTCTCGGCGGCGCGACGCAAAGCCTCGATCTCAGCACGCTGGATGCCATGCGCAATCTTGCGGTATTCCGGACTGCCGGCCTCTAGCTTAAGCCGCCGCTGTTCTAAAAGTCCGTCTATCACCTCTGCGACGCTCTTCGTCTCCCCTTTTGCGACCTCTGCTTTTAGTTTGGCTAGACGGGTAAGTCTGTCGCGCTGATCGTCGACAAAAGTGTTTTGCAGCTCTTCAAAGTTACGAAAGGTGCCGACGTCCCACACGCCGCCGAACTCAACCTCGAGATGAGCCCAAATTTTCTTCAGATCGTCATCGGTCGGAAGGGAAAGACGCAGTTTCTCGTCTGCTGTAATCAGCTCAAGGTAACGCTTCCAGATTGCGTCCTGCAATTCGGCTTCAGTCAGTTCCTTCGGGTGCCGGAGCTCCTGAAACTCCCGCTCCCATTTTTCGATAATAGGTCTACCTGCTTGTCGAGCCCTCGTGGGATCGCTGGTGTTTAATGACAGCCACCTCTCGCGCCGAGGCTTGCCTGGTATTCCCAAGCGCTGCTGGAGGTCCTTGGGGATAGGCATCCGCACATAATAGTTTCGGCTACCTTTGCGTCGAACGATGTAACTTGGAAGGGCGGGCACTGGGGAATCGCTGCTTGATTTTCACTTACTATAGTAACAGTTTCTAGTAACAAGTACTACTTAGAAATATTAAAAATATCGAAGCATTATCAAATTATTAAGTCACATCAAGCTCTTCCGGAATGGTGGGCGGGCCGTAACAAATCTTCCTAGTTCCCCAGCCAATCGCTTAAAGCGCGTCGCAATGGATCGGACCCTCAGGACGCAACCTCAGTTCAGCGCGAGGTGCCGTCGAGCCAGGCGGCGAGCACGGGCTCGCATGTTTCGGTGATGTTGCCAGGCGGCATGGCGCTCGACCAGGCCGCGTTAGACCGATCAGGCGGCGTTGCGCATCATCTGGTCGGGTTTGTCCGGACGAACGCCCTTGGCGCGGTGCCGCTCCTGTCGAATGCCGGCTTGGCCGCAAGGAAAAGATGCCAGGCGACTGCACCACTTCCAGGGACGGAATCGATCTTGTTTGGGCACACGCCAACGGCTGTGTTGGCCTGGCTCGGCAGGTTAAGCCAGGGTTGAGAGCGATGCCATAACTCATGAAGCCGCTCTGGCTGCGAACGGCGTTCCCTTCGCTTCGCTGCCGAGGATCGTGACGATCACGATGATGAGCGCGACGGGCGCGACGACGACAACGAGGGCGACGGCATAGTTGCCGCCGAGCGCGGCCGCCAAACCGGTCTGCAGCGTTGCGTTGACGGAGGCGAACAGATTGCCGAGCTGATAGACGAAGCCCGGGAACGTTCCTCTTGCGCCATCGGGCGAGAGTTCGTTGAGGTGCACCGGGATGATGCCCCAGGCGCCCTGCACGGCGAACTGCATCAGGAATGCGCCGACCGCCAAAAGTACGGTGGCCGGGGCGAATGCCCAGAGGGGCGTGACGATCAATGAAAAGATCGCAGCCGCCACGATGCAGGCGCGGCGCCCGAAACGCTCCGACAGCGAACCGAACAGGACGCCGCCGCATATCGCACCGATATTGTAGATGATGGCAATCAGGCTAACGACATGCGGTGAGAGCTTTCGTTCGACCTGAAGGAACGTCGGATAGATGTCTTGCGAGCCGTGGCTGAACAGGTTGAAAGCGGTCATCAGGATCACCGCGTAGATCCCAAGGCGCCAGTTTCGGCGCAGCACCTCAAGGGTGCGCCCGCTTGTTGCAGCCAGGGTGCGATTGAAGCCGGGCGATTCCGGCACGGTCTGGCGGATGTAGAGCAAGAGCAGGGCGGGAACGACCCCAACCATGAACATCCCCCGCCAGCCGATATATTGAAACAGCACGCCGTAGACGATCGAGGCGAGAAAATATCCGGCCGGGTAGCCCGATTGAAGCAGGCCTGACGCAAAGCCGCGGGCTTGCGGAGGAATGGACTCCATGGTGAGCGAGGCGCCGACGCCCCATTCGCCGCCCATGGCGACACCATAGAGTGCGCGGAGCACGATCAGCGTCGTGAGATTGGGCGAGAACCCGGACGCAAATTCTAGGACGGAGTAGAGGGCGACATCCACCATCAGCACCGGACGCCGGCCCCAGCGATCGGCCGCGCGTCCGAACAGAAAAGCGCCGACAGGGCGCATGGCGAGGGTCAGCAGGATCGCGAGTGAGACCTCGGTGATGCCGGTTTTGAATTCCGCGGCTATATCCTTCAGCACGAACACCAGCAGGAAGTAATCAAAGGCGTCAAGCGACCAGCCGAGGAAACTTGCCGCCAGGACGTGTTTCTGCTCGCTCGTCCAGCCACGGAATATGCCGGCCATCAATCGTCATCCGATCGGGTCTGCCGCCGCGGTTGTCAAACCTGGTGGCCGCGGTCTGCGCGATACTGCGGACCAATTGGCGCGGTCCGCGATCGTTCCTCGGTCGCCGCTGCGAGCAGGTCGGATGCATAGGAACGAAGCGCCCCTGGCGCCGTTCAAGTCTGTCAATTCCATCCCGCGAGGCTCCCATGTATCACCACGTCAAGAAGCTGATGTTCACCGTTCGTGTCGATGAGCCTGACGCGCGATTCGGAAACATGCTTCTGGAACAATTCGGTGGTGCGAACGGAGAACTCGCCGCGGCGATGCAATATTCGATCCAGGGATTGAACTCCGAGGATCCGGATCGCAAGGACCTGTTGATGGACATCGGCACCGAGGAGCTGAGCCACCTCGAAGTGGTCGGCTGCCTTGCCCGGATGCATCTGGCACCTTCGAAGTTCGACCGCCAGGCCGCCGAAGCCGACCCCTTGATCGCCATTGCGGGCGGCGGCGGAATCAACCTGTTCAACTCGCAAGGCAATCCATGGACCGCCGACTATCTCAAGATCACCGGCGAAGTCGACGTCGACCTTCGCAGCAACATCGCGGCAGAGGCGCGCGCGAAGATCGTCTACGAGCGGCTGATCAATTTCTGCGACGATGCGGGCAGCAAGGACGCCTTGCAGTTTCTGATGACGCGCGAGATCACGCATATGAAGGCGTTCTCGCTCGCGCTCGAAAGCCTTTCCAAGCCTGCCTTCAGCATCGGCAAGATCGCACCGACCCCCGGCCTCGTAAACCAGTTCTTCAACGATTCGACCGGCGCGGGAGATCATGGCGAGATCGATACCCGCGGCCCGTGGAACGAGGGTGGGGAATGGGTCTTCACCGAATCGCCCGCG
>NZ_DAIDJE010000127.1 GCF_027451485.1 Bradyrhizobium sp.
TAGCGCAGTGAGACGATGAAATCCGTTCCCTCGCCGGTTTCGCCGGCCGAGATGCCCTGATCGGAGACGATGATTGATCCGCCGGTGGTCACCGCCTCGTAGACCTTGGCCATGACTTCCGGAGGCAGGCTTAGTCGATCGAGCGCCTCGGCCGGAGTGTCGGGTTGCGGCTTGGCCTCGGTCGGCGCGGCGCTTGCGAACCTGTGGCGCTGTGAACGGCGTTGGTTGTCGTGTCGTTCCGCGAATTTGGAGAGATTTGGCAGCGAGATCACCGACCAATGCAGGACATTGGCGTCGTGGCTGTCGACGCGCGCCGTGAAAATATGCGTGCCGAGCGGGCGTATGTCGGCGGCAATCGTGACCGGGATTTGGAACAGCGGTGAGAAATTCTGCCGGATGTACAGTTTCGAGTCCTTGCCGCTGATGAAGACCGCAATTTGCCCGGAGCCCCGGAAAGCAAAGCCGGGATCTGTCTTCTGCGTGCCGGGCCTGGCATTATCGAGGTCATCGATGAGTGGCTCCTCTGTCGCTGCGACGGGCGGGGCCGCCTGGTTGACCGGCTGTGTCACCGGGAGGGTGACGGAGGTCGTTGACCTGGAAGGGGCATCGACCGGCTCGTGGCTCTGAATTTCGGTTGTCACTTTGCTCGCTGGCTTCGCCGGTGGCGGGCTGCTGGCTGCCTCGTTAGCCGGTGCGATCGCGGCCTTCGGCAAGGGAGCGCTGTCACCATTGATCGGCTTGGCAGCATCACTTGCGGTCGTTGCGTGCTGGATTTCGTCCGATTTTCCGAGTGCTGCCGACAGTGCGGCGCTGGCGTCGGCGGTCTTCACCGCCGTCGGAGGGGCGCTCTCCTCCGCAGCAGATTTCACCTGGTCGACGTGACCGACCGTGGCCCCCAATTCCATTCCGGTCGTGATGGCAGCCGGCGCCGCGCCCGCCTTGGCCTGCAGCGGCTCTGCCGCGGGTTGAACGGCAGCCACGTCAGTCTTGGTCTCTTGCATGGTCAGCGGCGGCGGGGCGACCTTGATTGTCGCAAGCAAGGGATGTGCGAAGCTGGCAGGGGTCACATCCCCTGGCGCGACGATGACGCGGGCGCCCATCCGCGTCCAGCCGTACATCTTGACGGCGAAGCCCATGGGCATACGAATGCAGCCGTGCGAGGCCGGATAGCCCGGAAGCACCCCGGCGTGCATGGCGACGCCCGACCAGGTGATCCGTTGCATGAACGGCATCGGTGCGCCGCTGTAGATATTCGATCGATGGAATTTCTGTTTTTGAATGACGCTGAAAACGCCCATAGGGGTTGGATGGCCAGGCATGCCGGTGGAAATCGGTGTCTCCGCGAACAGTCCGTTGGCGTCGTAAAGCCGGAGCTTTTGCTGGCCGATCGAAATCGAGATGATCAAGGGCCCTTGCGGCTTGGACTCCTTCTCGAGGACGAACCCGGAGCCCCTGTCGCCATGGCGGAAAGGCCTGGCGTGCGGCTGTTGTGGCTTCGGTGCGGGGTGGATGACGACGGGGGCCGAATCTTCCAAGTAATAGATTGCGGCTTTCGCTTGGGGCGCCAGAAGGATCGCTCCAGTGAAAATGGCGAGCCGCCCGAACGGCCCACCCCAAAACCGAACCCATTGTCCGCTCACGCGCGCGCCTTCCATTTTCCGACTTTGGCTGACTGTTGCAGACGTGGTACGCCTTCACCAGTTCAACGCTTTGGAAGTCTGTAATCTGTACCCAAGCGTAACAAAAAAGCCTCACCTAATATTAACGCCACGCTAATTCAGGACCTTTCCGCCAAGGCGGCGGGCGCCTACATCGAGGTTTCCATCCGAATTGCACCAGTCCTTGGGAAGGTCCGCAGCCGTTGTCGTCCAGCGTCCATGAACTCGGCTTCAAACCAAAGCTGGGGGCGAACAACGAGTTGCCCACCCATTTTGATCCCAAACTTCGGCGAAGGCGTTCACGTCATCGAAATCAGATTAGAGGAGTCCTCCCATGCCGCGCGCGGCGCGCCAAGTGTATAACGGAAGAACGGGAATCAGGCTGTTATTGTTTTTGACGGTCGTGCTGACGTCGGCTGCAACGGTCGCCTCGGCGGCAGACGAACCAGACCTGATCTTTCGCCGCTCGACGGTATTCAAACTGCTCAGTCCCAACGACAAGCTGGCGACTTACGGCATCGACGATCCCGAAGTTGATGGCGTGGCCTGTCACTTTACGGTGCCCGAGCGGGGCGGCATCAAGGGCTGGCTCGGTGTAGCTGAGGAGGTGTCGGATATCTCTCTGTCGTGCAGTCAGATAGGCCCCATTCACTTCAAGGGAAAGCTGGGGCAGGGGGACGATATGTTTCGGCAGCGGCGGTCTCTCTTTTTCAAAAAGATGCAGATCGTTCGTGGCTGCGACGCCAAGCGCAACGTGCTGGTCTACATGGTCTACTCGGACAAGCTGATCGAGGGGTCGCCGAAGAATTCGACATCGTCGGTGCCAATCATGCCTTGGGGAGCGGATGCCGGCTCGGTCCAGAAATGCGGTGAGTTCATTCAATAGCGAACAAGACGTCCGGGGGTGTCTTGGCTCTGGGCCGGGGCTTCGCGCAATGGCAGACAGGCATTTGGTATTGACAGGCCCTTTATCGCCTAAAGCGTCCGGCTTTTCTTTACTTGAACCGCGGGTTCACCTTAGGCCCCGTACGGGGCACACATTTGCTCGCCCGAACCACGCCCGTTTCCCCCATCTTGGCGCCTGCCACCTCCTTGATCTGGCCCGCGGGGCAGGTTCCATCATCGATCCTGACCCGCTGCCCGAGTCTCAAATCGAGGATATCCTGCTCACGCGAAAGAACCGTCGCCTGTGCCGTGGAGGCAACTTCGAGCAGTCCAAAAACGGCCAGGATGGACAGCTTCCCTATCAGCTTCCGGCCGAAGGACGGCAGCGGGGGTGAGACGTAACGTTCGGTCATAAAGTTTCCCGCTGCTGCAAAATCTCGCAACCCGTGCCCACTTTCCGAAGTCTGAAAACCCTGATCGATTCGCCGCGGTGGGGCAGGGACCGCAGATCGACGGTACAGTCTCTATCGAGAAGCCAGCGATTCTCAAGCAGCACCGAATATGCCGGGCGCCCCTCACTGCTAAACTCGTTTTCGTCAGGACTGACGGGGAACTTTGAAGCAATGAACTCAGATGACATCAGACGGAAGATCCAGGATGCGGTCGACGCCGGTTTCGACGCGCAATTGGCAACCACCGCCGACTTTGTCGCGATTCCGTCGACGCGCGGCGCGGAAGGTCCGTGTCAGGACATGATCGCCGATCTCTTGAGGGAACGCGGCTATGAGGTCGACGACTGGCACATCAATGTCGAAGACCTCAAGGACCTGCGCGGATTTGGCCCGATCGAGCACGATTTCTCCAAGGCGCGCACCGTGGTCGGCACGTATCGGCCGGCCACCGCCCGTGGGAGATCTCTGATCCTGCAAGGCCACTGCGATGTTGTTCCGGCCGGACCGCTCGACATGTGGGACACGCCGCCTTTCACCCCGGTCGTGAAGGATGGCCGCATGTATGGGCGTGGTGCGTGCGACATGAAGTCGGGCACCATTGGCGCGCTTTTCGCCCTTGACGCGATCAAGGCGGCGGGCCTCAAGCCCACCGGGCGGATTCATTTTCAGTCTGTCATCGAAGAGGAAAGCACAGGGCTCGGTGCACTCTCAACCTTGCAGCGGGGCTACCGGGCCGATGCCTGTTTCATCCCGGAGCCGACGGGCGGCAAGATGGTTCGCTCGCAGGTCGGCGTGATCTGGTTTCGTCTGAAGGTGCGGGGACACCCCGTCCATGTGTTCGAGGCGGGCAGTGGATCGAACGCCATCACCGCGGCGTACCATCTCATTCAATCTCTGGAGCAACTCGAGGCCGAATGGAACGAGCGTGCCAAGGGCGCCCCCCATTTCGGCAAAGTGTCTCATCCGATCAATTTCAATCCTGGCATCATCAGCGGCGGCGATTGGGCCTCCAGCGTGCCGGCCTGGTGCGACGTCGATTGCCGGATCGCGATTCTGCCGGGCTGGTCAGTGGCTGACTGTCAGGACGAAATCCGCAGGCATGTCGCCGCAGCATCGAGAAATCATCGTTTTCTCGCCAATAATCCAGCCGTCGTCGAATGGTGCGGGTTTCTCTCGGAAGGGTATGAATTGAAAGACTCGGCGGAGGCGGAAGCCGCCTTTGCGAAAGCCTATGATGCGGTTTACGGCGGTCCGGTGCGGGAGCTTGCGTTCACCGCGCTGACCGATACCCGTTTCTACGGGCTGAACCATAACATTCCTTCTCTCTGCTTTGGCGCCAGCGGCGCGGCGCTGCACGGCTTCAACGAATATGTCGATCTCGATTCCTTGCGCAAATCGACCAAGGCAACCGCGCTATTCATTGCCGAATGGTGCGGGGTGGAGGAATCCTAGCCTCCGCTCCTTGCGTCCGGGGGCCTGGGATGCGCGCTTGGGAGGACTTGTGGATGACTCCTCTGGAAAAAATTCGATCGATAAAAATGCCGTTTGCGGAATTGAAGGGCGTGACCTTCGTCGAGGCCGGCAAGGATCGCGTCGTGGCGCGCATGCACGTGCGTCCCGACCTCTGCACGGCCGGCCACACCATTCATGGTGGCGCGGTCATGGCGCTGGCGGACTCGGTCGGCGCGGCTGCAACGGTCATTAACTTGCCTGACGACGCCAAGGGCACGACCACCATCGAAAGCAAGACCAATTTCATCGGCGCGGCGAAGGAAGGGGCCACCGTCATAGCGACCGCCACGCCGGTCCATCGCGGCCGCCGCACGCAGGTCTGGCAGACCCGCGTCGAAACCGATGACGGCAAGCTCGTTGCGGTGGTGATGCAGACCCAGATGGTGCTCTGAAAGTACGGCTGCCATTAACGATGACTGCCCCGGGCATCGCGCGGGGCTTGAAATCTATGCTGCGATGCACAATATGAGTCGCCTAGGGATTCGACGCCTCCTCGAGGGCTGCCACGAGGAGATTTGACGTGAACTATCAAGACGTTGCCGTTTCGACCGTTGCCAACGGCACGGTTCGGACGTTGAGCCGGCACGAAGAACTTCCACTGCTGCGGGACCATCTGCTGAGGCTGGATCATCAAAGTCGCCATGATCGGTTCCACGGTTTCATGGATGACGATTTCGTCGGGCGCTATGCCGCCAAATGTGCAAGCGATGGAACGTTGGTCATTGCCTATATCGTAGACGGCATGGTGCGCGGCGCTGCTGAGCTTCATCCACCGGGAACTTCGCCCGACCTCCAGCCCGAGATCGCCTTCAGCGTCGAGACCAGCCTGCGCCGCAAGGGCGTCGGGAGCGTCTTGTTCAAGAAGCTGATTGAGGTCGCGCAGAGCAAAGGCTATCGCGCCTTGCGCATCACCACCGGCTCCCAGAATGATGCGATGCGCGCGCTCGCCAACAAATTCGGCGCGAACCTCACGTTTCGGTATGGCGAATCGACCGGGACGATCGATCTGGAAGAACAACCGAAGCCTGAACCGGCGCGGACGTTGACCATTACGCCAATCGATGCCGCACGAGCGGCCATCCAGTTCAATCGCGCCTATTGGAAGTTTTTCTTCAGGCTTTACGGCTGGAAGATTGCATAGCGGATAAACGAGGGCCGCTTCGAACCGCGAAACCGTTAGGTGCCGGTCCGCTTGTCGTTGCCGAATCTCCTGACCACGCGACGCTCGACTATGACGGAACGTTGCGCGCCCTGTTCACCGGCGATTACGCGCGTCGCGGTACGAGCTTGCACGCGACTCGACTTCCTGACCTCGGCTGTGACCGCCTCGATCGGCAATCCCATCAGCGAGGCAGCGATTTCAGCTTGCTCGTTCAAGTCTTCGGTGATGCCGGCCGCCGCGAAAATCGCCTCTTCAAGCGTTGGCGGATCGCGCCGAACGCGCCGCGGCCCATATTTCGTATTCCAATCCTGGCTCATCGCCGACCCCTCAATTGTCGCGGCCGATATCTAGGGATGGATATGTTGCATTGCAATATAAGATTGGGGCGGCAACTCAGCTATGCACGTTCGGCTGTATGCGCGGCCATTCATGATAGGACCTCAACGCTGGCGTCCTCGATCGGTTGCTGAGGCCACCGGTTGAGGGCCGCGCGGCCCGCGTCAGTCAGCGCGTACACCCCGCGCTCAACCCGCTCGAACCAGCCATAGACGTTTTGAAGCAGAATCTTTGCTGCATCAGGAAGCGCAGGCCTGAGATCACGTACCTTGCAAGGGCCGCGCGATAGCGCGTTGGCGCAGGCCAGGGCCTGCTGGCGGTAGGCCGTCATGATCGGCGCACGGGTGCTGCCGCCGAGTGCAGGATCACCCAGACGCTTGCGATGTTCGGCAATCAGGCGCGAACGTCGCTTGTTGTCGCGGCGAGGCGTCGTGGTCGGAGAGACGATCACTTCGACTGCACCCGATTTGGTGACCGCGAGCATGCCAAATCCGAGGCGGCGGCAAAGATTACGATACCGCGCGTCGCTTTCCCGGCCCTTGCCGCGTTCGGAGAATTTGGCGGCAAGCCACACTTCGTCGCTGGCCGCGGCGCGGTCGACCGCCTGCAAGATCAGTTCGAGGTTGAAGGAGAGCTTGAGTTCACCGATCACCACGATCGGCGGCTCGTCGCCGGAAAGCGCGACAACATCACAGCCGCCGACCTCACCCTTGACGGTGAAGCCGAGCCCTTCGAGGAATCGTTTGACAGGTAGATAAAGCGCGGTTTCCAAGACGAAGTTTCCGACACAAAGGTGAGCGACTCACACGCCCATTTTAGCCCAGGTCCGCCGTCCCCTTACCCTGAATCGATCAGGCATAAGATGAAGAGACGGAAGCGGCAACGGGCTGACTGCTATACTCGTCCGCTCACTGGGAGCAGCGCGCCGGTCACTGCGCTTGCGGCATCGCTGGCGAGAAACAGGATGACCTCCGCCAGTTCCTGCGGCCTGACCCATTTCGCAAAGTCGGCGTCCGGCATGCTGGCGCGGTTGGCGACAGTATCGATGATCGACGGCAGCACGGCATTCACGGTGATCTTGCCCTTCCATTCCGCGGCAAGCGCCTCGGTGAGGCGATGCACGGCGGCTTTTGAGGCTGCATAGGGCCCCATGCCGGCGCCTGCCTGGATCGCGGCCATCGCGCCGACATTGACGATCCGCCCGGCATTGGACGCCGCGAGGTGAGGGACGGCCGAGCGGCACGCGTGAAGCGCGGTCGAAACATTCAGCGCATACAAGCGCTGCCAAGCTTCCGGGTCGCCCTCGACGGTCGTCTCAAAGGCAAACCCGCCTGCGATATTGATCAGTACGTCCAGCCTGCCGAAATGCCCTGCCGCTGCATCGATCGCCTTTTTGGCCTCGACGGCATCGATCAAATCGACACCGCCGAATTCGATGCGCTCAGGCGTTGCTTGGAACGCCGTTGCCGCGTGATCGATAGCGGCAACTTTCGCGCCTTTGGCGAGCGCCGAAGCTACCACGACCTTTCCCAGCGCACCGGAGGCGCCAGTCACGACGACGATTTTCCCTTGCATAGGACGATTTCCAAAAACGCCAGGGCCGAAAACGGGGCCAGTCGACAATATCGGCCGAAAAAATCCGGTGGCAATACGGCGAAAGGGAAAACCCAAGAAGCGCGCTGCGAGAGATTAACCTGTTTTCTCAGCCCGTTTTGGCGATCGCTAAAATTTGCAAGGGTTTTGTAAGCGAAACGCAGACCAATCGCGATATAGCGGGATCTCGTGCAATTGAGGGGTTAAAGCATGATGAGACATTTGCCTGACCACGGCTTGCCGCTCGTCCAGCTCAAGGAGCAGCGGCGGGATCTGGTGGTCGCGCTGCAGAACCGCAATGGTCCGGTCAGCGGATGGGAGTTGATGCAGATCGCCGCAGTCCAGCAGGCAATATCGGCGTTCGAGGACGTCATCGCCGATCTCGATGCCGAGGCTGAAATGGACGCAGCTGCCTGACCGCTCGCAACTTTCGTTTCGGTAAACCCAGTCCGGGGCAGCCCGGTTCGCTGGGTCCAGGTTGGAAACCGAACGACTGCGAAACACCGAACCTAGCGCACAAGCACCTTCAGGCCTGATCGATCCGACCGCTCAATGATCAAGGCCCCGTTCGGCGGCTTCGCGGATGGCAGCTTCGTGATACCAGTTGCCGCTGCAAGCGGTTTCATTGACGCGTTCGGAACTCGCATCGGTTCTGGAGTCGAAGTCCTCCCGTCGCTTCCCGCCTAGGGCTGCGCGGCCCCCGGCCGGAAACTGGAAGATGCGCGCAGATCCCTGACCGTGATTTGTACTCATCGAAATCTCCATCAAACGTATCGCACTTAACGCATGGTGCGCCCGAGTTGTTCGTGTGCGATTACTGGGAAGGTCGATATCGGGCCTGCATGCGGCGGCCGCAACCTGATCAAAAAGAATTCAGCGTCTGATCAAAAACTGTGCAGATTTGCCTTTGCATCAGCCAGAGCAGGCTTTCGGTCGTGCGCGCGGACGGCACAGGTTTGGTTACTGTGAACGTCATTCTTGTTGCGGAAAATTGCTCGGCGCTGCCGCATCGCCGACCAACCCAGATATGCGCCGCAGCGAATGCCTCGGAAACAGGCTTTCGAAGTGGCCTGACTGCGACTCTCCCTGTCACCGTGGACTCGCAAGCCGCGCGCCTTTGCCGCACCTGTCGCCCGGGTATGACCCCCAGAGCTGAATGACACTCAGTTTGCTGTACTGCGATAACTGGCACTTTTATTGCTTATTCAGGGCTGGCCCAACCGTGGCCGGGTACGTGTGTGGGTAGGAATCCTTGGGTTCGCTCTCACGCCTTTCATTCTCAACTCAAGAGAGGCTCAATGACCAAGTACAAGCTCGAGTATATTTGGCTCGACGGCTATACGCCGACGCCGAATCTGCGGGGCAAAACGCAGATCAAGGAATTCGCATCATTTCCGACGCTGGAGCAGTTGCCGCTTTGGGGGTTTGACGGAAGCTCGACCCAGCAGGCCGAAGGTCACAGCTCGGATTGCGTGCTGAAGCCCGTGGCGGTTTTTCCGGATGCAGCGCGTAGCAACGGCGCATTGGTGATGTGCGAAGTCATGATGCCGGATGGCAAGACGCCGCATCCGTCCAACAAGCGTGCCACCATCCTTGACGATCCGGACGCGTGGTTCGGTTTCGAGCAGGAATATTTCTTCTACAAGGATGGCCGCCCGCTCGGCTTTCCCGAGTACGGTTACCCCGCGCCGCAAGGCCCGTACTACACCGGCGTCGGATACAAGTACGTCGGCGACATCGCCCGCAAGCTGGTCGAAGAGCATCTCGACCTGTGCCTGGCGGCCGGTATCAATCACGAAGGCATCAACGCGGAAGTCGCGAAGGGCCAGTGGGAGTTCCAGATCTTCGGCAAGGGCTCCCGCACAGCCGCGGACCAGATGTGGATCGCTCGCTACCTGATGCTGCGCCTGACCGAGAAGTACGGCATCGACATCGAATTCCACTGCAAGCCGCTCGGTGACACCGACTGGAACGGCTCGGGCATGCACTGCAATTTCTCGACCAAGCACATGCGCGAAGTCGGGGGCAAGGACTACTTCGAGAAGCTGATGGAGGCGTTCAAGGCCAACCGCGCCGATCACATCGCAGTCTACGGTCCGGACAACCACATGCGGCTGACCGGCAAGCACGAGACCGCCTCGATCGACACCTTCAGCTGGGGCGTGGCCGACCGGGGCGCTTCGATCCGCGTGCCGCACTCCTTCGTCAACAACGGCTACAAGGGTTACCTGGAAGACCGCCGCCCGAACTCGCAAGGCGACCCCTACCAGATCGCTTCGCAGGTTTTGAAGACGATCGCCGCCGTCCCGACCGGCGCCAAGGCCGCGGCCTGAGTAAGGCGATCCTCCGCGACGGTTGAAGTCGCTGCAATATGATCCGTCAGGCACAGCTCTGGCGGATCATTCGTTTTGAGCGCCTGATCCCCGTGCTAGAAGCAGCCGCTATCAGTGGGGAGATTTGAGGAATGCACGGTTCAGTGCGCGTACTATCGACGCTTGCGCTGGCGGGTGTTGTCGGCGCCTTGGCAGAGAGATATCGGGCGAAGAGCGGTGTGCGCATTGACGCCGATTTCGCGCCGACGGTGCGGCTGCTCGAGAGGCTCAAGGAGGGCGAGACCGCCGACGTGCTGATCCTGACCGATGAGGGGCTTGCAGGTCTCATATCGGATGGGAACGTGATTCCCGAAAGCCGCGTCGATGTCGCGCGCTCCTGGGTTGGCCTTGCCGTCGCCGCCGGCCGGCCGCTTCCTGATATTTCGACGGAAGCCGCACTTCGCGCGACACTCCTTGCGGCGCGCTCGGTCGCCTATTCCAGGCTCGGCGCCAGCGGCATTTTCTTCGCGCAGCTGATCGCGAAGATGGGCATCGAGAAGGAAATCAACCATCGGGCCACAGTCGTTCCCATGGGGTTCACGGCCGAGCGCGTTGTCGCGGGTGACGCGGACGTTGCGATCCAGCAGCTCAGCGAATTGAACCAGGTGAAAGGCATCGAGATCGTCGGGCCCCTGCCGAAACACCTGCAGACGCCCGCGGTGTTTTCGGCCGGGCGCATGGCGGGCTCGAAGCAAATCGCCGCGTCGGACCTGTTGTTGACGTTTCTCTGTTCTCCCGAGGCAACACCGGCGCTTTTGGAGTCCGGGCTGGAGAGGCTGGGCCAGACACGCGAGGAACGAACTAGCTGCCGGAGCGATTGATCATTCGCAAACTGTGCGCAACAGTTTTTCGGCAGGCTTATCGCAAGCCGTAAGGCTAATGTCCTGCCGTGTCGGGGATTGCCAGATGATCCGCAAACTGAAGTCCGGTGAGTACCGTCTCTACTCGCGAAAAGTGAATCCGAAGACCGGTCGGCGCCGCAATCTCGGCACCTTCAAGTCGCGCACGGCGGCCGAACAGCACGAGCGGGAAGTGCAGTATTTTAAACGGCATTGACGCCGCTTCTCCTGCCTTCGCCATCGCGCGTGCGGCCCTCGGTCGGGGCATGCAATAATGATTTCCGGCGGGCGCTTTAGCGCGTGCTGGTTTCGCGCACGGGATGACGGCTCGCGGATCTGGCGTGGCGTACGGGCGCAGGGGCGGTCTCGACGCCTTCATGACAGGTCATCTCTACCCAAGAGCCATCAGGTCCCTTCTGATAAGCGCGGCAGCCGGAGGAGGATGGTTCCTCGCTGGTCGCATAGGCATTTGCATCAGCATGGGAACTCGGGCTCGAGCCGGTAGCGAGCGCAGGCGAGGCGACCGCAGTCAAAACGGCGATCGAACCAGCGAAGATCGATTGCGCGATCTGCATTGGGAAGTTCTCCGAATGGATTGAAATCACATCTCCCCGAAATAAGGAACAATTCGGCAATTTTTGGCCAGACGGTGCCGTCTAAGCCTTTTTGCTAACGGGTTTACTTAACGATAAGAAAACGGCGCCGCCGCATTTGCGCGGGCGACGCCTGAAGGTGGGCTGTACCAGCCAGGGAGAAACCTAAACAGAGGAGCACGCAAGCCAGCAAAAAGCCTGATCACCTCACGGATGCTCGACGCGCTGCTTGGCGCGGCATGCGGGGCCGGGGCCGCGCATGTAGTGAAGTTCGGGCCGATAGGGATCGCTCGCCTTGTGCAACAACCGTTGGCAACCTTCGATGAGGACGGAAAGGGGGGAGGCGAAGAGGGTGACCAGCATGGCAGCCTCTCAATTTGCTTTGCCGAGAACGGAGCTGAACGGCATGGCGAAGATCTCGTCGCCAAAGTCGTCGCTGGCGTGCAGCGTCCAGCCGCGCCAGTCTTCTCCTGAGGGAGCCATCACCAGCGAGCGTACGACGCCGGCGGCCTGTTGCATGGCTTCGGTCAGATCGCTCACCGCAGCCAAACGCCGATCGATCCAGATGCCGTCATCGTTTGAACAATGGAAAAAGAGCTGGGCCATGTTCCGTCTCCCTCAAAGGAAACCGTAATGCATGGTTG
This sequence comes from Bradyrhizobium sp., assembly GCF_027451485.1. GTDB lineage: Bacteria > Pseudomonadota > Alphaproteobacteria > Rhizobiales > Xanthobacteraceae > Bradyrhizobium. The sequence goes on from NZ_DAIDJE010000127.1 coordinate 12,047, forward strand.
GGATAGCAGCCCTGAGCGAGTCGGAAAATCCGGATGATTCCGTATAGGGAAACTACGGGGAATTCAGACGAGTTTTTCAATGATCGCTTGCGTGTGGCTTTTGCGACAGGCACACCGATTCCACTGACTCAGCTGTTCAATTGCTGCTGAATTCTCCTGTCACTCCGGATGCGAGTGAATCATGCGATCCGGAATGACGAACTGAGTCAATCACGGCACTCCTTCACGGCTTACGCCGCGCTGCGCGCCGTGTGGCGGCCTTCCTTCATTTCCTCGATGATCTTTGCGCTGAACGCGTTGAGATCGCCCGGGTTGCGCGAAGTGATCACGCCCTGATCGACCACCACTTCCTTATCCTCCCACTTTCCGCCGGCGTTGATCACATCGGTCTTGATCGATTTGTAGGACGTCATCCTGCGTCCCTTGGCGATGCCGGTCTCGATCAAGAGCCAAGGGCCATGGCAAACGGCAGCGACGACCTTCTTCTGGTCGTACATGTCCTTGACGAAAGCGAGTGCTTTTTGTTCGACGCGCAACAGGTCCGGATTGATCTGGCCGCCCGGCAGCACCACGGCGTCATACTCGTCAGGTGAAACGTCCTGCAGCGTCTTGTCGACCTTCACCGGTCGGCCCCAATCCTTCTTGTCCCATCCCTTGATCTCGCCGCGTTCGAGCGAGATCACGTCCACCGTCGCGCCGGCCTCTTTCAGCTTGTCACGGGGAACCTCGAGTTCCGACTGTTCGAACCCGTTGGTGGCGAGAATGGCGATGCGTTTGCCGTTGAGATGCATGGGATTGCTCCGCGAAAAAAGCCCCTAGCGAGCAATGCCGCGCGCCGAAGATCGTTCCGAAGTGTGTCGTGACGACTTGTCTTTGCCCTCATCGATGGGCTCCGCGTTTTTTCACGCGCTGTGCGATGACAGAAGAAAAATAACTGCAACACATTCTTCCCAACCGTAATGCTACGGTCTATCGCGCGTGGAGAAATTGCCATATCGAAAAGCTCTGACCCCTTGGGCTGTTGGGCCGCGATGGGCGGGGGGATGTTCGCGGGGCCCGGTCTCCTAGGCACACCGGGCCTCGTGTTCCCCGCTCAACAGTCGGCTTCAGAGATCGATCTCCAGATATCCTCAATAGGCCGGCCGCGCGATATGCCACAGATTGGCGCTGTCGTAGCCGTTGATGTCGCCTGGCACCTTGTCGTATTGCGACGTGTAAAGCGGACGATAGCGATAGGCCCACATCTTGCTGCCGTCACTGCGGATGATGACCGTGAAGTCACCCTTGGCCTGTGCGTCGTCCGCCGCGACGAGCGGTTTCCAGCGTTCGCTGCACTTGCCCTCGCATGTCGACCGATTGCCAAAGCTATCGCGGTCGAACGTATAGAGCGTCATGCCCCTTGGGTCCGCGAGGATCGCCCCCTTCCGGGTCTGCACGACCTGTACGGGGAACAGGGGCGCCGGCTTCTTCGGCGGTGGGGCTGCCGGCTCCTCGCCATGCGCCAGCACGCTCTCGGCCGAAAGCAAGAGCGCTGCGGCCAAACCTAACATTCTGAGCATTCTGCCCCCGTGGGAGATAACGTAAATCGCGCGTTAACGCGCGTGACCCCACGGGATGCTACTGCACGAAAGTTAGCGGTGTGTTTCGCCGCAACACAACCAATGCTGAATTCCGCCGGATCGCGTCAGAGGACGAGATCCGGCCTCGGTGTCCGGCCTACTTCCGATTGTCGATCGGGACGTAGTCGCGGCGGGTGCTTCCGGTGTAGAGCTGCCGCGGACGGCCGATCTTCTGCTGCGGGTCCTCGATCATCTCGCTCCACTGGCTGATCCAGCCGACGGTGCGGGCGACCGCGAACAGGACGGTAAACATCGAGGTCGGGAAGCCCATGGCCTTCAGCGTGATCCCCGAATAGAAATCGACGTTCGGATAAAGTTTGCGCTGGATGAAATATTCGTCGTTGAGTGCAATCTTTTCCAATTCGAGCGCGACCTTCAGCATCGGGTCATCGCCGTGGCCGGTTTCCTTCAGTACCGCGTGACACATCTTCTGCATGATCTTGGCGCGCGGATCGTAGTTCTTGTAGACGCGATGGCCGAAGCCCATGAGGCGGACTTCGCTGTTCTTGTCCTTCACTCTTTTGATGAAGTCCGGAATCTTGTCGACGGTGCCAATGCCAGACAGCATCGCGAGCGCGGCTTCGTTGGCGCCGCCATGCGCCGGCCCCCACAGGCAGGCAATACCTGCCGCGATGCAGGCAAACGGGTTGGCGCCGGACGAGCCGGCGATGCGTACCGTTGAAGTCGAGGCGTTCTGCTCATGGTCGGCGTGCAGGATAAAGATCTTCTCCAGCGCATCTGCGAGCACCGGATTGATCTGGTATTCCTCGCAGGGTACCGCAAAGCACATGCGAAGGAAGTTTTCCGCAAATTTCAGCGAGTTTTTCGGATAGATGAACGGCTGGCCGAGATTATATTTGAACGCCATTGCCGCGAGTGTCGGGATCTTGGCGATCATGCGCATCGAGGCGATCATGCGCTGCTGCGGATCATTGATGTCGGTCGAGTCGTGATAGAATGCAGCGAGCGCGCCGACCGAGGCCACCATCACCGCCATGGGATGCGCGTCGCGGCGGAAGCCCTGGAAGAAGCGAGCCATCTGCTCATGCACCATCGTGTGGTGCGTGACGCGATCGTCGAAATCCTTTTTCTGTGCGGCTGTCGGCAACTCTCCGTAGAGAAGGAGATAACAGGTCTCCAGGAAGTCGCCGTGTTCGGCGAGTTGCTCGATCGGGTAGCCGCGGTATTCCAGAATTCCCGCATCGCCATCGATATAGGTGATCTTCGACTCGCAACTCGCGGTTGAGGTGAAGCCGGGGTCGTAGGTGAACATCCCGGATTGTGCGTAGAGCTTGCCGATGTCGATGACGTCGGGTCCGATGCTGCCGCTCGAGATGGGGAGATCGAAGGTCTTGTTGCCTACCGTTAACGTTGCGGTCTTGCCTTGAGATGCGGCCATCGTGAGGTCCCCGATGCGATCGTTGCGAGAGCCCCGTGCCTTTCCGAAACGGCCGGCAGGCGAACGGGATGTTTTTAATGAAGCGCTTAAATGGGTAGCTTATTGCTGTGTGCGCTGCAAGGTGGCGCCCAGCAGGGCTTCAGTCCGGGCCTTGATCGTCGAGGCGAGCGAGACTTTCGTCTCGGCCCAGAACCGCCAGCACATCGAATATACCAGGCGAGGTCGAGCGCCCGGTCAAAGCGGCGCGCAGCGGCTGGGCCACCGCACCGAACTTGAGCCCGTTCTGGTCGGCGAACGCGCGCATCGCGGTTTCGGTTTCCGTGGCGGTCCAGTCCTTGACTTCCCACAGCGCAACGCGAAGCCGGCCAATCAGCAGCCGGTTTTCCGGCGTCAGCAAGGCCGCTGCCTTCGCGTCGATCTCAAGCGGTCGATCGGCGAAGATGTAGTAGGCGCTGTCGATCAGCTCAATCAGCGTCTTGGCACGTTCCTTCAGGCTGGGCATCGCCTGTAACAACTGCCCACGGGTCCGGTCATTGAGTTTGGCCGCAAGAGCAGCCCCGCCCGGCACAAAGGGGAGTACCCCTTCGAACATCTTCACGAGGGATTGATCGTCGGTGTGCCGGATATAATGGCCGTTGAGATTTTCAAGCTTGGCAAAGTCGAAACGGGCGGCCGACTTGCCGATGCCGGAGAGATCGAAAGCGGCGATCATTTCCTCCGTTGAGAAAATCTCCTGATCGCCATGGCTCCATCCGAGCCGGACGAGATAATTCCGCAGAGCGGCCGGCAGATATCCCATGGCGCGGTAGGCGTCGACGCCAAGCGCGCCGTGACGCTTCGACAGCTTTGAGCCGTCCGGCCCGTGGATCAGGGGAATATGCGACATGCTGGGGATGTCCCAGCCGATCGCATCATAGATCTGCTTCTGGCGCGCGGCATTGATCAGGTGGTCGTCGCCGCGGATGACGTGGGTGACGGCCATGTCGTGATCGTCGACTACGACCGCCAGCATGTAGGTCGGCGTTCCGTCGCCGCGCAACAGGACCAAATCATCGAGATTTTCGTTTTGCCAGACGACGCGCCCCTGTACCTGATCCTCGATGACGGTCTCTCCGGTGAGGGGCGCCCGCAGGCGGACCGTCGGCTTCATTCCGGCAGGGGCTTCGGAGGGCTCGCGATCCCGCCAGAGACCATCATAAAAGCGGGTGCGGCCCTCGGCGCGGGCCTTCTCACGCATCGCCGTCAATTCCTCCGGCGTGGCGTAGCAGCGGTAGGCCTTGCCTGCGGCAAGCAGGCTCTCGGCCACCTCCCGATGGCGGGCCGCACGGCTGAACTGGTAAATCACCCCACCGTCCCAATCGAGCTCAAGCCACTTCAGGCCATCTAAAATGGCGGCGATTGCGGCATCGGTCGATCTCTCCCGATCGGTGTCTTCGATCCGCAGCAGCATTTTCCCACCATGCTTGTGCGCGTAGAGCCAGTTGAACAGGGCGGTGCGGGCTCCCCCGATGTGGAGGAAGCCGGTGGGGGAGGGAGCGAAGCGCGTGACAACTTGTGCGGTCATTGACATGAACAGGGGAAGGGAGGCTGCGGGTGTATAGCAGGAACCCCATATAACTAAAGCTTCCTTGGGGCCATTGGATTTGGCAGATAGACCCTTGATTCCGGAACAGGAAGTTAAAATGACCGCAGAACCGATGATGGCAGAGGCCGGCCGCGACTTTATCCGCGACATCGTGCAGGCCGACCTCGACGCCAAAAAGCACAGCGTGATCGTCACCCGGTTTCCGCCGGAACCGAACGGCTACCTGCATATCGGCCATGCCAAGTCCATTGGTCTCAACTTCGGGATCGCGCAGGAGTTCGGCGGGCGTTGCAATCTGCGATTCGACGACACTAATCCGACCAAGGAAGAGCAGGAGTTCATCGACTCCATCCAGGCCGACGTGAAATGGCTCGGCTATGACTGGGGCAAGAATCTCTTTTTCGCCTCCGATTATTTTGAGAAGCTCTATGAATGGGCGGAAGGCCTGATCCGCGCGGGCCTCGCCTACGTGGACGATCAGTCGCAAGAGGAAATCCGGCAGGCGCGCGGCTCGCTGACCGAGCCCGGGAAGAACAGCCCGTTCCGCGATCGTTCGGTCGAGGAAAATCTCGACCTGTTTCGTCGCATGAAGGCGGGCGAATTCCCCAACGGTGCGCGGGTGCTGCGTGCCAAGATCGATATGGCCTCCGGCAATATCAACCTGCGCGACCCGGTGCTCTACCGCATCCTTCACGCTCATCATCCGCGCACGGGCGACAAGTGGTCGATCTATCCGAGCTACGACTATGCCCACGGCCAGTCGGACGCGATCGAGGGGGTTACGCATTCGATCTGCACGCTGGAATTTGAAGATCACCGGCCGCTCTATGACTGGCTGCTCGATAAATTACCGGTGCCGTCAAAGCCGCATCAGTACGAATTTGCACGCCTCAACCTGACCTATACGCTGCTTTCCAAGCGTGTTCTGACCGAGCTCGTCCGTGGCGGACACGTGGCCGGCTGGGACGATCCGCGCATGCCGACGATCGCCGGACTGAGGCGGCGCGGCGTGCCTCCGGCAGCGGTTCGCGAATTCATCAAGCGGATCGGTGTTGCGAAAGCCAACAGCGTCGTCGATGTCGGTATGCTCGAGTTCTGCATCCGCGAGGTTTTGAATCAGGCGGCGCAGCGGCGGATGGCGGTGTTGCGGCCGCTCAAGGTCGTGATCGAGAATTATCCGGAAGGGCAGGTCGAGGAAATCGAGGCGGTCAACCATCCCGAGGATCCGGCCGCCGGCACGCGCCGCGTTACCTTTGGCCGCGAGCTCTATATCGAGCGCGACGATTTCATGGAAAACCCGTCGAAGAAGTTTTTCCGGCTCTCGCCCGGCAACGAAGTTCGGCTGCGCTACGCCTATTTCATCACCTGCCGCGAGGTGGTGAAAAATGCGGAGGGTGAAATTGTCGAGTTGCGCTGCACGTATGATCCAGCGACGCGCGGGGGTAACGCGCCGGATGGCCGGAAGGTCAAAGCGACCATGCACTGGCTTTCGGCGGCGCATGCGAAACGCGCGGAAATCCGGCTCTACAATCCGCTGTTTACGAACGCCAATCCTGACGCAGCCAATTTTACCGCCGACCTCAATCCGAGGTCGTTGGAAATCCTCACCGATGCGAGGGTCGAACCTGACGTGGCCGCGCCGAATCCGGCGGAGGCAATGCAGTTCGAGCGGCAGGGCTATTTCGTGCGCGACAAGGATTCGACGGCCGAGCGCCCTGTGTTCAATCGCACCATCGGACTGCGCGACACGTTTGCAAAAGAAGTGGGCAAAGCTTAACGCGTTTTTGCCTCGACCGATCTCCTGTCCAGTTGCGACAATCGGTTACGAAGCAGGTGGCTGGCCAAACGGTCCTTGGCTTTCTCCTCGATCAGCAGATGGATGAACGCAAGCCGCTTGGACTCGTCATCGGCTTCCGCAAGCAGCTTGCGATAACGATCGTAATTGTACGCAGTGTCCGTGCCACTCATCGTTCTCCCCGCAACAGCTGAGCTTGCGGGAAATGTGACGCCGCGCAGCATGCGCCGCAAGCACACAGGTTAGTCAGGTACGCTGGTTGGCCCGATGCGTTGTGGATAAGCTGGCTTCACTCCAGACGCTGGCGGATTTCGCTCCGCATCTTTTCCCTGAAGGCCTTGCGCCGGGCGGGCCGTTCCGTTTCGTCGACATCCCAGCGATCGAAGATATTGAAGTTTTCGAGAATGGGATGGCGATCGCTGGCCATGGCAAGGATCGTCAGGAGCTTCCCGGCGGGCCCGCTCGGGCCGCTCACTTCCCAGCGGCGGATGGTATCCGCGCCTGCTTTCGGCTCCAGTCCGCACAGCTTTGCCATGTCGGCGGCCGACAGAGGCCGGCCGATCGCCTCACTTAGATCCTGGCGAAGTTGTTTCAGTTCCGCGCCGGTCACGAATTTCATTCCCCTCACAGTGCCGGCGCGGGTCTCGGCAAAAATTGCGGCTTTCCTGCGAATTCCGCATCCGTTCGACTTTTGCGGGACCGCGGCCTTAGGTAGCATTGCCCGCGCTGAGGTAGCGGAGGGTGGGCCAACTGGCTGAGCGGGACAGGACGCCCGGCCGGGGACAGGGCGTTGCCGGGATCTGGCCACCGCAAGGCGGGGTGCGGTCGGGCGGCCTTGCAGCCGGATCCGGCGTTTGGCCACGCATAGTCGACAAGCTGCGTGAATGGGTGCGCGCGGAAGCCGGTGCTGGACGGCTTTTGCCCTGGGTCCCCGTGGCTTTCGGAA
>NZ_DAIDJE010000128.1 GCF_027451485.1 Bradyrhizobium sp.
GGCGGCTTCACGCCGCGCGCCAAGCGGGACAGCGTTACGCTGACCCATAGCGCCAGTCGCACCGTCGTGCCGCTCGGCACCCCGATCAGCCCCGGCGACACCATCCTCGTCGGCGAACGCTGGTTCTAACCATGGCCGAAACCGCAAATCGGCCCCTTCGCATTGTCCACGCGGTGCGCGCGCCAGTCGGCGGAATCTTTCGTCACATTCTGGATCTAGCCAACGGACAGATCGATGCCGGACACCACGTCGGCATCATCGCGGACAGTCTGACGGGGGGCGATCGCGCCAGCGCGGCACTGGCCGAAATTGCGCCACGACTGAAGCTTGGCGTCTGGCGCGTGGCGATCCACCGCGAACCCGATCTTACCGATCTGCTCGTCTGGGCCCGCTTCAAATATCTGATCACGCGGCTGAAGCCGGATGTGCTGCACGGACATGGCGCCAAGGCGGGCGCCTTCATCCGCATGCTTGGCCGCTCGAAGCGCTTCATTCGCGTCTATACTCCGCACGGCGGCTCGCTGCACTATCCGCTCTCGACGTGGAAAGGGGCCTTCTATAGCCGCCTCGAACGCGCGCTCATGAACAATACCGAGCTCTTCCTGTTTGAAAGTGCTTTCGCCCGCGACACCTATCAACGCACGATCGGCACGCCGAAGGCCGGTTTGGTCCGCTGCGTATTCAACGGCGTGACCGCGGCCGAGTTCGATTCAGTGACTCTCGCCCCGGACGCCACCGACATCGCCTATGTCGGCGAGTTTCGCCACATCAAGGGCGCCGATCTCCTGATCGAGGCTGTTGCGCGGCTGCGCGCCGCAGGCAGGCCGGTGACGCTAACACTTGCCGGAGATGGCGAAGAGCTCGGCGCCCTGAAGGCGCTCGTCGAAAGGCACGGCCTCGCCGAGGCCGTGCAATTCGTCGGTCACGTCAAGGCGCGCTTCGGTTTCTCGAAGGGGAAGCTGCTCGTCGTTCCCTCGCGCGGCGATTCCATGCCTTATGTCGTGATCGAAGCCGGCGCGGCCGGAATTCCGATGGTTGCCGCTGACGTCGGCGGCATCCCCGAGATTTTCGGCGTCCATCGCGAGGCATTGTTTGCGCCGAACTCGGTCGGCGCGATGGCGGATGCGATCGAGGCGGCGCTCGACGATCCATCCAACGCGTCGGCGCGCGCCAAAGCGCTTCGCGAGCGGATATTCACGCACTTTTCGCAAAAGGCCATGGTCGAAGGCGTGCTCGCTAGTTATCGCGAGGCATTTGCGCGACGTTAACCATTCCTTACACCGATAACCGTTTTTTCCGATTTGTCCTCTAAGCCGAGGTTTGCCGATTTCGGCGCGCTGTGCGCCGGCCTATATCGCGCCGGCAAGTGCGGATTGGATGATTGTGGAACCCATTAATGCACGTTCGATGTTGGACGCCGCCGCAGCTTCAGCGACGGCCGCTCCGGGAGCCCCGTCATTCGAACGGCGGCGGCGGCTTTCAAAGGCCGCGCTGCGGGTCGCGAGCCAGAAAGTCGGCCGCGCCTATTCGCCGGTCGTGATTGCCGGCATCGTTCGCATCGCCGACTTTGCGATGCTGAGCTGCATCGGCGTTGGGCTCTATCTCGGTTACGTGGCACCGATCGCCGGGTTCCATTGGGAATATGTCGTTGCCATCCTGACGATGACACTCGCTGCGGTGGTCTGTTTCCAGGCAGCCGATATCTACGACGTTCAGATCTTCCGCGGGCAGCTTCGCCAGATGACGCGCATGATCTCGTCGTGGGCGTTCGTATTCCTGTTGTTCATCGGCGTGTCCTTCTTTGCCAAGCTCGGCAACGAAATATCCCGCCTCTGGCTCTCTGCATTCTTCTTCATCGGTCTCGTCGCGTTGATCGCGGCACGGCTGTTTCTGCGCACGCTGGTGCGCTACTGGGCTCGCCAGGGACGTTTGCACCGGCGCACCGTCGTCGTCGGCGCCGACGAAAATGGCGAACAACTGATCGCAGCACTCAATGCGCAGGCCGACTCCGACATCGATATCCTTGGCGTGTTCGACGACCGCAACGACGGCCGTTCGCTCGAGACCTGTGCGAGCAGGCCGAAGCTCGGCAAGGTCGACGATATCGTCGAATTCGCCCGGCGCACCCGCATCGACCTGGTCCTGTTTGCGCTGCCCATTTCGGCGGAAACGCGAATTCTCGAAATGCTGAAGAAGCTGTGGGTGCTGCCGGTGGATATTCGTCTGTCGGCGCACACCAACAAGCTTCGTTTCCGTCCCCGCTCCTATTCCTATCTCGGCAAGGTGCCGACGCTTGACATGTTCGAGGCACCGATCACCGACTGGGATCTGGTGATGAAGTGGATGTTCGACCACCTCGTCGGCGCCGTCATCCTTCTCCTCGCCGCGCCCGTGATGGCCCTGGTCGCGATTGCGGTCAAGCTCGATAGCTCCGGTCCCGTACTGTTCCGCCAGAAGCGCTTCGGCTTCAACAACGAGCGCATCGACGTCTTCAAGTTCCGCTCGCTGTACCACGATCAGGCCGATCCCACGGCCGCCCGGGTCGTGACCAAGAACGACAGCCGCGTCACCCGTGTCGGCCGCTTCATCCGCAAGACCAGCCTCGACGAGCTGCCGCAGCTGTTCAACGTGGTATTCAAAAGCAATCTTTCGCTGGTCGGGCCGCGGCCGCATGCGGTGCAGGGCAAGTTGCAGAGCCGGCTGTTCGACGAGGCTGTCGACGGATATTTCGCGCGCCACCGCGTCAAACCCGGCATCACCGGCTGGGCGCAGATCAACGGCTGGCGCGGCGAAATCGACAACGAAGAAAAGATACAGAAGCGCGTGGAATTCGATCTCTATTACATCGAGAACTGGTCCGTGCTGTTCGACCTCTACATTCTTCTCAAAACGCCCCTGGCGCTGCTGACGAAAAACGAGAACGCCTATTGATTCCACGCCGGGCGTATTCCGGCGTCTGTTGCGTGAGTATTTCGAGATGTCGATGGCGTATACGGCGATCGCCGGTCCCTACCCGGCCATAACGGCTACGCCGCGCCTTCTTGTATTCCAGCGCCTGCTGGTGTGGCTGGTGGCAGCCTCGGGGGCGATCGTCATCATCGAGCCCAGCCCGTATGAGGTCATGACGCTTGGCGCAGCCGTCCTGTTCTGCGCCACCGGCCTGCGCATGCGGCTCGTGCTCGTGCCCCTGTTTTTGCTACTCGTCCTGATCAATATCGGTTACAGCATCGGAGCCATCCCGTTCTATGGCAAGCCGGAGGTCGTCAACTGGATCGCGACCTCGTGGTACATGGCGGTGACCGTGATGTTCTTCGCGATGGTGATGTCGGAGGATACCGCGGCGCGGCTCGACATGCTCCGCCGGGGCCTTCTCGCCGGCGCGATGATCGCAGCGATCTCGGCCATCGCGGGTTATCTAAATCTCATTCCCGGGGGGCACGACCTCCTCACGCTTTATGGACGCGCCAAGGGAACGTTCAAGGATCCGAACGTTCTCGGCGCGTTCCTGATTCTGCCGGCGCTCTTCGCGCTGCAAAGCGTCGTTGCAGATCATTTCGCGAAGGCAAGTCGCAATGCTTTGGCGTTCGGCGTCATCGCGATTGCGATCCTGCTCGCCTTCTCCCGCGCCGCCTGGGGCGGTCTTGCGATCACCGCTGCCTTCATGCTCGCCATGATGTTCCTGACCAGCCGCACGCGCGCCGAGCGCATGCGGATCGTGGTCATTTCTATCGTGGCCGTGGTCCTGGCGGCGGCACTGCTTGCCATTCTTTTGTCGTTCGATTCCGTCGACGAGATGTTCAAGCAGCGCGCGAGCTTCGACCAGAGCTACGACGAAGGCCGCTTCGGCCGCTTTGGCCGTCACATTCTCGGCGCCCAAATGGCGCTTGACCTGCCGTTCGGCATTGGTCCCTTGCAGTTCCACAACTACTTCCCGGAAGACACCCACAACTCCTACCTCAATGCCTTCATGTCCGGGGGATGGCTCTCCGGGATATGTTATCCGACCCTGATCGCGGTGACGGTCATCACGGGATTTAGGCATGTGCTGACGCGCGTCCCGTGGCAGCGCTTCTATCTTGCGATCTTTGCAGCATTTCTCGGGACGGTCGGAGAGGCCTTCATCATCGACACCGACCACTGGCGTCACTTCTGGATGATGCTCGGCACGATGTGGGGCATGTTCGCAGCGGCGCAGACGTACAAGGTTCGCCCCGATCGCAGCGTCGGCGCTTCGACGGAGGCGTCTTCCCAGCATCGCCTCGCTTTGACTTCAGCAAATCCTCACGCTTCGACCTGAAACGTCAGGCCTGCGTGGTCGACAAGCCGCTTGATCAGCTTGTGCTGCATGGCCGAGCCCGGCGTCCAGATCCCCGCGGGAACGTCTGGCGCATCCCGCAACAGGCAGACCGCGCATTCGGCAATCATCTTGGAGGTCGATCCATAGCCGGGATCGCGGTCGCCTTTGACCGATGCGCGAACCTGTCGACCGTCGGGCGCAATGCCGACGAAGAGCAAATCGTAGTACCCGCTCTCCCGCTCCTCCTTCGAAGGACCCTCGCCGGGTTTGGGCACCGCGGCTCCGGCAAGATTGTTGTTGGCCGCCATGATGCGCTTGGCTCTTGCCTCCCCTTCTTCGCCCGGACCGGCAATCTGCATTTCGTCGTAAACGAAATCCCGTCCATAAGCGAAGCCGAGCAGCGCGTTGGAGCGATGCACGTTGCGCGTGTTGATGTTCGCCATGAAAAATGGCGTCAGCCAGGTTTGTAGATCTTCATCGAACACCGGACGGTTGCCCGCTGGTTGCTTCGGACCTGTGAAACCCGGCGTGAGCGCGAAGGGATCGCGCACCAATGTCAGCAGGCTCGGGTCTTTCGCGGCGGCGTCAAAAATGGCCTTGCCACTGGCCGCCGTGCCGCCTGAGAACGTGCCCTTCATGGCGCGAACCCGTCCCTTGACCCGGGCAACCGGTGCCCCGAAGGTCTTCTTCGCGGCCTCCTGACACAAGAATACGCCGAGTTCGAACGGCAACGAGTCGTAGCCACAGGAGAACATGATGCGTGCACCGCTCTGTTCTGCCGTTGCCTGATGGGCATCGATCATCCGCCGCATCCACGGCACCTCGCCGCAAAGATCGAAATAGTCGGTGCCCGAAGCTGCGCACGCGGCAAGTAATTCATTTCCGTACAGGAGATACGGACCTACCGTGGTCACAACGGACTTGGTCTGATCGATCATCGCCTTGAGCGAAGCCGGATCGCCGGCGTCGGCCACGATCAGCGGCGTATCGGCGGGAGCGCCGATCGCCTCGCGCACCGATTTCAGCTTGTCGAGGCTGCGGCCGCCCATCGCCCATTTCAACGAAGCGTCGTTCTTGTAGTGCGCGGCCAGATATCCAGCGACAAGCTGGCCGGTGAACCCGGTCGCTCCATAGACAACGATGTCGAAGTTGGACGAAGATTTCATGCGAATTCCCTAAACGTGATGGCGCGACTTACTTCTTGCCGTATGAAACGCCCATGCCGGCGCGCACGTCGCTCTGGATACCATACGGCGCGATCGGATAGCGCAAGCCGTTCTTGGCCAGTTGCTTCATCCCGGCGATGGCCTTGGCCAGATGGGAGGGCTTGAGCGCCATCAACATCTCCTCGTCAGGGACGCCGCCATAGCGACGTTCCGCAAAACAGGGCAGCGAAAGCGAGGGCTCTCCGGTCTTGAGCGCCCGGCCCCATGAGTCCGCGCACGCGGTCTCGCCGACCACGCCCCATTCGAACTTCCTGTATCCGGTATATTGCAGCCCGTTGATCAGGATGATCATTTGGCCGGGCGTTGCATAGACAAGGCAAATATCCGGCGGATTAAGACGTCCGCTGGCGAGCGGGCTGACCGCCATCGCCTGATACCGACCGAAGGGCACGACATCGAGCGCTTCCTGCCGCTTCTTCGCATCCTCCGCCGTGCCATGCCATACGCCTACGTAGTTCTCTCCAGCAAGCCACTTCTCGTCCTGAGGGCCAAGACCGATCACCGCGCGGCATTGCGCGCCGACGAGATCGTCGGCCGTGATACCCACTGTCCAGCCGAGCCGCGAGGCCATGCTGACGATCTGGTCGGTGGTGTGAATCGCGGTCGGCCGCCTGATCTTGGGGATCTCCGTCATTTCCTCGACGGTTGCGAACATTTTCAAGCCAATCACAGTCGTCTTCAGACGGAGCAGGCTGTTCAGGTCCGCCACCATGCCGGCGGGATCGAATCTTTCCGGTGAGGTCTGCTGCACGATGGTTACTCCCCGATCAGCGTTCTTGAGTACGCCGGCCAATCCTAAACTGATTAGCGGGTCGCTGCGACCCTGCCATTACTTCCGCTCCGGTCCCGGAAAGAAGCGATCGGTCTTGCCCGTCAGCCAGTAAGCCGTCAACCCAATCCACTCGCGCATCGCCACATCTGTGCGTTCCAGGCCGTTGATCGCTATGGCGGAAAAGGAGAAAGCTTCGGATCGACTGGTGCGCCGGTCGACCGGAAAGGCTTCCACCTTAAATCCCGCTCTGCGGAACAGGCCCATCGCACGCGGCATGTGATAGGCCGACGTCACCAGCAGCCAGCGCTCGCCATCCTTCGGCTTGGCGACGGCTTTGGCGAATTCGGAATTTTCGACCGTGTTGCGCGACAGCCGTTCGGCTATCAGCCGTTCTTTGGCAACGCCAAGCTCTTCGAGCATGGTCAACGCGTAGTCGGCTTCTTTCGGCGACTTGTCCCCAATCAGGTTGGCGTTGCCGCCGGAGAAAACGATACGAGCGTTCGGATATCGGCGGGCCAGTTCCACCGTTGCGACGATCCGGTCGGCCGAATGGCCCAGGGCCGGCCGGCCAAGCGCGGCCGACAGATCAGGTTCGATGGCGCCACCAAGCACGACGATTCCGTCGGGCTCCCCATGAGACGCGTCCCATGGTGGAAATCTCTCCTCTAGCGGCAGGATCAACAGCTTGCCAACTGGCGAAAATCCGCACAGCGCCAGCAGCAGGACCGAGGCAACCAGCAGCCTGCGACCAAGCACCATCCATCGGGTGAGCAACAGAACCGCGCCCAGCACGCCGATGCCGATCAGCAAATCGATCGGCGTCAGCATGGTGCCGATGGTTTTTGAGAGAACGAAAAACAACGGAGATCTCCTGCCAGATCGATTTGACATTCCCAACGAGATGCGAATGCTGGAATCGCAATCATTCGCCACAAAACCTCATACGCCATGCCGTCCACCCAGACCATCAGCCCAGAAGCCGCGCCATGAAGCATCACTATCTGCGTTCGAGCCCGGAAACCTGCCATTGGGGCTTCTTCGAAGCCAAGCTGAAGCCCGTACTCACCATCGAAAGCGGCGACGAAGTCACGATCGACACGATCAGCGGCGGCCCAGAAGTGGTGCCGGACCGCAGCCGTTTCCACGTTCCGCCCGAACTAGCCGAGGTTCACACCAAAAATGAGCGGATGGTGCCGGGACATATCCTGACGGGGCCGGTCGCAGTGGTAGGCGCCGAACCCGGCGACGTCCTCGAGGTCGACATTCTCGACGTCCAGCTGCGCCAGGATTGGGGTTACAATCTGATCCGTCCTTTGGCCGGCACGCTGCCGGACGATTTCCACGAGCCGCGACTGATCAACATTCCTCTGGACAGAACGCGAATGATCGGGCGGCTGCCGTGGGGGCTCGAGCTTCCGCTTTCGCCGTTTTTCGGTGTGATGGGCCTCGCTCCGCCACCCGCTTGGGGCCGCATCACCTCGCTGATCCCGCGCGCGATGGGCGGCAATCTCGACAACAAGGAACTCACGCCCGGCGCCAAACTCTATTTGCCGGTCTTTGTGCCCGGCGGCCTGTTCTCCTGCGGCGATGGCCATGGTGTGCAGGGCGACGGTGAGGTTTGCGTCACCGCCATCGAGACCGCATTGCAAGGGCGGTTCAAGTTGACGCTGCGGAAGGATCTGCGGTTCACGTATCCGCGTGCGGAAACCCCGACGCACTACATGACCATGGCAATGGATCCCGATCTCGACCAATGCGTCGTGCGGGCGCTGCGCGACATGATCGTACTTATCGGCGAAAGGCGGAATTTGTCCCGAGAAGACGCCTATACGCTGTGCAGCCTGGCGGCCGATCTGCGGGTGACCCAGACGGTTAACGGCTCCAAAGGAATCCACTGCATGATCGCGAAGGCGGTTGTTCAAGGGTAACATTCGCCCAATCTTCATGCTTTAGGCCATTGGATTCGGTCTCCTGACCGCGTACTTTTGGTTTCTGCCGGACTGCGCCCCGCGAGAAACGCTATAGGATGGAACGACGCCTGGCCGCCATCGTCTGCGCTGATGTTGCCGGCTACTCCCGGATGATGGGGGCCGACGAGGAAGGCACGCATGCGACCTTCAAGGCTCATCGCAGCGCGATCTATCCCATCATACTCAATCACGGCGGCCGCCTGGTTAAGAACACCGGGGACGGCTTCCTGCTCGAGTTTCCCAGCGTGGTCGGCGCGCTGCAATCCTCGATCGAAATCCAGACCCTGATGGCGGAGCGCAACGGGCAGCTTCCGCCCGATCGGCTGATGCAGTTTCGTCTCGGCGTCCACATGGGCGACGTGATAGCCGATGAGGACGAGGTCTTCGGCGACGGCGTGAACATTGCCGTCCGCCTTGAATCGGTTGCGACGCCTGGCGGCGTCGCCGTTTCCGGCAAGGCCTATCGGGAGGCGAACAAGCACATCCAAGTTCCTCTGGCCGATGCCGGAAGCCGGCGCTTCAAGAACATCGAAGAGGCGATCAGCGTCTGGACCTGGAATCCCGGCGCATCCGAACCCGATGACCGCATCCTTCGCGACAAGTCCAACCTTACCGCCCAATACCGCACGGCCGTGGTCGGCGTGCTTCCCTTCGTCAATCTAAGCGACCGCGCGGAGGAGTACTTTTCTGACGGATTGACCGAGGACCTCATCCATGCCCTGTCGCTGCAATCGTTCTTCCGGGTGCTGAGCCGGAACGCGACCTTCTCCTTCAAGGGCAAGGATCTGCCGACGCGCCTCATCGCCCGGGAGATCGACGCTACCTATCTGATCCAGGGCTCGGTGCGGCGCGCGGGCAACAAGATTCGGGTTACCGCCGAACTGATCGCCCCCGAGAGCGGCGAGCAGCTATGGGCCGGTCGTTATGACAGCGATATCGGCGACCTTTTCGCCATGCAGGACGAGCTCACCACCAACCTGTCGGCGGCGATCGCACCGGAAATTTTCCGGGCAGAGGCCTCGGCCCCAACGCGCACCTCGGCTGATCCGACCGCCTGGGATCGCTTCCTGAAAGGCCTCTCCCACTACTACAGGCACACCAAGGCCGATTTCGAAACATCGATCGATCTGTTCAGACAAGCCACGGTTCTCGACCCCTCGCTTGCGATCGCGCGCGCCTATCTTGCCACAATCCTAACCCAAGGCGTGCATTTCGGATGGCTCAAAAGCACCCGCGAATTGTGGAACGAGGCGATGAGCCTTGCGGAGAGCAGCGTTCAGCTCGATCCCCGCTCCTCCTTCGCGTTTTCGATCCTGTCCTATATGCATGCGATGGAAGGAAATTACGACATCGCGATGCAGGCGGCGAAACGGGCCGTCACCCTCAATCCGTACGATATGGGCGCTCGCGCCATCCTTGGAATGGCTCACTTCGTCAGCGGCGAGCAGCAACGGGCCATCGAATTGTTTTCGATGGCCGTGCAGCGCGGCAATAGCGACCCGCGATACCGGTGGGATGCGCTGCTGGCCTTCGCCCATTACTTGTTGAAACAATATGACGCGTGCCTGTCCTGGGCGCGCGAGGCGCTTTACCTCACACCCAATCACCTTCAGGTGCTTGCAGTCAGGGCCGCGGCATTGGCACAATCCGGTCGAACCGACGAGGCGGAAAAAGCTGCCGCAATCCTCCTGACCGGCTTTCCAAGCCTGACGGTCGAGCGGCATTTGCGCAATTTCCGCTGGAAAAACCCGGCGGACATTGCCCATTACCGTGAAGGCCTGTTGAAGGCGGGCGTCCCCTTGGGCGAACTCGCCCGCGCCGATGGGCCATCCAAGCCCTTCGACTGAGCGCAACCTGGCGCAGCGGAAAAGACCCGAACTACGTATTCAGAAAAATTGCACCGGTCGAGTTGCCTGCATACAGTCGACAGCGAATTGGATTTCTGAACCTGTCCACATCGGCAGGTTGAACTCCGCTCGCGTTTATTTTGCCGGCGTTCCAGTCTCGAAACCGTTTTTGATGAAGCCATGTTTTGAGGATTGACGGTCATGCAAGACCAGCCCGCCGATTCGTCCGCAGGCCCCTCTCAGCAAATCCCGGTGTCGTCCGACAACCCCTGCCCATTCCTGCGCGGCCTCGTCGCGGGAGGATATGTCGGCGGCCATGTCGTTCCATTGCCGAAGCTCACCGCGACCATCGAATCGGCAACCGGCGAAAAAGGACTCAAGGAACGGCTGGCAGGCATCGAAATCTATCTCGTCGCGCTGATCGCGAACGGCCTCGGTCCGCTGCGTCTCTTCAAGAGCTGGTGGTCGGGTGCCGTGCTTGACCGATTGCGCAACGGGCCGCTGGACAAGCACGGCGCCGGCTCCCGGATTCTCAAGGTCGACGGCGAGGTCGACGAATCCGAGATCACACGGCTGGCCGAATTCGGCTCGGACTATGCAGACGCGAACGGCGGCAGCGAACGCGGGCTGAACGCGCGGCAAATCACGACCTACATGAA
>NZ_DAIDJE010000129.1 GCF_027451485.1 Bradyrhizobium sp.
CAGCAGCGCCGTGATATCGCGGTCGGCCGGCAGGCGCATCTGGCTGACGGCATGCACGATCAGCGTGCGGTCCTGGCCGACAGGCAACAGATGAATGAAGCGGGAGCGACGGAGAATCATTTCAGCCATAGTAATGAAAAGCAGCGGGATGTGAATCCGCCCGCCCCGCCCTGCCAGAAAGCCCGGGCTGATCGGAGATCGGAAACCATGAATCAGGAAGGCGGCGGGGATAGGCCAGCGCCAACGTCCGAGAGGTTCGGCAACGAAGGCGCCCGACACCCCTCTACGCGCGGCCTTATCATTGGTCTTGCCGGGATCGCGGCAGCTCTTGTGTTCGGCTACCTGCTGCTGAACAAGCTCGTCGAGATGTCACAGGAAGAAGACTGCGCTCTGGCACATCGCTACAACTGCGCCGCGATCGAAATGCCCCGCTGACGAGAGTGGGTTTCTAAGGCTTTTCGCCGGGACCCTCTTCGCTTGGCCGGCCCCTGCTTCCGCCGCCCGCCAGTCGCGCCAGGGTTGCCTCCTGGCGCATCCACTGCATGCGCGTCTTTGCCGGGTAACCGCCCCAGGTCTCACCGGCGGGGATGTTGTGCATCACGCCGGAACGGGCGGCGACGCGGGCACCGCGGCCGATCGTGACGTGCGGCGCGAGGCCGACCGAACCGCCAAGCACGGCAAAATCCTCCAGCGTGACGCTGCCGCTCAAGCCAGATTGCGCGACAATGATGCAGTGCCTGCCGATCTGGCAGTTGTGTCCGATCTGACAGAGGTTGTCGATCTTGCTCGCCTCGCCGATCACGGTGTCCCTGATGCCGCCGCGGTCGATCGTTGTGCCGGCGCCGATCTCGACGTCGTTCTGGATAATGACGCGGCCGGTCTGCGGAATCTTCTGCTGGGCGGCATCTTCGGTGTAGCCGAAGCCGTCCTGACCGATGCGGCAGCCCGGATGAATCACCACGCGATCGCCGATCAGCGTATGCGTGATCGAGCAGCCGGCCCCGATCCGGCAGCCGCGTCCGATCGTAACGTCGGGACCAATCACGGCATTGGCTGCGATGAGGCTTCCCGCGCCGATTTCGGCCCGCGGTCCGATGACTGCGCCGGGATCGACGGTGACATCGCTTTCGAGCCTCGCCGTTGGATGGATGGTCGCGCCCTCGAAAATGCCGTCGGTTTCAAACAATGAGGATGGACGTAGCGATTGCGGATAGAGTTCCCGGTGCACTGCAACGAAGGCGCGATACGGGTGTTCCGTTTGCAGGACGAGGAGCCCCTCTGGCGCCAGATCCGCAAAGCGTTTCGGCATCAGACAGGCGCCGGCGCGGGTCGTCGCCAGCGCGCCGGCAAATTTTTTGCCGTCGACAAACGCCAGGTCGGTCGGCCCCGCGAGATCGACCGGCGCGACGCCTTTGATCACGAGCGACGCCGGGGGGGCCTGAACGGGCTCGGCGCCGGTCAGCTTGATGATTTCGGCCACCGTCAAACCATTCGGGCGATCAAAGAACCGGCGGTTTCCCATTTTTCAGATCCATCATTAACGTCGCCGCGAAAACAAGTTGTCGCGATGTCGAAATTCGTATTGTCGAGCGCGCTGGGTCGCAAGCTAAGCAAGCGGCGCGCGCAATCGCGAGTTCAACCAAGATGCGAGCACACGACGACAAGGGACCACGTTGACACCTATCTGCATTCGTCGGATGCTATTCTAAATACAAAGCAAAATTTCACATTGTCGGAAAGCTGAAACGTCGAAATTCAGCAAAACAAATCGGGAGCGAACTATGACTTTTCGTCGCCATTCGAACGCGTGTCTCACTGGGGCCGCGATCGCCGCATTCGCGATGGCATGGGGCGGTCCGGCCAGTGCGCAGCAGAAGGAGCCGTCGATCAAGCCCGATGCGATCGGCGGCGTGGTGACCGGCCCGCACGGTCCGGAAGCCGGCGTCTGGGTGATCGCCGAAACGTCAGATCTGCCGACCAAATACGCCAAGATGGTCGTCACCAACGACGCCGGCCAGTTCGTCATTCCGCAACTCCCCACCGCCAAGTACAAAATCTGGGCGCGTGGCTACGGCCTCGTCGATTCCGACAAGCAGGACGCCACGCCCGGCAAAACCGTCGATCTGAAAGCAAAGCCGGCACCGAACGCGGCGGCCGCGGCCGAATACTATCCGGGCATGTACTGGTACTCGATGCTCAAGATACCCGCGACGAGCGAGTTTCCCGGTTCCGACAAGAGCCCGACCGGCATGCCGGCCAGCATGGACTCGCAGGCCACCTGGATCGACAGCATCAAGAATTCATGCCAGTCCTGCCATGCGCTTGGCAGCGACAACATTCGTCATCCCCACGTGAAAGAACTCGGCGAGTTCAAGAACTCCGAAGAGATGTGGGAGCGCCGCGTGCAATCCGGCCAGGCCATGAGCAACATGGCCCTGACGCTGGGCCGCCTCGGACCGCAGCGCGCCTACAAGATGTTTGCCGACTGGACCGACCGCATCGCGGCCGGCGAGCTCCCCTTCGACAAGCCGGAGCGGCCGAAGGGTGTCGAGCGCAACGTCGTGATCACCTCATGGGAATGGGGCAAGCGGGGAATGTACCTCCACGACGAGGTGTCGACCGACAAGCGCAACCCGACCGTGAACGCCAATGGCAAGATCTACGGCTCGCCGGAAGAAAGCTCCGACGACATTCCCGTCCTCGACCCCGTCAAGAACACGACGTCTCTCATCCATGAACCGTACATGGATCCGAAGACGCCGAGCGCCAAGGATGCTCCGATGGGTCCGTCGGTGTTCTGGGGCGACGAGGCAATCTGGGACGGGCACACCTCGATCCACAATCCGATGATGGACGAAAAAGGCCGCGTCTGGTTCACGGCGAGGCTTCGCCCTGCGCCGGACCCCGCAAGTTGCCAGGCCGGATCGGATCTCCCCTCGGCACAGGTCGCGCCGCAGAAGGACTCGGCTCGCGAAGTATCCATGTACGATCCGAAAACCCAGAAGTGGACCATGATCGATACGTGCTTCAACACGCATCACCTGGTCTTCACGCCCGACGACAAGCTTTGGTTCAGCCAGGGCATGCCGATGAGCGGGGTGGTCGGCTGGCTCGATGTCAAGAAGTTCGAAGCCACCGGCGATGCCATGAAGTCGCAAGGCTGGACGCCTACGGTGGTCAACGTCAGCGGCACCGGCAAGCGCGAGGCCTTCGTCGGTCCGGATAAGCCGATCGAACCCGGCAAGGACAAGTGGGTAAAGGCGGCGTTTTACGGCATCATGCCGAGCGTCAAGGGCGACGTGATCTGGGGCCAGGCGATGGGCCCGGGCTTTACCCGCATCACGCAGCCTGCGCTCCTGATCCGGCTGATTCCGGGAAGCGATCCGACCCACACTGCCGTCTCGGAGATATTCCAGTCACCGCCCGGCACCTATGGCTCGCGCGGCGTGGATGTCGACTCCAAGGGCGTGGCCTGGACCGTGCTCTCGAGCGGACAAATGGCGAGCTTCGACCGTTCCAAGTGCAAGGAAAAGCTCGAAGGGCCGAACGCGGCGACCGGCGCGCAGTGCTTCGAGGGCTGGACGCTGTACCGGATGCCCGGACCGCAATTCAAGGGAGTCAACGACCCGCAAGGCAGCGCCAACCACGCTTATTATATCTGGGTAGACGTTCACAACACGCTCGGCCTCGGCAAGGACGTGCCAATCGCCATGGCCAATGGCAGCGAATCCCTGCTCGCTTTGGTCAACGGCAAGTTTGTCGACCTGCGTATTCCCTACCCGCTCGGCTTCTTCGCCAAGAACGTCGATGGACGAATTGACGATCCGAATGGGGGTTGGAAAGGCCGCGGGCTGTGGACCACGACTGGCACGCGCGCCTACTTCCACAGCGAAGGTGGCAAGGATGCCAAGCCGCGCGTGTTCAAGGTGCAGATGCGCCCGGACCCGCTGGCCGACTGATCCCATCCGCCGGCGCGTGACCTCAATTGCTTCGCTGCATCAAGACGTGCAGCGAAGCATTTGCTTTTAAAGGGGGTTGAGCACGAGCATGCCCTATCGCCACACTCAGTCCGGAACCACCATTCTCGCAGCCTGCGCGACTATCGGCATCCTCGGAGCTGTCATCGCATGGCGAATAACCGGCCAGCCGGCGACCCTGATTGCCATGCTGATTGTGCTCGCCGGGATTTACGTCGTTTTCCATTCGCTGACGGTCGAGATCGAAGGCGGTGAAGTCAGCTGGTATTTCGGCGC
>NZ_DAIDJE010000130.1 GCF_027451485.1 Bradyrhizobium sp.
GCGCCGACCTTCAGGCGGCATGTTTCGACCATGCGCACGATCTGCGGAAGCACGAGGCGGTGTAACCCCGCCCCACTGCCGGTCTCTCCGCCAGAATCCTCTTCAGGCGCCCCCTCGTCGACCGTCGCCTCGCGCGGCAGCGACCGTCTGAGGGAACATGGCAACCGCCATGAGGTCCGCCGGATGCCGCCGCGCAGTCTCCAGGAAAATTCGGCCGCGCCAGGTGAACGACGCTCACATGCCGGGTATCTTCACCTTGTCGCCTGCTCGTGCCCGTTTGCACGCCCGTCAGGACCGGCTTCGGCGGTATCTCGCCGATGCGGCCCGCCGCCACGATGACGCTGGCGGCTTGAGAGAGGCGAGCGCGCAGGTGCAACTAAACTTTTCTTTACTCTCGTCCGCATGGACCTGCGACGGCGATTCGATCACATTCCGCCAGCCGCGCTCCAAGCGGCTCAGTTCCAGCTATTCGACATCGGACGCGAAAGGATATTTGGATGATGCTGATCAGGGGTGCCGCTTCCATCGGGATTGCGCTGATCCTCACGGCAGCTCCGGCCACGGCGGGACTGCTCGGTCCGCAGCGGATCGAAGCCGCCGCGGACATCCAGAAAGTCCAGTACGACGGCGATGCCGCGGGCGCGATCATCGGAGGCGCGATCGCCGGCATTGTCGGCGGTGCGATCGCCGGCTCGATGGGCGGCGGTTGCTATTACAACGACTGCGACGATGACGGCGGTTACGGCGACGGCTTCTATGGCGGCCCCGGCTACTACGGCGGTCCGGTCTATGGAGGCCCGGTCTATGGCGGCGGCGGATATTATCGCGGCCGCGGCTTTCACGGTGGCGGTTATCACGGCGGGCACGGCTTCCACGGCGGGGCCATGGCGCACGGCGGCGGCCACATGGGTGGGGGCCACATGGCTGGGGGTCACAGATAACGGCAGCTGTCTCGTTCGATACGAGACCAAATCATTCCTTCAAGTTGCGATCTTGAAATGAAGGTCGCCGGCAACCATCCATCCTGGGAGCATCAGATGAGAAAGACAAAACTGTCAGCGCTGATCGTGGCGGCCACCCTGCTCGGCGGGACCTCCTGGCAGGCGCAAGCGGCCGGAAACAGCCATCAGAGCGAATTGTTCGCGCGGCTTTGCTCCAAGGAGAACAACGAGGCGCGCCATCACAAGATCGGCGAACGGCTGACCGCACAGCTCAAGCTGACCTCCGCGCAGCAGGCCGCCTATGACGACTTTCAGCAGACGCGGCTGAAATCGATCGAGGACACGAAATCGAAGCTTTGCAGCAAGCAGCCCGACCTGTCGTCCTTCGAGGACCGGCTGAACTTCCGCCAGAACTTCCTGGAGGCGCGGCTGGATGCCATGAAGGCGGAAAACCCGAAGCTGCTCGCCTTCTACAACAGCCTGGACGACAAGCAGAAGCGCAAGTTCGATGACTTCCGCAGGAGCATGAGGAAGTAGCCGCTGTTTGGCGACTGAACGTCAGATTGAAAAAGGCCCGCCCGGAAAGCGGGCCTTTTTTGCATGAACCTGCATGAAGGCGGGACGTCGGCCCGCGATTTCGCGCGGCCCTATTCGCGCGAAATGAAAAGTTTCAGCGACAGCGAAGCCAGCGTTGCCGCAAGCAGGATCGCAGCAACCGCCAGCAGGCCGATGATGTAGGAGCCGGAATACTGCTTCAGCCATCCCATCATCGAAGGACCGACAAAGCCGCCGACGGTAGCGAGGGAGTTGATGAAAGCGAGCCCGCCCGCGGCCGCGACGCCGGTGAGGAAGCGGGTCGGGATGGTCCAGAAAATCGCGCGCGCCGCGGTGACACCGATCAGCGCGAGGCTGAAACCGATCACCGCCGACATCAGCGAGTGGGACAGGATCGGCAGCAACAGGCCGACGCCGCCAAGCAGGCAGGTGATCGCCAGATTGGCGATGCGCCTGCCTTTCTTGTCGACATGAAACGCCCAGAGGATCATGCCGATGGTGGCGAAGAGATAGGGAATGGCGGCGATCCAGCCGATCGAGGTATTGGCGAGGTGATATTCCTTCAGCATCAGCGGCAACCAGATGCCGATGCCGTAGGAGCCGAGGGTAAAGCCGAACTGGATCGCGGTGCAGATCAAGACGCGCGGATCCTTGAGAGCCGCCAGCAGCGAGACATGCGGCCGTTCCCGCACCTCGGACGCCAGCACGCCGTTGAGCGCATCGCGCTCTTGCGCCGTGAGCCATGACGCCGTCTGCGGCCGGTCGGCGAGCAGAAAAAAGGTAGCAATGCCGAGGGGCACGCAGGGCAGGCTGACCAGGAGAAACAGCCATTGCCAGCCGGCAAGGCCCCAGATGCCGTCCATTTGCAACAGCTGGCCGCAGACGGGCGCGCCGATCAGCGAGGACAGGGGAATGCCGACCAGAAACCAGGCCAGCATCCGCGTGCGGTATTGTGCCGGAAACCAGGCGGCGAGAAAGAACGTCACGCCGGGAAAGAAGCCGGCCTCCATGATCCCGAGCAGCAGCCGCACGCCGTAAAAACTGTGCGGCCCGACCACGAAGGCGTTTGCTGCCGATACCAGCCCCCAGCTGATCATGATGCGCGCCAGCCAGCGCCGCGCGCCAACGCGATAGAGCAAGAGGTTGCTCGGGATCTCGAACGTCGAATAGCCGAGGAAGAAGATGCCTGCGGCGAGCCCGAACTGCGACGGCGAGACGCCGAGCTGCTTGTTCATGGTCAGCGCGGCAAAGCCGAGGCTGGTGCGGTCGAGATAATTGAAGAGATAGGCGATGGTGAGCAGCGGCACGAACCGAAGCGCGGCCTTGTGCACCGCGCTTTGCATCGCCGCATCGGCTGCGTCCGCGCTTGCCGCGCCGGAGGCGGAAAGACCGCCCGGGACACCCTCGCCCATCACCGCCATCCCGCTTCGTCCTTCCCACTCCGGCTTTTATTTTTGTGGTCACGGACGTGGCTTAGCAGAACCCGGCCTCCCCCTGAAGGGGGAGGTCTAGGGGTGAGGTTCACTGAACATGGATGCGGGCCGGTTAAAGCGCGAGCGGCAGGTCGCGTCCTGGCCAGGTCGTGATTCGAGGACGCGCGCAAGAACCCAAGCGACGGCGGCCTTCGGCCGGATGGTTACGGCTTGCCGGATTTGCCGACGGTCTGGCCGCCGAGCTGCGTCTTGACCGCGCGCGCCAGCGCCAGATGCTGCTGCAGCAACGGGATCGTCTCGCTCGCATATTGCCGTATGCGCTGATTCTGCGTCTCGCGCGCCTCCTGTGAGTACTTGTCGATATCGTTCGAGTGGTCCTTGATTTGCGCCTCGATGAATTTCTGCTCGAATTCACGGCCGCTCAGGGGCGTCAGCTTCGACATGGTCTCCTGCCCGTCCTTGCCGATGGCATCCGAGAGCTTGGCATGCAATTCGGCACCGAGTGCGGCCAATCGGCTTTCCACCTGGACATGGTCATCGACCATCAGGCGAGCAAAGGCGTTGAGCGCGGGATCAACGGCGCGTTTTTCCGCAATCAGGCACAGCTGGATTTCCGCCTGGTTGTCTTCCGCAGCGTAGGTCAGGAACTGTTGATCCCTGCCCGACGGCGGTTGCTGCGATGCGTCTCCTTGCGCATGGGCTGCCCCGAACGCCAGCAGGCCCGCGAGCGGCAGCAGGCCTGCGAGTTTGATATAGTTCATCTTGTTTCTCCGACGAAGAGGGCCACCAACCGAGAGCAAAATCCCACCCTGCAGCGAAGGTTCCTACGGCGCCCGCGGGACGCATCGACGTGACTTGCGCGTGCCGCCCAAACGCATCGCGGGCGACCTTTCGGCCGCCCGCGATGGAAAACGAATCTGACGACAGATTTATGCCGCGTATAATGGCGGACTATCGTCCACGATATTGCACTCCCGGAAGTGAAACGCGATCTCGTCCAGCGCGCGCTGCTCCCACGCTTCGGCTTCCGCAAGCCAGAAAGATTTTCGCTCGCAATCGCGCGACGCGCGCTCCCGGCAAAACTGCTCCTGACTGCGAATTTCAACGAGCTTGTTCATGAACTCCACTCCCTTGTGAAGCCAAGTAACGCCGCAAACCTAGCAGATTTCGTGTCGAGCGTCTGTTGCGTTTTGTCGCGGCGACAAGGGATCACTATCCTTTGACCCGGCGCGCGTTGCAACGCAGCAAGGTTGCCCGGTGCCGCACGAGGGACGGTGCGCTTGATTGTTGTGCAGCGCGTTCGCACTGCAAAACCGGTTTTCAGAAGGAATTTCGACGCGAACGATGCGAGATCGAACGCCTATTGTCTGGCACACCAACAACGCTAAGGTGTCGCCGTCTAGTGCCCACTTTTCCGAACTTCGTGCTCCATCGCAGCAACCGCTTTCAGGAACTTCGGAAAGTCATGGGCACCAGCAAACTTGTTGATTCTGGTGCCGCCGATCTGAAGTCCATCATCGAATTCGCCGCTTGTGGTGCAGGGACTCCAGATCGGCGGCACCGAATGAAGAAGTCCTGCAATGGACCTACAAAATGGGGGACGTCATGAGCCAGCACCTGCGCCGCCAGCCGAGCGGCAAATCCGCCTTCTCGATGCGCGGTTGCGCCTGCGGATGCGGCGACACGCTGTCGCTGACGTCAGGCGGCTTGAGCCGGCGCTCTGTCCTGGCGGGAGTTGCAGGCGCGGCGGCCGCGGCCGTAACGGGCCTTGGCTCGGGATTTGGCGGCTCGCGAGCCTTCGCACAGGCCGCGAGCCAAAAGTCCTATCGCATCGATGTTCACCATCATTTGTCGCCGCCGACCTACATCCAGGCCGTCGTCGAAAATCATCTCGGCAGCCCGCCGCAAATCAAGTGGACGCCGGAAAAGTCGCTCGCCGACATGGATGCCGCGGGCATCCAGGTGTCCATGCTGTCAGTTACGCAGCCCGGCGTGAACTTCACTTCGGGGGAGACCGCCCGCAAGCTTTGCCGCGAGAGCAACGAATATGCCGCGAAGCTGATATCAGATCACCCCGGCCGCTTCGGCTCGTTCGCGATGATCCCGCTCACCGACACCGAGGGGGCCCTGAAGGAAATCGAATACGCGCTCGACAAGCTCAAACTCGACGGCATCGGGCTGCTCACCAGCTATCATGACAAGTGGCTCGGCCATCCGTCGTTCCTGCCGGTCATGGAAGAGCTCAACCGGCGCAAATGCGTCGTCTATACCCATCCGACGACCGCCGATTGCTGCGTCAACCTCTTGAAGACCGAACCGCCGACGCTGGTCGAATGGGGCACCGACACCACGCGCACGATCGGCGACATCGTCTTCTCCGGCAATGCGCAGAAATTCCGCGACATCAAGTGGATCTTCTCGCATGCCGGCGGCACCATGCCGTTCCTGATCGAGCGGTTCATCGGTCAGCCGAAGATCGACCCGCAGTTCAAGCCGGCGGTGCCGGATGGCGCGCTGGCCGAACTCACGCGCTTCTATTACGACACCGCGCAAACCGCGAACAAGGCGTCGATGTCGGCGCTGACGGCGATTATCCCGACTTCGCAAATCCTGTTCGGCACGGATTTCCCCTACCGCACGGGCATCGATCATGTGAAGGGCCTGCGAAGCTGCGGCCTATTCTCCGACGCGCAGTTGAACGATATCGAGCGCGGCAACGCGGTGAAGCTGCTGCCGCGGCTGAGCACGTAAGGTTTTTTGCAAGCAGCGCGCATTAACTCAGCAAGCTGGTTGCTGCTTTACGTCCCGATAGGTCTGTGGTCATGGATCCCCGCCTTTCGCGGGATGACCAAGCAGACCTACTTCCCCGATCCATCCGCGGCCCAGCGGCCGGGTCCCGCGACGAAATAGATCAGGAACACGAAACAATAGAGGATGGCGGCATCGCCGCCATTGAGCATGGGGAAGAAACTCTTTTTCGCATGCACCATGAAATAGGCGACCGCCATGTCGCCGGCGAGAATGAAGGCGACCGGACGGGTCAGGAAGCCGATGGCAAACAGGACACCGCCGACGATCTCGATGATGCCCTGAAACCAGATGAGCGACCCCATTGCCGGCTGCACCGGTCCATGGGGAAAGTTGAGCAGCTTTGAGGTGCCGTGCTCGAGAAACAGAAGCCCGATGACGACGCGGGCGATGCTGAGCATCTCGGGTGCATACTTGCTGATGCGATCAAGTGACATCGATCAAACTCCCCAGGCTGGATACGAATGCCGGATGCGAATGCTGAACGACAACCGGCCCTGCGAAAACGAGCTTGTCGCCGAAGCAAATAGCATATCCCGCCCGGTCCATGGATGGGAACACTCGCCTGTTTCGGCTGAGCGCATGATTCACAACATCGTGCCTGCGGATGTCACATCGTCGTGACCGGCGCGTAAGGCGCAAACGATCGAGCGAGCGTCCGCTTTCCGAAGTTCGTTCTCGGTCGCAGCACCCACCTTCGCGCAGTTCGGTCTGAAATCGCTGGTCGAATTCGCCGCTTGTGGTGCAGGGAGTTCAGGTCGGCGGTACCAGCCTGGCGCGGCCGCGCAAGATGCCGAGCGCACGTTCATCACCGCGTGCGTGCGCATCGTCGACAAAGGCGATCAGGAGATCGGCAAGCGTAGCGTAATCCCACAGCCTGAGTTCCGCCGGATCGATCCAGCCTTCGAAATAATCATCGAGGTAACCGCGCGAGGCATCGTTGGCCTCGGTCCAGGTCGGACCGGCAAGACCGGGCGGATCGCGGTCCCAATGGCAGACCACAAAGCCGTCGGCGGACTTGGCCAGAATCCACCGGCCGTCCTTCGGCGCCTCATCGATCGGGCGCAAGGATTGGCCAATCCTCCGCAACACAAGTTCGACTTTGTCAGACATGCAGCGCCCCGGCACTCACACGACAACGGCCCGACAGGTCACGGGCCTCTCCTGCTGTTCCACAGGGTGATGGTTCAACTATGGCGGGATCAACGCATTCGCGGGGAGAAAGGATTCACGCTGTCGCATTCCAGCGTTGCTGGTTAACGGCATCACGACGGCTGCACATAAAATGACAACCACAGTCAAACAGCACACCGCGCGAACGTTCCCGGGAAACTTTCCCGATCCGCAACAATTTTTTGCAGGAAACGGCGAACGCCGTCCGCCTCCCGACGTTTAAACCTGCATTCGATCGTCAGGAGGATCAAATGAAGAAAGTATTGCTGATTGCGGCGGCGACATGCGCGCTGGCAGCGCCGGCACTCGCCGACGAAGTGATTGTGCACCATCCGGCGGTCGGCGTGACCGTGGGTCAAGCCCCGCCCGTTGCCGCCGAGCGAAAGACGGTGATCAAGAAGGATGGGCCGGACGGCCAGACGACGGTGGTCAAGAAGGACCACGCCGACGGCACCCGGAGCAAGACCGTCATCCATCACGACTACTGAACGCGTTGCTGAAAAAAGCTAGCTGATCGAAACAAACTCGCCCGCGGGCTCCCTTTCGGGGCACGCGGGCGTTTTGTGTTTTCGTCTCGCCCCGCGTGCGGCAATGGCATCGCATATAGGTTTACCCGCACACCCCTCCGTCCATTCTTCGGGATGCGGGCAAATGCGCGCGCTGCTCAGGACGAGGTCATCATTTGTGGCCTGATTGAGCCCCCCAAGGTGAGGAGCCGCGTCACTTGACGCGGCGCCTCCATGAGGTCACCCGAGGGAGCACCCTTACGCCACGGCTTAATTCCGCCACTCAACAGGCGCTATACCAGCTTGACGTTCTTGAGCGGCAGGCTGCGCACGGGCTTGCCGGTCGCAGCATAGATCGCGTTCATCACCGAGGGGGTCACCACGCAGATGGTCGGTTCGCCCACGCCGCCCCAGAAGTCGTAGGTCGGCACCAATACCACCTCGACTTTCGGCATCTCGGCGAGCCGCATGATTTCATAGGTGTCGAAGTTGAGATTGGTCATACGGCCTTTGTCGACCGGCATTTCGCCGTAGAGCGCCGCCGTCAGGCCATAGGCGACCGAGCCTTGCGCCTGTGCCTCGATCTGGCCCGGGTTGACCATGTGGCCACAATTCACCGCCAGGACGATGCGATGAACTTTCAGCTTGCCTTGCGGGCTGACAGAGACTTCGGACACCGCCGCCGAGTAGCTGCCGTAGCCCATGAACTGGGCGAGGCCGCGATGGATGCCGGGAGGCAAGGGCTTGCCCCAGTCGCCTTTCTCGGCCGCGGCATTGAGAACGGCGAGATGCTTCGGATGGTTTTTCATCAGCGCGCGGCGGAATTCGAGCGCATCCTTGCCCGCCGCCCGCGCCACTTCGTCCATGAAGCATTCCATGTAGACGGCGTTCTGGTTGGTATTGACGCCGCGCCACGGGCCGACCGGTACATGGCTGTTGCGCATGACATACTCGATCAGGAGGTTCGGCACGTCGTAGCCCAGTTGCGCATCGCCGGGCGTCTCGTAATAGCCCTGCAACTGCCGCATGTCCCTGCCGCCGACGATGCCTTTTTGATTGAGCAGCGCGTTGATCGACTGGCCGGAGATGCGAACGTGCAGGCCAAGAAGGTTGCCATCGTTATCGAGACCGGCCGACAGCCTGCATTGCGAGATCGGACGATAGAAATCGTGCGCCTGATCCTCCTCGCGGCTCCAGATCAGCTTGATCGGCGTGTCGGGAAAGGATTTGGCGATCTCCACCGCCTGGTGAACATAGTCCTGCGTGCCGCCGCGGCGGCCAAAACCGCCGCCGAGATCATGACGGTGGATTTCGCATTTGTTGAGCGGAATGCCCGAGGTTTCCGACAGCGCGGCGAGCGAGGCCTCCAGATTCTGCGTCGGCACCCAGGCATCGGCGCGGTCGGCCGACAGCTTCACCGTGCAGTTCATCATTTCCATCGGCGCGTGCGCAAGGAACGGCGTCGAGTAGACCGCCTCCACCTTCTTTGGCGCTTCCGCGATCGCCTTGAGGGCGTCGCCATTGTGGCGATCGCCGTTGGTTGTGGAAGCTCCCAGGCCGTCCTTCAGCATCTCGGCAATCGTTGCGCTGGACGCGGCAGCGTTCGGCCCTTCGTCCCAGACGATCGGCAGCGCGTCGAGTGCCTTCTTCGCCCGCCACCAGGTGTCGGCGACAACGGCGACCGCCGTGTCCTTTACCCGCACCACCTTCTTGACGCCGGGCATGCCGACCACCTTGCTCTCGTCGAAGCTCGTGAGCTTGCCGCCATAGACCGGACAGTCCTTGATCGCCGCGCACAGCATGCCCGGCAGCTTGAGGTCTATGGCAAAGATCTTGCTGCCGTCGAGCTTGTCGGCCGTGTCGAGCCGCTTCAACGGCTGGCCAGCGATGGTCCAGTTCTTGGGATCCTTGAGCGTGATGCTCTTGGGATCGGGGGGCGTCAGCTGGGCGGCGGCGGCGGCGACCTGGCCATAGCGCACCGAGCGATTGCTCGCGGCATGGCTGATAACGCCCTTGGAAAAGGTGAGTTCGCTGGCCGCCACGTTCCACTGGTTGGCTGCGGCCTGCATCAGCATGATCCGCGCGGCCGCGCCGCCGCGGCGGACGTAATCCTGCGAGGTGCGGATGCCGCGGCTGCCGCCGGTGCCCATTTCACCCCAGGCACGCTTCGCGGCAAGATTCTGGCCGGGGGTCACACCTTCCGTCGTCACCTTGCTCCAGTCGCATTCGAGTTCTTCGGCGACGAGTTGCGCGAGACCGGTGAGCGTGCCCTGCCCCATTTCCGAACGCGCGATACGAATGACGCAGGTGTCATCCGGCTTGATCGCGACCCAGATGTTGACCTGACTGGCGGAAGCGGAGGTGTCCGCGTGCGCCGCATCGAACGGCACGCGCATACCCAGCGCCAGGCCGCCGTTGGCGATCGCAGCCGAGCCAACGATGAAATCGCGGCGCGAAAGTTTGAGATTCTTTTCGAGAACAGGACGGTTCATGATTAACCCCTCTTCCCGGTGGTTCCGATATCGGCCGCCATGTGCACGGCCTCGCGGATGCGCTGATAGGTGCCGCAGCGACAAATGTTGGTCATCGCGGCATCGATATCATGATCGGCCGGCTTCGGATTTTGCGCGAGCAGCGCGGCGGCCGCCATGATCTGGCCGGATTGGCAGTAGCCGCATTGCGGTACGTCGACCGCAGCCCAGGCCCGCTGTACCGGATGCGAGCGGCCTTCCGACAGTCCCTCGATGGTGACGATCTTGTCGGCCTCGGTGATCTGCCCGAGCGGGATCTGGCAGGAACGCTGGACTTCGCCGTTGAAGTGAACCGAGCAGGCGCCGCACTGGGCGATACCGCAGCCATACTTGGTGCCCGTGAGACCGACATGTTCTCTGAGAACCCACAGCAAGGGCGTGTCGGCCTCCGCCGAGACTTCCCTCACCGTGCCATTGATGTTGAGTTTTGCCATATGCGTTCCTCCATCAGGCAGGCGGGGGCGGAGCATACCGGCGGCGCAAAACAATGCCCATAGGCCTGGGTCGTTCTTTCCGGACTGCCACGCATGCACCCGGCAACACGTTTTTCGTGGAATAAAAACTATCGCCTTCCCATCATCCCGAGGAGCCGCACAAGCGACGGCTCGAACGATGAGGCCGCATGGTTCGGGACGCGCCGAGCGGCGCTCCTCATGATGAAGGCGTAACGCTGTTACTCCGCGGCCTCCTCAAGGCGTTCGAGCGTGGCGGAGAGGCTCTTCTGTACCTCGGCAAGCCCATTCAACAGTTGTGTGACGTCGGCGCGGGAAAGATTTTGCACTGCAGTATCGACGACTTCGCGGGCGAGCGGCAACAGCTTGACCTTCAGCGCCCGCCCCTTTGGCGTGAGATGAATATGCCATTTCCGGCGATCGTCGGGGTTACGGACCCGCCGAACCAGGCCGTTCTTTTCCATGATCAACATCGCGCTCAGCGTGGTCGGCTCCATGGTGCCGACCCGGTTCGACAGCTCACGCTGCGTCAGGCCGTCCTCGTGCCAGAGCGCGCGCAGGAAGTACCACATGCCGAGCGTGATGCCGTGCGGCTCGATCTTGACCTGGAGGAAGCGCTGAAGCAGGCGGTGGGTGGCCCGGATCTGGTAACCGACACTTTCGGCAAAGGGCAAAACGGCGTCGGCGGCGGACGCGCTCCGCGTGGCCGGCTTGCCGGTCTTTTTGCCAGTGGCTTTCTTCACGCTGGTCACGACGCCCCCCTCCCACCGGTGTGGCCGGTTCAGAAGGCCGCATCATTCCTGCCGCGAGTTCGCCATGCAGACGTCTGAACCAAAGCCACACTAGATAAATAAGTTCGCAGTCCGCTAGTGTCTCGATTCCGAAGTTCGAAACGTGGCTCCGAAAAATGCTACGGACTTCGGAATCGGGCCCCCGGCCGTGATTGCACATTCGCAAGACCTGCGCAAACCTGCCCTAAAGAACAGGTCGTGGGACGGCGCCCATGTCACCATCGCCTTATTAAGGGGGTGTTATCGGGGGAAAGGTTGCGCTATTTACTTAGTGAACTAAGTATTTTGGACAAATTCACCGGAGATGGCATGACGCTCGCCCCCGAGCTGCGGGAATTGAGTTTGACGGTCCGACAGAAGTCGGAAATCGCCGACGGCGTCTTCCTGTTCGAGCTGCGCGCCGACGATGACAGCGAGTTGCCGCCGTTTACGCCCGGCTCGCACATCACGGTGACCGCGCCATCGGGCCAGAAGCGACGCTATTCGCTCTGCAACGATCCGGCCGAGCGCAACCGCTACCTGATCGCGGTGAAACAGGAAACCACCGGGCGCGGCGGCTCGTTGAGCTTCACGAGGGATATCAGGCAGGGCGACAGAGTTGCCGTCGAGCCGCCCGCGAACGATTTCGAAATGGCGAAAGCCGAGCCGAAGCGCCTGATCTTCATTGCGGGGGGAATCGGCATTACGCCGATCCGCGCCATGATTCTGCACTGCGTTCGCCAGGGCAAGACGAATTTCACGCTGTACTATTTCGCGCGTACGCCCGCAGTGATGGCGTTCCGCGAGGAGTTTTCTTCCCATGCCTACGAGGGGAAGGTCGTACTGCATCACGACAATGGCGATCCCGATCAGGGCTATGATCTCTGGCCGGTGCTGGAACAGCAGCGCGGCGCGCATCTTTACTGCTGCGGCCCGCGCGGCCTGATGGACGCAGTGCGCGACATGACCGGGCACTGGCCGGATTCGGCGGTGCATTTCGAGGATTTTGTCGGCGCGTCGGCCCCGCATGCCGACGACAGGCCGTTCGAGGTCAGGCTCGCCAAGAGCGGCACGGCCTACGAAGTGGCCGCGAATGTCTCGATCCTGGATACGTTGCGACGGAATGGGCATATGCTGGCCAGTTCCTGCGAAAGCGGCACCTGCGGCACCTGCCGTTGCCGCTTCACCGACGGCGAGCCGGACCATCGCGATCTCGTGCTCTCGGACGATGAGAAAAAACGTGAGATCATGATTTGCGTCAGCCGCGCGAAATCGGCGACACTGACGCTGGATATTTGAGGGATGGACGATGGCAATGGGCCTGAATTGTCTCCCTCTCCCGGCTTGCAGGGAGAGGGTCGGGGCGAGAGGTTCAGGTGAGCAAGCGAGCCTCGCCCTCACCCGCCCGACTTTGCCACGCTTCGCGCCGCGATCTCTCCCCGCAAACGGGGCGAGGTAAAGACAGATCGGCGTCCCTATGACCTCACCGATCAATCTCGGCGTCATCGGTCTCGGCCGCGCGTTCACGCTGATGCTGCCGACCTTTGCGGCCGACCCGCGCATTGCGCTTGTGGCCGCCAGCGATCCGCGCACCGAGGCCCGCGAGCGCTTTGCGATGGAATTCAACGCGAAGGTCTTTGAAGACGCCGAAGCACTATGCGCCGACCCGGCTGTCGCGGCGGTCTACGTCGCGTCCCCGCATCAATTCCACGTCGAACACGTGAAGAGTGCGGCCCGGCACGGCAAGCATGTCCTGGTCGAAAAGCCGATGGCCATCACGGTCGACGAATGCCGCGAGATGATCGCGGCGGCGAAAGCGGCGAACGTCAAGCTGCTGGTCGGGCACAGTCACAGTTTCGATCAGCCCTATTTGAGGGCGCGCGCAATGATTCGCAGCGGCGCCTATGGTCCTGTCCGGATGATCAACGCACTCAACTTCACCGATTTTCTCTATCGTCCGCGCCGGCCGGAAGAGCTCGACACCAGACAGGGCGGCGGCGTCGTATTCAGCCAGGCTGCGCATCAGATCGATATCGTCCGCCTGCTTGCGGGCGCGAAAGCGGTTTCAGTGCGTGCGTTCACCGGCAACTGGGACGCCGCGCGCAATACCGAGGGCGCTTATGCCGCGCAGATCAGGTTCGAGAACGGGAGCTTCGCCTCGCTGAGCTATAGCGGCTATGCCCATTTCGACACCGACGAGTTCATGGGCTGGTGGGGCGAACTCGGCCAGGGCCGCGATGGCGAGGCGTCGTACGGCCGTGCCCGCGCGAACCTGAAAAAAGCAGCGAGCGTGACCCAGGAGATCGCGATGAAGAACGCCCGCGCCTATGGCTCCGCCGGCCGCGACGCATTTCAAATCGACGGCGAACTCGCCTACAATCATTTCGGGCTGGTCGTGGTGAGCTGCGAACGCGCCGACCTGCGCCCGCTGCCCCATGGGGTCATGGTTTACGGTGACAAGACGCGCCATCTGGACGAACTTCCCTCGCCGAACATCCCGCGCGCCGAAGTCGTCGACGAACTCCATGCGGCAGCGATACTGGGCGCGGCGCCGCTGCACTCCGGCGAATGGGGGCTGGCGACGCTGGAAGTTTGTCTCGCGATGCTGCAGTCGGCGCAGACAGGGCAAGAGGTGGGGCTGAGCTGGCAGGTCTAGCCCCGCGTCATCCGGAACGAAGCGAATAATCTCCGTCAGGCTCGTCACTGCGAGGCGCGCGGTATCGAGGCCGGAGTCTATTTCTCCTCACGATATGCCGCACGATGGATTCCGGGCCTGCGCCTGACGGCGCATCCCGGAATGACGGCGGAAATTGGGCCAGGTACGAGGCGCCTCAACAGCGCGCGCTGTTGGCCCGCGTCGCGATGATCGCGATCAGGTCGTTTTCGGCGGCGGCGGCGGTCTTGTAGCGCGGCTCGGTGGTCACGAAAGGCTGCTCGGCTTCGGCGGGATGGAAAATCTCGACGTAATAAAGGCCGGATGGCGCATCCAGTTTCGGCTCGATACGGATCAGTGCCATGACTCACTCCTTGGATCGAGCCGCCGGCAGAATCTCCCGGCCGTCATTCCGGGGCACGAGCGCAAGCGAGTGAGCCCGGACTCCTTCGTGCCACACGCCCCATGGGAGAAATGGATTCCGGGTTCTGCCCTGCGGGCTCGCCTCGGAATGACGACGGATAACCGCCTCACGACTGCGCATCCGCCTTCCCCCCAAACATCACCCCGCGCAATTCCGCCGCCAGCACGGCGACCGCAGCTCCGGACGTTTCCGTCGTTCCGCTCATGCCGAGATAGCGCTCGGCGACTTCCCGCGAGTTCAGCAGGTCCTTCGCTGCGCCCGATAGCGTGATACGGCCATTCTCGAACACATAGCCGCGGTCGGCGATCGACAGCGCTGCCTTCGCATTTTGCTCGGCGAGCAAGATCGTGATGCCTTGATCGCGCAGCGCCACGATCAGGCGGAAGATCTCCGCGACCAATAACGGCGCAACGCCAAGCGAGGGCTCGTCCAGCACCAGAATTCTCGGCTTGGCCATCAGCCCGCGCCCGATCGCCAGCATTTGTTGTTGCCCGCCGGAGAAATTGCCGGCGATGTCGTTCATGCGCTCGCGCAACACCGGAAACAGCGCCCACACGGCTTCGAGCTGCGCAGCGGCATCGGTCTCCGCCACCGCATAGCCGCCGAGGATGAGATTTTCCGCAACCGTCATGCCGGAAAAGATCTGCCGTCCCTCCGGCACATGGGCGATGCCCCGCCGCAGCCGTTCGGCGGGCGGCAGCGCTTCAATCGCCTCGCCGTCAAGCAGGATCTGGCCGGCCTGCGGGCGCAGCAATCCTGAAACGGCTTTCGCCAGCGTCGACTTGCCGGCGCCGTTGGCGCCGAGCAGCGTGACGATCTCGCCGCGCTCAAGCGTGAGGTTGATATCCTCCAGCACGCGGTGACGGCCGTAGCCGATCGCGAGCGATCTGAGTTCAAGAAGCGGCATGGTCTTCGCGTCCCAGATATGCCTCAACCACGCGGCTGTTGCCTTGCACCTGCGCCGGCGTGCCGGTCGCGATGATCGCGCCGGAATCGATCACGACCACGCGATCGGCGACATTCATCACCAGCGACATGTTGTGCTCGACGACCAGCACGGGGATGCCGAGGCTGCGAATCGCGCGCAACAGATTCGCCAGCTCCTGCGTTTCGGTGTCGTTGAGGCCCGCCGCCGGCTCGTCGAGACAGAGCAGTTTCGGCTCGGCCATCAGCGCGCGTACGATTTCAAGCAGCTTCTGCGCGCCCATCGGCAGTTCGGTTGCGTGGGTTTCGGAAAAGCTCGACAAGCCAACCAGCTTGAGCATATCCGCGGCGCGCCGGCGCATGCGGCGCTCCTCGTCTCGCGCGGCGCCACGCCACAGCGCCTGGCTATAAAACGAATGACGGCCAAGGCGATGACCGCCAACCATCACGTTTTCCAGCGCCGTCATGCCCGGAAACACCCGCGCCGACTGGAAGGTGCGGACCAGGCCCAGATTTGCGATCCTGACCGGAGACAGCTTGGCGAGATCGCGTCCCGCGAACACCACCTTTCCTGCATCGCGTGCCATGATGTTGGTGACGAGGTTGAAGACCGTGGTCTTGCCGGCACCGTTCGGGCCGATCAGCGCGGTGACCTCGCCCGGGCGCACGTCGAATGACACGTCGTTGATGGCTCTGAGCCCGCCAAAACTCTTGGCAAGCCCGCGCACGCTGAGGATCACGTCATCGCCTGTCTTGGCCTCGGCGAGAATCGCAGTCATGACGCTTGCACCCGGTCGCGAACGGCGCTGAGCTTCGCCGGCGCATTGCCGCGTGTGCGGCCGAGCCGCGTCGCGAGCTGGATCAGCAAGCCATAAATCCCCTGCGGCAGATGCAGGAAGCTTGCGACCAGGAGCGCGCCCGACGCAAAGGTCTTGTAGATCGCGAGCGGCGCAAAGATCACCGGCAGCAGCGTTAAAAGCAGCGCGCCGAACAGGCCGCCGGCCAGCGTGCTTTCGCCGCCGATGATCAGCATCGCCACCAGCTCCAGCGAGCGCGAGGTGCCGACCATCTCAGGCGCGAGAAAATTGAAGAAGAAGGCGTAGAGGCTGCCGGCGAGCGAGGCCAGCGTCACGCTGATCAGGAAGGCTGCCAGCTTGTAGCGCAGGGTGTTGATGCCGAGCGCGGCGGCCGCCATCTGGTCGGAACGGATCGCCTTCA
Organism: Bradyrhizobium sp.; assembly: GCF_027451485.1. Classification (GTDB taxonomy): domain Bacteria; phylum Pseudomonadota; class Alphaproteobacteria; order Rhizobiales; family Xanthobacteraceae; genus Bradyrhizobium. The sequence continues at coordinate 16,389 of NZ_DAIDJE010000130.1, forward strand.
GCGCGCGGCCAAAGCCGGATCGCAGCGCGCCGAAGAGTCCGACCAGGATGATCATATCGAGCGCCAGCACCAGGTAATACATCGCGCGGGGGTTTGCGAAGGTGAAACCGCCGACCGAGAAGGAAGGGATTCCGACCAGCCCGGACGGCCCGCCCGTGATGTCGATAAAGCCGACCGCGCAGGAATCGATGAGCAGGCCGAAAGCCAGCGTCGCCAGCGCGAGATAAAGCCCGCGCAGGCGCAGCGTCACCACCGACAGCACGAGCGCGCAGGCGAGCGACACGCCGATGCCGGCAAGGATCGAAAGCACCGGCGCAATGTCGGTGTTGATCGCAAGATAGCCGGAGGTGTAACCGCCAATCGCCATGAAGCCGGCCTGGCCGAGGCTGACCTGGCCGGCATAGCCCATCAGCACGTCGAGCCCCATCAGCGCCATGAACAGGATGGCGGCAATGACGAGACCACTCATGATGCCGTTGTCGGTGACCACAACAGGAACGAGCGCCGCCACGATCACCGCCAGCGCCGCCAGCGGCCAGCCGAGATGCGCCGGCAGTTTGGCGGCGTGACCGACGGCCTTCACGTCGTCGCGGGTATCCTGCCGCCGTGCCACCCCGCCCCGGATCAGGCCCTGCGGCCGCCAGATGAGGACCATCAGCAGGATGAGCAGCGAGATCGCGCTGGAGAACAGCGAGGAGATGTAGGCGGTCGACAACTGCGTCACGAGCCCGAGGAACAGCCCGCCGATGACCGCGCCTGGAAACGAGGCCATGCCGCCGATCGCAGCCGCGACGAAGCCGGAAATGGTGAACAGCCGCCCGGTATCGAACTGCAACGAGGTGGCGGGTGCGACGATGACGCCCGCCATCGCCGCGATCAGCGTCGCCAGCCCGAAGCTGAACAACGTCATGCGCGGCACGTCGATACCCATCAGGCTTGCGGCCGCGGGATTTTCGGCGCAGGCAAGCAAGGCTTTCCCGAGCCTGGTGCGTGCAATCAGAAACCACAGCGCGGCGATGATGAGCGCGGTGACGCCGAACACCCAGAACGCCTGCGTTGGAATGGTGATGCCGCCGAACGCCAGCGGCTGTTCACCCGAAAACGGCGGCATTGCGTAGGGCTGGCTGCCCCAGACCACGAGCGAGAAACCCTCGATCATGGTCAGGATGCCGGCGGTCAGCATCAGCACATTGGCATTGGAGAGCCGCGCCAGGGCCGGCACGAAGGTGAAGCGTGCCAGCACGACGCCTGCGACCACGGTAGTGAGCACCGCGGCCGGAATGGCGATCGGCAGCGGCCAGCCCCAGGCGACACCGAACGTATAGCCGATCATCGCCGCGATCAGCGCAAAGCCGCCTTGCGAGAGATTGATCGCGCCGGTGACGCGATAGATCAGCGAGAAGCCCAGCGCGATCGCGGCATACATGCTGCCCACGACGAGCCCGCCAATCGCGATCTGGACAAACTCAAGCACGAGCGGGTCGCATCACTGCGCGCGCGGAATGCCGAGGGGATCTGAGACCACGTCCCAGGTCTGCGCCGCCGCATCCCAGCGCGTGACGACGACGTTCTGTTCGCCGAGCCCACGATTGGGAACCGCCTTGAAATCGTAGAAGCCGTTGATGCCGGCGACGCCCTTGAGATCGTGGAAATAGTTGCGCAGATCCTCCGCCGTCGCATCCGCCTTCAGCTTGCGAAGCGCGCCGACGACGAGAAGCGCGGGATCCCAGGCATAGGTCGATGGACCATCCGGCTTGATGCCGGTGCCCTCGAACGCCTTGTAGAAGGCGGCCTTGGCGCTTGCGGCTTCATCCTGCTTGGCCGGCTTGTCGTTCTTGAGAAAATCAGCAGCCGGAATGTAAAGCTCCTTCGGCAGGAAGGCGGCATACTGCGCCATCTGAGCATAGGTCTGATTGCCGTTGGTGGTCGCCACCGGGAGCTCGAGGCCGGCATCGTGGATCGCCTTGAAGACGGTGCCGATCGGTCCGCCGGTCGACCACGCCACCAGCACGTCGGGATTGGCCCCCTTCAGCCGCTGAATCTGCGCAGACGCGCTGACATCGGTCGGGTTGAGCTGCGCTTCGGCAACGAGTTCGACATCCTTATGGTCGTTCTCGGCGAACAGCGCCCTAAAATTCTTGTACGCGTCCTGCCCGCTGGCATCGGTCGAGGTGATCAGCGCGACTTTCTTCCAGCCTTTGCGGCCGAAATAGCGCAAGAGCGCCGCGGCAAGCTCCTTGGTCGAGATGCTTGAACTGTAGATGAAGCTGCCGGGCGCCGGATGCACGCCGGGCGAGAAGCAATATAGCAGCGGCCCATTCTTCATCAGCGGGGCCATTGCATTGCAGAGCGCCACCAGCGCCGAGCCAAGAATGACCGGCGGATTCGACACCTTGACCTGGTTGGCAAGTTGCACCGCGACCTGGGGGCTCGATTGATCGTCATGAAAGACGAATTTCAACGGCTGGCCGTGGATGCCGCCCTCGGCGTTGGCCTGTTTCTCGAATTGCTCGAGCGCCTGCTGCTCGGCCTTGCCGAGAAAGGCGCCGCCACCGGTCAGCGGCAGGATGACGTTGATCTCGCGATCGGCGGCTTGCGCGACAGAGAGACCGCCGAACAGTGCGGCGGCAGCAAGAGCAATGCGGAAGCGCAATCGATCCTCCCGAGACTTTTTGGCGTTTGTTGGTTGCGGCTTTCGGCGTTTTTAGCGACTTCCTGGCTGCGGCGCCATCGCTACGGCTTTGACGTTCGTAGCATGTCAGGCCGCCGCGCCCGCCATCGCCTTGTCCGTCTCATCCTCTTCGAGGCCGGCCAAGACTTTCACCTCTTCGTCGGAGGCGCCAAGCGTCCGCCACGGGACGGTCTTTTCCACGACGCCCTGGTAGGAGCGCAGCTTCGCCTGCGGCAGCTTTGGCGCGATCTGGCCGATCACCCGGCCCTCGTCAGCGAAGGCCTTCGCCGCATCGATCATCAGGCGGCGGAACTGCACGATCGCGATATCGCTCGCGCCGAGGCGCTCCTGCGTGCGATCGGCGATCGCGCCCATCGATTCCCACATCGCGATGTCCTGGTTGGGAATGCCCAAAATGCCGGTGAAGCTGTCGCCTCCCGCCATCGCGGCGCGGTCCTGAAGATAGTCGTTATGCGCGTGGCGCTTGATCGGGCGGAACTGCGCGTCGACGTCGACGCCGACCTCGAGCACGCAGAATTTTCGCCACGCCTCGGTCGAGATGCCGGCCTGGTCGCCTTCCGCCCAGGCGATGAAGTGGAACGTGCTGGAGGTGTCGCTGCGCGGCACGATCACGCTCGTGACGTTATAGGTGCTGTTCGGCGGGATCAGCGCGGTGAACGGCGCGACATAGGTGGTGATGCGGACGTAGTCGTGGGTGCTGGCGTTGGCGATCGGCCGGCGGATCGCGGCATAGCGCATGCCGTAGTTCGTCAGCTGCACCTGGATGCGCGGATTCTTGTCGGTCGACGGCCGCACCCAGTGATCGCCTTTCGCCTGTGCCTCGCCCTTCGCCGGGCGCATGTCGGAGGAATGCAGCGTGGAGGAATGCGCGGAGTCGATCTGCCCCTCCATGATCTGCGCCCAGTTGCAAGGCAACTCGACCTTGGCAATCGCGACGCGCGCCTGGTCATGTGGCGACCACGGGGGCGCCTCGAATTCCGGCATCGCGTCCGGCGGCCCCATATAGGCCCAGACAAAGCCGCCGGCCTCGCGCGTCGGGTAAGAAAGGTGCTTTGCCTTTTCCGGCAGCGCGCTGGCCTTGGGCTCGGACGGCATATCGACGACGTTGCCATCGGTGTCGAACTTCCAGCCGTGATAGAGGCAGCGCAGGCCGCATTCCTCGTTGCGGGCGAACGCGAGCGAGGCCTTGCGGTGCGGGCAGGCTTCGCCGAGCAGCCCGAGCTTGCCGTCCGAGTCACGGAAGGCGACGAGCTTCTCACCAAACAGCTGCACGCGGACCGGCGCGCCGTCGGCCGTCACCTGTTCGGACAGCACCGCCGGCACCCAATGGCGGCGCATCAGCTGCCCCATCGGGGCGTCGCCCTCGACCCGGCATAGCAACTCGTTTTCCGCTTGCGTCAGCATGGAGGCCTCTTTCGAAGTCCTTAGTGTCCTAAGTATCCCTATAGTCCGGGGGCGGCCGTCTCGTCCAGAGGGGCCGGCAAACGCATAGCGGCCGCCCTTTCGGGCAGCCGTCCGCCTGCGCAGGAAAAGTCTACTGTCGTTTGGGCCGCCGGCCTAGATGCCGAACATCCAGACCGCGACGATGGTGCCGAGGACGGCAAGGCCGGACACGGTCCATCCCACCGCGTAGGCGCCGTCGTCGGCCGGCGGCTGGTCCACCATCTGATCGCGCCATTCGGTCATGAGAGCCTCCTTAAGGCTTACTCGTGAGTTGCCTCTTGGCGAATAAGTCGCGCGCGGAGGCACAAAGTTCACGGTTGACGAACCAATGCGGATGGGGGCAGTCGGGTTCCGAGGCGAACGGGCGAGCAGCCCCTCTTTTCCTTCCGAACTGCGGTAGGCTCCCTCGCCCCCGCTCTGTCGCCGGCGGGAAGAGGCAAAGAGGCGCCCCAACCCGAACTTGCTTCGCCTCGGTCCTCTCTCCCCCGCTTCGCGGGGCAGCGATCAAGTCGACTTAAATCCTCTTCTTCAGCGCCATGACGAACCGGTCGATGTCTTCCTCGTCGTTGAAGACATGCGGCGAGACGCGCATGCGCGCCAGCCGCGGTGCAACATAAATGCCCTCTCCGGCCAACGCTTCGACCAGCCCGCCCGGGAGGCCCCCGGCGAAATTGAGGCTGAGAATGTGCGGCGCACGAAACCTGGCATCCATGATCCGGACCCTGGTGCCATCAAGGCCATCCGCCAATCGGGAGGTAAGCATCGCAAGACGCTCGGCGACCGCCTCCGGGCCCCATTCGGCCATCATCTCCATGCCGATCGCGGCCATTTCCATCGAGATGAAATGGTCGCGCTCGCCCATGTCGAACCGCCTGGCGCCGCTGACGTAGCTGAGGTCGGCGAAATAGATCTCGGCGTCCGAGTGGATTTCGCGGCGGCCAAAGCCGGTCTGCTCCAGCGGAATGCCGTTCTGGTGGCGCCTCGCGATGTAGATGAAGGCGCGGCCATAAGGCCCGAGCAGCCATTTGTAGGTCGGGAAGATCACGAAATCCGGATCGAGCTTCCTGACGTCCATCGCGACGACGCCGACCGCGTGGGTCGCATCGATCAACAGCAGAGCGCCGTGACGCTTGAGCGCCGCGCCGACCCTGGCGATGTCGATCATCCCGCCGTCCGACCAGTGCACCGAGGAGATTGAGATCAGTGCCAGCCGCGGCGCACCTGTCCGCTCGATCGACGCCAGCACGGCCGCGGTCCAGTCGCCGTCGAGCGGCTGACGCACCGTCTCGACGGTGAAGCCCGCTGAGGCGGCGCGCGTCTGCCATTCCAGCACCGGCGAGGAATGGTCGTTTTCCAGGACCAGCACCCGCGTCGCCTGGGGGATCGCGAGAATCCTGCCGACTGTTGCAACGCCATAGCTCACGGAGGAAATCAGCGCGATGTCGCTTGGGTCGGCGTTGATCAGCCGCGCGGCGGCGCCTCGCGCGCGTTCGTGCTGGCGGCTCGCGAAATCCGCATCCAGCATCCACGGCGCGCCCTTGCGCCCCACGGCCTCGCGCGCCGCCTCCTGGGCGCGCAGCGGCAATGGGCTATAGGAAGCCGAATTCAGATAACAGATATCGCGCGGGACACCAAAGAGACCGCGCTGCGACTCCAGCATGTCAAATCTCTTCGTCGAAAAGCACGTCAGGGTAGCCGCGGCCGATCTCGGCCGCTACCCCTACAAAAAGCAATGGACTTTGTAGTTAGTGCAACGGTCGAGGCATGGATGCGCTCTGACCGGCCCGCCAATGCGACTGATAGACTTCCAGAATGCCGCGGGACATCCTGATATCGGCGCGTTTGAACTCGGCCTTCAGGCTCTCGAGCTCACTGGACGAAATGCGATGATTCTCCGCGCCCAGGAACAGCAGCGCCATCGCGGTGTCCCACGAAAATGCCAGTGCCTTCGCCAGGACCAGGATCATGTCGCGGTTGTTGACGACGAGCATCTGTTCGATGACGCCTGACGGCAGCGAGCAAAGCAGCGACAGCGCGATCACCGCCTCCTCGAACCTGTGCGCAAGCGCATAGGCGTAGATCGTCTTCTCGTTGATCCGGCCCGCCTTGTGCGCTTCCGTCACGGCCTGCTTTAGCGCCAGGTAACTCTCCTGCCCGGGACCGAAGCTGGAATAGAGCTTGCCGGCAGCCTGGCTCACCGACGCCTGAATCTCCTTCGCGAGCTCCGGACGTTCCTGCTCGAGCTTGCGGCGGACCTCGTCCGAGGCCTTCGCGATCAACTGGCGGAACATCTGCGGGCCGATGTCCTTGCGCAGGCCGATCCGCTCGGCGAGCACGGCATCGCCAGCCGCGCGCTTGATCATCTGGCGGAAGCCGAAATCGGAAAACCGCGCGCCGTCGTTGGCGGCGACCGATTGCACCACTTCCTGGTTGCCGCGCGTCACCAGTTCGTCCGTCACCTCGATCGGCACCGAGGCGCGCCTGGCGATCGCCAAGAGGTGCGGCTGGCCCTTGGCTCGGACGTTGGCCACCAGCGCCTTCACATCGAGCCGCGGCGAGAATTGCAGGACCGGACCTGCAACCACGATGGCATCGTCGAAGGCAAGCATCTGGACGACCTTCGGCGGCGCGTTGTTGGAATGCGCCAGCCGGCGCGACAGCTCGGCCCGCGCCGCCAGTTCGATTTCCTCGGCGAGCCGCGTGATCACGTCGCCAAAGAGGCGGATCTGCTCTTCGCTGAACTCCCCGCCGACGAGAATGTCGGTCGCGTGCCACAGCGCTTTCGCGCGGCTTTCGCTCGAGCCCCGCTCAATCGACTCATTCAACTGTTGCAATGCGTGACCGACTTCAGACATCGAAATATCCCGGTAACAGGCAATCGAATTTCTAAAGCCATAGAGCCAAATTTTTAATGGCGAGCCTTCGCTTTCCATCGGTTTTTGGACCTGGGCGGTGACGGTCCATTAACTCTGGCACCCCGGCCGCGGGTTCATCGACGGACGGAAACGGCAAAGCCTTCTGCAAGCACCGCATTTGACATGGCGTTTACCGTTCGCTTACCTCATCCTGAATGGCAGAAGCCGTAAAGCCCGCAGGGCATTCCTACGGTAAAGCGGCCAGAAGCGACGGGATTTGGGGAAGGCGATGGATCAGACTGCAACGTCTCCGGGCACCGAGGCGACCTCACGCGCAACGGATAGTGCAATTGCGGTTGCCGCTATCGCCGTACTGATCGTCTCCTATGCCGTGAATGCGATGGACCGCACGCTGTTTCCGCTGATGCTGACCGACGTGCGCCGCGAATACGGCTTCAGCCTGCCGCAGGGCGGCCTGCTGTCGACGGTCTTCACGCTGGGAATGACGCTCGCCGGCATTCCCACCGGCTATTTGATGTCCCGCTATTCGCGAAGGTCCGTGATCCAGATCGGTATCCTGATCTACTCGGCTGCGACCGTGATCACGGTCATCGCGACCGGCTTCTCGGATATGCTGTTCTACCGCACGATCACCGGCATCGGTGAGGCGATGCAGCTCACCGCTCTGCTCGCTGTCTTCTCCAGCTACTTCTCACGCAATCGCGCCGCGGGCGTGGGCCTGCTCAACTACGCCTATGCCGGAGGCGCTGCGATCGGGCCATGGCTGGGCGCAAGGCTTCTCGTCGGCTATGGCAGCTGGCGCGCGCCGATGATCGTCTTCGGCCTCATCGGATTGGCGATGATGGTCCTGATCGCGGCCGTGGTGCGCCCGCAACTGAGCGAAACCAAGGGCGAAGAAAACAAGGCCGTCGCTTCCGGCGGCGCAGCGTCGCTCAACAACCGCAACTCGATCGTGCTGGCGATCCTGAGCATCCTGTTCGGCCTGGCACTCTACGGCTATCTGGGCATGTACCCGACCTTCCTGCGCGAGCAGCTCCACTATGCGCCGCCGGACGCCGGCCGCGTGATGAGCATCTACGGGCTCGGCGTGCTGGTGTCGCTGTTCACGGGATGGCTCGGCGACCGCTTCTCGCCGCGTCTGGTGCTGGCCCTGAGTTTTCTCGTCGCAAGCGGCGTCTCGGCGCTGCTCTTCAACGGGCCGGCCGATTTTGCCACGCAAGGCGCGCTGTCCTTCGTGCTGGGCGCGACCTTCAGCGGCACGATCTTCGTCAATCTTGCGGCCTGCCACGTCAAGGCGGTCGCCGCAAACCTGGCAGGACGCGCGTCCGGCCTGTTCGTCACCTGCGTGTATGGCTCCGCGACCGTGGCGGGCTATCTCATCGGCTGGATCGCGAAGCTGTTCGGCTGGACGCTCGCCGGCAATCTCCAGCTCGTCGCGCTGTGCATCGTCGGCGCCGTGATCGCTCTGTTGCTGCGGCCCGCAGCAATGGCGCGCCAAGCCAAAGCTGCGGTGTGATAGCGATGACAGGCAGCAAACTTCCAGCCGTTACCGTCAACGTCTTTCCCGGTGGTTTCAACTGGGGCGTCTATGTCGCACAGGACAAGGGCTTCTTTGCGGAGGCCGGCATTGCGGTCGAGGTGCAGGGCACGCCGAACTCCGTCACCCAGATGACGGATTTTTCGCTTTCGCGGTTCGACATCGCGATGACGGCAGTCGATAACATCGTGGCTTACGTCGAGGGCCAGGGCGAGGCGCCGATCGGACCGCAGCGCGATTTCATGGCGGTGATGGGCAGCGACAGCGGCTTTCTCAGCCTCGTCGCGTCGCCCACGGTCGCTGCTATCGAGGACCTCGCCGGCAAAACCTTGTCGGTCGATGCGATGACGACCGGCTATGCGTTCGTTCTTTACGAGATCATGCGCCGCCACGGCCTCGACAAGGACCGGGGCGATTACGAGGTCGTCCGCGCCGGGGGCATGGTGCAGCGCTGGACTGGCTTGCGCGAAGGCAAGCATGCGGCGACGCTGTTGTCCGCGCCCTACAACATCATCGCAAAGAACGCGGGCTTCACCGAACTCGTCAAGGCGACCGATGTCATCGGCCCCTATCAGGGCAATGTCGCCGCCGTGCGCCGGCCATGGGCGCAGGAAAACCGCAGCAAGGTCGATGCCTATATCCGCGCCTACCGCCGCGCGATCGCCTGGCTCTATGAAGCCGATAACCGGAGCGAAGCGATTTCGATCTTGCGGCATCATCTGCCGCAGATGCCGCCCGAGATCGCGGAAGCGAGCCATCGTGAACTGCTCGATCCTGCCGGCGGATTCTTCAAAACTTGCGAGATCGACCGCACCGGGCTCGACTGCGTGCTGGAACTTCGCAGCCGCTACGGCCTGCCCCGCAAGCAGCTGAGCGATCCCGCCAAATATTGCGATCTGAGTTTTGGATGATTCCTTCATCCGCCAAATCGTGATCCGGAAAAATTTGGTAGCGGTTTTCCGAAAAGATCATGCTCGATCAAAGAGCTGAAGTGCAATGACGATTCAGCCTGATCTGATCGCGCTTTAAAGGCGCCTGGCGGGCTTGGCCCAGCGATCAACGTCTTTCTTCCCACCGGCGCCGAAAACGTGGATGCCCCGTACATCGCTTTATGAACTCGCGGGCGAGTGGTATCAACACCAAATCCACTCCACTGGTGCGGCGAATTTGAAGTGGCTATCCGTGTTGCTGCAAGTTCGTCATGTGAAGCAACCTCAAAGCCGCATCGGAATCGACAGGTTACCTTAGCTCATTTGATTTCAGAGTTCGCATCAGAGGTTGCCGCGAACCTTGCGAACTTCAGAATCGGATCTCCAGGCTGCAATCATGCACCTCATCCAGCTGACGAAGATCCTGGCGCTGGTGGCACTCGCCAATGGGGCACCGCTCGCCGCGCGGAAGCTCCTTGGAGCGCGCTTCGTCCTCCCCATCGATGGCGGCCGAAAATTCCTGGATGGCCGGCCGCTGTTTGGCCCGTCGAAAACCGTTCGCGGCGTCGTCGCTGCCATCGTCATCACAACGTTCTGCGCACCCCTCATCGGGCTGGAGATGAGCGTCGGCGCGATCGCCGCCGCCGCGGCAATGGCCGGCGACCTGTTATCGAGCTTCCTCAAGCGCCGCCTGAATTTTCCGCCGAGCAGCCAGGCGATCGGCCTGGACCAGCTGCCGGAGTCGCTTTTCCCGATGCTCGCGTGCCGCGATGCGCTCTCCCTGACGCCGGCCGATATCATCCTCGGGCTTGCAATCTTCTTTGCCGGCGAACTGATCCTGTCGCGCATTCTATACAGTGTTCACCTGCGCGATACGCCCTACTGAACGCGGCAAGAACTAGCCGCGTCGAAGACAGTGCAGGGTGATTTCCGGCGGGCAGTTCAAGCGCACCGGAACCACGCTCGATCCCGCGCCCAGGGACGTGTAGCCGCGCATGCCGCCATGCTCCCAGAGCCCCGACCCCATGCGGCGCGGCAGGGCAGCTTCCAGCTTGATCGGGATCGACCCGGGGAGGCAAAGCTGGCCGCCATGGGTATGACCGCTCAGCATCAGATCAAAGCCGGCGTGGGCCGCTTGCCGATAAATCTCCGGCGTATGCGACAGCAGAATCGAAAAGCCGCCTTTTGGAATTTGCGACGCCGCCTTTTCGATATTGTCGACGCGGTAGAAATGCGCATCGTCGACGCCGGCCAGATGGATGCGCTGATCGCCGCGCGCGATCACCTCGCATTCGTTGAGAAGCATCTTGATTCCCATGGCTTCCATCGCGGGCACCATCTGGATGGTATCGTGGTTGCCGAGCACCCCGTAAATCGGCTGCCTGAGGTGCGCCGTCACCTTTGCCATACCCTCGAGCGCGGCGTCGAACGGCCCGAAGGTCTTGCCGCGGTAATCGCCGGTCAGAACGCAGAGGTCGTACTGCATGCCCTCGACAAGTTCGCTGACATTCTCCATGGCGGCTTCGCTCATGTCGACATGCATGTCGCTGATGTGGAGGATCGTATAGCCGTCGAACGCCTCCGGCAGCGTCGAAAACCGCATTTCGTTGCGCCGGACCGTTACGCGCTCTGCGTTTTTCCGAGCCCGCCAGTACATCCCGGAGAGCTTCAGGACGGCCTCGATGATTGCCGGCGCCAGCAAGGTATTCTCGAGATTGAAAAAGACGAGCCCCTGGCCGAATACCTGAGCCTCATGGTCCGCCTCGATCCCCAGCCGTTGCCGGGCGTGAAGCGGCCCAAGACGCCTCTCCAATTCGTGCAGGATATTTTCGTCCACGATGCCCCCTCATAACTCGCCCTGCTCGGCCAGGACGCGCGCCTGCTGCGACACTATATCGTTTTCGGCCCTGGAGCGTCCCCGTTTGACATTCGTATCCTGTCGCAGCAAGCACTTTCAGGAATGTCAGAATCAAAGGGCACGAGGAATAATAATTCCGGCATGGCTTTGACGCTGACCTTGCTTCGCAGAACCGCGGTGGCACTGAAAGGAACGTCAGGTCGCCACTCCGTGTCGCTCTTTTCGGCGACAACATATCCATCCTCCCCGAAGCCCGATCGGCCTCCGCCGCCGGTCAACCTTGCTCACGCTATTGCTGGCCTGCGGCACGCACGCTAGGCTCGCACTGGATATTCATGGCAGGAGGCCCCCGTGACAAAGCCGGACGAGCACAAGTCGGACGAGAGCAGGATTTCCGAGGACCGCCGCGAAGCGCTGCGCTATGCGCTGGCGATCGGCTCCGGGGCCGCGCTTGCCTCCTCGCTTGCCACCCCGGCCTCGGCGCAGGGTGCGGCCGACACCACGCTCGACCGTATTCGCGCCGCCAAGGTGCTGCGGATCGCGGTGCTTCCGGGCGAGTTGCCGTATTTCAACAAGGATCTCGCCACCGGGACCTGGTCGGGCTTTTCGATCGAAATGGCGAACGACATCGCCAAACTGCTCGACGTCAAGCTCGAATATGTCGAATCGACCTACGGCAATTCCATCCTCGATCTGCAATCCAACAAGATCGACCTCGGCTTTGCGCTCAACCCGACGCCGCAGCGCGCGCTAGTGGTCAATTTCACCAATTTCGTGTTTCCGCATCCGTTCGGCGCGATGCTGAAGAACGGTCTGGAGGCCAAGACCTGGGCCGACATCAACAAGCCCGAGGTGAAGATCGCAGTGGACGTCGGCTCGGCGAACGAGGCGGTGGCGCGGCGTTTCGCGCCGAACGCGACCATCAAGTCGCTGAAGTCGCGCGACGAGGTGATGCTGGAGATGGCCTCGGGCCGCGTCGACTGCGTGGTCAACGCGCTGGTGCTGGGACTGACCGCGATTGCGAAAAACCCGAGCCTCGGCACCTACAAGATCCTGCAATCGCCGACCGTCACCGTGGCGAGCAGTTGCGCGGTCCGTCACGAAGTCGACAAACGCTGGCGCGATTTCCTCTCGGTGTGGATCGACTACAACCGCGGCATCGGCCAGATGCGCGAATGGTTCGTCAAGGGGCTCGCGCTTTCCGGCGTCAAGCCCGAGAACGTGCCGGTGGAGCTGAATATCTGAGGCTCTTCCCCCGGGTCATGCGTCACTTCATCACGGTCGCGGCAGCGAGCCTCAGCCTCGCCGGCTGCGGCGGCACGCTGTTCCCGGGCGCGGGAACGGTGGAAATCGCCATTCAATCGACGCCGGCTGGCGCGGACGCGATCACTTCGCTTGGTCCCGGCTGCAAGACGCCCTGCACCGTCGCCGTGCCGTCACCCACTGACGATTTTTCCGTCAGCTATGCACTGAAGGGTTTTGAACCGATGACAGTTCCGGTGCATATCACCCGCAGTGTCGGCAGCCTCATGACGCCGCCATTTACGAGCTTCAATCCCGATCCGGTGGTCGCACAGCTTCAGCCGGTCGCGCCGCCGAAGCTCCCGAGAAGAAAGAAGCTGACGGCAGGGCAATAGTGTTGTTGGCGTCCGGAGCCGAAGGACGAGCCGGGATTTCTCCCTATGTCGAGCCTTCGAGGCCTACTCATCCGCAAGCGAGGCGAGGTGAAGGAAACGAAGAAATTGAATCACGCCTTGTCATAGCTCATGCCGCGCTCGAGCCGGCGCGCCACCAGCGTCGACGGAAACAGGATCGCAAAGTAAATCAGCGCGACGATGGTATAGACCTCGAGCGGCCGGTAGGTGTCCGCGTTGATCAGGGTTGCGTTGTAGACGAGATCTGGCACCGCAATCACGGACACCAGCGACGTGTTCTTCAGCTGCGTCACCGACTGATTGACATAAGGCGCGAGCATCGGTTTGAGCGCCTGCGGCAGGATCACGAGCCGCAGCAGCCGCCATGGCCGCAGTCCCAGCGCACGCGCCGCGTCCCACTGCCCCTTCGCCACGCTCTCGATGCTGCCGCGCACGATCTCGGCATAGAATGCTCCGCCGTACAGCGAGAGCACCGTCATCGCGGCCACATGCGCGGGGATATTGACCCCGATCACCACCGGAAACGCGTAATAGAACCAGATGATCTGCACGAGCAGCGGCGTGCAGCGAAACAGCTCGATATAGGCGACCAGCAGCCAGTCAATCACGGGATAGCGCCGCAGGCGCAGGATGCCGACGACAAGCCCGATCACGCTGCCGAGCAGGATGGTGCCGACGGTGTAGACCATGGTCCAGCCGAGCCCGAGCCAGAACAGATGGCTGTACTTGGCAAGGATCCCGAAATCCCAGACGTAGTTCATGCCGGCACCCGCTCACATCTCGCTTCGCATGTCGGCATGGGTTCCTGTCTTCCTTTCAGCATGATCTGACCGGAAAACCGGATCCTCCTATTCCGGATCATGCTCCTAGGGTCTCCGGACCCTAGATGTAACGGCTCGGCGCAAAAGCGCTCGTATCGAAGGACGGCTTCTCGCCTGCGATCATCGCCGCGATCGCATCGCCGGTCGCAGGTCCCGTCGTGAAGCCGATATGCTGGTTGCCGAAGGCGAGCCACAGGCGCTGATGCCGCGGCGCCTTTCCGATCATCGGCAGACTGTCCGGCAGCGTCGGACGCGCGCCGCGCCAGGGCTCGCCGACCGCCGCGCCGAACTCGACGACGCCGCGCGCCAGCGGCACCACCATGTCGAGTTGCGCAAACGAGGACGGCGCGTCGCGGTCGGTCAACTCGACACCGGAGGTGACGCGAATGCCGTTTTCCATCGGGCTCATCAGGAAGCTGCCTTCGGCATCATGGATCGGACGTTGCAATCGGCGTGCCGGGTTCGGCGTGAACTCCTGATGATAGCCGCGTTCGGTTGCGAGCGGCACCCGATAGCCGAGGGGCCGCAAAATGTCGGCCGACCACGGACCGAGCGCGACGACGACATGGCGGGCTGCAAGCGTGCCGTCGCCGACCACGACGCGCCAGCCGCCTTCATGTGGCTCGACGGCCTTGATGTCGGACCGGCACACCGCCCCGCCCAGACTTTGAAGCATCCGCGCATAGGCTTTGGTCACCGCACCCGGCGAATCCACCGATGCCGTCTGGGTGTGCAGCAGGCCGACCTTGTAGACCGGCAGGATATTCGGCTCGAGGGCGGATATCGCCTGGCGATCAAGCAGTTCGCTCGCAATGCCGAAGCCGGCAAGGAAAGCCTGCTCAGCCTTCGCCGCCTCCACCGCATCGCTGCGCCAGGCCTTCAGCCAGCCGGTCTCGCGGATGCGCTGCGGCGCACCAGCCGTGACGATCCACTCACGGTGCAGTTTCAATGAGGCGTTGATCAATCCATGCAGGGCGGTGGCACGTGGACGTGTACGCGACGGCACAGCATTGCCGAGAAAGCGCGCGAGCCAATCGAAGTTCTTCATCGCCCAGAGCGGATTCCAGCGCAGCGCCGCGCTGGTGTTGCCGAGATAAGAGGGCAGCGCGCTCCACAAGGAGGGCTTGTTGAGCGGCAGGATCGAACCGCTCGAGAGAATGCCCGCGTTGCCGTAGGACGTTTCGCTACCCGGCTCGCGGCGGTCGATCACCACGACCGACAATCCACGTTGCCGCGCTGCGACGCCGGCCGACACGCCGACGATTCCTCCCCCAAGCACGGCGACGTCGACTTGCGACCCGGGGATTTTGTCAGACATTCACTTCAATCCATGCGCTAAATAGGTGTGGCTAAATCAGAGTAAGCCCGCCGTCGACCGGCAGCGACACGCCGGTTACATGCGAGGCCGCAGGCGACAGCAAAAAGGCGATGACGGCGGCGACTTCGTCGGGCTCGGCGAGGCGCGACAACGGATTTGCGCTCGCGGCTTTTTGCCAGCCCGCGGTGTCGAGCGCGCCGGAAAGCCCGGCATCCTTGCGGGTAAAGCCGGGCACGACGACATTGGCAGTTGCTCCTGAACCGGCAAGCTCGATCGCAAGGCACTTCACCAGCGCCTCGAGTGCAGCCTTGGCCGCGCCCGATCCGGGATAGGTCGAATCGGCCGTGAAACGATGCGCGGCAAAACTCGAAACCGCGACGACGCGGCCGTGCGGCCGCATCAAATCCGACAGCGCTGCACTCGCCATTTCATGGAAGCTTGCGGCCATCACCGCGAACGCGCGCTCCAGGCTCTCGCGCGGCAACGCTGCAAAGCCGCGCCGGTCGGCAAAGCCCGCCGCATGCACGATCCAGTCGATCTGACCAAACGCATCACGTGCGGCGCCGACAAGCGCCGAAGCGGCTCCCGCGCGCGCGAGATCGCCGGTTGAAATCCGAACCTTCGCCCCCTTCCGCTCGCATTCGGCCGCGGTGTCTTTCAGCCGGGAAATCCCTGCCGCATCGCGGCCCTGACCATGCAGCATCAGGTATGCGTCGGGTCCGGCGAGACGGCGCGCCACTGCCGCACCGATCCCGGACCCTCCCCCCGTAATGATCGCAACCCGCAAAACTCAGCCCCTGGTGCCCGCTTTCCGAAGTTCGTTCTCCATGCCGGCCTGCGACTATAGGTCCTGCCGCCTCGAATGCCAACGATCGCCTCCACCATCGTTATTGCACGGGGACTGCGCACCAACGCGTGCGCGCGCCGGAGGCAGGTGCTTGCCTGTTCCGTCACAGTTTCGTGCGCACGCGATTACAATCCGGGGTTTCGGGAACACCTTCCATGTTCGCCGGTTGGCATGAGCGCTACGTGTCCGATTCAGGAGATTCCCATGAAAACCAAACTTCTCGCCTCGGCGCTTTTGGCAGCTTCGCTGGTCGGTGCGCCGGCGGTCGCCTTTGCCCAGTCGGAAAAGGCTGCGCCTGAGACCAAGTCCGAGGCCACGATGACGAAAAGCCATCATGCCACGCGAACTCATATGAGGCACGGCACCACCACCGGGATGAGCTCGTCGACGAAAGCAAGGCCGGGCGGACGCTCCGTTTCGCGGAAGCCCCCCAGCAGCTGATCTTCGTCGCGTAACCAACCCGGTTCGTTCCGGCATCGGACACGGCGTCGAGGTCGATCCGACCTTGGTGCCGTGCCGAGTGCCTTTTCGTGCCTCGGCCTAGGCCCAAATCAAAAGCGTGCCGGCCACCAGCATCGCCGCGACCGCCGAAGCCGCCAGCGACCAGTGAATCCCGATCAGGCTTCCGATGAAGCCGACCGAAATGCCGCTGAAGGTACGCAAGCCCAGACTTGCCATGTTGAACAAGCCGATGACGCGGCCGCGTTTGTCGGGCGGTGCATCGAGTTGAACAAGGCTCTGGGCCATGGCGTTGAAAGACAGTTCAAGGAAGCCGGCGGAAAGCAGGAAGCCGACCGCGAGCCAGTAGGCACCGGCGAGCGAAAACACCGTCAGCGCGCCGCCCCACAGCAGCGCCAGCATCATCGCGGTGCGCGGGCGCGGTGGCAGCAGTCCCCCTCCCTCCAGAATCAGCCCCGCGAGCAGTCCGCCGGCGGCGTCGGCCGCCAGCAGCATGCTGTAGGCAATGCCGGGATCGCCGTGCCGGAGGTCGGCCGCAAAGTTCGGCATCTGCGAGCTATAGGCATTGCCGACGAAGAACGACGCCGCGCCCGACAGCAGCACCATCGACACGATGGTCGGATGTGCCCTGATCTCGCGCATGGTGGAAAGGATGTCGTTGAGCCCGCGCACCGCGCGCCGCGGTGCGGCCCAGCCCTTGCGGAAACGCGGCCCGTAAGGAGCGCCGATCAACCACAGCACGAGCGGCAGATAGAACACGGTGTTGAGCATGATGCCCCAGGCAGGACCGAAGGCGAGCAGGATCGCCGCGCCCACCGCCGGCCCTGCGAGCACCGCGAGATAGCGCGCCATCGCGTTGAGCCGCACCGCGCTTTCGAGTTCGGCCGGCCCGACGATGTCGTAGAGCAGCATCTGGTTCGGGGTTTGCCACAAGACACCGGCGCAGCCGTGGATGACGAGGATCGCCATCGCCTCCCACGTCTGCAGGGAATCCGTGAAGAAGAAATAGCCCCAGCTCGCGGAGGCGATGATGAAGAGCCCCATGCCGCATTGAATGACGCGGCGCGGGTCGACGCGGTCGGCGAGCGCGCCCGAGGCGACTGAAAACAACAGGAACGGCAGCCAGTGCGAGACGACGGCAAAACCGCCGAGGGCCGGCGAATGGAATTTCTGAAATACCACCCAGTAGCTGATCACGTGCTCGATGTTGTCGGCCATCATGGCCAGCACGTAGGTGGTGAACTGCGCGCGAAAGCCGGAATGGCGCATCGCTGCAAAAGAGCGCATTCTTGGCGCCGGGGGCTGAACCCCCGTGGGCATGCCGTCGTTCATGAGAGGGAATTCCTTGCGGATACGGAAGAGTTCGCAGGCGGACGTCCGGGCCGCGCATTCTGACAGTTGAAGCCGCCGAGCGCCCTTCACTCCCCGCAGCCTTCAGCATACCTATGGCAGACCTGATATCAAACAGTCATGCCGAATGAGAGCTATGCCAAATTCTGATGCGATCTCCTGACCTCGCACCTCCCGAAAGCCGCGCCAAGCCCGCCTCGCGCGCCATGTCTGCGCGCGCCACCACGCACGAGCGGCGGCGCGCACTGCGCCGGGCGCGGACGCTGGCAACCTCCCTCCTGCTGTTGATGCTCGCGATCTTTGTCGCGACCTCGATCGGCATGAAGCAGTGGCCATGGCTCGCTTACGTGCGGGCGTTCGCCGAAGCCGGCATGGTCGGCGCCTGCGCCGACTGGTTCGCGGTGGTTGCCCTGTTCCGCCACCCGCTCGGAATTCCGATCCCACATACCGCCATCGTCGCCAACAGCAAGGAGCGCATCGGCGTCGCGATCGGCCGCTTCATGGCCAACAACTTCCTTTCGCCGCGAGTGCTCGTCGAACGCACCCGCGATGTCGATATCTCCGGCTGGGCAGCGCGCTGGATCCTGCGCGGTGACAATGCAAGCAATGTAGCGCAACGCACGACATCGTCGCTGAGCCAGGTGCTCACGGCGGTACCTCGCGAAGACCTCGACGCCTTTCTGAGCGGGGCCGTGCGCGCCGGCGTCGAGCACATTCCGGCCTCCGCCTTCGGGTCAAAGCTGCTCTCGCTGCTATGGGCCCATGGCGAGATGCAGGAACTCGCCGAAAAACTTCTCGCCTGGGCCTCGACGGCGCTTGCCGACAACCGCGAGGCGATCCGCGAGAAGGTATCGAAACGCACCTCTCGCCTGATCCCGAAATGGATCGACGGCATCGTCGCCGACAAGATCATCGACGGCGTCGCCCGCATTCTCGATGAAATGCGCGAGCCGAGCCATCCCTGGCGGATCGAGATGACCACGACGGTCGAGCAATTGATCGGCGATCTCGCAACGAAGCCCGAACTGATCGAAAAGGGCGAAGAGCTCAAGGCCAGAATGCTGGCCGCCCCTGCGGTGATCACGCAGATCGACGCGCTCTGGGTTTCCATCGAGAACCGGCTGGAGGCGCCGGAGACTCGGGCGCAGACCACGCGCCTGATCGAGCGTCTTCTCACCAACATCGGCGCGCGCATTCACAACGACCGACAGTTGCGCGACAGCATCAACCGCTGGCTCCGCGTCGCGGTGTTGCGAACGGTGGCGCCGCGCCGCAACGAGATCGCCGAGTTCATCCGCAAGGTGGTCGAGAACTGGGATGCCGACACGCTGACTGAGCGTATCGAACTCACGGTGGGACGCGACCTTCAATACATCCGCATCAACGGAACGCTGGTTGGAGGACTCGTCGGCCTCATTATTTTTGCGATCACCCAACTGTTTTAGGCGGATCCGCACGCGCGTTCGCTGTTGGTTTGTCACCGATCGAGCACGCCGTCTCTTCAGATTCGTCGAACAGCGCACAGACATTGCCGAGCCCCGGGGTGAAGGCAACCACATCGACGCCGTTTAGGATCGCTCCTCTCCATTGAGGGACCCGTCATTCAGATTTCAGATTCCGCCGCGGACGGGTACGGCGCTTTGGAACGGGGGCTAAAATAAGCTTTAGTTTGTCAGGTCGTGCCGTTCGTGCGAACATTGGTACAATTGCTTTATACATTGCCCCGACCGGGATATTAGCTGGTGGCGTCCATATTATTCACCTGCCCGAACACCCAATGGAAAGTCGAGCATAGGCTTCCGGACGACGATCCTCCTGCCGAGAGGGAGTACGCTGGAATTGTCTGTGCAAGCTGCGGCCGCGTTCATTTCGTCAACCGTGACGGAAAAGTCTTCAGGGCGGAGCTCAAGCAGCCTTAAGCCGATAAAGCGTCGGGGCTTCCGACGACGAACTGACGTGCCAGTGATTTAGCCCTGCTGACGAGCGGCCTGGCGCACGCGCTGCTTTCAAAATTCTCCTTGCTTCGATTGAACTGAAGCAGGCGTGCGTAGCTTGCGCATCTCTCTTGTCATTTTTCTCTTGTCATTTTCTTGTTCGGAGGATTCGCGATCAATCCTGGGCTGCAGCTCGGCAATGTCAGTGAAAACATCTGCCTGTCGACGCAACTCGTCGGCGATCATCGGCGGCTGACTGGCCATCGTGGAAATCACCGTGACCAGCACACCGCGCCGCTGCACGGCTTCAACGAGCCGCCGGAAATTTCCATCGCCGGAGAAGAGCACCATCTGATCTATATGATCGGCAAGCTCCATGGCATTTACAGCCAGCTCGATATCCATATTGCGCTTGAACTTGCGACGACCGCTGGCATCGACAAACTCCTTCGTTGCCTTGGTGACCACCGTGTAACCACTGTAGTCCAGCCAGTCGATCAAGGGACGGATCGAAGAAATTTCCTGATCCTCATTGACGGTCGTATAATAAAACGCACGTAAGAGCGTTCCTCGGCTTTCGAATTCCGCCAAGAGACGCCGGTAATCGATATCGAAACCAAGCGCCCTCGCCGTCGCGTATAAGTTGGGACCATCTATAAACAGGCCGATCTTGCTTCTGCTGGATGATGGCATTGCGCAAACTCGAAATGTGCGAGCCGATGCGGCTCGCATTCTGAGCTTATTGGGACAAGGAGAGGCTCAAGCGAGCTCTATGGAAGTACGGCAACCATCCGGCGCGCCTCCGCGAGACAGCGCGCAGTTCGCCACCGCAAGCAACAGCAACACCGTATAGTGTCATTCCGCTTGCGAGATTGACCCGCACCAATTGATTCTAATGCGGCGGGTTCAAGGTTTGGAGCAACATCTAGACCTGGATGATCCATATATCAAATTCCGACAGCGCGACGGGACGTCGCATCTCCGTGGACCTTTGCTCGCCGCAGCAGCGACGATTTTGGTTCAGATGCCGCAACGTTTGCACCGCACCCTTCATGCACTCCCTGCCAAGCTGACCTTCGCACTGCCTGGGCTCCCGGGCCGCTTCCAACCTCTTCAACCCTGTAGGATGGTCTTTTCGAACGGCTGGCAATCAAGTCTTTATTTCTCGCCTCTAGTTTGCGTTTACTAGATATTACGCGAACAGGTTGTGTCATGGATCACAGTCCGACAGCCGCGGCAAGCGGCCCGGTGGACGTGTGCGCCCCGCAGTGGCGGTGGCTTATGCAGCTCAGTTTGCCAAACGCGATGCTGATCGCGGCAGGGCTACTGCTGCCAAATCTGCTGTCGCTCGCGTCTCTGGTTCCAGGCTTCGACATCGGGCTGCCGCCGCGGTCCGCTGCGATCGCGCTCTATGCGAGCCTGGCAATCCTCGCCCGCAGCATTCCATTCGCCCTGACTGCCCTGTTGTTCTTTGGTCTGCTCGCGTTCGACATGGTCCAGACGCTGTCGCTGATGTTTCGTTTGGCACCCGGCGAGTTGATGAGGGCCCTCGACCAAGCGAGCCGCATCCACTTCTTCGCATCTCCGCTTTATCTGACATTGATCGGAACGTTGATGGTCGGCACGCTGGCCGCACTGGCCTGCCTGGCTCGGCGTAGCCTGCTGACGCGCGGCAATGCGCTCGTTCTGTTCACCCTCGCGCTTGCTTTTGGCGTGATCGACCACGCCGGGAACGTCCCGCTGCAGTACCAGTTCGGCTCGATTCTGGGTCGCGACCAGCCTGTGGAATCGGCGGCCGAGCGCTCGGGCTTCACGGTCTCCGCGGGCGCGAACGGCAGCAACGTCGTCATGGTCATCGCGGAAAGCCTCGGATACGTGCGCGACACCGCTGCGCGGGATCGCATCGCTGCCCCGCTTTACGGTGCCGACATCATCAAGGACTACGTCGTCACCGCAGGTCATACGCCTTATTACGGCTCGACGACCTCCGGTGAAATGCGCGAGCTCTGCAATACCCGCACCTTCTACGCCGAATTTGTCTTGAAGGACGGCGACTCCTGCCTGCCCAACCTGCTCGCCGCTCGCGGATACAGCAGTATCGCGGTGCATGCTTTTTCCGGCGGCATGTTTCAGCGTGAGAAGTGGTATCCGATCGTCGGATTCGATCAGGCACTGTTCGGAGACGACCTCGTCAAGACGACGCGCCGGACTTGCGGCAGCGCGTTCCGCGGCGCCTGTGACGCCGATCTGGCGCCCATGATTGCTGCGGCATCGCAACGGGCCGCCCTGGCCGGCAAGCCGCGATTCATCTATTGGCTGACATTGAACACGCACATTCCGGTCGCACCCGGCGAAGCCCTGACCAATTTCCATTGCGAACGTGACGACAACGGCTTCGGTGTGCCACAGGTTTGCCGAATGGCCGAGTTGTGGCACGACGTTTTCACCGTCGTCGCGACGATCGCGCGTGATCCAGCGGTCGCACCTGCCGAGATCCTTGTCGTCGGCGATCACGCGCCCCCGCTGTGGTCGAGGCGCGGCCGCGCACAATTCGCTCCTGGCGAGGTTGCGTGGTATCGACTGCAGCCGCGTCAGCCCCCGATCGGGCCAAATGCGCGTCAGACTGCGGTCAGAGGATAGGCACGGCTAATCGTCTCGAGATCCGTCACGTCTACTGCCCATCACGCAGCGGTTTTGGGCGCGGCTGCTTCCCTCAGTCAGTCCCCCGGCTCCATGCCTTTCGATTTAAAGAGCGCCAGAGCCGACGGGCCACTCAATGAAGCGATCAACTCCTTGGCGGCGGCGGCATCGCGCGTTGCCGTGCCAATGCCGGCGGCATACACGGTGTAGTTTTGAATTTCCTTCGGCAGCGGCCCGACCAGCGTGACGCCGGCATGCGGCACGATCTCACTGATCTGGTGAATTCCAAGCTCGGCCTGGCCGGACTCGACGTAGTCGGCGACATAGCCGCCCTGTTTGAGCTTTTCCTTTGGCTTGACTTGATCCGCTATGCCGAGTCGTTCGAGCAGCTTCTCGACATAAATGCCGCTGGAGCCGCCGCTTGCAGGATCGATGAAGCTGATCGACTTTGCCTCGAGCAGTGCCTTCTTGAAAGCCTCGACGGTCGAAATGTCGGGTTTGCTTGCGCCGGCTTTCACCATCACTCCGACGCCGACGCGAGCGAGGTTGGTGCGGCTGCCCGATATCACCTTGCCCTCGCTGGCCAGCTTGTCGACAGCCGCAGGCGTCATCACGACCACATCGAAGCTTTCGCCCGCTTCGATCCGCTTCATCAGTGCGCCGACCGTATCATTTTCGACCGAGACCTTGTTGCCGCTCGTCCTCTCGTATTCGGGCAGCAGCGCCAGTACCGTCGACCTGAAGGCTCCGGCGGTGAGCAGTTTCAGCTCGGCGGCTGGGCAAGCGCCTGCCCAAAGGGCGGCGCTCGTGACCCCAGCAAGCAGCAACGCCTTGTAACGCATCGCACCGGTTCTCCTGTCTCCCTGAAGCACGGGTTGCAGCCCGTGAGGAGCACAAAATGCCCGGCGCGTTGCTACGTGACTTCGGCGACGTGCACAAGAAGTGCCCTATATTTGTCCGGGCGGATGAAGGCTCGGATCCTCGCCACCGACCCTGGAGGGATCCCTTCCGCTGAAGCCGAAGTTCTCGCGGTTGCGCTGAAATTCGGGGTCGTAGTGCCCGCTGCGCGGATCCATATAGCCGGAATAATCCCGATAATAAGGCCGGTAGTGGTGAAGCCGGTAATGATGAACGTGTCGTGCAAAAACCGGCGTTGCCGTCAGCATCGGCACCGCCGTGGCGCAGATCATGGCGACAGTTGAGAGAGCAAGCTTGAACCGCATGACGATGATCTCTTTCTCGATTGTGGCGGAAAATCAACGCCCCGTGCGGATCGCCGTTCCCGTCAGTCCTACCATATCCTTCATCACGCGGCCCTGTTAAGAACACCAAGGCGTATTCCGGACCGCAGGGCGCCCTCTTGCGGGGGACGCCCCAGCGGCTTCGCGGCGGATGCGCCGTCGATTGGAAGAAAGGAAAAGATCATGAAGGTCAGAACATTGACTCTCGCAGCCGTGTTTGCGGTATCGAGCGGCCTCGCCTTCGCGGCCGGCGCGCCCAAAGGCGCTGCTGGCACCGGCGGAATAGGGAGTTCGACGGGCGGCGCGGGAACGGGCGGCACGTCCAGCAGCAGCACAGGCACCGGCGGCACCAGCGGTACGGCCCAGGGCTCCGGCGGGCTCAGTCAGGGCAACCAGAATTCGTCCGGTACATCGTCGTCGGGTCAATAGCGGCTGGCAGCCTGACCGCTGCCGCCAATGAGGCCGCTTGCCATCACATGTTCGGCTCGATCACTTCCTTCTTGTTGCGGAAGCGGGGATCGGCCCGCGCGGCTCTGCAGCAGGAACGCCGGGGCACCTTCGCACTTGATTCGCCGTCGATCAGACGAAGGGAGAACATCATGAAGACAAGAACATTGATGCTGGCGGCAGTGTTCGCTGTATCGAGCAGCCTGGCCTTTGCGGCAGGTGGTGGCGGCGGTGCAGGTGCCGGCTCCGGCGGCACGGGAGGCGGTGGCGCCGCGGGCGGCTCCGCAGGCATCGGCGGGACATCGACGATGGGCGGCGGCGGAGCGTCCACCGGCGGCACGGCCGGGATGACGTCTCCGGGCACAGGCGGCGTGACCCAGGGCAGCACGACCGGCATGGGAACGGGCCCGACCGGCACCGGAACGGGCGGCACGGCCGGCACCAGCCTGGGCACTGGTGGAACGGCCGGCACCAGCCTCGGTACCGGCGGCACCAGCGGCGCGTTCAGCGGCTCAGGCGGATCCAATCAGGGCAGCGAGAATTCGTCCGGCACCAGCAAGTAGCAAGGCCGGCATCGGCAAGCAGCAAGGGACTGCCAAAGACCAACACGGGCTCCGGCTTTGCAAGGCCGGGGCCGTCTTCGTCTCGGATCGCATTCAGCGCTTCGGCGAGCAGCTCACCAGCACAATATAATCTGGAAGGCTCGATGTGATGCCGTAGATCTCGGTGTCGACGATATCCTCGCCAACCACACGGGCTTTCCGGCATTCGCCGCGAACGAGACCGAGTGCCATGCGGTTGCGGTCTTCCCGCACCAGCGGATTATATTTGATGTCCGGAATTTTGGGGACATGCACCACGAAGTCATATGGCCTGCCCGGCGGGGCCGCATCGACCCGAACCATTCCCCT
The DNA here is from genome assembly GCF_027451485.1 of Bradyrhizobium sp. Lineage (GTDB taxonomy): Bacteria > Pseudomonadota > Alphaproteobacteria > Rhizobiales > Xanthobacteraceae > Bradyrhizobium. Next base: position 41,347 of record NZ_DAIDJE010000130.1, read on the forward strand.
GGTGTCGGTCCAGCCCGGCAACACCGCCAGAAGCAAAACCGCGGCCCAAATTCGCGCCATGCTGCGCCCCCGACTCTGTCACGCCGGAATCTCGGCGTGGCGAACGCAAGGTGACAGCAATTGGAGAATTCGGCAATGGTTGTCGAAGTGCGCGCGTTTACGCCGCGCGCACCTTGGCCAGAAATCCGTCGACCGCGCTGCGCAGCATGCCGGATTGCTTGTCGAGCTCGCGGGCATTCTCCAGCACTTCTGATGCAGCCGAGCCGGTTGCGCTCGCCGCGGTGGTGACGCCGCCGATATGGGCGTTGATTTCGCTCGAGCCGGCTGCAACCGACTGGATGTTGCGAGCGATCTCGCGTGTCGCCTCGCCCTGCTGCTCGATCGAGCTCGCGATCGAGGTGGTGATCTCGCTCATCTGCGCGATCGTCCGGGAGATGCCGGTGATCGCCGCCACCGCATCGCTGGTCGATTGCTGCATCGCTTCGACCTGGCCGGAGATTTCCTCGGTTGCTTTTGCGGTCTGGTTGGCGAGCGCCTTCACTTCGGAAGCAACCACGGCAAATCCACGCCCGGATTCGCCGGCGCGCGCCGCCTCGATGGTGGCGTTCAGCGCCAGCAGATTGGTCTGGGCGGCGATCGAGTGGATCAGCTTCACCACCTCGCCGATCTTCTCGGCGCCGGTCGAAAGCACCTGCACGGTCGCGTTGGTGCGTTCCGCATCGGTGACGGCCTGGCTTGCAATCTCGCTGGAGCGGCCGACCTGACGCGAAATTTCGGCGACCGAGCTCGACAGCTCTTCGGCAGCGGCGGCCACGGTGCCAACATTGCCGGAGGCGCTTTGCGAAGCCGCGCTTACAGTGGCGGCGCGCGCGCTTGCATCGCTTGCGGTCGCCGTCATCGACTGCGCGGTCGTCTGCATGCCCGCCGCCGCGGTCGAAACCGACCGGACGATGCCGTTGACGCTGCGCTCGAAATCGCCGGCGAGATTCTCCATCACCGAATGGCGTTCGGCCGCAGCTCGCTCGCGCGTCTCGGCTTCCGCCTTTTCCAGCTCCCGCATACGCAGCGCATTGTCCTTGAAGATCTGCACGGTCGCCGCCATCTTGCCGACTTCGTCGCCGCGGCCGACGCCGGGGATCTCGCTGTTCAGTTCGCCCTTGGCGAGCCCTTCCATGCGGGCGCGCAGCTGGTTGAGCGGGCCGGAAATGCTGCGGCCGATCAGCCAGGCGATGATGCCCGAGATCACGCCGATCGCTAGCGTCGCGATGCCAAGGAGCCAGGCAATCGGCTTCAGCTTGACGTTGATGTCCTCGAGATAAGAACCGGTGCCGAGAAACATGTCGAAGCCGGGAACGGCTGCGGCGTAGCTCATCTTGCGGACAGGAGTCTGCTCGCCTGGCTTGACATATTCGTAGCGCAGCACGATCTCGCCGTTGGCGCGGGTGCCATCCATCAACTCCTGCGAAAGCTTGCGGCCGTTGGTGACGACGCCCATGCGATTGGTGCCGATCTGCTTGGGATCCGGCGCAAGCTGGGTAATCCCGTCATAGGTCGTGGCGAAAATATAGCCGGAGCCATTGTCGTAGGTCATCGCGTTGCCGAGCTTGCGGAATAACGCCATGGCCTGGTCCTTGGTCATTTCTCCGGCATCGACCTGGCGTTTCAATTCGCCCGCCATGTTTTTGGCCATGGTGACGATTGCCTTGGCCTGATCGACCTTGGCGTCAAACATCTGCTGCTGCACCAGATAGCTGGCCAATCCGCCGGCCACACAAAGGCCAAGCAAGGCAGCCCCCACGACGATACCGAGCTTGGGAGCAATGGTCATATTGCGCAGCATAGAGTCGTCTCCAAAACAGGAAAAAAGCGAGAGCCGAACGGCTCGGCGCACGATAGCCTGCAATCGCTTATCGATTGCTTAACCATCCGGTTAATGCATGCCATTTGGGGGACCCGTCGACGGGCGCGCCAATCGGTTTGCGGAGCGGCAGGGCAGCCGGCTCGTGCTTATCGGGTTCTGGCTTTCGTTTTGAGGCGTTTTCTTCGCGCGAACCGGCATCCACTTCGCTCGAAAAAGTGCCAATCGCGCTTCTTCGATGATTCGCAAATCGCGCTGGAGCCCTGGGCAACGACGCGCCCGCCGATCCTTCAGCCATAATTCTGACCTGCGCAAAATGCCTCCCGGGAAGGGATGCGAATGTCAGAACTGGACCATCAGCGCTGGGTCACTTGCGGCTGGTTCGAGGCGGTGACCCGCCATACAGCGTTGCCGACATCATCGGCAATCAGCAAGGCGCCGGATTTGTCGAGTGCCAGGCCCACCGGGCGTCCGCGCGCATTCTGGTTGCTGTCGAGAAATCCGGTGACGACGTCCTTGGGCATGCCGCTCGGCTTGCCGTCGGTAAACGGCACGTAGATCACCTTATAGCCGTTCAGCACCTGCCGATTCCAGCTGCCGTGCTCGCCGACGAACGCGCCGCCCGCGTAATCTTTCGGCAGGCTCGTCCCGGTATTGAACACGAGGCCCAGAGGGGCGACATGCGAGCTCAATGCGTAATCCGGCGGGATCGCCTTGGCGACGAGATCCGGACGCTGCGGGTGGACGCGCGGATCGACGTGCTGCCCGTAATAGCTGTACGGCCAGCCATAGAAGGCGCCGTCCTTCACGGAGGTCATGTAATCGGGCACCAGATCCGGGCCCAATTCATCACGCTCGTTGACCACCGTCCACAAGACGCGGCTTTGCGGCTCGAAGGTCAGGCCGTTCGGGTTGCGAAGGCCGCTTGCAAAAATGCGATAGCGCCCGCTGGCGCGATCGACTTCGAGAATATCGGCGCGGTTGTGCTCAGCTTCCATGCCATTCTCGGTGATGTTGCTGTTGGAGCCAACGCCGACGTAGAGCTTCGTGCCATCGGGGCTTGCGGTCAGGCTCTTGGTCCAGTGATGGTCGATCGGCCCCCCCGGCAACGGCGTCAGCGTCGTGCCGGGATCGGTGATCTTGGTTTCACCCTCCTTGTAAGGATAGCGGACAATCGCGTCGGTGTTTGCGACATAAAGGTCATTGCCGACAAGCACGACGCCGAACGGCGACTTGAGGTGATCGAGAAACACGCTGCGCGTATCCGGCGCGCCATTGCCCTTGCTGTCGCGGAGAAGCGTGATCCGGTTGCTCTCTCCGGTCTTGCCGCCGGAGGTGGCCCATTTCTCGACCCAGCCCATCACGATTTCCTTCGGCCGCTTGATGGTCGCCGCGGGCGGCGCCTTCGATTCGACCACCAGAACGTCGCCGTTGGGAAGCGTATAGAGCGAGCGCGGATGCTGAAGGTCCTTGGCGAAGGCGCTGACCTTCAGTCCCTGTGCCGCCGTCGGCGTTTCGTTGCCGCTCCAGCCAGCCACGCGCGCAATGTGCATCGGCGGCAGCAGAAATTGATGGATCGGAGGCAAGTTGGGGTTGGACCCCATTTCGGCGCCGGGATCGCCGCTGCCGTCGTTGCATCCGGCAAGGCAAAGTAGCGAGCCCGACAAGAGCACGGCGTTGAGCAGGCGAACTGACGGCGTCATCGGACTGCTCCCGCGCCATGGCGGTAGACCATTTCCCAGCCGAGCCATCCGGTGACGGGCAGGATGATCACCGTGACGATCGAAAGAATGAGACCGACCGGCATCACCGAGGTCCAGGCATCGCGTGTGTGAATGAGGTTGTTGAAGAAGGCCAGGATCAGCACCGCAAGGTTGCCGATCAGGTGCGGCCATGCCGGGGTCTGCTGGCGTATCAGGCGATTGCCGAGAAAATCGATCAACCCGGCGATGGCGGCCAGCACGCCGAAAACGATGCCGACAAGGAGCAGCCAGGCGGAGAAATCCGCATACATCATTTCCGCCGTGAACGCGTAGACGATGTCCGTCACCAACGCTCCGACGAAGCAGACGATCGGAATGGGGACCAGCATCGGGTGAATGGGATGCTTTGCGACCTGGGCTGTCGGGCGCAGGATCGGTTCGCGAATGGGTTCGCGCAGGGTTGGATCGTCCGCCAAGCCGGCCTCTTCCGCAATTTGAAAAATCGCTCTGCCCGCTTCCCCAACATCGGCGGAAGACCAAGGTTCCTGCCGGCGGGAACAGCGCGGCCGAGCCTGAAAAAGCCATTCCTGGCCGCCCCAGAAAGCAACTTTCCTGCGATTTCTGCGTTGTTCCGCCATGAACAATCAATTTTCCGGACGTCCTCCCCGAATCCTCACATCCGAAGAACGGAAAGCCCGAGATGCGGAGCGCCGCGCTGACGCCGAGCAGGCGATGCGGGAACATGAGGCTGCACAGAAGGCATTCCATGACAACTTCGAGCGCCTGAGAGCGGAACGGCGCGCGCGCGAGGCAGCTACGGATCACCGCAAGTAGCGCAATACCTCCTGCAAAAAAAGTAGCGTGTCGACGCCCGGCAAAGCCGCTTATGCGCGTGATCAGCGCTGCATCTGCATGAGTTGATCCATCGACGGCATCGGCATGTTCTGGTTCAGATTGGACATGATCCAAAGCGAACCGCCCACCACCAGGAATACGATCAACAGTCCAAACGCCAATGCCAGGATATTGTTGGTGTTGTCGGGGTCCGTCGTGATGTGGATGAAGAACACCAGATGCACGCCCATCTGCGCGATCGCGAGCACAACCAGCGCCACGGGAATCGACGGCTGCCAGACCAGGTGGGTGCCGGCCACGAAAAACGAGGTCGCCGTCAGCAGGACTGCAAGACCGAAACCGGTGAAATAGCCGACCAGGCGCGGGCCGACCCGGACTTCCTCCTCGTCCCCGGGCGCGAGGTCGATCGGATGATGCAGATGTTGATCGCTCATGCTGCGCTCCCGAACAGATAGACGACGGAAAAGATAGCGACCCAGATGATGTCGAGCGCGTGCCAGAACAGCGCAAAGCACAACAGGCGCCGCATGATGTCGGCGCGAAATCCCTTGGCGAACACCTGGGCCATCATGGTGAGCAGCCAGAGAATGCCGGCCGAGACGTGCATGCCGTGGCATCCGACCAGGGTGAAGAAAGCACTGAGAAACGCACTGCGCGTCGGTCCCGCGCCGCGACCGACGAGATCGGCGAATTCACGGCCTTCGAGCGCCAGGAAGCCGAGCCCGAACAGGCAGGTCACGGCCATGCCGATCTGATACCATCGCAGGCTGCGAACGTCTGCTGCGATCATGGCAAGGCCGCAGGTGAAGCTTGACAGCAGCAGGAAGGCCGTTTCTGCGGCGACGCTCTTCAGGTCGAAAAGCTCCGAGCCTTTCGGACCGCCCGCGGTCTGCCCCTGCAACACCGCATAGGCTGCGAAGAAGCAGGAAAACATCACGATGTCGCTGAGCAGGAAAATCCAGAAGCCGTAGCCGGTCACGATCCGCTTCGAAGCCGGTCCTTCCTGCGGCCGGCCGCCGTGCAGGTGATAGGGGTCGCCATGTCCATGAACGAATGTCGCGTCGGTCATGCCGCACTCCTTGCACGCAGCGCGGCGAGGCGCGCTTCACGGTTGGCACGATCGATGCGTGCGACCTCGGCTGCGGGAATGACGTATTCGTCGTGGTCCCGCCAGGCGAAGGCGACGAAGGTGGCGAAGGCGCCGACCCCGCCGAGCGCAACCATCCACCATATGTGCCATATCAGCGCAAAGCCCATGATCGTCGCGAAGAACGCGCAGACAAAGCCTGTGGGCGAGTTGCGCGGCATCTCGATGTCTCGGTACTCCGGCTCGCGCCTCAACAGGCCCTGCTCCCTGGCACGCGATTTGATCTTCCAGTAGGCGTCCTCGCCCTCGACGTCAGGCAGTACCGCGAAATTGAACACCGGTGGCGGCGAGGCGGTGGACCATTCCAGCGAGCGCCCGTCCCAGGGGTCGCCGGTCACGTCGCGCAGGCTCACCGAGTTGCGGTCGCGGATACTGACGACAAGCTGCACCACCTGAGAAAGCACGCCGATCGAGAGCAGAACCATGCCGACTCCGGCGGCGATCATCCAGGGACGCCATTCCGCAACATCATAGTGCTGCATGCGCCGCGTCATGCCGAGAAAGCCCGCGGCATAAAGCGGAAAGAAGGTGAGGTAAAATCCCGTGAGAGTGAACCAGAACCCGGCCTTGCCCCATCCTTCGTGCAGGCGGAAGCCGAAGGCTTTCGGGAACCAGTAGGTGTAGCCGGCGAAGGCGCCGAACAGCACACCGCCGATGATGACGTTATGGAAGTGCGCGATGAGAAACATGCTGTTGTGCAGAAGGAAATCCGCAGGCGGCACGGCGACGAGGACGCCGGTGAGACCGCCGATGATGAAGGTGACCATGAAACCGACGGACCACATCATCGGCGTCGCAAAGCGGATGCGGCCGCCATACATCGTGAACAGCCAGTTGTAGATTTTCACTCCGGTCGGCACAGCGATGATCATGCTGGCGATGCCGAAGATCGCATTGACGTTGGGTCCGGCGCCCATTGTGAAGAAGTGATGCAGCCAGACGCAAAAGGAGATGATGCAGATCGCCATGGTGGCCATCACCATGGAGCGATAGCCGAACAGCGGCTTGCCCGAGAACGCCGGCACGATTTCCGAATAGATGCCGAAGGCGGGCAGCACCAGGATGTAGACCTCGGGATGTCCCCAAGCCCAGATCAGGTTCATGAACATCATGACATTGCCGCCGGCTTCGTTGGTGAAGAAATGGAATCCGAGATAGCGGTCGAGGATCAGCATCGCCAGCGTCGCGGTGAGGATCGGAAACGCTGCGATGATCAGCAGGTTTGCGGCCAGCGTGGTCCAGCAGAACACCGGCATGCGCAGGTAGGTCATGCCCTTGGTACGCAGCTTCAGCACCGTGGTGACGAGATTGATTCCGGCGACCAGGGTGCCCACGCCGGAAATCTCAAGCGACCACAAGTAGTAGTCGACGCCGACGCCGGGTGAATAGGTCAACTCGGAGAGCGGCGGGTAAGGCAACCAGCCGGTGCGGGCGAATTCACCGACCACGAGCGAAATGTTGACGAGCAGCGCGCCGGTCGCGGTGAGCCAGAACCCCACCGAGTTGAGCGTGGGAAATGCCACGTCGCGGACGCCGAGTTGCAGCGGCACCACGAAATTCATCAGCCCGATCACGAACGGCATGCCGACAAAGAAGATCATGATGGTGCCGTGTGCGGAGAAGATCTGGTTGTAATGCTCCGGCGGCAGATAACCCTGCGAATGGAAGGCGATCGCCTGCTGCGCGCGCATCATGATGGCATCGCTGCCGCCGCGCAGCAGCATCACCAGTGCGAGCAGGCAATACATCACGCCGATCCGCTTGTGGTCGACGCTCGTGATCCATTCGCGCCACAGATAGGGCAGATGGCCGGCGATCACGACCCAGGCGATGACTGCAAGCAGCACCACCAGCACGCCCGCACCGACCGTCAGCGGTATCGGTTGATCGAACGGGATGGCGGCCCAGGTTAACTTACCTAGCATGGCAATTTACCTAACACTGGCGGCTCCACTCTCAGGCCTCGGCTTCGCCGGATTCTCGACGAGTTTCGGTCCAGGTCCCGGTGGGATGCGCTGGGTCGCGATGTCATCGAACAGGCGAGGGTCGGGCAGCCGATAGGTCGGCCGGCCGGTCTCGACCGACTGCTGCGACAATTGCTTGTAGGAGTCGGCGGTCAGCTCCTTGCCGCTTTTCGCCGTGGCTTCAACCCATTTGGGGAAATCGAGCGGCGATATGACGTGCACGTCGAACATCATGTCCGGGAAGCCGTCACCGGAAAAATGCGCCGAGAGGCCCTGGTAATTGCCCTCCTGGTCGGCACGCATATTGAGATGCGTGACCATGCCGTTCATGGTGTAGATCATGCTGGCGAGCTGCGGGACGAAGAAGACGTTCATCACACTTGATGACGTCAGATCCAGCTGCAGCGGGGCGCCGACCGGTACCGTCAGCGAATTCACAGTCGCAACGCGCTGGTCCGGATAGATGAACAGCCATTTCCAGTCGAGCGAGACAACCTGAACCCTCACCGGACTGCCGGTGCCCGGGACCGGCTCCCTTGGATCGAGCTGATGCGAGCCGATCCAGGCGACGCCGCCGAGCAGGATGATCGTCAGTGCCGGGATCGACCAGACCACGAGCTCGATGCGGCCGGAATGGGCGAAGTCGGGAAGGTATCGCGCACGTGTATTGGACGCGCGGAACCAGAACGCAAAGGCAAAGATCGCGATGATCGTCGGCACGACAATCGCCAGCATGATCGCGATGGAATCGATCAGGATCGCCGAGTCCGCCGCTGCAACAGGACCTTGGGGATCGAGAATGTTCATCGGCAGACCTTGAAACGCACAACGGCACCCTCCGGCAATCGGCGCCGGGGAGCTAGGTTCCTGCCACGGCGTATTCTTCTGACCGAAGAAGTACTGGGTCAAGTCCCAATTTGGCGCTCCCTTTCATCGAGCGGTCACAAGACCGCGCGCATGAGCCGCGGAGACGTACTTAACTTCGCGCGCTTAACTCCGCGCCCCGATCGGCCGGAGCGAGTGATCAGCTGACGGCAGCGCGAGATCGGCACGATCGCGCGGCAGCGCCTGCGGCATCTCGGCTCGCAGGAAGGCGATCAGCTTTTCCCTTATTTCGCAGCGAAGGTCCCAGGCCTCCGGCGCGTTTCTCGCGCTGACCAGCGCGCGCAACTCCATGGTTCGCGAATTGGCGTCGATCACCTGCAGATTGACGACGCTCCCGTCCCAGAGCTTGGACTCGTGCACTGTCTTTTCCAGGCGCTGGCGGATCCTCGGGACGTCGGCGGAGTAGTCGACGTGGAGATTGACCGATCCGATCAGGGAAGCCGCGTCCCGCGTCCAGTTCTGGAACGGACGTTCGATGAAATATGAGAGCGGCACCACCATACGCCGCCAGTCCCACAGCCGGATCACGACATAAGTGGACGCAATGTCCTCGACCCAGCCCCATTCGTTTTCGATGATGACCGCATCCTCGATCCGGATCGGCTGGGTGACGGCGATCTGTACGCCGGCGATGAGATTGCTCAGCAGTGGGCGGGCGGCAAGGCCGACGATGATGCCGGCGGCGCCGGCCGAGGCGAACAGGCTGACGCCATATTGCCGCACCGAATTGAAGGTCATGAGCGCCGCCGAGACCGCGATGATGATGATGAGGGTGTCGGTGACGCGCTTGAAAACGCGAACCTGCGTCACATGTTTTCGCGCGAGAAAGTTTTCCGCGATGTCGGCGCGGTACCGTTGCAGATACCGCGCGGCGGCAAGATCGACCGAGCGGATCAATATCCAGCCGATCAGCGCGATCGAGGCAACCGCAAATGAATGCGCGAGCGCGTTGCTCAGGTCGCCGTTCAACGGCGCGAGCGGCGTGACGATGGCGACCGCGGCAAGGCATGCCGCAAGCGTGGTCGGCCCGTATGTCTTGTCCAGGATCGCGATCGCGACCGACCGCCTCGGCCCGACGGCACGTTTGGCCAATGCGACGAGAAACCGGTGCGCGGCCAGCGCGCCAAGGACCGCAACCACGAGCACTCCGACCCCGATCAACCATTGCGGAAGAAATCCTGAGGCGTCCTGCAATCCGGCTTGGATCTTTTCCATGGATCAATCCTCGACTTCATACACCGACGCGGATAACGCCCAATTCGGCAGATGGCTTCCTGCAATGCGGTAACCGTGTGATTCAAAATCCGGAACGACTTCGGACCTCAATGGTTAGCTTTCGTCGTTCCGCATTTCCTTCGGCAGAGAGCACATTGATTCTCCCAAGAGACCCCAAGTCCGGCCGCCTTGATTTCCGTCCCTCGCATCGAACCACAGTTGGAGGACGCCCGATGACCGATCGAGAGAATGCAACCGCCAGACCGGAACCCAAGCCGAGCTGGCAGATCTATGAAGAGAACCGGCGATGGCGTCCGCAGGTAGATGACGGACTTCCCCGCCAGTCGGAGGACGATCAGCAACGGGAACAGTTCGGCCCGCGCGGTGTCCCTGGCAAACCGGATCCGGCGAAGATGGTGCCGCAGCGGCGAAAGAAAACGCCGAGCGATGTCGATCCCGGCCACACCGCCTGACAATTCACACCTCGCGCGCATGCCGCGCGCGCCGCTGCAAGATCTGAGATATCGGACTGACTGGCCTGCGCCGACAAGGTTGGTGGAATCGGAATCGAGATGGCCAGGACGGGCGCGGATCAAAGTCAAAGCCGGAAACAAAGTCAAAACCAGAAGAGACGGCTCTGGCCCCTCCTCGCCGTGAATTTCTTCATGGCCGACATGCAGTCCGGCATCGGACCTTTCGTCGGCGTGTTCCTGGCCCAGAGCGGATGGAATACCGGCCTGATCGGCACCGCCATGACGATCGGCAATGTCGCGGGCATGCTGATCACGACGCCGGTCGGCGCCTTCATCGATGCGACCCGTCATAAACGGCTCATGGTCGTCCTGCCCGGCGCGGCGGTGGTCGCGGCCTCCTCGATCATTCTGATCTCGCAGAATTTCTGGGCTGTCGCTACATCGCAGGTCGCAACAGCGATGGCAGGTGCGGCGATCGTTCCCGCGGTGACCGGCATCACGCTTGGCATCGTCGGTCAGAAGGGCTTCAACCGGCAAAATGGCCGCAACCAGGCTTTCAACCATGCCGGTAACATGCTCGGCGCTGCGGCTTCCGGGTTTCTTGGCTGGCGCTTCGGCTACTTTTCGGTTTTCATGCTCGCGGCGCTGTTCGGCGCCATCACGGTTGCTTGCGTCTTCATGATTGCTCCGGGCTCGATCGACCACCGCGCCGCGCGCGGCAGCAAGGAGGACGATCCGAAACATCAGCCCAGCGGGTTCACCGTCGTGCTGAAACACAAGCCGATATTGGTGCTGGCGCTGGCACTCGCCTTCTTCCAGCTCGGCAGTGCGCCGATCGTGACGCTCTACGGCCTGTCGGCGGTCACCGGCAAACTGGCCAACGGCCCGAGTTTCGTCGCCGCCATCATCGTCATCGCGCAAGGCACGATGATCATTTCGTCGGTGATCGGCATGCGCGTCGCCGAGAAGCGAAATTATTGGTGGCTGATGCTGGTGGCCTTTCTGGTGCTGCCGTTGCGCGGATTGTCCGCCTGCCTCCTCTCGGGCTGGTGGGGCGTCGTTCCCGTCGAAGTTCTCGACGGCATCGGCGCGGGATTGCTCAGTGTCGCTGTCCCCGGCATGGTCGCGCGCTCGCTCTATTCGACCGGCCGCGTCAATCTCGGGCAGGGTGCGGTGATCACGATCCAGGGCGCAGGCGCCGCGGTGAGCCCGGCGCTTGCGGGCTGGGTGGCCCAATGGGCAGGCTATTCACCGGCTTTTCTGATCTGCGGCGGCATGGGCGTCGTGGCCGCAGCGATCTGGATCGCGATGCGAAGCGCCATCAGGCATCTTTAACGCGCCGGTTGACGGCACCTCCTCGCGCGCCGAACTTCGCCAGCAACGTCGAGACCGCCGCCGCGACGTCGGACGGTGTTCCTTCCAACACATCACCCTGGAGTCGTTCCGTTGATGCTCGGCAGTGGCGCCGAGCCGCCGCCCGCCGCCCGGCTCCACCATAATCGGCGGCCTTCTTGGCGTCGCAGTTGCACACCCTGCACGACGCCGGTCGTTTATCTCTGCCTGGACAAGCTGTCAGGTGCGATGAAGCGCCGGCGGCATCCCTCGCCCTCGGCGTACCCACGCTCCGGCGGAATAGATCATCCGCCGCGGTAGCGTCGTTCGAGCTCGTCATATATGGGCTTGGCAACCGTCTGCTGACGGACTTCGAAGCCGGCAAGCCGATCCGCGACGGAAGTGAGTGCCCCCTCGTGTTTCAGGACACTCAGCACATCGTGCGAGGCCTTGAGCGCAGCCTGGAGGGCCGCGTTCGCATAGAGCACGCAGCCGAAACCGAGCGCGGCGAATTTTTGTCGCCCGAGCTCGGGCGTGCGACCGCCGAACACGACATTGGCGACTTGGGGCACGGAAAGGCTTTTCGCAATCGTCGCCAGTTCTTCAGCCGATGTCGGCGCCTCGACGAAGGTCACGTCCGCGCCGGCTTCGATCATGGCGCCCGCACGATCGATCGCAGCCTGAAGACCGAGGATCGCGCGCGCATCGGTACGGGCCACGATCTGAAGGTCGCGGTCGCGGCGGGTGTCGACCGCGGCCTTGATCTTCGCCAGCATTTCTTCCAGCGGCACGACTTCCTTGCCGTCGAAATGGCCGCACTTCTTCGGAAAGACCTGATCCTCGATCTGGAGCCCCGCCGCCCCTGCGCGTTCCAGCACCTTCACGGTCCGCACCATGTTGACGGCGTTGCCGAAGCCGGTATCGGCGTCAACGAGGAGCGGAATCGAAACCGCATCCGCTATCGCCGCGACATGATTGGCGATCTCGGTCAGTGTGGTCAAACCGATATCGGGCGCGCCGAGATACATGTTGGCAACGCCGGCGCCGGTGACATAGACGGCCTCATAGCCGAGATCCTCGATGATCCGCGCAAACAGGCCATTGGCAGCGCCGGCGAAAATCGCCGCCTCGCGACGATTGAGGATGGTCCTTAACGTCGTCGTCGGCCTTGTCATCCATGCTCCTATCGCTGCCTGTCCGGTTGCTCATCTGTTCGCCGCGCAAATCGCCTGCCTACACGCAGCATCAGCGCATTCGCAGCGATCGCAATCATCACGATCACGGTGACGACGGCCGTCGACAGCGGCACGTTGTTCTGCGCCATGCCGTTGACCAGCAGGAAGCCGAGGCCGCGCTGCGATGAAAACATCTCTCCGATCAGGACACCGAGCAAGCTTAAGGAAAAACTGATGCGAAGGCCATTGACGATATCAGGCAGGCAGGCCGGCACCAGAACCCAGCGCATGGTCCTGCCGGGCGATAACCGCAGCACGCGCGCGGTGCGCACCAGCACCGGCGGCAGGTTCCGCACTGCGCCCAGCGTGAACAGCGTCATCGGGACCAGCCCATGCATGACGCCGAACGCCACTTTCGCTGACATTCCCAGGCCGAACAGCAGCAGCACGACCGGATAGAGCGTCACCTTGGGAATGGTGTAGAAGCCGGCCAGAATCGGCTCGGCTACTTCTCCCGCGAAGCGTCGGATGCCGAGCAACAGGCCGAGCACGAGGCCGATCAGCGCCGAGAGCACAAACGCCAGCAAAAATGCTTCCAGCGTTGCCGCGGCATCGTCCCAGAACATCGAGGTGCCGAGCAGGCCGCCAAGATAGACCAGCGTTTGCAATGGCGGCGAAATCGCCACGCCTCGCGTCCAGCTTCCGATCGCCTGCCAGAGCGCCAGCATCAGCAAGGTGAATACGATGGCGTCAAGGGCACGGACGCGGCGGCGTACCGCAAGCTTTTGCGCATTATCCAAAGAGAGGTCGGTCATCCGCGTGAACGGCGGCGCGCCAGCCGCCCTTCCCAGACATAGAGGATGCCGTTGGCGATCACCGCGACCAGCAGCACGAACAGCATCGCGCCATACATGGCGCGGTTGTCGAAGCTCTGATACGCAAAGGAAATCGCGTAGCCCAGTCCGGTTCCGGAGAGGATGAACTCGCCGGCGATGACGCCGATCAGCGCATAGCTCAGCGCCAGCTTGAAGCCGGTAAAGAGATGCGGCAGCGCCGCCGGCAATACGACCCACCGCAGCGTCCGTGCCGAAGACAGCCGGTGCACGCGCGCGAGCTTGGTGAGGACAGGTGCAACACTATCCAGCCCGGACAAGGTGCCGATCACCACGGCCGGCGTTGCGGAAAGAATGCCGAGCAGGACGAGCGGCGCCTTGCCAAGTCCGAGCAACGCGACGAGGAGCGGGTAGAAGATGAAAGTCGGTACCGAATAGTAGGAGGCAAGCAGGGGATCGGCGACATCGCGCAATCGGGAAACGCGATGGATCAGCGCACCGATCGCCATACCAAGGACGACGGCGAGCAGAAACGCGATTGTAATGGTCGAGAACGTCGTGATGATGCTCGCGTCGAGTTCGCCGGAGCGGAGCTGACCGATCATGGCTGCGACCATGTCGCTGGGCGCGAGCACGGTCAGGGGATCGACGAGACCCGTGCGGCAGCCGATTTCGAGCAGGGCAATCAGCGTCGCCAATATGACGGTGCGCACGATGAGGGCTGCGCGCCGGCGCGTCATGCGGCGCGACCCATGGCCTTGAGCGACTCCTCGCGAAGCGACGACCACAAGCGCCCGGTCAGTGCACCGAACCGGGAATCGGAAACCACGCGGCTGTCGCGGTCGCGCAGCCATCCGGTCTCGACCATATCGATGAAACGGCCCGGCCGTGCGCTCATCACGCCGACCCGGTCCGAGAGCATCGCCGCTTCATCAAGCGCGTGCGTGATCAACAGCACGGTCGCGCCGGTCTCGCGCCACAGCCGCAGCAGCTCGTCGCCCATCAGAAGCCGCGTCTGCTGGTCCAATGCGCCAAAGGGTTCGTCCAGCAGGATCAGGCGTGGCCGCAGCACCAGCGTTCGCGCGATGCAGACGCGCTGGCGCATGCCGCCGGACAACTGCGCCGGATAGTGATCGGCAAACTGCGCAAGGCCCATGAAGCCGATGGCATGCTCAACGCGCTTTGCCACCTCCTGTCTTGGCAGGTGCGAAGTGCGCAAGCCGAACGCGACATTGTCGCGCACGCTCAACCACGGCAAGCTCGAATCTTCCTGGAACACGACGCCGATGCCGTCAGGGACCTCACCGCGCAGCTCCTTGCCCTCGAAGCGCGCGCTGCCGCTGGTCGGGCGCGCAAGACCTGCGACGACATCCAGCAAGGTCGACTTGCCGCAGCCGGATGGACCGACAACGGAGAAGAATTCGCCGCTTTTGATGTCGAGGCTGACCGGGCCAAGCGCCTGTACGGCAGGTGGCCCGTCATACTCGCGCACCACTTCCTTCAAGGATACCTGCGGCTCCTCACTCACCACAAAACCCTCATTGCGTCTGGTGCAAACCGGCCGGCAGATAGGATGTATCGACGTATTTCGGCCAATCGACCTCGCCCTTCACCTGTCCGGTAATCTGAAGGCCCTCGACCATGCGGTTCATGCTGGCGTAATCGAGCCGGCCGTCGCTCCAGTAATTGACCTTGACCAGTTCGCGGACGTGATCTCGAAAAAGCGCGACATTTGGATTGTTGTAGGCCTTGGCCGTGATGTCGCCAGCCTCGTCAGGATGGTCGAGCGCATAGGCGAGACCCTCGCGGCGGGCATTAACAAGGCCCTTGACGATATCGGGATGCGCCTTGGCGTATTCGCTGGTCGTGATCATCACTGTCTGCATCATGCGCGGATCGAGAACGTCGCGGACCATGAATAGCGGCTTCACCAGGTCCTTGTGCTGGGCGTAGATCAGCTCGTCGGAGAATCCGGCATCGATCGCGCCGCTGCCGACTGCAGAGATGATGGCGCCGAGATCGCCGGCGGGCACGAGGTTCACCTGCTGCGGCGTCATGCCACTCGCCTTCAGCGCCATCAGGATCAGCATGTTGCTCACCGAGCCCGGCGCAGTATAGGCAACCCGCTTGCCGGCGAGATCCTTGATGCCTTTGAGCGTCGAATCCTTTTTCACCAGCCACATCTGGTCGGCGACGGACCATGCGCCGGCACCGATGATGATGAGTTTCTGTCCGGCATTGATCGCCTGCACGGCGGCCGCCAGCGAAACCTCGCCAAAGGGAATGCCTCCCGCCAGCGTGTTGCGCACGGCCGTGCCGCCGCCGGCCGCGGTCAAAATGCCGGTGACGTCAACTCCATTTTTCTTGAAAAGGCCTTTCTCCATCGCGACCGCATAGGGAACGCCATAGAACTGCCCGCCCCAATGCGTCACCGTGATCGTTTCGGCTCGCGCCTGCCGCGATGTCCAGGGCATGATCGCCGCGCCCAGAGCGAGAAAAAGCCCCAGGCGCGCAAGCCGGAAAAATTGTTTTGTCTTTGTCGTTTGTCCCTGTGCCAAGGCGGTGACCCTTTGACGATTTCGCTGGAGCATTTCTGGTTCAGATATCAGACGAAATGGCTTTAGCCCTGGCTGCCGCTCAGGCCGTGTCGCTTTTCGAAAGCATGCACGGCGGGAAAGCCCATCAGCTGATTCATCTCGGAGAACGGCAGCATCGGAGCCGGGCTTCCGGTGCCGATGCCTTCGCTTTTCAGGTGGCGATAGACGATCTGCAGGGCGCCCGCGGCGGTGAGGAAGCCGGAGCCGGGATAAAGTGCGATCTTGAACCCCATCGCCGCGAGTTCGCCCGTAGACAGATAAGGCGTGCGGCCCCCCTCGACCATGTTGGCGAGCAGTATCGCGCCCTTGAAGGTCTCGGCGACGCGCCGCAGCTCCTCCAGGCTTTCCGGACTCTCGACAAACAGCACGTCGGCTCCGGCATCGAGAAATCGCTCGGCGCGGCGCAACGCGGCATCCAGTCCCTCGGCGTAGCGCGCATCGGTACGCGCGACGACGAGAAAGTCCCGGCTCGGCCGCGCCTCGACGGCGACGCGGATCTTGGCAACAGCATCGTCGGCGGGAATGACGCGGCGAAACTCGGTGTGGCCGCACTTCTTGGGAAATTCCTGATCCTCAAGCTGGATGCCGGAAGCACCGGCTGCCGCGTAGCCGCGCACGGTGCGGTCGACGTTCAACAGCCCGCCATAGCCGGTGTCGCCGTCGGCGAGAAACGGCAGGTTCGTCGCGCCGGCAATACAGCGCACGCGGTCCAGCATTTCGGTGAAGGTTGCCGTGCCGGCGTCTGCCACGCCAAGCGCCGAGGCGACGACGCCGTAGCCGGTCATGTAAAGCGCATCGAATCCAGTGCTCGCAGCCATTCGCGCCGAGATGCCATCGAAGACGCCCGGAAGCGTCAGGCACCCATCGCGTTGCAGCAGCGCGCGAAGCGATGTTGCTTCCGCCAAGCCGTCCTCCCACTTGTTTCCTTGAGGGTGACGACTCTCGACGGCCGCCTTTCCCTGCTCTTGTTCAAGACGTATTCTTCTTTGTCTTGCTGGACTTACAACTTGGACGCCATGTTAAACGTCAATCACTCGATTCCAAGGGGGTATCTGACAAAATCAGCGCTTGTGTCCGCGCTGCCGCCGGTGAATTGCGCCAGCGTGCATCGATCAGAGGTAGCCGACCGCAGTGCGCAACACCTTCCGCGCAGCAATGGCCGTCGACATGCACACCCAATTTGGCTCACCAATCACCAGGTGCCTTTTCACCATGTGAGAAGCGGGTCACGGCCCCTGAGGAGGCTCTCGACAAGGCAAACGCTTTGGCCGAAATATCTCGGCTTGTGGTCCGATTCTAACATTCGCCGCCCTTCTCAGCCGCGCGTTTTTGCGAGCGTTTGCATCGAGGGACCACCAGCAGATAAATGGTTCTGGTGGAGTTTGAGATTTGACATTCGTTTTGCGAACTCGCGACTCGGTGGGTGCGAATGTCAAATTCACGCCACGAGGAAGCCGCGCGCGATCACGCGCGGCCGGGGGTATCGTCTATTCAAGGAACATCTGATGAAGTTTAATCAATGGTTCACCGCAGGCGTGAGCGCTTTCGCCCTGTTGCATGCTGGCGGCGCGATGGCGGCCAAGATCGACATTTCGGCCCACGACATCGGCGGGCAGGTGATCGGCCAAAAAGGCCCCGAGGCCGGCGTCTGGGTCATCGCAGAGACCAAAGACCTGCCGACCAGGTATGCAAAGATCGTGGTCACCGACGACCAGGGCCGCTTTGTGATTCCCGAGCTGCCGGACGCGAACTACAAGGTGTGGGTTCGTGGCTATGGCCTCACCGACAGCGCGCAAGTCGATTCACGCCCGGGCAAGCTTCTTGACTTCAAGGTCAAGCCTGCCGCCTCCGCTGCCGCCGATGCGCAGCATTATCCCGGCATGTACTGGTATTCGCTGCTCAACATTCCCGCAGCCAGCGAATTCCCCGGCACCGGCGACAAGGGCAACAAGATGCCGGAGACGATGAAGAGCCAGGCGCAGTTCGTCGACACGGTCAAGAACATGTGCCAGTCCTGCCATGCCCTCGGCTCGCGCGGCATCCGCGAGGTCCCGAAGCTGTTCATGGATGAGGCGCATGGCGACTCGCAGCTCGCATGGGCGATGCGCACGCAAGCCGGTCAGGCCCAGGCGTATATGGCGACCGCGATCAACAGCATCGGACCCGACAAGGTCTATCAGGTGTTTTCGAATTGGACCGACCGGATCGCCAAGGGTGAACTGCCGTTCGACAAGCCCGAACGTCCCAAAGGCATCGAGCGCAATGTCGTCTACACCGAATGGGACTGGGCCTCGCCGACGCACTACCAGCACGATGCGATCTCGACCGACAAGCGCAACCCGCACGTCAACGCAAACGGCCTGATCTACGGATCACCTGAAGAGAGCACGGACCTGATACCGACGCTCGATCCGGTCAAGAACGTCGCGGCCACGATCAAGGAGCCCTATCTCGATCCCAAGATGACGGGGTCGGCCGATGCGCCGCATGGCACCTCGGCCTATTGGGGCGACGAGACGATCTGGGACGGCCATACCTCGATCCACAACGTGATGATGGATGAGAAGGCCCAGGTCTGGTTCACCGCCAAGCTGCGGCCGCCGGCCAATCCCGATTACTGCAAGCAGGGCTCGGATCTCCCCGCGGCCAAGGTCGATCCGCAGGCAACTGCCGTGCGCGAGCTGTCGCACTTCGATCCGGCGACCGGCAAGTGGGACATGATCAACACCTGCTTCTCGACCCATCATCTCTATTTCGGACATGACGCCAACGACACCTTGTGGATGAGCGCGGGCGGTCCGAACCTCGGCGGCGGCATTGTCGGCTGGCTCAATGTCAAGAAGTTCCGCGAGACGCATGATGGTGTCGCCTCGCAGGGCTGGACCCCGCTCATCATCGACACCAACGGCAACGGCAAGCGCGATGCCTATGTCGGCGCGAAGGACCCGGTCGACCCGAGCAAGGACAAGCGCATCGCCGCGTCGTTCTACGGCATCATGCCGAGCCCGGTCGACGATTCCATCTGGGGTCAGGCGATGGATCGCGGCTTCTCGCGCATCGATCAGCCCGGCTACATCATTCGCCTGACGCCGGGCCCCGATCCCGTCAACACCGCGCTGGCGGAAGTGTATCAGCCGCCGGAGGGCACCTTCGGTCCGCGCGGCATCGATATCGGCCTCGACGGCGTGGTCTGGACCGCGCTGTCGAGCGGCCAGCTCGCAAGCTTCGATCGCAGGCTGTGCAAGGGCCCGCTCAACGGCCCGACCACCGCGGACGGCAAGCAATGTCCGGAAGGCTGGCATCTCTACCGCCTGCCGGGCCCGCAATTCAAAGGGCTTGATCCGAAGGGGAGCGCCAACCACGCTTATTATGTCTGGGTCGACCGCTACAACATCCTGGGCCTCGGCGCCAACGTGCCGATCGCGGAAGCCAATGGCGCCGAAGCGCTGATGGCGCTGGTGAACGGCAAGTTCGTCACGCTGCATGTGCCCTACCCGCTCGGCTTCTTCACCAAGAATGTGGACGGCCGGATCGATGACGACTCCAAGGGCTGGAAGGGCCGCGGCATCTGGACCACCTCGGGCACCCGCGCGAATTTCCACAGCGAGGGCGGCAAGGAGGCCTATCCCAAGGTGTTCAAGGTGCAGATGCGGCCCGACCCGCTGGCGCATTGAGCTCTTTCGAACGGTTCTTGAATCAGGCCGGATTCCATTGGATGGAGCCCGGCCTGATGGCTTTGAGACATGTGCTTCGGGAGTGGCAAATCATCGCGGGTGTCACTAAATTGCCCGGATGAAAAAGATCGGCTTTCTTTCCTTCGGACACTGGAATCCCTCGCCGCAATCGCAGGCCCGCTCGGCCTCCGACGTGCTGCTGCAATCGATTGAGCTTGCGATTGCAGCCGAAGAGCTAGGGGCGGACGGCGCTTATTTTCGCGTCCATCACTTCGCGCGCCAGCTCGCCTCGCCCTTTCCGCTGCTTGCCGCGGTCGGCGCCAGAACCAGCCGAATCGAGATCGGCACCGCCGTGATCGACATGCGCTACGAGAACCCGCTCTACATGATCGAAGACGCGGGCAGCGCCGATCTGATTTCGCGCGGACGCTTGCAGCTCGGCATCAGCCGCGGCTCGCCCGAGCAGGTGATCGATGGCTGGCGTTATTTCGGCTACCAGCCAGCCGAAGGTCAGGACGACGCCGCGATGGGCCGGCGACATGCCGAAGTCTTTCTCGATCTGCTCGCCGGCAAGGGCTTTGCGCAGCCCAATCCGCGGCCGATGTTTGCAAACCCGCCCGGCCTGCTGCGCCTCGAGCCGCATTCGGCGGGCTTGCGCGAGCGCATCTGGTGGGGCGCCGGCTCCGACGCCACCGCCGTCTGGGCTGCCAGGCTCGGCATGAACCTTCAGAGCTCGACATTGAAGAACGACGAGACCGGCGAGCCGTTTCATATCCAGCAGGCGAAGCAAATCCGCGCCTACCGCGCCGCCTGGAAAGAGGCCGGCCACGCCCGCGAACCTCGCATCTCGGTCAGTCGCAGCATCTTCGCGCTGGTGGACGATCGCGACCGCGCCTATTTCGGACACGAGGGCGAAGGACAAGACCAGATCGGCTTCATCGATGCGAGCACGCGCGCGATCTTCGGCCGGAGCTATGCCGCGGAGCCGGACGTGCTGATCGAGCAGCTCAAGCGGGACGAGGCGATCGCGGAAGCCGATACGCTGCTGCTCACCGTGCCGAACCAGCTCGGCGTCGACTACAACGCGCATGTGATCCAGGCCATACTTGCGCATGTCGCACCCGCACTAGGATGGCGGTGAAGACGAGAGCGGGCCTGTCGGTTACCTCAATTCGAGATTGATGCCGTCGGGAGTTTGCCCTACGAATGAGACTTCGTCTGCGGCTAGTTTCGCGGGGACAGCATGGCGAAGGACATCGTCATATGCTGCGATGGCACCGGCAACGAGATCAACAACACGATCTCGAACGTGCTCAAGCTGTTCCGCGTCCTTGTCAAGGACGAGGGCCAGCGGGTCTATTATCACCCCGGCGTCGGCACCATCGGCCTGCATAGCACGTGGCGGCGGTTCGAGCAGGAGTCCAAGGCCGTCTTTAGCCTTGCCACCGGCGCCGGACTCGATGAGGACACGCTGGCCGCCTACCGCTTCCTGTGCAGAACATACCGGAAAGATGATCGGGTCTTTCTGTTCGGCTTCAGCCGCGGCGCCTATACGGTGCGCGTGCTGGCCGCCTTCATCCATGTGATCGGGCTCTTGCCGACGGACCAACTCGACCTCGCAGGCGCGGCCCTCACCGCCTACAAGAACGCCAGCGCAACCAGCCAGAGCACTGATAGCAAATTCCTCGACGAAGCCTGGCACTTCAGCCGCATCGCCGGCGGCTACCACATTCCAATCGAATTTCTCGGAGTGTGGGACACCGTAGCGTCGATCATCGTTCCGGGCCGCGGCCACCTGCAGACCCTGGTCTATACGCGGACCAATCCGAGCGTGAAGAAATTCCGCCAGGCGATGTCGATCGACGAGCGACGACGGATGTTCCGTCTCAACCACTGGAGGGACCCGCAAAAGTATCGTCCCGATATCTTCGATCCATCGAGCGCGATCGATCAGGACATCCGCCAGGTCTGGTTCGCCGGCGTGCATTGCGACGTCGGCGGCGGCTATCGGGAGTCCGAAAGCGGGCCTTCGAAATTCCCGCTGCTGTGGATGATCGATCAGGCCACGCAGGCTGGCCTTCGCGTCGACCGTTCCATGGTCGATCACCTCGCCTGGGGTCTGCCGCGGCCGACGGGCGTCCACCACTATACCCCGCCAAGCGTGACCGACCCGCTGCACGATTCGATGAACGCAGCCTGGGAGATTCTCGAATGGTGGCCGAAGCCGGAAAAATACCGCGAATGGCCGGAGCGCAAATGTTTCCTCGGCTACTATCTGCCGCGGGGCGAGCCCCGACTGATCCCGGAGGGCGCCAGGATTCATCAATCGGTGGTCGATCGGATGAACGAGAAGCCATCTTACCGGCCGGTCAACATGCCGAAATTGTACACGGTCGAACCGGGACCGACTGCGCCATCGCCGCTCTCTGCTCAGAACTCCGGGTAGATAGCGCGCAACATCGCTGCCTGTCGCCTATTCCTGCTGACCGTTCGGCGAACGCATTACGACGCGGCGATCATTCGCCTTCCGCTCTTGCATATCGCAGCAAGCGCGCCTAAGGCGTGATCATGAAGGTTGCCTCTCTCGGCGAGTGCATGATCGAATTCTCGCAAAGGAGCGACGGCTCGTTCCGGCGCGGCTTTGGCGGAGACACGCTGAATACGGCGTTGTATCTGGCTCGGCTCGGCATTGACACCTCCTACGTCACGGCGCTCGGCGACGACCCATTGAGCGAAGAGATGCTGGCCGCCTGGCGCAGCGAAAACATCAAGACCGGCCTTGTGATCCGGGCCTCGGGACGCCTGCCCGGCCTTTACATGATCCAGCGCGACGCTCGCGGCGAGCGCACCTTTCTTTACTGGCGTGATCGCGCTCCGGCGCGCGACTTCTTCGAACTGGTCGATCGAGATCAGCTCAAGCGTCTGGCGCAATTCGACTGGCTCTATCTTTCCGGCATCAGCCTGTCGCTCTATGGCGAGGCAGGCCGTGCGCGCCTGCGCGAACTTCTGGCGGCGACGCGACAAAACGGCGGCAAAGTTGCGTTCGACGGCAACTATCGCCCGCGCGGCTGGAGCGATACGGCGACCGCGCGCCGCGCCTTCTCCGAGATATTGCCCCTGGTCGATCTGGCGCTTCCGACCTTCGAGGACGAACTGGCGTTGGTTGGCAACGAAACGCCCGATCGTTGCATCGAACGCTACCGCGCCGTCGGAGTGAGGGAGATCGCCGTCAAGCTCGGGCCGCGGGGCTGCGTTGTCACGACCGGCGGTGATTGCATCGAAGTCCCGCCGCCAAAGGTGGTCGAGCCGGTCGATACGACGGCCGCAGGAGATTCGTTCAATGCCGGCTATATCG
This sequence comes from Bradyrhizobium sp., assembly GCF_027451485.1. Taxonomy (GTDB): domain Bacteria; phylum Pseudomonadota; class Alphaproteobacteria; order Rhizobiales; family Xanthobacteraceae; genus Bradyrhizobium. The sequence continues at coordinate 64,413 of NZ_DAIDJE010000130.1, forward strand.
CGGCTCGCATCAACGGCGCGCCGCCGCGCGAAGCCGCAGCTGCCGGTCATCGGCTGGCCGGCGCCGTGATCATGTTGCCGGGCGCGGTGATCCCGCGCGCTTCCATGCCAGCAAGCGTGTTCAGGAGCGGAGAGAAAACATGAGCGACAAGAGCCGGCGGCAACTGTTGGATATCCTTGCGCTGGCGCCGGTCATTCCCGTCATCACCATCGAGGACGCTTCTCACGCGGTGCCGCTGGCACGCGCGCTCGTCGCCGGCGGATTGCCCACGATCGAAATCACCTTGCGCACGGCTGCGGCAATGGAAGCTGCGCGCGCCATCATGGCGGAAGTGCCGCAAGCCGTGGTCGGCATCGGCACCGTCTTGACCCCGGGCGACCTCGAACGTGCTTGCACGCTTGGAGCTGCGTTTGCGGTCAGCCCCGGCGTGACGGCCGATCTCCTCACCGCCGCCGCAATCTGCGAGCTGCCGTTTGCGCCAGGTATCCAGACCGCGTCCGATCTGATCACCTGCGTGACGCACGGTTTCGATATCGTCAAGTTCTTCCCGGCCGTGCCGGCCGGAGGACTGCCGGCGCTGAATGCGCTCAGCGGACCGTTCCCGCAGGTTCGCTATTGTCCGACCGGCGGAATCGGCGCGGCCAATGCGGTGGAATGGCTCGCGCATCCGAAGGTCGCGGCGGTTGGCGGTTCCTGGGTGGCGCCGACTCCCGACATCACTTCAGCCGCCTGGCCCGCCATCGAGCAACGCGCCCGCGCGGCGGCTGCGCTGCGATCACGCGCGCCGACGGCTCACCAATAGCGCCGGCCCCACCCCCAGCCCCGATACCATCCGTAATACGGGTAACCGTAATAGGGATAGGGCTGGTAATAATAAGTCGGCGGTGGTCCCTGGTCGTAGACTTGCACGTCGCCCATCCGGCGCCCGCGCGGCGCCGGCCGCGGTCCCATACCGACGTTGCGGGCGATGACGTAGCCATCCTTCCCGTCAAAAGACGCCGCACACCAACCATTGGTGCAATTGCCGACCTCGACCACGCCTCCCTTCGGGACGAGCGTGAGAACCTCGGTGTCGGTGCCGGGACCTTTGCGCAAGTTGGTTTCGCCGGTGGTGGCGATCGGCTTGGCCGTCGCGGAAACCACCGACAGCACGGTGACGATAGCTGCGGACGCCGCCCTTGCGAAGCTCATGGCTGAATACCCCATTTTCGTGACGCCAGCCGGAGAGGATGCCAACTCAGGAGCGAATGGACAACCTCCTGAAAGCTCACATTTAGCCCACCACGTGACCGAAATAGGCCTGCTCGATCTGCCGTGGCAGATCGGGGCTGCCGGCTTCGGATTCGAGAACGACGCGTCCGCCGGCCAGCGCATAGACGCGATCGGAGCCCGCGAGCGCCTTCTCGACCAGTTGCTCGACCAGCAGCACGGCCGTACCCGTGCGGCGCAATTCTCCGGCGACGGCAAGAACGCGGTCGACAAGCACCGGCGCAAGACCCGCCGAAGGTTCGTCCAGCATCAGAAGGCGCGGACGGCGGACCAACCCTTGCGCAACCACCAGCATCTGCTGCTGGCCACCCGACAGCGAGCCGCCGAGATTTTTGCGCTTGTCGGCAATCTCCGGAAAATAGCTCAGCGCCTCCTCGATCCGGGAATCGCGCTCGCGGCGCGGCAGGTCGTAGCAGGCCAGAAGCAGGTTGTCGAAAACGGTCTGCTGGGTGAAAACGCGATGGCCTTCGATGACATGGACCAGACCGGCACGCGCGGTTTCGCGCGGCCCCGCTCCTTTCAGCGAGCGCCCACCGAACACGATGTCGCCTCCGCTCCACGGCAGCAGGCCGGAGATCGCACGCAAAAGCGTCGTCTTGCCGGCGCCGTTGGGTCCGAGCAGCGACACCATTTCGCCGGCACGGATCTGCAGCGAGACGCCGTGCAGCACGCCGATCTTGCCATAGCCGCTTTCAAGCGCGCGCACGTCGAGAAGGATATCAGACTCCGAGATAGGCACTTACGACATCCTTGTGGCTTCGAATTTCCGCGGGCGTGCCGTGCGCGAGCACGCGCCCCTGGTTCAGCACCGTCACTCTCTCGCAGATGGCAAAAATGAGGTCGGAGTGATGCTCGACCAGGAGCACCGCAGTGCCGTGCCGGCTGATCTCGCCGATCAGCGCGCCGAGCCGCTTGATCTCGTCGGGCGAAAGGCCGGCGGCCGGCTCGTCGAGCAGCAGCACCGAGGGCGACAGCATCAAGGCTCGCGCGATTTCGATGAAGCGCAGTTCGCTGTGTTGAAGACGGCTCGCCCTCACCGGCGCCAGCGCCTCGAGACCCACCGCTTCCAGGGCGCGCATCGCCTTCGCCGTCAGTTCGCGTTCGTCCCGGCGGCGTACGGGAAACGAGAATAACGTCGCCAGGAAATTCGCCCGCCCCGACACCGTGCCGCCGATCATCACGTTTTCGAGCACGGTCTCCTCGCCGACGACGTGAGGCGTCTGGAAGGTCCGCGCGATGCCAACACGCGCGCGCTGCGCCGGATGTCCCGCTGCCAGCGGATGTCCGCCAAGCCGCACCTCGCCCTGCTGCGGCGCGTAATATCCGGAGATGACGTTGAGCGCGGTGGTCTTGCCGCTGCCGTTGGGACCAATCAGCCCATGCACGTGGCCCGGCTTGATGTCGAGATCGAGCCCGTCGAGCGCCCGCACGCCACCAAAGGAAAGAACCACGTTCTTCAAGCTCAAGGCTTCCGCGGCGGGACGCCTGGCGAAGATTCCCGAAAGCAACGCTGGGTTCGGCACGATGGCGCGACCGCTGGTCAAGGGACGCCTGTTCTCGAAGTCCAACAGCTCGGAGATGCCGCCGGGCATCGCAAGCACGATGGCCAGCAGCAGCGCGGCGTAAAGGAAAGTCGACCACGACGCGAGCGGCGCGGCGATCTCCGGCAGGATCGTCAACAGGATGGTGCCGAGCAGCGGTCCCAGGATCGAGCCGCGCCCACCGATCAGAATCGCAATGAAGAAGAGGATCGATAGGTCGAACGTAAACGCATCCGGCGTGATGTAGGTCTGCAACGTCGCAAACAGGCCGCCGGAAATCCCCGCAAGCGCCCCGCCGAGCAGAAACACGGGAATCAGCAGTGCTGTCTTGGAAATGCCGTTGGCTTCCGCCGCGACATCGGCATCGCGAATGGCGACCAGCGCTCGGCCGAACCGGCTATGCGCGATGTTGTAGGAAATCCAGGTCGCGAACGCCGCCGCAATCAGGCATACCGCATAGAACCCCCATGCGGTGTCGAACGGCTCCGGAAACTGTGGTCCCGACAAGCCTATGCCGCCGCCGGTCACGCTCCGCCAGGCGAGCGCGATCTGGGTGACGATCGTCGCGAAACCAAGGGTCGAGATCGCAAAGTAGAAGGTGCGCAGCCTGAGCGCCGGCAGCCCGACGATGACGCCGAAAGCGCCGCCGGCGATGGCGGCCGCGGCAAAGCAAACCACCAGCGGCATCGCGGGCATGACATTGCCGGCGGCGAGTACGCTCGTCACATAGGCGCCAAGCGTCAGCAGCGCGACATAGCCGATCGCGAGTTGCCCGGCGAATCCGACGATCAGGTTGAGGCCCGCCACCAACACCCAATAGACCGCCGCGCGGGAGAGAATCACGGCCCAGTAGTCGTTGCCGATGAAAGGAAGCACGAGAGCCACTGCAAGCGCCGCGATGGGCGCAACGCGGTTCGCCCAACCCGAACGAAACGCCGAGGCAAGACCTGCGGCCGATGGCTGCCCCTGCACGCTTGCCATCAAACACGCCTCATGCGCGAAGTGCCGAACAAGCCCTGTGGTGCGGCAAGCAGCACGACGATGAAAACCACGAAAACGGCAACGGAAGCGAAGATGCCGCCGACCAGAAAATTCGCAGCCTGCTGGAAAATTCCGAGAGCCAGACCGCCGATCACGGCGCCGCGGTTCTGACCGAGGCCGCCGAGCGCCACCGGCACGAAGCCGTAGAAATTCAGCTGCGCTCCGTTGGCGACGAAGGCGAGCATCAATTCCCCACCGGCAAAACCGGCCAGCGCGCCGATGACGCCGGCAAGCGCAAAGCTCGCGATGCGCAGATTTCGCTCGGGCAGACCGAGCGCGCGGGCGGCAAAATTGTCCTCCGCGACGGCAAGGAAAGCGCGGCCGATCAGCGTGCGGCGCTGCATCCATTCAAGAAATGCAACGACAAGGGCGCAAGCCAGCACGGGCAGCCAGAACCTTTCATCGTAGATGCCCGCACCCAGGCCGAACAGGCGCGGAAACGCCTGCGGCTCGGTGCTCCATTCGATCGCCGTGACCTGCTGTATCATCAGCGCTACCGCCAGCGTCGAAAGGACATAAAGATGCTGGTCGAGGTTTTTCAGAACCGGCCGCACGGCGATGAATTCGGTGATGACGCCCACCGCGGCGCAGCCGGCGAGCGTCAGGAGGAAGCTCGGAACCAGCGGCAGGCCGAGGCGCAGCGCAAACAATGAGCCGAGCACGCCGCCAAGCATGCCGAGCTGGCCCGCGGTGAAGCTCATCACCCGCGAGGCCGCAAACATCAGATTGTAAGTAATGCCGATGAGGGCGTAGACCGCGCCCATCGCAAGCCCCGTCACCAGGATGGAGCCCAGCGTTCCGAAGGCCATGGCGCTAGCCGTAGCCGGGCGCGAGGTTCAGCGCGCCGTCCTTCGACGAATTCGCCGCACCCATCACGACCTCGTCGGTCGGATAACCATTGTGCTGCGTCACCGACCAGGTGTAGTCGCCGAACAGGCCGGGATAGTTGGTGAGCCCGTCGAAATATTTGATGAGACCAGGGCCCGCGGTACCTTCGGTTTCGATCGCCTTTGCAAGCAGCTGGACCACGTCGACGCCGCAGAGCACCCACCACAGCAAGGTGTCTTTCAGATCGATCTTGCCCTTTGCCTGATCGAGGAATTTCTGGGTTCGCGCCGGCAGCCTGCCCTGCGCATCGAAGCTGCAGCTGCGGTAGTTGACCGTGTAGACCCTGTCCCAGTTCGCAGGCTTGTCGATCAGGCGTCCGACCTCGCCGGAACCGAGTGATGGATGGCCGACGAACGGCACGTCCCACGACAGCCCGGCGCGTGCGTTAAAGAGCCGCGCCGCCATGCCGGTCGACGTGCTCCACGCGACGATCGCCTGGGCACCCGCATTCTTCATCCGCAGCATATCGGGTGTCATGTCGGGCTGCGTCGCGTCGATCTGCGCGGTATAGACCACCTCGGCACCGTCCTTCTTGAAACCGGCGACCGAGTCGCCGGTCGCCGTCGTGCCATAGCCCGTGGTGTCGCCGATCACAGCGACCTTCTTAATTTTCAGCACTTGCAGGCAGTAGTGTCTCACCGCATCGTCCCATTGCGAATTGGATGGCGCGATGCGAAACGAATTCGGATATTTGCGCGGGTCGATCAGGGAGTTGACGACGCAAGGATGCAGGTTCGGCATCTTGGCGCGCGCCATGATCGGCGTGGTCGCCAGTGCCTCGCCCGAATTGGTCGGCCCGAAGATCGCGGCGACCTTGACCGAGCTGATCATCTCCTGGGTCGCGTTGACGGCTTTGGTGGGATCGCCCTGCGTATCGCGAGTGACGAGCTCGATCATCCGGCCCTTGACGCCGCCGGCACCGTTGACCGCCTCCACCGCGTAGCGCAAGCCGCGGTCAAATCCTATTCCCGGCGCCGAACTCGCGCCGGTGAGAGCGCCCAGCCAGCCGATCTTGATGGTGCCGGATTGTGCCAGGGCCGGCCCCAGCAAGCCTGCCGAAGCGACGCCGGCAAGGCCGGCCGTGCCCAAGGTAAATTCGCGTCTCGTGATCGTCATGGGTGTTTTCTCCCTGCCCGCTTGTTCTTGATTCAGATTGTGCGCGAAGTTCTGATCCTAAGATCTACCTTCGAACAGATCACGGCCGCGCACGATTGCGCGCATCTTGCCGTCGGCGATGGAGCGTTTGAGCATCCAGAAGCCGCAATCCGGATGAACATATTTCACCCTGCCCGGTCCAAGGGTCTTCTCGGCGCGCTCTATGAATCGCGCGACCGCTTCGGGCGTTTCGATCTCCGTCACCTTTACATCGATCACGCCAAGCCCGAAGCCGATCTCCGGCCGTAATTCCCTGAAGAACTCAAGCTCCTCCACCGGGCGATGCGCACATTCCATGATGATGTGGTCGACGTGAAGCGCGTTGAGATAGTCAATCAGGCTCTTCCAGCTCCCCTTCTGAATCGATTGACCGCCGTAGTTGCCGAAGCAAAGGTGAACCGCCGCCTTGGTCTTGACCGCGTCCAGCACGACGTTGATCGATTCCGCTGCCCATGACCATTCCTCGGGGTGACCCGGCAGGTTGGCTTCGTCGAGTTGCACGATGTCGGCCTCGATATGCCGGACCTGCTCCGCCAGCACGGCCGCAATGGCGAGCGCGAGTTCGCGCCGGTCCTTGTAATGACGGTTGATCAGCGTCTTCGCCAGCATGTGCGGGCCGGTGAGCGTGAACTTGAACGGGTGCGTTGCCATCGCCCTTGCCCGCTCGCAGGCGATCGGCAGATCGAGCGAACCGCTGCCGAGCGGGCCGACCACCATGCCCGGCGGCCGGGTGCGAAACTTCATCCCGGGCATTTCGCGGAACTTCATCAGCTCGGCGAATTCGATGCTCTGGCTCACGCCCGCCATCGGCCTGACGAAATATTCGATCATGCCGTTGGTCTCGGGGTGATTGATGTCGAAGCGATAGAGTTCGCCGTCGCAGACGACGTCGATGCCGGCTTCTTCCTGCGTCGAAATGACGACGCGAGTCGCATCGAGAAGCGCCTGTTCGGACGGCAGGGCCACAAGCCAATCGGGAACGGGATAGGAGCCAACCGTCGTTGTTCTTATTCTTGCATTGGGTGGCGGCATTTTTCCTTTGCTCTCCTACGCATTGCGATCAGTTCGGCAGGAATTTGAACGAGATGAAGTCGTCCATGCGGCCGGCTGATGCGTGGCTGATGGTGCCCGACTGGGCCAACAGGTCGATCGATGCCTTGATATCGGACCGGTTGGCTCGGAACGGCGGCTCGGCCTTTGTGGCGTCGGTATGATAGAGCGGCACGGTCAGTTTCAGCCCTTCGATCAGGTCGTCGCGCAGGCCTGCCTTGGGGCTGACCTTCAGCATCGCGTCCACGGCGGCGGCGGGATCCTGTTCCGCATCGGCGACCGAGCGCGTCGCCGCCCGCATGAAGCGCATGACGAGGTTCGCATGCTTCTCAGTTGTATCTTTCGCCGTGACGATCGACGAACTCGCGAGGTTCACACCGTAATCGGCGAACGGCAGCACCGTTACCTGCTTGTGCGTGGCAGCGGCGATCCGCAAATTCTGGTCCATGGAATAGCCGAGCATGGCGTCGGCCTGGCCGTTGATGACCGCGTTCAACTTCGCGCGGTTATCGCCGGCAATGATCGTCATGTCGCTTTCCTTCATGCCGACCTTACCAAGCACCAGCGGAAGAATCTGAGAAAGCGAATCCCCGGGCGTCAGCGCCAAAGACCTGCCGCGAAGGTCCTGGAGTGAGCGGATGTTTTTCTCCGCGAGGGAAATGAACGCCATCGGGCTTTTTTGCAGCAGTACGCCGACGACCACGACCGGCGCACCCTTGTCCGCCGCCTTCAGGATCGAGGCCAGATCGGCGTAGCCGAACGTCGCGGTTCCCGCCGCGACCGCTTGCACCGTCGGGACGGAACCGCGGCCCTCCTGAATGTCGAGTTCGATGCCTTCATGCTCGAAATATCCGCGCTCTTTGCCGAGGAAGAACGGTGCGTGCTCGGCATAGAGATACCAGTTGAGGAGCAGCGTCGCCTTATCGGCTGCGCGCGACGGAGCGAATGGCGTGGCAAGAATCAACGCAATGGCGATCATCAGACATCGCTGGAGCGGCATTCCTCCCCCTTGCACCTGTTGCGGCACATTGGCAGGTCATACTGACGCGATGGCTTGAGCGTTGCAAGGCCATGCAGGTTTCGTGACACCGGCTCGGCGCGTCAAACACCACGATGACGCCCATGGCCATGCTTTACGCGATTGCGATAATTTCGAGCTCGTGGCCCATGGATTCCACGGCGTCGCCGACCGCCTTGCCCAACAGCGATTTCGCCACGGGAGACACGAAGGAAATCGAGCCGGCCTTGGGATCGGCTTCGTCCTCTCCGACAATGCGATATGTCTGCACCCGCCCGTCCTCGCGGCGGAAAGTCACCGTGCTGCCGAAGGCGACGCTGTCCGCAGACGACGGGCTTGCCACGAGCTGCGCCGTTCGCACCCTTTCCGAGAAATAGCGCACCTCGCGCAGCGGTATGGCGGCTTGCCGCCGCCGCTCATTCACGTCTTCGATGCGCTGCGCCGCCTCATAGGCCTCGCGCGCCTCGCGCAACTGGCTTTCGAGCGCCTTCAATCCGGCTTCGGTGACGAGATTCGGATGAGGCGAGATCGGCCGATCCGGCAACAGCGTTTCAGACGCGGTTTCGGCACTCTCTTCCTTGGTAAAGGCAACGCTCAAACTCGAATCCTCTTGGATCTGCGCGGCAGCTTGATCGCCCTTTGGAACGATCGCCGGCTTTAATTAGCGGCTGCAGTGGCTTGCCGGATTTTCAGCCCCGGACGATGACGGGCCATCTCCTCGCCGTCGATCGGGGCCACGTGCGGAGGGTCCCGGTCGAGGTAGGGACGCCCGAGTCCGAACTCGCTGCCGTGGTCGTCGACCCATTTCCAGAGAATTTCGCTGGAGGCAAGTCGTTCCCCGCGCGAGGCGCCTTTGATGCTGACGATATCGGCCGCAAGGCCGTGGCCGTAGCCGCCACGAAGGCTGCCGCCATGATAGGACCGGTTATCGGCAGCCTTCAGGCCGCTCGCAATCGACTGGCGGTAATCATCGCGAAACGCGCTGGTGATCCCGGGCGCCAGTCCGGCCTCATCCGCCGCGCGCAGCATTTGGAACAGCTTCAGCTTGAAACTGCGGTCGACGCCGCCGATCACGTAATCCATCAGCGACATGTTCGCGTGCGTCGCCGCCTTGGGGTCCTTCCAAGCGAAATCCTCGTCGATGACGATCGTTGACGTTCTGGTCACCGTCTTCAGCTTGCCCTTCTTTCGGATCGTGACCTTTCTCTGCGTGCTCTCCCGGATCGCATCTTCCTTGGGCGTTCGCTGGTAGAGCTGCCAGAGGTAGCGATCGACGCAGGTCTCCAGCACCAGGCAGTCGTCGACAATCTCGATCGGGCTGCTTGCGTCGTAGATTTCCTGGGTCTGCGGACCCGCAACATTGCTCGGCTGCGTCTCCTCAAGCGACGATTTGGACGGCTGCTCGTCCGGCGTTTCCAGCGCGGCCACCACTGTCTGGCTTGCCGCCGGCCTGTCGACCTTCGATGGATCGATCACATCAGGCGGAGCGATGCCCGGCGCATCCACGCTCGGCTTATCGAGCTTCGATGCATCCACCTCGCGCGCTGGCGCTGGATTGACCACCGGATCGATCGTGGCCGTCACCGGCTCGCTGGGAAGAACAATGTTTGCGGGAACGGGCGCGACCTCAGTTGCGGCGGGCGTGACCTCGGCCACGGCCAGCGAATAAACGTCGCTTAGCGGAAAGCTCGCAATGACGAGCACAGCAAGCACCGCAACCGGAATGGTGATTTCCCGGCACCAGAGTGCTATCGCCACGATCCGCCGATTGATGGCCAATGTCCGTACCTGGCTAAATCCCGCCGTATCTTCACCCGATCAATCCATGGAGTAAAGCCCGGCAAGTGGCGCTGCCTTTGCTATTTCACCGAAAACCGGCGCAGGTTCCCGCGACCGACGCGAAGCCCACCACATGCGGCTTGCGATCCCGGTTGCGTCCGGCACGTCGACACTATCGTCTGCGGCGCAGGCGCACGAACAGGAACTGGATTTGACATCCGTTGCCGTTGTACGGCGGACTCTCAAAGCGAACGGCGAATCCAAAGCTCCACAAGGTCCTTTGATTCCAACATTTGCAAAACTGACGCCTGGAGGACGACGCAGGGTTTTGTATCGACCGCTGGTGCCCGCCTGTCACGAACGCCGTTAACCAAGCCCGCAGAGGCTGAAGGTCAGACATCGATTCCGCCTTGTGAGTAACGATCCATTAGGGTTGATTGATCCGGCAAGCCGCGATTGGGGAGCGCGGAATCGCCTGCTGCGCAGCCGACATCAGGGGCAGCCGGCTAAACCGAAATTCAACCGCCTGCTTTAATTGGGGCATGACATGCAGTGGTATGTCTACCTGGTGACGATTCCTGCCGTCTTCTTTCTGGCCCGGGTGACCGTTGAGTTGATCGGCCGACCGATACAGACAATTTTGCATCTTCGGCAGCACGCGATCGAGCGGATGCTTGCGTTCCGAAACTTGCGACCACCGGGCCCGAGGGAGCTGGCAGTCAGTTCCAGGCAGATCCGCGCGTACGACCAGGCCGCGCGAAACCTGCGACAAGCGCATTGCACCTTTGCCGATCTTGGCGCTCAACTGCTGGCATTTGGTGAAAGCGAGCCCACCATCCGCGTCGTGATGGCGTTGTGTGGTCTGGATGTCGTGCGGGCGGGCTTTGAGCTGATCAATCTTTCGGAAATCTATGCGGCTGCGAAGACCGACAGTGACGAGGTCCGTCGCGGAATCGAGCAGGCTCATCAAGCAACCATGACCGCGCTCGCAGCGGCTCGCCGATTTTCGAACGATGGATTGACAAGAATCAGGCTTGAGCCGATGCATCTGAGCGATGCGGCTTCTTCACCTCATCGAATGCGGCCTCTCGCCCGATCGCGCTTCGTTGTTCGCAACGCTTCGTCACGGGCCAGGCGCGCGTCAGGCGCAGTGAGACGACTGGCCCATTAAGGCCGCTGTCCAGGTCGTGTACTCAATTTCTCCAGGCGATTGGGCCAAACATGATTCAAGCTCAGGAGGGAACACTGGGGGTCGGATCATGCGCTACGACTTGGCCGATGTCGAGCTGAGTGTTATCGAACTGCATCTTCCAAGGGATCGCCATGACCGCAATCCCACCGGCAACCGCCGCGCTGCAGGAACTTGTCGGCAAAAAAGCGCCGCGCGCCAGCATAAGTGCGACAGGATTGTCGCGGCGAGCGGCTGCCATCACTGCCTTTTTGAGCCGTAATGGAGCACCTGAACCTTCTCGAGCGTGATGAGTCCGCTGGACATCATCGCGTCCAATACAGGCAGGAAGCCGTTGATCTTCTCCTCGCTGTCGACGATCTCGATCACGAGCGGCAGGTCTTCGGAAAGGCGCAGGATCTTCATTGTGTGCAGCCGGCTCGACGCGCCAAAACCGACCGGACCGCGAAGAACAGTCGCGCCGGCAATTTGCAGCTCGCGAGCCTTCAGCACGATAGCCTCATGCAGCGGCGCTCCCTCGAATTGATCGTCCTCACCGATAAAGATCCGCAGCAACAACGCCTGCTTGGGTATTTGCATCTTCAACTCCCCTTCAACCGATTGACACGGTTTGCGACCGCGTAGCCAAGCCAGACCGCAACGAGCCAGGTCACGACGGATATCCCGATATTTGTCAACGCCATCGCTCTCATGCCGTTATGCGCCAACTTGAATGTTTCCAGGCTAAAGGACGAGAAGGTCGTATAGCCGCCGCAGAAGCCGGTCATGACGAACTGACGTTGCCGTGTACTCACAAGCCACCGCCCGTCGGGGCCAGTGAGCGTGCTGTAGAATCCGATAATGAACGAGCCGGTGATATTCACGAACAGCGTTGCAAGAGGAAATCCCGAGACCAAGGGGATCAGCAGGCCGGCCAGATAGCGTGCCACGCTGCCAAGCATGCCGCCGGCTGCGACAAAAGCGTACAGCATCGGCGTACTCCAGTTGATCGATTTCCTGCCGGCAGTCATTGTCGAGATTTCCGATTCAGTGGAAGAATCCGATTCAGTGGAAGAAGATGGCTACTGGTCGGTTTCAACTTTTCAGCGGACAGTCTTGCGAATGTTAGAATCGAAGGACCACCGGCAAATATGTGGTGGAGTTCAGGATTTGACATTCGCTTTGCGAATTCGCGGCCAGATTGTAGCGAATCTCAAACCCACTCCACCAGGTAGAAGCCCAGGGCGGCAGCGCCAAGGCTAAGCCCTACCGAGATGACAACATAGCCCAACGCGCGGGCGGCCTCGCCATCTCTCGCAAGCGCCAAAGACTGCAAGCTGAAGGAGGAAACCGTGGTGTAGCAGCCCAAAAACCCTGTCACCGCAAACAGCCAACCATCCGCCGACGCCAGCAGCGAGGTCTGGTTTTCGGCGATCGCAGCGAACATGCCGATCAGGAAAGCGCCGCTGACGTTGATAATCAGCGTGCCCCACGGAAATGTTTCGCCGACCCGGCGGGCTACGAAGCCGGAAATGAAATAGCGCGTCATACCTCCCAGCGCGCTTCCGACCATGACGCTCAGCAATCCGCTCAGCACTGCAATCCATCCTTTCCTAACTGGCTCCGCTTCCGGCATCTTCAACATGCCGGTCACCGGCCGCCCCTTTTGGATAGGCAGCCGATCAGACCCAGGTGCTTCCTGCGGAGGAGTACGGACATGCTCCTACCGACGCAAAGCGCCTTGTAGGAGTCATCAGCCTTGCGGCGGTTACCGGGAGAACCCCATTCCCTTGAATTGATGCAATCCTATCTCGCATTTGGCTATTCGCAAGCTTCAATCTGAACCAGCCCGAACGGGAGAACCGGCCGTTGACCAGGATCAGCCCGGTTCGACACAGCCATCCCTAAGGCGTTCACCCGTCACGGTTTCGCGGCCAGGACGAATTGCCCCTGGCCACGCGCGGAAAGGCCACGACGATGGCGCGGCGCATCGCGGATGGCGAGATTCGAATGCTTGCAATCAACGAAGCCTCTTATCCCGAGGGTCTTGATCAAGCATGCTCACGCCGCGCCGAGCACGGGGTTGTGCCCATGCTATTCGAGACTGAGAAATGAGGCATGCGAGGCAAGCATAGGTGAACAGGAAAAGCGCTCCCTCAAGCGCGAGGATCACCGCGGCGGCAGCGCGACGATCAGGCGACCCGAAAAGCCCGAAGCGCGGACTGTCCCCGGCTGGACGCTCGCGGTCCGGTTGACATATCGACGCCGATCAATTCGACCGTCTCGCTTTTGACAAACAAAAGTGCGAAAGCGACCTCGTGCCAAATCCGCCTCTCGGCGCAAATTTCCGACGCAGTGAGATGAGGGGCGCGCCTCGGACCACGATGGAAGGACGCAAGGCGTTCTGAAGACTGGTTTCAGAAACCATTGCACCTCTCTCATCCAGATTTTGCCAGCCCGAGGGCGCTCGGCGAATGCGGTTATCTCAAGAGGGAGGAACCATCATGATAAAATTGAAAATAAACGGCCAGGAGCAGACCTGGGAAGGCGATCCGACTCTTCCCCTGCTTTGGTTTATCCGTGACGAGGTTGGCCTGACCGGCACCAAATTTGGTTGCGGTGAGGCGCTTTGCGGCGCCTGCACGGTGCTTCTCGACAAGGAAGCCGTTCGCTCCTGCGTTACCGCCGTCTCGGACGTCGCCGGCCGTGAGGTCACAACGATCGAGGGCCTTCACCCGACCGGCGACCATCCGGTTCAGAAGGCCTGGCGTCAGGCCAACGTGCCGCAATGCGGCTTTTGCCAGGCCGGGCAGATCATGCAGGCGGCTTCGCTCTTGATGCAAAACCCCAAGCCATCGCACGACCAGATACGCGAGGCGATGTCGGGTAACATCTGCCGCTGCGGCTGCTATCAGCGCATCGAAAACGCCGTCCATCTCGCATCGACGGGGGTGTGATCATGAATATCATAGCAAATCCCAACAAGCTTCGTGGTTTCGAGCGCTCGATCAAGGTCGAGAACGTCTCGCGACGTGACATCGTCAAGGGCCTGGGAATTGCCGGCGCCTTCGTGCTGGCAGCCCCTTTGACGTCCCGCCCGGCGCTGGCCGCGTATGAGACGGGCGCCGGCAAGATGCCGCACGGCGTCGTGGTCGATCCCCGTGTGTTCGTTTCGATCGCGCCGGACGGGATGGTTACGATCATCGCGCACCGGTCGGAAATGGGAACGGGCGTGCGGACCAGCCTGCCGCTGATTGTCGCTGAAGAAATGGAAGCCGATTGGTCCCGCGTTCACGTTCAGCAGGCCCCTGGCGACGAAGCAAAATATGGCAATCAGGATACTGACGGATCGCGCAGCACGCGGCACTATCTGCTTCCGATGCGGCAGATCGGCGCCTGCGCACGCACCATGCTGGAAGCCGCGGCGGCCAAGCGCTGGGGCGTGCCTGCAACCGAGGTCAAGGCCGCCAATCACGAGGTGGTCCACAATGCCAGCGGCCGAAAGATCGGGTTCGGAGAGCTTGCCGCCGATGCAGCAAAGGAACCGGTGCCCAACATCGACGGGTTGAAGCTAAAGGACCCGAAGGACTTCCGCTATCTCGGCAAGGGCGAGGTCTCCATCGTCGACCTCCGCGACATCACGACCGGAACGGCGCGATATGGCGCGGATGTCCGCCTGCCCGGCATGAAGTATGCGGTGATCGCCCGACCGCCGGTGACCGGTGGCAAGCTGGTGTCGTTCGACGGCAGCGAAGCGATGAAGGTGCCCGGCGTCGAAAAGGTGATGGAGGTCAAGGGATGGCCTTGGCCCTCAAAATTCCAGCCGCTTGGCGGGGTTGCCGTCATCGCGCGCAACACCGGTGCCGCGATCAAGGGTCGCGATGCACTGAAACTGATCTGGGACGACGGAGCAAATGGCAAATATGATTCCGTGTCTTACCGGACCGAACTCGAGGCGGCTGCGAGGAAGCCGGGATTGGTCGTCCGCAAGGAAGGCGATGTCGACGCCGCACTGAAAGGTGCGGACAAGGTGGTCGTCGGTGAATACTATCTGCCGCACCTCGCCCATGTCTCGATGGAGCCGCCGGTCGCGGTCGCCAACGTCAAGGGCGACAAGGCCGAAATCTGGGCTCCCGTGCAAAGCCCGGGAGGCACGCACGAAGACGTCGCCAAGACGCTTGGCATCCCGGTCGAGAATGTCACCGTCAATGTGACGCTGCTCGGCGGCGGCTTCGGGCGCAAATCGAAATGCGATTTCGCCCTGGAAGCGGCTTTGCTCTCGAAGGAACTCGGCGCGCCGGTGAAGGTGCAATGGACGCGGGAGGACGACGTCCGTCACGACTTCCTGCACACCGTCTCCGTCGAGCGCATCGAGGCGGGCCTCGACAAGAACGGCAAGGTCATCGCGTGGCGGCATCGCAGCGTTGCGCCCAGCATCGCCTCCACCTTCGCAGCGGGTGCGGTGCATCAGGCGCCGTTCGAACTCGGCATGGGATTGATCGATATGCCGTTCGAGATCGCCAACATCCAGTGCGAAAACCCGGAAGCCGCGGCGCACACGCGTATCGGCTGGTTCCGTTCGGTGTCGAACATTCCGCGGGCGTTTGCGGTGCAGTCGATGGTCGGCGAAATCGCCCATGCGACCAACCGCGATCAAAAGGAAATGCTGCTGGAGCTGATCGGCTCGCCAAGGATCGTGAACCTTTCTTCGGTCAAAGATCCCTGGAACTACGGCGAGCCTTACAGCAGCTATCCGATCGACACCGCGCGCTTGCGCAAGGTGGTCGAACTGGTCGCCGAGAAAGGCGAATGGGGACGGTCCGTGCCGAAGGGGCATGGACTCGGCATCGCGGTCCACCGCAGCTTCGTCAGCTATATCGCGACCATCGTCGAGGTCGCTGTCGACGAAAAGGGGAAGCTCACGGTGCCGAGGGTCGATACCGCCATCGATTGCGGGACTTTTGTCAATCCCGAGCGCATCCAGTCGCAACTCGAAGGCGCGGCCGTCATGGGATTGAGTCTCGCCAAATATGGCGAGATCACTTTCAAGGACGGCAAGGTCCAACAGAAGAATCTGGATGACTTCCCGGTTATTCGGATCGACGAATCGCCGCGCGTCACCAATGTCTACATCGTACCGCCGGGACCGGAGACGCCCCCCAGCGGCGTCGGCGAACCTGGTGTACCGCCGTTCGCGCCGGCACTGGTCAACGCAATCTTCGCTGCCACCGGAAAACGCATCCGGGCGCTTCCGATCGGCAAGCAACTGGAGACGTGAGGGGAGCGGTTGTGTCATTGCGTCGATCTGCCGAAAGGCAGGTCGACGCAATCCAAACTCGATATCCGCGCGCCGCGCGATCTCAGGCGCAGCTCAGCCCTGCGTGCCGCCGACCCGGCTCGTGAAAGTCCTGGCAACCGTCACAACGCCGTCTTTGAGCTTCAGTCCGAGCGCCGGAAGCGGGCGCGGGGCCGGACCGTCGAGCACCTCGGCGCCATTTCTCGGATCGAAGACCGAGCCGTGGCAGGAGCAGACAAAGGCTTTGCGATCCGTGGACCACATGTTCACCGGGCAACCCTGGTGCGTGCAGACGGCCGTGTAGGCGACGACGCCATCGGCGGCGTGCGCCCGGGTTTCTTCGCTTAGCGTGGCGGGGTCGAACCTTGCCAGTATCACCAGACTGAGTCGGTTGTTACGCACGGTGCCGTCCGGAGCCATCGGGAACACCTGCATCTGCGGACCGCCGAGCGCGAGATCCTCGGCGCGCACCACCTGCCCCTTTTTCGGACCGGTCAGAAACGTAAAGCGATCGTCGGGCGCCGGCGGCTTGTCGGACTCGTCCTCCTCGGCCTGCGCGCCGACCGCCAGCAGCGGTGCAAGCGCCAGCGTGAGGAATGTTCGCCTCCGATAGCAGCGAAAGTGCAGCCGATCATCGCACGGCATGGGGCCAACATCCTTCATTTTCATTCCGTGCCGTTGACGTTGGCGATCAGGCGCAGCGAAACCATCGACAGCTCGTCCGTACCGTGGATGTAGCCGACCCTGAAATAGCCGTTGATGGGATGTTTGCCAGGCTTGGTGGGCCGCACGTCGATCGCGAAATCAAGCCCGTCGTCCTGAACGGTGCCGCGCACCACACGGTGCTCGAAGGCGACCCCGTCGTCAAACGACGACAACTCGATGACACGATTGTTGTAGCCGTGAAGAACACGATAGCCGTCGCGAATGTGCAGCGTGGCGTGCAGCACCGCCGGCTCGCCGACCTTGGCGGACACGTCGGTCACCTCGACGACATAGGCAGGCGATTCATCGGCTTGCGCCGCTCTGACGCCCGGGAGGGCCGACGCGGTCGCAAGTGCAGCAATCGCTGCAAGGGCGGAGAGGCGGATCAGCATTGATCCCGTTCGAACATGTTGCATCGTCAAAATCCCGAGATGTGAGATCGTTCGGCAGAGGGCAAAGCCCGAGCCTGCCGGGAAAATCGGCCGCCATGTCTGGCGGCCGATCGCGAACCAGGATGGGCTCACTTGGAGACGGCGAAGACCCAGACGACACCGCCCTGCGGCACGTCCTTCTGCCAGCCTACCAGCTCGCTCATCAGTCCCTCCTGGAATGCGGCATCGACTCCGTAGCCGGACTCAACCGCCACGTACTGCACGCCATTGACCTCAAAGGTCGAGGGCGGTGCGATCACCCCGGAGTTGGTCTTGAAGTGCCAGAGCTGCTCGCCGGTATTGGCATCATAGGCGCGGAACTCGCGGTCGTTGGTGCCGCCCGTGAACAGCAGGCCGCCGGCCGTTGTGAGCACCGACCCCCACATCATCGAGCCCGAATACAGGTTGCGCCAGGCCCGCTTGCCGGTGTTGACGTCATAGGCCTGGAGTTCGCCGTAGAAGCTCGCCTTGGTGTCGACCGAGAAGTGCAGGTCGGGAATGCCGACGCCTGTCCACCATTGCCCGGGAATGCGCTCCTCGACCTTGCCTTCCAGGGTGTTGCAGTGGTTTTCGTTGGAGGGAATGTAGACCATGCCGGTCTTCGGATTATAGGCCTCGTACGGCCAGTCCTTGCCGCCCCACAGGCCGGGACAGAACTGCGCCGATTTGCCGGTGGCGGGCTTGTGGGCCGGATCGACGTCAGGCCGCCCGGTCTTGGGATCAATGCTCTTGAACACGTTCTGCGGCACGTAAGCCTCGGCCTTGATGAAGGAAATCTGGCCTTCGGGAGTGCGCTTCAGCCAGTAGAGATAGCCGTTGCGCGCCGGCTTCAGCAGGCCCGACGTCGTGGTGCCGTCCTTCTGGAAGTCCACCAGCATCGGCGCATTCATCTCATCCCAGTCCCACGACTCGTTCTGGTGATACTGGAAATAGCCCTTCATCTTGCCGGTATCGCCATCGAGCGCGAGCGTCGAGGAGGTGTAGAGGTTGTCTCCCGGGCGTTGATCGCCGAACCACGGAGAGCCATTGCCGGTTCCCCAATAGACCGTGTTTGTATCCGGGTCATAGTTGCCGGTCATCCAGGTTGACCCGCCGCCTGTCTTCCAAGTGTCGGGCTTTTGCCAAGTGTCGCTTCCCGGCTCGCCGGGTGCCGGCACCGAATAGGTCTTCCACACCGACTTGCCCGACTCGGCATCGAACGCTTCGACAAAGCCGCGCACGCCGAACTCGCCGCCGGCAACGCCGACCAGAATCTTCCCCTTCACGACCAGAGGCGCCATGGTCATGTAGTAACCGTTCTTCCAATCCTCGACCTTCGTGTTCCAGACGACCTTGCCGGTTTTGGCGTCCAGCGCCACCAGCACGGCATCAAGCCCGGCCACATAGACCTTGTCGCCATACAGGGCCACGCCGCGATTGGTGTTGTGCAGCGCACTGAACCCCTCGGGAAGCTTGGGCTTGTAGCGCCAGAGCAGATTGCCGGTCGCCGCATCCAGCGCCACCACCTGGCTGTATGGTGTTGAAATGAACATCACGCCGTTGTTGACGATGGGAGGCGCTTCGTGGCCGGAATCAACGCCGGTGGAGAAAGCCCACACCGGCACCAGTGACTTCACGTTGCCGGTGTTGATTTGATCGAGTGGACTGTAGCTCCAGCCCTTGTAGCTGCCGCGCGTCATCAGCCAGTTTTCCGGCTCCGGGTGCTCGAGCCGGGCTGATGTCACGGGACTGTAGTTGTCAATCGGACCGGCGAAGACCGCGGTTGGTAGAAGGGTCGTGAACGCGACAACGCTCGATAAAAGCCATTGCTTTCTGGTCATGGACGCTATCTCCCTATGCTGCTTTTTTTCGCTTACCGCATTGCGGTCAGTACGATCGTCCGGAGCACGGGAAACAGTTGCGACCGCGCCCCCTCAGCCCTGTCGAACACCTCCTTTTCCAATCCTGACGCCGTTACGGCGAAAGAGTCGTCTGGTGTCGTAACCGCCCGCTCAAACGAGCGGGCAGCGCGCTGGTCCCAACGACCGCAGATCATTGAATATCGCGGCGGCGGCTTATCTTGTCGGCAACTTATGAGCGCATCTTGGGCGTCGCCCGAGGCAAAAAAAAGACCGTCGAATGCCTTCGCGAAACAATCGTCGGCAGCCTTTCGGTTTCCGCTGTCCTGCTATGCACAGATCAAGATGTTCGATCGAGAGGCCGGCACTTTGTTATGTGCAGGCGGAGTCACCAATCGTCGACCCTTCCATCCTGATTGAAGCCGCCGCTCTTGCATACCATATCCCAAAGCAGCTCGGGCATGACTCGACTTCGCCCGCCGTGGCAGCAGTTTACGACATGCGAAGCAAGCCGGCTCTTTCTTCTCGCCCGTTTCCCTTACGTCGTCTTGATCGGATCATCATCCCGCGGCTTCGCGGCTCTCGGCAGCCCAAATAACGTCAGATGCTTCGCAATTTCGTTTGATCGGCTCCCCGAACACGGACCGAATTCGAGACGGCTGCATTTCAGGCAGATTGCACGGATTCTAGCCGCCCGATCGCCGATCCTGGTCCGTCAGTCTGGAGCGTCCGCAGTTTCGCTCAGCCTGTCACGACCTGCCACGACCTTCTGCATCATTGCGATAAACCGCTTTTGCTCAGCCTTGCTCAGGCCGTCGAGCGTCTCATAATGCGCCGCGCGTGCCGGCGCCTCGATCTTCCGCAACAATCGTTCGCCGGATCTGGTCAACCGGCACATCTGCGCCCGGCGGTCCCGGCTATGCACGGCGCGTTCGATAAATTTGCGGGATTGCAGTCGCTTAAGCGCTCCTGTTGTGGTCGTGCGATCGAGCATGACTTCCGCGGCGAGCGTGGTTTGATCTGCCGCGCCGCGCCGCGCCAATGCTGTCAGAAGGCTGTATTGCAGCGGTGTGATGTCAAAGCCGGCGCATTTCCTTTGAAACAAGGCGACATGGATCTGGTGCAGCCGCCGGATCAGAAATCCAGGCCGTTTCTCCAGCTGCCAAGAGCTGCCGCGCTGTCGCACTGTCTTGCCGGTCATTCCTGTTCCATCCTTCGCCCTCGCCGCACCGATTTGATGCGACGGATATCCTGCGGGTCTATGGCACGAATGTTGCTGCATTCACAATACGAAGTATGCTTCGCATTCCGCCGGTCCTATGGTCGCAAATCGAACCCGCCACCGGGAAAAGGAGATCAGCCAATGTCCGCAAATACCAGCTTCGACCTGCTCCTGCGCGGTGGCCGCGTGATCGATCCGGCCGCGGGCGTCGACGGCCTGAAAGACGTAGCGATCCGCGACGGCAGGGTTGCCGCGGTCCAATCCGATATCCTGCCGGCCAGCGCCAGGGACGTCATCGACGTCACCGGCAAGCTCGTCCTGCCGGGGCTCATCGATACCCACGCTCACGTCTATCAGTATGTAACCGGCCGCTTCGGTGTGAACGCTGACATGGTCGGCGTGCAGTCCGGGGTGACGACCCTGGTCGATCAGGGCGGTCCGTCCTGCATGACGTTGCCCGGCTTCCGGAATTTCATTGCCGGGCAAGCGAAGTCGCGCACGCTGGCGTTCCTGTCGGCCTATCTGGTCGGAGGTCTGGAGGGACATTATTACCCGAACCTCTATAGCCCGGACTGCGTCGACATCGACGCCACCGTGAAGGCCGCCAAAGCCAATCCCGACCTTGTTCGCGGCATCAAGGCGCATGCCGAAATCGGCGGCTTCGCCCGCTGGGGCATTCGCGTCATCGAAATGGCGACCGAGATCGGACGCCGCGCCGATCTTCCGGTCTACGTCCATTTCGGCCAGCTCTGGGGCCTGCCGGCCAGCGGTGCCAATGGCGAAGACGTCGACACCATTCTGGAACGCGTGGTTCCGCTGCTGCGAAACGGCGATATTCTCGCCCACCCGTTCACGCGGCATCCTGGCGGCTTTGTCAATCGGCAAGGCGAGGTGCATCCCGTAATTCAGGCCGCACTCGACAAGGGCTTGAGGATCGACGTCGGCCACGGCAGTCATTTCTCCTATCGCCTCGCGCGCAAGGCTATTGACGCCGGCATCATCCCCACCACGCTGGGTGCGGACATTCACGGCTATAACACCCATGTTCCGGCGCCCGCCGGCACCCCCGACGAGCACGCCGACGACGAGAACCATCCGTTTGCGGGCCAGGCCAAGTTCAGCCTGGTGCAGGCCATGAGTTCGATGATGGCGCTCGGACTTTCGCTTGAGCAGGTCGTGCCGATGGTGACCTCGCATCCCGCGGAAATGCTCGGGCTCGCGGGCGAGATCGGCACGCTACGCCCGGGTGTCGAAGCCGACGTCACCGTTCTCAACGAACAGCGCGGCCGCTATATCCTGCGCGACAATGAAAAGACCGAGGTGGTAGCCGACAGCCTGTTGCAGCCGGCGTTCTGTTTGCGGGCGGGCGTCCGTTACGATGCCATCGCCCCGATCCTGCCGCACGCGGTGGCTGCCTAGCGTTAAGGGCACGAACGCAAGGGGCGAATTTGCGTAATCGAGGCCGCCCCGCACCGGTCAGGTTCAGTGCGCGCGATTGGATTGTTTGAAGGCTACGTGCCCCTGGGGATCATCTATCATGGGCTCGTCGGTACAGCGCTTCGCCGTTTATTCGCCGCTGCTGAGGTTCCGGTAGCCGGATCAGTCACAGACGATTGACCTCGAACTCCTCGCAGGAATAGCCGAGTTTCGATAGCCCCTCCTCGAGGAAGTCGCCTGCGAGCGGAGTACCGATCAGATACTCTGCTGTACGCTCGTTGTGCGCACGCGCGGCCTCTTCCCGCACCTCGGACCAATCACCGGACGAATAGTCGTCGCGGCCCAGCCACATCAAGGCAATTAGATCGATCTGCTCATCTTCGGAGAGAGAATCGATGAGAGATGTGAGTTCTTCGACCACGGGGTCGTCAGCATGCTCCTCAAGCACACTGATATCCTTATCGTCCGACGGATTTGATCCCGGATCCGGCTCGGTGGTCTCGTCCTTGGCATCAAATTCGCGCGCCTTGATGATGATAAAGCAAACCTTCTCGGGAGAGATAGTGAGAGACGCCGCCTCGGCTTCTGCTGCCTTTGGATTGTCTTTCATCGCGTAAACTCCAAGCCGACCCCGACAGTTGCATGCCCCCTTGAGCAATCACCTGTCTTGCGGTGGGGACCACGCGATCTAGCCGCATCGGCCTTCGACGCGATTTGATCGATGTCAACCCTGACTGTCTTGATTGCTTGGGCCTGCGCCGGTCCAAGACTCTGTCGTTTCGGCATCGGTTGATTCAAATCAATGTCCGGAAACCTGCTTCCGCGCATTAATTTCCAATCCGTCGTGCGGAGGCAAGATCGGTGAAGCAAGGCAGTGAAGCGCTACGGGCGTGGATTTGCCAAGGCGACGAACCCCTCTGCTGATGAAACGCGGCGGCAGGTCCGTGCCGTTCCATCTGGATCACCCCGAGGGCGACCTCGGTTTCGACCGTGATGGGCGGCGCGGGTCCCTCATAGCAGTGCTTGATGCAGCACATGTTCCGCGAAATCGGTGCGTAAGGCTTGCCGATGTCAAATGATCCGAAGACCCAGTTGCACGAACCGGCTTCTACCAGGGACATCAAAGCGGTTCTGGGCGCCCTGGACGAGAACGACCTCCTCGATATCGCCGCGCTCCGGCCAAGCCTTCGCGACCTCGATGAGGCGGCAACATGGCTCTCCGGAGATCGGGACATCTTTGGTGCCGGCGAACCTCTAAGGGGTATCGCGGCCGAAATTGTCGCGATACTGACGCCGGACAACGACGATCAAGGTCTGCGCACGCGTTGAGGTTCCGGCATGGGCTGGTCAATTCCCATCGTTTGCGAGGTTTCGAGCGGCATTGCACGGCTTCATGTGTTCGCCGCACCCGAGCTTGCGCAAGATCAAGCGCGCGCTGGGAAGACCGCCCATGAATGACGCTCTCACAACAGAGGAGTATCGATGATGACAACAGAAACCAAGCTGCCGGTCACAAGGAAAGCCAGCGAGCCGGCGTTTGCTGGTGAGGTATGGCGCCCCTTCGAGTCGTTGCGGAAAGAAATTGACCGCGTATTCGACGATGTTAGCGAGGATTTCTGGCGCCGGCCGATCCGCTCGCTCGCTGCATTCGAAAGAGCTTGGCCGAGGAAGTTCGCCGCAGCGCCGGCCGTCGACGTCGCCGAGAGCGATAAATCGTACGAGATCACGGCCGAAATGCCGGGAATCGATGAAAAGAATATCGAGGTGAGTCTTGCCAATGGCGGAATCACCATCAAGGGCGAAAAGAAGGAAGAGGCGGAAGAAAAGAAGAAGGACTACTACGTTTCCGAGCGCCGCTACGGTTCGTTCGAGCGCTATTTCGCGCTGCCTGATGGCGTCGACACCGACAAGATCGAGGCGGCATTCAGGAATGGCGTCCTCAAGGTGACACTGCCGAAGACGGCGGAAGCGCAAAAGCCCGCGAAAAAGATCGAGGTCAAAGCAGCCTGACATTTGAGTCGGAGGTCATTCGTGGGGCTACAGAAATGGAAGCCCCACGATCGAATTTGAATGGAGGGAATGGTGACGGCATATCCGATCGATATCGAACCGGAACAGATCGTCAGATGGCTTGTGGCGGAACAGCAAGCCGCGCCATCGCTCTTCAGGTTTGACGCCCGACGGCGGGTGGAGGTGCGCAACATCGCCGAACGTGCGGAATATCACCTTGGTGACGAAGACCGAGAGGATCTCAGCGAAGTCACGACGATGGCGACGTTGGAGGTGACGCCGGCGCACAGGGGCGACGGCTGGACCCTGACGATTGCGACGGAAGACGATACGGGTCCTCGTTCGTCCGGCGCCGAAGCCACCGACCAACAGATCGACCTCGGCACTTTCTATCAGCAGTTTATCCGTCAAGGTCGCGGCGTTACGGCGGTGACGGCGGACATAGATGGGGCGCCGGCAGAGCGGCATTTGAATGAGCTTCTTGACGCCATTCTGGTAGACCGTCACCCCGCGACTGCGGGTCGTCATCACGCGTAAGGAAAGGTCCAGGTGCCCGCCTTCGCCTTGCTCTTCTTCCTGACCCTGCTGGTCCTTTCCCCGCTTCTATTTGGCGGGCTCATGCTTGCAAGCCTTGAAAAGCTGCACCTTGGCCCATCGGTCGCACTGACACTCGTGGTCGCAATGTTTCTCGGAGGCCTGGTAAATATTCCAATCGTGAGGCTTCGCCGGGAAAGACAAGTCCAAAATAATCCGCTCGCGGTCTATGGGCTCGCGGACTTCTGGCCGCAATTCGCAAGGCACGCACAGCAGACGATCATTGCCGTCAACCTTGGTGGATGCATCATCCCTGTCGCACTGTGCGCTTACGAGATTACTTATCTTGCAACGCTCGCTCCGCGCGCGCTGGCGCTGGGCATGTTCGGGTGCCTCGTCAATATCGGCATCTGCTATTCGGTAGCACAACCGGTCAAGGGAATTGGCATCGCCATGCCAGCGTTTCTGTCTCCCTTTGCGGCTGCCGTGCTCGCTCTTCTGCTCGTACCCGAAGCGGCGCCGCCGGTAGCCTTTGTGATCGGCGTCACGGGTCCGTTGATCGGCGCGGACCTTTTGCACCTCAAGGAGATTGAAGCAACCGACGCAGGCGTCGCGAGTATCGGCGGAGCCGGCACTTTTGATGGCATCGTGCTCTCCGGGATCATTGCCGCGTATCTTGCCTGAAAGGGCTATCCCTTGACGCAAATCAGGGGCCGCAGCCGCGCCACCCTGCGCGCGAGCCCGGCGCGTTCCGCCGCCGCGACCACGGCTCCGACATCCTTGTAGGCCCCCGGCGCTTCCTCGGCGACGCCGCGGGTCGACGGGCTGCGGATCAAGATTCCCTGCGCGGCCAAATCATCGACGATCTTGCGCCCGCTCCACTGCTTCAGCGCCGCATGACGAGACAGCGCCCGACCTGCTCCGTGGCAGGCCGAGGAGAATGCTTGTGCTTCGCTCCTGGCATCGCCGACAAGGATGTACGAGCCCGTGCCCATGCTGCCGCCGATCAATACCGGCTGGCCCACCGGACGCAGCGCTGCCGGCAGGCTTTCGTGACCTGGCCCGAAGGCCCGCGTCGCACCCTTGCGATGCACGAACAGCTTCCGCTGTTTCCCTTCGACCAGATGGGTTTCCACCTTGCAGGTATTGTGGGACACGTCGAAGAGGACACGAAGCTCAGAATGCGGAAAGAAGTGGGCGAAGACGCGCCGGGCGTAATGACCGAGAATTTCCCGGTTTGCCAGCGCACAGTTGGTGGCCGCACGCATGGCGCCGAGATAACGCTGACCAACTTCGGAATTGATTGGCGCACAGGCCAGTTCGCGGTCCGGAAGCACGATGCCGTTCTCAGCAGCCGTCACCACCATTTCTTTGAGGAATTCGGACCCGATCTGATGTCCGAGGCCGCGAGAGCCACAGTGAATGGTGACAACGACATTGTCCTTCGCGATTCCGAAAATTTCGGCAACGACGGGATCAAAGATCTCCGCCACAGCCTGGACTTCAAGATAATGATTGCCGGAGCCCAGCGTCCCCATCTCTTCGCGCTGGCGTTCCTTGGCGCGATCAGAGACGCATTCAGGCCGCGCTCCGGCCATCCGCCCTTCTTCCTCGATGCGCTCGAGATCGGCTTCTTCTCCCCAGCCGCGCTCAACCGCCCACTGCGCGCCCCCGGCGAGCATGGCGTCCATATCGATTGCATCCAGCGTGATCGTCCCAGTGCCACCCACCCCGGCAGGAATCTGCCGCAACAGGGAATCGGCAAGCTGTTTCTGCTTTGGCAAGATCTCGGCGACCTTGAGCCCCGTGAGCATGGTCCGGACGCCGCAGGAAATATCGAAGCCGACGCCTCCTGCGGAGACGATGCCTCCGTGATCGGGATCGAATGCGGCGACGCCGCCGATCGGGAATCCATATCCCCAGTGCCCATCCGGCATCACGTAGGAACCGCGCACTATGCCGGGCAAGGTTGCCACATTGGTCGCCTGTGCGATTGCCTTGTCGTCCATACTCTCTATGAGACCCTGGTCGGCGTAGATCACAACGGGCACACGCATTGCGCCGGAGGGCTCCAACCGCCACGTCGTCGGGTCAATCCGGGTGAAAAGCGCTGTCTCCATACGAACGCCCTAGACGTCCACGACACAGGCGGCTGACCAAAGGCCGTCAGAACCTCGGGTGACCTCGAGGGCGGTGTAAGTGGCACCTTTCGGCTCGGCCGCGGGAGCATGCCGCGGGACATCGACGGGCTCTCCCAATAGCGTTCCCTTCAGCCGGCCTTGCTCGATCTGGACCATGAATTGTCCGAACAACATCCGGCGCACCGCCATTTCATAGATGATCGCATTGAGCCATTCGACAAACAGCAGTTCGAGGTCCGGCGCGCTGCAACTCACGCTGACTTCTGATCGGGGAAGCACGTTCGCGTCCGTCACCACCGCCGTCAGGGCTTTGGCCGCCTGCTCGAAAGCCTCGGCGGGCGTGCTGCCCCAACCCCGCACGCCGATGTCGGCATCGTGAGCAAAGTGTTCCCACCGGCCGCCGCCGGTAAACTCCGACGATCGACGGCAACCCGCGGGCGCAGCTCCAAATGCTTGCATGGTCAGCCTCGCTTGAGGCTGATAGATCAACACTCCTTGCCGGTCTGAGGTTGATGCAGATCAACATGCATCGCCGGCGACCGGGAGGGGACCATCCTGGGTGGGAGCGAGGCTTACGGCGAGGCGCTGCATCTGTCGTCAGAAGCCGACGCCTATTTCGCCACGCACGGATGCCCAAGCGCTCCAACCCGCCTCGGATGAAATGCGAACACAGAACCGCTCTCGCAAAGGAGATTGCACTCTCTCACGTAACCCGCTGACGCCGATCCGTGCTCGCCAAGCGACTAAAGCTCGCGGGCTTGTCCTTCCCCACGCCTTGACCTCGATCAACAAACAACTGCCGCTTCTGGTCAAGCGTTTGCTTCCATTACATGGGAGGGTCTCATGATGACGCGCCGGCAAACCAATTTCGCACTTCTATCCGCCGCTTCGGTCGCGGCAACCGGAATTGCAGCAGCTTCTGACGCCAAGATCATGCAGCTTCCGCCGGCGCGAACGTCGGGTGGAATGCCCCTGAATGAGGCCCTGATGCTCCGCCATTCGACGCGCGAATATTCCAGCAGACATCTGGACCCCCAGCTACTGTCCGACCTGTTGTGGTCCGCATTCGGCATCAACCGACCGAGCGGGGACCGGACCGCACCATACTGGCGGCACATTATGGTCATCGATGTCTATGCGGTGATGGCGAACGGTACTTGGCTTTACGATCCCAGGCGTCATGTCCTTGCCCGGCATCTTGAAGATGATATTCGCGCCAGAACCGGCCTGCAGGATTTTGTCGGAACTGCGCCGCTGAATTTGGTCTACGTTGCGCACGGCGAACGCATGCTAGATGCGTCGGCCGAGGACCGGCGCCTTTATGCATCAGCCGACGCCTGCTTCATCGGGCAAAATGTCTATCTGTTCTGTGCATCGGAAGGACTCGCAACGGTGTTTCGCGGCGCAGTCGATCAAAGAGCCCTCGCCCAAGCCATGCAGCTTGGCAACGATGAGTTCGTTACCTTTGCCCAAACGGTTGGATATCCGGCACACGCCGGATAAGCAGGTCTCGCTAGTGGTTGCGTTCTAACATCCGCACCACTCAGCAGATCGCCGCGCACGCCACACGGGGGCGACGCCACCGGTTCGGCAAGCGCAAACCGCTGCTTACGGGGTTATTTCCCTGGCAACCGGTTCCAGGAACGATTAGCATGCAAGTACCACTGGCCGAGACCCCAAGGTAGGCGCCGGTGGCTGAGAGACCGGTTCGTGCTCCCGCCTGTAACGCGAAGGAGCGCACGGTGCCTTTCCGCCGTCCCAACTCATTCAATCATGTGGCCGTGGTGACGCGCGCCCGGACGCTGATCAAGCACTCGAAAGGCCTGCTCGAACAAGCCTCTACCAGTACATTTCTGGGCGTCAGACATTACGACCCATTCCCTCTCGCGGAGCGCTCCAAAAGGGTACCGTCGCTCAAGGTCATTGACGGGGATCAAGGCCGAACAGAGCGAGTGGATTATTCGGTCGCCATGGAGTGGCAGACCATAAGAACCGCGCCGTTCGGTCGCGATTTGCAATTGGCCGTCATTAAAGCGGGTGGGGTTTACGCGCTCATATTTCCGTGCCGCCGCGTTCTTCGCGGCTGGGTCAAGGCAGAAACCAACGAGTACGTTTATGTTCGGCCGACCCATTGGCGGGAGTGGAAAGACTGCAACTCAGTGCTCTTTCCTCTCGCCACGAGCCTTGAGAAGGACGGCTAGCTTTGTCTCTTCCTCCGCCAGTTCTCGTTCAATGACAGCGCGCTTTCGCGGGTCCTTCTCGGTCTCGAGCAACTTTCTGAAATGCTCGATATTTGCCCTTACGATCCAGTCCGGCATTGTGAGTACCCCGCTCTCACCATCGCCCTTTCCTCTAACTTGAGGCGCGAGGGCACCGCGCACAAGACCAAAGTTCAAAAAAGGAACATTCGGGCGATGCTGACGGGGGGCGGGCTGAATGCCCGTCTGTTCCAAGAGCTTGCCGGGCGACGGCGACCGCCTCCCCTATGATCCGTGGCGGCTGGCAGCACGGATCTGGGGAGAAATGTCCAACAAGTAACCTATGTTATTTGCCCCAAAATCTACCATCCCCATTTTGCCCGGGGCTGGGAAAAGTCAATGGAAACACCGACCTTCACTGCTGAATTCAAGATCGGCGCGCGTATAAGGATCACCGATGCCGCTGGGCCGCGCCTTGCCAGCAAGCAGGGCATCGTCGTCGGCTCCGGCAGATACCGGGATTCAGTTCGCATAACCCTCGACGGCTACAAAACGTCGATGACCCTGCACAAGAAGTACCTCTGTTTCGAGGAGATGTCCTGATTCAAGAAGGCAGTCCGAACGCCGCAAGGACCGGATGCGTTCCATTCCTTGATTAGATACTGCCGGCCGATGTAATGGCGACTTCCAGCTGGCCGTCGGGCGCAAGCACGACTCTTGTTCCAAATCGCCGGCATTCCCGATCGAGTGTCGCCTGAATCCATTCGATGTCGCCTTGCGACGGAATGGACAGACGGAACTTTCTAATCTGAAAGGGCGCCAATTTGAGTGCGGAAAGGCACCCCCGGCCCGAATCCAGATCGGCAAAATACATCAGCACGAGGTCATCGCGGTAGCGATCGTGCCCGCGGATACCTTCATAATCATTCAGAAAATCACCGCAGCCGTACAGGATGAGGCGATCGCGATAGATTTCGATTGGCCTCGGATGGTGTGACGAATGTCCGTGAATGATCGACACGCCCGCCTTGTCGATCAGCTTGCGAGCGAAGCTTCGCTGCTGCTCCGCCGGGACCTGGTATCCCCAATTAGACCCCCAGTGAATCGAAACGACCACAAGATCGCCTGGCTTGCTGAGCGCTAGAATCCGTGCAGCGACCCGCAGCGCGGTCGTCTCGGACAGATCGGACAGAAAATTGACCCCTGGATCACGGTTCGTCGCCGCCCAGTCAACGGGTATACCGCTCGACGGCGAGCCGAACGAGAATACCAGGAGGCGTTTTTTCGACAGATTGAGCACGGCCGGCGCGCGAGCCTCTGCTTCGTTCCACCCCGCGCCGGCCGCCTTGATGTCCAGCCTCTGCAGAGTCGCCAAGGTCTCCTTCAAACCGGCGCGCCCCCAGTCGAGCACGTGGTTGTTAGCCAACGTGCAGCAATCGATCCCGGCGGCGGCAAGACATGCGGCATTTTCCGGGCTCATGCGGTAATTGATGCCCTTATCTACGTGATCATCACTGCGGGTCACTGCGGTTTCCAGATTGATGATGCGCGCATCCGGCTGCATATGCCCGAGATATTCCAGCGCCTCGCCCCAGACATAGGATGGGTGATTGCGCCGCGGAACCGGCCCGTTCGCCTGCTCGGCAAGCAGAACGTAATCCCCGGCCGAGCTCATGTAGTCCTCGTAGATTTCGGGACTGCAGGGATCGGTCAGTATCTGGTCGATACCACGACCGCACATGACATCGCCGCACAAAAACAGCCGTAGCGATCGTTGATGGACATGCGGCTCCCGATGCTCGTGCATGCAATGCCACCTCAGTGCGTCTGCCTGAACGTCGTCATCACCTCATCGAGGAGCTGCCGTTCTTCGCCCGCGTAACGGGGAGAAAAGTGAAATGGCTCGACGCGGCGGACCCCGGCTTCCCGCGCGATTTCTCCGGCAGCGGCGGTCGTCAGATGTCCGCGCTGTCGCGCAAGTTCGGCATCCCTCGCCGCAAATGCCGCTTCGATAAAAAGAAGATCCGCTTTCCGGGCGAGCGCAATGATCGCGGCACGATTGGATGGGATATCGGCAACGTCGGTCACGTAGGCGACTTTCTGGCCGGCGGTGATTGTCGCGAGATCGCGCAGGCTGCCGAGCCGCGCAAAGCGGCCGGCCGCCGCCGTTTCATCGAGTTGGATCAAATGGTCGTCCGCGCGGCCTTCGATGATGGCGCGCTTGAGCGAACGCAGCCAAGCGCCGACCGGAAGACCGCGCTCGGAAAGCCGGGTTTTCCAGATGTTGATATGGGCCGCCTCCTGCAGCGCAAAGCCGAGACAGGCAGCGTGGTGCGTGAGGACCGCCGCCGAGACGCGAAAAGTCGGCTCCTCGCAGAGCACGCCGTCAATGGTGGCGCTCGAACCCAATGCCTCTGCGGCAAACCCCGCTTTCAGCCGGAAACGGGTGGTCACGATGGATTGCGGCGTCTCAAGCTCGTTGACGACGAAGACCAGATCGTAACGATAGCCCTCCGCGAGGTCCCACTGATAGCCTTGCAGCTTGTGATAAACGCGCCTGGCGAGTCCCGGCGGACCGTGGATATGCACGCACTTCTCGCGTCCCACGAGCAGTCGAAGCAGATGGTCGAACCCAACAAAATGATCGATATGCGCGTGGGAGATGAATATCCGGTCGATACGTTGCACCTTGCGCGGAGAGAGTGAGGCAATATCGCCGAGATCGAACAACAGGCAGCGGCTTTCGAACAGCGTCTCGACGTAGAGGGCCGGATCTCCGCAGCGGCCGTTGACAAGAGTCGGATGAAAAAGCGGCCGCATCGGCGTTTCTCACAGCGGTTTTGCTTCGTCGCAGCAGAGCGTCTCGCCCTGGTCCACGGTACTTAAGCCTCGCGCGCGACAGCAAGTTGATCCTGGTCAATGCCGGCCTGACGTTGCGCTCTAGATGAAACTATGGACGATTTGGCACCGGGCAATATGGAGCAGTTGCGCCGCGATAACCTGTTTGCGGTCGTCCGCGACCTCGTCCGCGAGCTTCACCCCCAGCGCAGCCGGTTCATCGACGTCAATCCATCCAGCCGCATCGAGCGCGACCTCGGAATTGACAGCCTCGCCCGCACTGAATTGATCCTGCGCATCGAACGCGCCTTCCAAGTGCGCCTTCCGGCACAAACGATCGGGGAGGCTGAAACCGTCGAGGATCTCGCTCGCGCACTTGAACAAGCCAGGCCCGAGCTTGAGCACGCGGCATTCGCCGCCGCACCCGTATCCGTCCTGCCCGCGGTCCCGGCCGCCAATGAAGCCCGCACACTGATCGAGGTGCTCGAGTGGCACGCCGCACGGCACGCCGATCGGCTACATCTGACCGTGTTGCAGGACGAAGCGACGGTTCTCGGCTCTCTCACCTATGGACAATTGGCAGCCAGGGCCAGGCGGATAGCGGCCGGGCTGATAGAGCATGACATCCTGCCCGGCGACCGGGTGGGGGTGATGCTGCCAACCAGCGTCGAGTATTTTGTGGTCTTCTTCGGCATCCTCTATGCGGGCGCGATACCGGTGCCGATCTACCCGCCCATGCGGCTTTCGCAACTCGAGGAGCATCTGCGGCGCCAGACCGGGATCCTGCGCAACGCCGGCACGAGCATGCTGATCACGCCGGAAGAAGGGTTAACGCTGGCTGGTTTGCTCGGCAATCTGGTCGAAAGCCTTCATACTGTTATGACCGTCCCGCAAGTTGAAGCATCGGCGAAGCCGGTCACGTTGCCGCAGTTGCAGGACGCGAACGCAATTGCGCTCATTCAATACACATCGGGAAGTACCGGCGACCCAAAGGGCGTCGTACTTTCTCACGCAAACCTCCTCGCCAACATCCGCGCGCTGGGAGTCGCGATGGACGCGAGTTCCGCCGACATCTTCGTCAGCTGGCTGCCGCTCTATCACGATATGGGGCTTATCGGTGCCTGGCTCGGATGTCTGCACTTCGCCGTGCCGCTTTATGTGATGTCGCCGCTCAGCTTTCTGGTCCGCCCGCAAAGCTGGCTCTGGGCGATGCACCGGTATCGCGCGACTTTTTCGGCCTCGCCCAACTTTGGCTTCGAACTCTGTCTCGCCAAGATCACCGAAGACGACATCAAGGGACTTGACCTGTCCTCCCTGCGCATGCTCGTCAATGGTGCCGAGCCAGTCAGCGTCCAGACCTTGCGCAAGTTTACCGAACGCTTCGCGCGTCATGGATTTCCCGCTCAGGCGATGGCGCCGGTCTACGGGCTGGCCGAATCCTCGGTCGGCCTCGCCTTCCCGCCGCTCGGCCGGCTCCCGGTCATCGATCGGGTCAATCGGGACCAGCTCAGCATTCATGGCATCGCGGAAGCCGCGGATCCGAACGATGCGGCCGTGCTGGAGATCCCGGCTTGCGGCCAGCCGATTTCAGGCCATGAGATCCGAGTTGTCGATGAGGCGGGCTATGAACTGGGCGAGCGCCGGGAAGGACGAATCGAGTTTCGCGGTCCGTCGGCCACGCGCGGCTATTTTCGCAACGAGTCCAAGACGCGCGAACTTCTGCACGGCGACTGGCTCGACACCGGCGATCGCGGTTACATGGCAGACGGCGACATCTTCGTCACCGGGCGGATCAAGGACATCATCATCCGTGCCGGCCGGCATCTCTATCCGCAGGAGATCGAAGAAGCGGTCGCAAACGTACCCGGCGTGCACAAGGGCGGTGTGGCAGTGTTTGGCGTGCCCGATCGCGCCTCGGGGACAGAGCGGGTTGTCGTGCTGGTCGAGACCCGCGAGAGCGATCCCGCCGCGCGCGCCGCCTTGCAGGCGCGTGCACATGGCGTTGTGACGGATGTCGCGGGCACACCGCCCGACGAGATCGGGCTGGCGCCGCCGCGCACCGTCCCGAAGACCTCAAGTGGAAAGATCCGCCGCAGCGCCGCGCGGGAACTATACCTGAGCGGTCGGATCGGACAGACGCAGCCAACGCTGTGGTGGCAGCTGCTACGCCTCGCACTGTCGAGCGCGGGTCCACGGCTGCGAAGGCTGGGCCGACTGCTCGGCGAAAATCTCTATGCCGCATGGTGGTGGACGATGCTCGGCGGCGCATTCGCTGCCGGATGCGGGGTCGTACTGATCCTGCCGAATACCAGGTCGCGCTGGGCCGCGCTGAGGCGGATCGGGCGGGCCGCGCTGGCGGCCATGGGCATACCGCTTACGATCCGCGGGATCGAAAAGATCCCGGCGGAAGGTGCGGTGCTCGTCTTCAATCATTCGAGCTACATGGATGTATTTGCGCTCGCAGCGACCCTCCCGGGCGAGCCAGCCATGGTTGCGAAGCGCGAATTAGCGCAGCAGCGTATCGCCGGAGCCGTATTGCGCCGGCTCGGCACTCCCTTCGTCGAGCGTTACGATGTGTCCGGCAGTCTTGCCGATGCGGCCGCCTTGGGCGCACTCGCCCGGGAGGGCCGGCTCCTGGTGTTCTTTCCCGAAGGAACATTTACGCGCAGGGCCGGCTTGTCCGGCTTCTATCTCGGCGCCTTCAAGGTCGCCGCCGATGCCGGCCTTCCCGTTCTGCCGGGCATCATCAAGGGTACGCGGACGGTGTTACGCAGCGACCAATGGTTTCCCCGCCACAGCGCGATCAGCATCGAGATCGATGATCCGGTGCCTCCCAAAGGTCGTGATTTTCAATCCATCGCTCAGTTGCGTGACGAGGTGCGTCGATCGATGCTCGCACGATGCGGGGAGCCGGATCTCGAAGAACTTGTCAAGCCTCAACCGACGTCTCCCGCCTGATGGAGGATGCCATGAAACTCAGTTCCAGCGCTTTCGCCGACGGAGCCGCCATTCCCCGACGGTTCACCTGCGATGGAGAGGACATCTCGCCGCCCCTGCAATGGTCAAATGCGCCGGAGGGAACACGGAGTCTCATCTTGCTCTGCGATGATCCCGATGCTCCGGCCGGCACATGGCACCATTGGGCGATTTACGACATTCCGCCGACCTCAACGGAGCTTGTCGAAAACCTTGCGGAAAAGGCGAAGATGAAACAGGCGGTCAATGACTTTCGAAAAACAGGCTATGGCGGTCCCTGCCCGCCTCATGGCCATGGGCCTCACCATTACCATTTCCGCCTGCTCGCGCTCTCGACCGACCATCTTCGGGTCCAACCCAATCCGTCCTGCCGCGAGGTCGAACGAGAGGCGCGCAAGTTCATCCTCGCAGAGGCAACGCTGGTCGGTTGGTACGAGAAATAGCCGTAGCATTTGAGCCCTCTCGATGCGCGGCGAGGTACCGAGCGGACTGTCAGGATCTGCAAGCCGCCTCGCGGCCCCGGCAAGGTATGACACGCTTATTCGCCGCGATCTCCACTGATGCCCGGTCTGCTGTCATCCAGGAGAGCCAGCGCTTCGTCAATCTCGGCAAGAAGCCGCTCGATTTCGTCGCGCTCATGCACGCCCGGACCTTCCTCTAGTCGATCCAGCAGCCGCTGCTTTTCGGCGAGGAGCTTTGCAAGGCTCGTCATCGTACAATCCTGACCGCCTATAACAAGGTGTGCCGCAAACTACCTGCGCCACACTTTTTTCTGCGGCAAGCGACGCCTACGGAGCTTCTGCGAAGCGCTCGTGCCGGGCACCGGCCATAAGGTTCTGAAACGCGCTGCCGCTGAGATGAACGAGGCTCGCATGATCGCCGCCCTCAAGATAGATCTCTGGCGCACCTGCCAAGCTGTCGTCCACTACGACTTTTAGCCCATAAGCGGCCCCGAGCGCAGGAACCGCGCCCGGCTCGCAATCATGAAATAGCGCTTCAATCTGCTCTTCATTGGCCATGTCCACCTCTGCTCCGAGCTTTTTGCGGAGTTGGCCGAACTGTATGTGGCCCGAGGCAGGCAACACCGCCACCATAAAGCCGTCGTCCCCCTTCAGCACCACGGCCTTGGCGAGGCGATCAAGCGATACGTGGCTCGTTTTGGCGCTGTCCAATGCCGTTGCCGTGTGTGGATGCTCCACAACATCATATTTGACGCCTTGTTCGGCGAGATAGCGCGCTAGCGTAATTGCAATGCCCATAGCGTCCCTCCCATCCAGTTCCCATTATCTAAAGCGCAGAGAAGCCATTTGAATGACTCCCGCTGCGACGACCGGCCGAACCGTGCCGCCGCAACATCCAAAAGCACGTCATAGACAGC
Organism: Bradyrhizobium sp.; assembly: GCF_027451485.1. Lineage (GTDB taxonomy): Bacteria > Pseudomonadota > Alphaproteobacteria > Rhizobiales > Xanthobacteraceae > Bradyrhizobium. Next base: position 100,326 of record NZ_DAIDJE010000130.1, read on the forward strand.
GCTCATTTCTCCACACACCACCGGCAAGGAGTTGATCTTCCTCAAGGTACTGAAAGGACTTTTGTAGCCGTCTTCATCTTGTTTGCGGTCCCTCAGCAGTGAATGTCGCCCGGTCAATGCGGTTCCGGGCACGCGTTGCGCTGCGAGGTATGTTGTCCGGCGCGCTTCCAACCCGCCGAGCGACAGCGATTTTCGAGCCGCCGATTTCCGAAGCTCCGCAGCTTATGCCGCGCGATCAGCACCGGTTGACGCAGATCAATACGATCTCCTGTTTGAGGAACCACAGTTTCAACTAACAGGAAGCTGAAGAGACCGCGAGGAGGCTCGTGCTGTTCCGCGAAATGTTGTCCTTCAGCAAGAAGGAAGCCGAACCACTGATGGAATACCCGGTCTCGTTCTGCGACAGAATGGAGAGCTTCGGCAAAACACCTGTCGCTTCGCAACAGGAGCACATGCAGGCCACCTGGCGGAAGTTCGACGATGGCGTGCGCGCGATCGTGCCGTTCTTCGAAACCGAAATGCGCGGTGTGCCGATGTTGCAGCGGCTTTGCGAGGTCATGCTCGGCGCGGACAGTGCGAGGGGCGCGCCGGGCGCGCCCGTCGGCCCCCCGCAACAAGCTGGAGCCTCCTCATGATCACTATGGACCCGACAGCGAACGCTCGCGATGAACGAATCCGCAAGCGGCCTGAGGACTATCCTGGCGCCAACCTCTCCAACTACGAGGATTTCATCGGAAAATTCGCCTGGGACCAGGCACGTGCCTTGCTTGACGGGCTGCCGGGCGGCGGCCTCAACATCGCTTACGAGGCGATCGACCGCCATCTGAAGGCGGGCCGCGGTGACAAGCTTGCTTTGCGCTGGATCGCTCGCGACGCCAAGATTCGCGACTTCACCTATAGCGCGCTTGGCGCGCAGGTGAACCGCTTCGTCAACACATTGGCGGAGCACGGAATCCGCAAGGGCGACCGCGTTTTCTCGCTGCTTGGACGAGTGCCCGAGCTCTATTTTGCGGCGCTCGGCACGCTAAAGAACGGCAGCGTCTTTTCACCCTTGTTTTCGGCGTTCGGACCCGAGCCCATCAAGGCGCGAATGACGATCGGGCAAGCCAATGCTCTCGTCACCACGGAAGCCCTCTATCGTCGCAAGATCGAGCCCTGGCGCAAGGAACTGGCAAGCTTGGAGAAAGTCTTTTTGACCGAATGCTCGGCCAACCTGCCGCCGGATACGATCGATCTTGCCGCGGCGCTCGCGCAAGCGTCCGAAGTCTGCGAGACCGTGCAAACTCTTCCCGAAGACATGGCGCTCCTGCACTTCACCAGCGGCACCACGGGCAAGCCGAAGGGCGCGATCCATGTGCACGAAGCCGTCGTGGCCCACAACGTCACCGGCAAGCTCGCCCTCGATTTCCATCCTGACGATATTTTCTGGTGCACCGCCGACCCCGGTTGGATAACCGGAACCTCCTACGGGATCATTTCGCCGCTGACCAACGGCGTCACGATGGTGATCGATCAGGCCGAATTCGACGCCGAGCGCTGGTACCGCATCCTCCAGGATCAGAAGGTCAGCGTTTGGTACACGGCGCCGACGGCGATCCGGATGCTGATGAAGACCGGCGCTGATTTCGCCAAACGATTCGACCTCTCCAGACTGCGCCTGCTGGCGAGCGTCGGAGAGCCGCTCAACCCGGAGGCCGTGCTGTGGGGAATGCAAGCCTTCGGCAAACCCTTCCATGACAACTGGTGGCAGACCGAGACCGGCGGCATCATGATCACGAACTTCCTGGCGATGGACGTGAAGCCGGGATCGATGGGCCGGCCCCTGCCCGGGATTGCGGCGGGGATTGTCGAACACCTCGAAGGCGGCAGCGTGCGCGAAATCACCAAACCCATGGCGATGGGCGAACTCGCACTACGTCCCGGCTGGCCATCGATGATGCGAGGCTACCTCAACGAGGAAGCGCGCTACAAGAAGTGCTTCGTGAACGGCTGGTATCTCACCGGCGATCTCGCGATGCGCGACAGCGAGGGGTACTACTGGTTCGTCGGCCGCGCCGACGACGTCATCAAGAGCTCCGGCCATCTGATCGGCCCGTTCGAGGTCGAAAGCGCGCTGATGGAGCACAAGGCCGTCGCTGAGGCCGGAGTGATCGGCATTCCGGAGCCGACCGCAGGTGAAGTGGTCAAGGCCTATGTGGCCCTCAAGGATGGCTTTACGGCAAGCGAGGCGCTACGCAAGGAACTGCTCGGGCATGCGCGGCAACGCCTTGGTCCGGCAGTCGCGCCGAAGGACATCGCGTTCCGCCAGAATCTTCCGAAGACCCGCAGTGGCAAGATCATGCGCCGTCTGCTCAAGGCCCGCGAACTTGGTCTCCCCGAGGGCGACATCTCGACGCTGGAAAGCGAGGAACGATGACGGTCGCAGCCGCAAAGCCGCATTTGTCGCGCGAGCATATGCTGGACATGTTGAGGCAGATGATCCGCATCCGCCGCTTCGAGGACAAGTGCGCCGAGCTATACACGCAAGAGAAGATTCGCGGCTTCATGCATCTCTACGACGGCGAAGAGGCGGTTGCTGTCGGTGTGATCGCTGCGCTGGAGAAGCGCGACCGGATCGTCGCGACCTACCGCGAGCACGGGCAGGCGCTGGTGCGCGGTGTGCCGATGACGTCCGTGATGGCCGAGATGTATGGCAAGCAGGAAGGTTGCAGCCGCGGACGCGGCGGCTCGATGCATCTCTTCAACGCCGCCGCAAATTTCTATGGCGGCAACGCCATTGTCGGCGGCGGCCTGCCGTTGGCGGTCGGGCTTGGGCTTGCGTCCCACATGCAGGGCGACGATCTCGTCAATGCCTGCTTCTTTGGCGACGGCGCGGTCGCGGAAGGCGAATTCCACGAGAGCCTGAATTTGGCGGCGCTCTGGCAGCTGCCGGTGCTGTTCGTGTGCGAAAACAATCTCTATGGCATGGGTACCGCTTTGGCCATCTCGGAATCCGAAACCGATATCCACCGCAAGGCCGAGTGCTATCGGATTACGTCCGAGATCGTCGACGGAATGGATGTGGTCGCGGTCGAGGCGGCGGCCCGCCGGGCCGTGCAGGCCGTACGCGACACCCGAAAGCCCTATTTCCTCGAATGCCGCACCTATCGGCTGCGCGCGCATTCGATGTTCGATCCGCAACTTTACCGTGACAAGGCCGAGGTCGATTCATGGCGGCCGCGCGAACCGATCGCACGCTTCCAGGGGTGGCTCGAGGCCAATCACATGATCCATCCGGACGAGGTCTCCCGCTTGACCGGGGAGATCGATGCCGAGATCGAGGCGGCCGTCGCTTTCGCCGAGGCGGGGACGTGGGAGCCTGTCGAGCAGCTCAGCCGCTTCGTTTATGCCGACAGCGTCGTGCCGACCGGTCAATGAGGGCATCATGCAGCAGGAGCTACCCGGGACTGACCCGATCGAGCTGACTTACCGCGAAGCGGTCCGCGCTGCCCTTCGCGATGCGCTTGCCCGCGACAAGCGCGTCTTCCTGATGGGCGAGGACGTCGGCCGCTATGGCGGCTGCTATGCGGTGAGCCACGGGCTGCTCGCCGAGTTCGGACCGGAACGGATTCGCGATACGCCGCTCTCGGAGTCCGGATTCACCGGCGCCGGCATTGGTGCCGCGATGGCCGGCATGCGCCCGATCGTCGAACTGATGACGGTAAATTTCAGCCTGCTCGCGCTCGACCAGATTCTCAACAGCGCAGCAACCGTGCGCCACATGTCAGGCAATCAGTTCGGCGTCCCGCTGGTGATCCGCATGGCGACCGGCGCCGGCCGCCAGCTTGCCGCCCAGCATTCTCACAGTCTCGAAGGCTGGTACGCGCATATCCCCGGCATCAAGGTGCTTGCGCCGGCTACATTGGAGGATGCACGCGGCATGCTGTGGACGGCGTTGCAGGAGCCCGATCCGGTCCTGATTTTCGAGAACGTCATGCTCTACAACATATCCGGCAAGCTGCCACGAGATGCGGGCGCGGTCAGTATCGACAAGGCAGTCGTCCGCCGTTGGGGAAGCGATGTCTCGCTGATTACCTATGGAGGTTCGCTCTGGAAGACGCTCGAGGCAGCGACCGCGCTGGCGGCCGAAGGCATTGAGGCAGAAGTCGTCGATTTGCGCAGTCTGCGACCGCTCGACGATGTCACCATCATGGCTTCGGTAGGCAAGACACGGCACGCTGTCGTTGTCGACGAAGGCTGGCGTTCCGGTAGCCTCGCCGCGGAAATCGGCATGCGCATCATCGAACAGGCGTTCTGGTCGCTTGATGCACCAATCGGCCGGGTTTGCAGCGAGGAAGTCCCGATCCCCTACCCTCGCCATCTCGAAAATGCGGCACTCCCGCAGGCGCCGAAGATCGTGACCGCCGCGAAGGCGGCGCTTGGCCGGGCATGAGGCAGCGCCGTGGAAGAGTTTCGCATGCCCTCTCTCGGTGCCGACATGGAGACCGGCACGCTGGTGGAATGGCTGGTGAAGCCGGGCGATTTCGTCAAGCGCGGCGATATCGTTGCGGTGGTCGAGACGCAAAAAGGCGCGATCGAAATTGAGGTCTATCAGCCCGGTCAGATCGTACAATTTCTCGTCGATCTTCACAGCAAGGTGCCGGTCGGAACGCCGCTCGCACTGATCAGGACCGAAGGCGAAGCGAAGGCGGCGGCTCCGCCCCCGTTGGCGGCTGCTGCCGCGCCTATGCCGGCGCCCCCGGTCATACCGCAACCGGCCGCCGCCGTGATGCCTCCGCCGGCGCGACCACCAGTGCCTTTACCGGCAGCTGCCGGCGTCGCAGCCCGAAAAGCGGCATCGCCGGCGGCACGGCGGCTTGCCGAGGAGCGCGGCATCGATCTCTCAGCGATCGCTGGGAGCGGGCCTGGCGGGGCCATCACGTCGACTGACGTCGAGCGCCATCTTGCTGCGGCCGCGCCGCCGGCTGAAGCGAAGCGTCCCCTGGGCCTCGATCTCGCAGCGATGCGGGTAGCGATTGCAGCCGCGATGGCGCGATCAAAACGCGACATTCCGCATTACTATCTCCAGCATCAGATCGACGTCACGCCATGCGAGCATTGGCTCGCCGCAAGGAACGCCACCCTGCCACCGGATGGCCGCCTTTTGATCGGCGCGCTTGCACTGAAAGCCGTCGCCGTGGCTATTGCTCGCTTCCCGGCGTTCAACGGTTTTTACCGCGACAACAAATTCGAACCCTCGGCAGCAGTGCATGTCGGCGTAGCCATCGCGATCCGCGGCGGCGGGCTCACTGCGCCGGCACTGCATGATGCCGACAAGCTGTCCCTCGACGATTTGATGAGCGGGATGCGAGATCTTGTGCAGCGTACGCGGGCCGGACGGATGCGCAGCTCGGAAATGACCGATCCAACGATTACGGTCTCAAGCCTCGGCGAGCGCGGCGTCGAGGCGCTTTATGGCATCATCTACCCACCGCAGGTCGCAATCGTTGGCTTCGGCAAGGTGGTGACGCGGCCCTGGGTCGTTGACGGCGCAATCGAGCCGCGGTCGGTGGTGACCATCACCCTGGCCGGCGACCACCGCGTCACCGACGGGCACGCAGGCGCACTATTTCTCGCCGAGATCGGTAAACTGTTGCAGGAGCCCGAAAAGCTATGAGCGAAGCCGACATTCGGAAGGTCGTACAGGAAGAACTCAACAACATTGCTCCTGAAATCGACATCGCAACGGTCGATCCGGCAGCCGACTTGCGCGAAACGATTGACATCGACTCGATGGATTTTCTGAACCTCGTGACCGCTCTGCATCACCGCACCGGGCTCGAAATTCCGGAGATCGACTATCCCAAGCTTGCCACCCTGTCCGGCATGGTGGCCTATCTCGAAGCCAAGCTGAAATCGGCCAAGACCGCTTAGGTTACTTTTCCGCATCTTAATTTTACGGCGTGCGCGTATTCACATCAAACAACGACTTGGTCGTGTCACTTCCCGTGAGGTCAAATCACCACAATTGGAACCGATCAGAGCAGCCGCAACAGTTTCAGCGAGCTCGCGGACATTGAATGGCTTCCCTATCGTTCGCGATCCGCCGATACCATTGAGTGCGGCACGATCAGCATATCCCGTCACAAACACGATCGGCAGGGATGGGTAGCGCGTTCGAACCCGCCGCGCCACCTCGGCGCCGCTCATCCCGGGCATCGCGAAGTCCAGCAGCAACAAATCGATATGCTCTGCATCGAGGATATCAAAGGCAGCTCCAGCGCTGCCTGCTTCCAGAACCTCGTATTGCAACTCGTTCAGCATGTCCGCGGTCACTTGTCGCACGGCATCATCATCGTCAACCAACAGCACCCGCGCGTGCAACTCGGACTTGCTCGCTTGTGCCTGAACGGGGCCGCGTTCGGCCTCTTGAGAGAGCTGAGAACGCGGCAAGAAGATATGAATCGAGGTGCCTTCGTATTCAACCGTATCAACACGCACGCCGCCGTTTGACTGCTTGGCAAATCCAAGAACCTGGCTGAGGCCGAGCCCGGAGCCTTTGCCGATTTCTTTCGTGGTGAAAAACGGCTCGAACACGCGAGCTCGCACTTCCGGCGACATGCCGGAACCGGTATCGGAGACACATATCTCGACATACTCGCCGGGGCCCGGCTCTTCAGGCGTTTCGGGTTCGCCAAGGCGAACGTTGCCTGTCGAGACTTGCAAGCGTCCTCCTACACCCATCGCATCGCGAGCGTTGATCGCAAGATTGAGCACGGCCAGTTCGAGCTGTGTTGGATCGACCAGCGCATGCCAGAGGCCTTCTGTCAGCACGGTCTCGATCTGGATGCTGCCGCCCATCGTGCTCTGCAACAGATCCCGCATGCTGGCGACAGTGGCATTGAGATCGAGCACCCTGGGCTCAAGTCGCTGGCGGCGGGAGAAAGACAGCAATTGATCCGTTAGCTTGGCGCCGCGTTCGGCTGCCGTACGCATCATTGCGAGACGCTGAGACAGCTTTCCATCAATGCCGCGCGCCGCAAACTCCCGCTCCACGAACGCGATGTTGCCAAGGACGACCGTCAAAAGATTATTAAAGTCGTGAGCGACACCTGAAGTCAATTGTCCGACCGCTTCCAGACGCTGCATTTGTCGCAAAGTGCTTTCAACGCGCTCACGCTCCTCGATCTGAGCCAGAAGTTGGCGATTTGCAGCAGCGAGTTCCTTGGTGCGTTCCTGGACCCGGAATTCGAGCTCTTCGTTTAGCCTGCGGCACTCATACTGGCGCCGCCGCCCGCGCAAATGCGTCCGGACAACGCTGATCAGCGTCGTCGGATGAAAGGGACGTTCGAGAAAGCTGACGCTTCCGAGTGTGTCGGTGATCTGCGCCGCCAACGGATTGCGCTCGAGTCCTCCGCCGTGTTCGGTAAGCACGATGAAGGGGAAGTCCGACCACGCCGGCTGTCGAGTGACCCATTCCGCAAGATGCCGGGTGTCTATGCCGCGAAACGCTTCCTCGGTCACGATGGCAAGCTCACAACCGGAATGAATCCCCGATAGTAGCTCGTTGATCGATTCGCAAATCTCCGCTCGCAGATTTGCCTCGCACAGAATGGCTTGCGCAAGCACCGCATCTCGCCCGCGCGGCGCCAGGATCAGAGCTCGCTCCGTCCCCTCGGAATGAACTGCCCTGTTCACAGACTCTCCATGAGCGGCGCCTTGCTGCCGACATAGGTCGGTATGCCTCGCAGCACCCCCTGAAACTCGACCAGCGGCTCGCCCACGACGATACCTTCTCCACCGATCTTCAATTCACGTATTGTATCTTCATGCGCACCGGCGCGCTTCTTGATCACCGATATTGCACGCCGAACGCGACCCATCGCCTCAAAATAGCGCAGCATGATCACGGTATCGGCGATGTAGGTCGCATCGACAGGCTGCTTCATGTCGCCCATCATGCCATGCTGCGCCACAGTGAGCAGCGTCGCCGCGCCGCGCCGGTTGAGATACTGCAGCAGTTCGTGCAGATGAAGGATCAGGAACTGCTCTTCCGGCATCGCCGAATGGTAGCCGTTCAGGCTGTCTATCGCGAGGGCGTGGATGTTCTCCCGGTCAACACACCTGCGCACCCGGTGACTGAACTCGCCTGGTGACAATTCAGCGGCGTCCAGCTGTTCGATAAACAGCTTGTTGTCGTTGCGCATGGCTTCAAGATCGATACCAAGGCTCTTGGCGCGCGAGATCAGAAGTCCCAGCTCCTCATCGAAGACGAAAAGACCAGCCCGTTCCCCGCGCCGAACGCTTGCCGCCAGGAATTGCAGGACCAGCAGCGACTTTCCCGTGCCGGCCGGCCCGACGATGAGACTGCTCGAGCCGGCCGTGAGGCCACCGCCCAGCAACGAGTCCAATTCGGAAATGCCGCTCTTGAGGATGGCACCTGCAAAACCCACCCGATGTTCGGCCGCCACCAGGCGGGGAAATACCTGTATGCCGCCATGTTCGATCACAAAATCATGGTAGCCACCGCGAAAACTTTGCCCCCTGCATTTGGCTACGCGCAGGCGCCGCCGTTCAGCGCCATAATTCGGCGCGAGCTGGTCGAGATGGATCACGCTATGTGCAATGGAGTGGACCGCCCGATCCGTGCTTTCCGTTGTGAGATCGTCGAGAGTAATAACAGTCGACTTATTACGGGCGAAATAGTGCTTGAGACCGAGAATTTGCCGCCGGTACCTCAATGAACTCTGGGCAAGCAGCCGAATTTCGGAGAGGCTGTCGATGACAATGCGTTGCGGCTTATGTTCTTCGATCGCTGCAAAAATGCGCTCGATGGTCTCGCCAAGCTCGAGATCAGACGAATAGAGCAGGCTTTGATGCTGCTCCGGATCGAGCACGCTTTCGGGTGGGACCAGTTCGCAGATTTTCACCTGCTCGCCGATCGACCATCCGTGCGACGCCGCCCCTTCCCTGAGCTCCTCCTCAGTCTCGGCAAGACTCACATAAAGCCCGGTTTCGCCGGCGGCGGCTCCCGCAAGCAGGAATTGGAGCGCAATGGTCGTCTTACCCGTGCCCGGGGTACCTTCGAGCAAGTGCAGCCGGTTTCGAGCAAGACCGCCCTCCAGGATATCATCCAGGCCGCGGATTCCAGTTTGGGCGCGCAGAAGAGTGTGGTTGGCGAGAGTCATCCGTTTCGCAGGGGATCGTGGGCGGGTTGCCTGAAACGCCTTTGGAACCTTTTAAGTTCCCACAGTTAGAAGCAAACCGAAGGGTTTCCGCGATTGATTTTCCGTAATGGCGCGGTGAGCCGGGCTCCAAAGCCAGTAGCCCTGCCGGAGCCGCCGCCCATCACCCAAGTTCGCCGTCGAGATGCTTTTGCAGTAGCACTCCGGCCGCGTCCGCGGCGAACTCCATCAACGTAACGTCGAAATCCCGGAGGTCGGCGGGTTGGGCATATCCCATCACGAACGTGCCAATAGGATGTTTGCCGCGCCCGTGGACCGGGCGAGACTGCAACGAGCGGATCCCATGAAGAATGCAGACCTCGACGAAGCGTTCATCAAAGCGATCTTCCTTCGTCAGGTCCTGCGAAGTGATTATGGCATTGCCATCCATCGCAGCCGTACATGCCCCGAAGTAGGGCGCGCCCATCGCAAGATCCCTGATCGATGATTGAAATGTTGTCGGCAGACTAGGAAAGATCGCGCGAGCCAGGTGCGTACGGTCGACGCTGGCAATGCTGACTCCGGCTCTGGATCGGGGCGCCATAGCTTCGACGCGATTGCACAGCGACAGAATGGATGATTCCAAACTCATGATTCTCGCTTCTAGAAACCCTCCGGCAACCTATCTTCAAGTGCTTCGGTCCAATACGACCGGATCTGCGTGCCGCTCATGCAATATTGCGATAAGTCGCTTACTCAAATTGAGCCGTCGTTCGACAGACCTTTTCTAATGCACGATTGTGAACACAGGGCAGGTCCGCCGGGATGCCTCTCGATGAACGGGCCAACAAGCGGCCCGGCGGGCGTCTTTGAAAATGCGAGAGGGAAATGGTTTCCTCTCGCCTTGGCGACGCATCCTCGATTCAACCTCAAGTTCGGAGAGTTGCTTGGCTTGTGACACTGGTGGGACAGACGGTTTGGGAATCCCGTCCTTAGTTTGGTGTCACCTCGTTTTGCGTCACCTCGCCCGCTGATTTCCTGTCCGAAGCAAGCGAATTTCTCTCGTAGAGAACGCTTTCGATGGCCATCTTCAAGAGCGCAACCGTCAATTGATCATCCGTCACCGCGAGCATCCGCTGAAGCTCCATGATCTTGCGGTCCAGATTTTCGCGCCTGTACATCGTTTCACCGCGAATCGATTCGAAATCATCATTGCGTGATTCCCGCGCCGGAGAAAGTACAATGCTCTCGAGCGCCCGGGATTTTCGCCGGAGTTCAGGAGCCCTCGATCGGCCGGACCACGAGCCAGGGCCGTCATCTTTCCTTCTCCGGCAACCAGTTCAAGACGCGGGAAGCCGCCTTCTTTCGTCCAAAAGTGAACCCGGGCCGCGGTCATTCTGCTCGATAGTCTTCGGAAAAGCGCGGTCAACGCAACATTTGTTAGTGAGAAGAAGGCGAATGGCTGGAATTGCTCGCACGCGAGTGAATTCTGATGCGCGCGGGGAAACGGCTCCCGGTATCCGCCTCAAACCCAGGGATGCCGGGGGCCGTCGACCGTCGTATGCGGAGTAAATATGCCGGAAGCAGTCAAGTTGATCGTTGATGCGTATGTGAACCTGAAAAATAGACAGGCTCTGGAAGAATTACGCGAGCACCGCACCAGGATGCGCAAGCGCCTCGAGGAAATGACCGATGGTTTGTTCGACGTGAGCAAGCTCATTCGGGCTTGTGATGAGGAAATCGAGATCGTCGAAGCCGGGCTGGGGAGGCTGCAGGCCTAGCCTGGCTTCCCCCTGTCTGCGCTGCGGGGCGCACTCACCTCCTCTTCGGGAAAGCGACGCCCAATAGGCAACGATTTTTTCAAAGCCGATTGACCCAGCGATCTTGCGCCGTGAGGCCACGGAGGCTCTCTCGCAGCGAGGAACGACATCGATCGGCCGTTGTTCTGTCCAAGGGCACCTTTAGCAGGCAGCCATCATTATGCCCAATCGCGCACAGCAGATTTTCGAGCCACGGTTTCGATTCGGAATGGGCGGCGTTTCACTTGGAAACGAATTCAACAAACATACCGACAAGGAGGCCGAAAGCACGCTGACGGCAGCGTGGGAGATGGGAGTGAGATACTTCGACGTTGCTCCGTGGTATGGATTCGGCCTTGCCGAGCGACGCTTCGGTTCTTTTTTGCATAACAAGAATCGGGAAGACTATTTGCTTTCTTCCAAGGTTGGAAAGCTGTTCAAGGCTTCGAAAAACAACCGGCATGCGGAAATTTTTCCGCTGTCCGACTCCCCCAATGACGTCGTATTCGACTACACGGCCGATGGCGTACGCCGGTCGATCGAAGACAGCCTGCAGCGGCTCGGCGTCGACAGCCTGGACGTTGTCTTCGTGCACGACATCTCTCCGGACTTCGCGTATTTTCCGAACGGTTGGGAGGAGCAGTACGAGATAGCGCGGAAGGGCGCTTTTCCGACGCTCTCAAGGATGCGCGACGAAGGACTCATACGCGCCTGGGGAATCGGCGTGAACACACCGTTGCCGATCCTGCGGGTCATGGAGGATGCTGACCTCGACGTCTGCTTGTGTGCCCGACAGTATTCCCTCATCGATCACGCCAGTGCAGTTAACGAACTGTTTCCGGCGGTCCGAAAGAGGAACATTTCTCTCGTCATCGGCTCGTCGCTCAACGCCGGCTTCATCTCCGGCAGTCCGCGCTACAACTACGGCAAGGAGAATTTCAAGATTCCAGCGGTCGTGATCGACAAGCGCGAGAAGCTACGGGCCGTTGCCGGCCGTTACGGCGTCGATCTTAGGACGGCTGCCCTTCAATTTTCCGCGGCGGCCGATGTAGCGGTCGCACTCGTGGTTGGTGCGCGAAGCGATCAACAGATCCGGGAAGACTGGAACTCGCTGCAAGCCAAGATCCCGGCCGAGTTCTGGAGCGACCTCAAGCGGGAATCCCTGATCGAAGCGGAGGCTTCCATCCCGTCGCTCCCCGACTGACAATACTTCCGGAGTGCAGCGAAATCGAGGACAAGCCGGGCTACGATCGCACCTGCCGCGGCATACCGGGGCGGTCGGCCCGGGTTCAGTCAGCGAGAGGAGCCTCGTGAGGCGAACGCCCCTGCGAGCCGCGTGGAACCGGCCCGCGCGCATCATTCAAATCCGATTCCAGCTCTTCGGCAATCAAGCGCAGCAGACAGATTGCAAGCGGGTCGGTGACCTCTCGCTCCAGCCGCCGGTACCGCGCGATATCCAATTTCCGCTTTTCGGCATGGTTTTGAACAGTCATGTCCAGGCCTCCCGCGGGATGACGTGGGACGCATCTGAAGGTTTCGCCGAAAATTTTCAGACAATTTGATATGGTTTGCCATTCGTAAACGGGCCTGCCCGGCCGCCGGATCAGACCAGGCTGCGGCTCGTCTTGGCACCGATCGAATGAGCGCATGATCGAGGTGCCGACGCTCTTGCAGGATAACGCCCAGGCCTCGTCCTCCCGTTTGATCCTGCCGCCTCGCCCTTCGCCCCTTGGCTGCAACGACGTCGCGGCAGCATCTCTGCCAACAGCTTGTCCGTGGCATCTCGACAAGTACGAACGAAATTCTCCGGCACGCGGAACATAGCCCGCCTCTGCGCGCTTCCTTTTGAAGAAGAGTGATTTAACGCGGAAAGCAGGACAGTCACCAACCGGTTCCGAAAGGCCGAAGGTCCCGTTCGGGTTCGGCGTAGATGCTTAACGATCAGGAGGCAGCATGCGGCGGCAACGATATAGCGCAACGCGCAACAAGCTGGATTTGAACAACCGGGTTCAAGTTCGGATTTTGAAAAAGCGCCTGAAGGTTTCGGACAAGCAGCTGGCTGGTCTGGTCCAGAAGGCGGGCACCTCGATTGCTGCTCTCCGGAAGGAAGCGGATTTGCAGCGGCTGGTTACCGTGCCCCCGGCGGAAGTTATCGCGTCAACTCAGGAAGCGGCGGTTGAACAGACGGTCGAAGAGCGCATCGCTGTTTGATGTCGTCGACTTCCGATGATGGCCAACTCCAATTGTTTCCCGCCAATACTGATTTGACCGTATGGTCGGATTAAAGAAGTGGCCGCCGCCCGCATCAACTCGTTCAGCAGAACGAGTATGATCCGATTTCCGTTGGCCGCCCTTCATTGAGGGGCTGTCAGATCGATGATCGTGATCACCGATCTTGCGCCGGCGGCCCGGTTTTCTTCTGCACCTCCTTTGCGTCGTCCAGGGTCTCTTCTTCCGGAAGTCGGACCCTGACGTTTGCCGGCCGGCCACTACAAACCAAGCGCGCGTTTATCGCCCGATCGGAACTACGATCATGGCCCAGTGTTGAGCAAGCGGCGCATTTTCGCTTTTGGAGGAACGCATGTCGGAAAAGAACCTGAGTGAGCTGTTCGTCGATACGCTGAAGGACATCTATTACGCCGAGAAGCAGATCTACAAATCCCTTCCCAAGATGGCCAAGGCCGCAAGCTCGGACAAGCTGCGGCAGGCATTTGAAAAGCATCACGACGAAACCGAAGGCCAGATCGAACGCCTCGAGCGGATATTCGAAATTCTCGGCAAGCCAGCGCGCGGCAAGAAGTGCGACGCCATCGAAGGCATTCTCGACGAAGGCAAAGAGATCATGGATGAGTACAAGGGAGCACCCGCGCTTGATGCCGGTCTGCTGGCAGCCGCCCAAGCCGTCGAGCACTATGAGATCTCACGCTACGGCACGCTCAAGACATGGGCCGACAAGCTTGGACACAAAGACGCCGGCAAGTTGCTCGACGAGACCCTTTCGGAGGAGAGGAAGACCGACGAAACGTTAACCAAGCTCGCGCTCTCGGCTGTAAACGCGGAAGCCGCCTGAACGAGATTTTCGCGCGCTTGCTCCGGCAAGCGCGCCCGCCTCGCCGGCCCCACGGCTTATATCTCGCAGATCGCGTGCGAGCGGGCGTCCGTGGCCCTGACCGGCCCGTTCGAGCGAGAGGAGAATGGTCATGCTGAAGGACGAAGAGATCGCCGTTTTATGCGATATTCAGCAATCAATCGCGTTCGCCGAGGACAAACAGGGGCAGATCGCGAAGCTGATCATAGACGGCTACGTTCTGAAGGATGGGGATATTTACGAACTGACCCCGAAGGGCGAAAAGATCCTTGAGGACCGCGGCGCTGGCCTGAATGACGGATAGCGCCCGTCCGCTCTCCGTTCCGCGGGACGGTGCCGCCAGCCTCCCGATCTCGAAGCCGCACTTAAAGGCGAAACTTGACCGTTTGGAAGGCCAAACGTGGCCACGGTGGAAATGCCGCGGCGGAGGCAATCTGTCCAGCGGCGGAAAACCGGCAAGTTTGGCCACCTGGACATCGCCCGGATTCGCCGCGCGCTCCGGCGGCTACCCGCGAGCGCGAGCCACCAGCGGCACACCCTTCAGCCACAGCCGAAGCGCCTCCCAATGAATCGCAGCGACAATCTTGAATGTGACAAGGGGCACGGCCACGAAGGCATGCATCAGCGAGCGGTACGTCAGCGAACGTCGGCGACCGGAAAAGGCGGCCGCGAGGACGGCACCGGCCTCGTCCGCTTCCAGGATTCTCACCTTGATCTGCTCTGCAGGCGGCAAGACGCGGAAGTGATAGCGCATTGCCATTGCGATGAACGGCGACACGTAGAACTGCTTCGTCTGGCTTTGCCGGAGAGTCTCGCCGCTGCGCTGGCCATTCTTCACCGGCAGCACATAAGAGTGAATTTCGCCAAACGTATTACGAACCTCGTAGATCAGCAGTACGAGCTCGCCGGATGCGCTGTAGCAAAAGTAGATCGAAAGAGGGTTGAAGGTGTAGCCAAACAGACGCGGATAGCACAGCAGCAGAACATGACCTCCGGCAAGGTCGATGCCACGCTCGGCTGCGAGACGTCTCGCATATGCGCTCAACGATGCCCCGTTCCGCTCCCCGTGATCGGCCTCGTGGAAGCTGAAGAGTGCGGCGCGATTGACCGCAAAGAGAACCGATTGTCGATCTGCCTCTTCCAGCCGGCCCAGGTCGATCAGCAGACTCACGACACGGTAGGTAAACCGATGCCGTGTTGGCCGCAACCGCGCATGCATCACTTTCCCGAAATAGAGCGCGGCTGCGGCGCCGCTTGAATTGCACTCTTCCGTTGCAGTCATCTCCCTACTCGGCAGCTTGGGCGAGCGGCGTCTCGGATTGATGCCAGGGCACGACAGCGCCGAGGGATTCGGCAATTGCAATTCCCGAGCGCAGTCCATCTTCGTGAAAGCCGTAGCCGGTCCAGGCGCCGCAAAACCAGGTACGACGTCGTCCCTGGATCTCGGACAACCGTCTTTGTGCGGCAAAGGCAGCTGCATTGTACTGCGGATGGTCGAAGACGTACTTGCCAAATGTCAGGTGCTCGGCGGGCTCGAATGGCGGGTTAAGGCTGACAAACAGCGGCTTGTCGTCATTTATGCCCTGCAGCCGGTTCATCCAATAGGTGACGGCAACATCGTTCTCCGCAGGGCGCTCCCGCTGCCAACGCAGGAAATTCCAGGATGCCCAGGCGTCACGACGCTTGGGCATCAGCCGTCCGTCCCTGTGCAGATAGGCTGTGTTCGGCGCGTAGCCGATCGCCTGCAAGACCGTGCGTTCGCGAGGGTCGGCATCCGAAAGCAACCCCAGCGCCTGATTGCTGTGGGAGGCAAGGACAACAGCGTCATACATCTCCCGCCGTCCATGACTATCCAGGATAGAAACGCCAGTCGGTTTGCGTTCAACCGAAATAGCTGCGCAACCAAGGCGAATCCTGCTCTTGAAGTCCGCCGTGAGCTTCTCGACATAGCGACGGCTTCCGCCTCTCACCGTGCGCCACCGGGGACGATCGAGTTGCAGCAAGCGATGATTGTCGAAGAAAGTGACGAAACTTTCCGCAGGAAACGACAATATCTGATCCGACGGCGATGACCAGATCGCCGCGCCCATCGGGGCCAGATAATCCGTCAGCAGGCGCGGCGCGAAACCACGTTCCCGGAAATATTCTCCCAGCGTCAAGCCGGCGAGGCTGCCCGCCTGCAAGTCCGCCACGCTTTGCCTGTTGAAGCGCAATATCTCCGTGAGCATGCGCAGATACGAGGGTGAAAAAAGATTGCGACGCTGAGCAAACAGTCCAGCCGCCGTTTGGTAGGCGTTTTCACCGCCGCCCCGCCATTCAAACCGGCCCGCATCGACAGAGACCGAAAAGCTCATGCAGGTCTCGAGCGTTTCGACGTTCAGATGGCTGAACAGCGCCGTTAATTCAGGGTAATTGAGTTCATTGAAGACGATAAAGCCAATATCGACGTCGATGGCCTCGCCATCGTAATCGATCCGTACGGTATGACTGTGCCCGCCCGGACGTAATTCTTTCTCGTAGACCGTGACGGGATAGCGTTGCGACAGCAGCCATGCAGCGGCATTCCCGGAAATTCCTGTTCCAATGACCGCCAATCGCATCCCGACCTGCCCCCAAATGTGCGTCTTGAGCTACGGCGGTGGAGATCACCGGTTTCGACCAGACCCGACCTTCGCGCCCCTGGACCCGTCACTGATCCGATCGAGGGGCAATGACGTTTCCTCCCTGTAAACGACAGGACAACAGTTCCGGATCACCTGGGGGAAACACCAGGTGATCGCCGGCGTCAGAAACGGCAGCGACGCAGGTCCGGGCCCATGAAAAGGCAGTCAGTTCGGCTGGATGAATGGCGCAGATGCATATTGAGATCCTGGCCGCAATCGGACTTTCCCTTTCGGTCCTGATGACGCTGGCCTGGATCGTCCAGCAGCGTACCGGCAACTCCGGTTGGGTCGACACCATTTGGACCTATTCGGTGGGCCTGGTGAGTGCAGTTGCCGCTCTATGGCCTCTCGGCGGCTGCCTGACGACCCGCCAAGTAATTGCCGCCGCACTCGTCCTGTTGTGGTCGGTAAGGCTCGGCACCCACATCGCGGTTCGTTCCCGGCACATAGCGGATGACCCCCGCTATGCGAGCTTCGCGCAGGAATGGGGTGCGGCGGCCCCCCGGCGAATGTTTGGCTTGCTTCAGATACAGGCATGGGCCGCCGCGCCTCTCGCCTTTGCGGTGTTTCTGGCCGCGCACGCCCCGCTATCCGCGTTGCGAATCCAGGATTATGTGGGGGTGGCCATCGCACTGATAGCAATCGCGGGTGAAGCCGCGGCCGACGAACAGCTGCGGCGCTTCAAGGTTGATCCAGCCCATGCCGGACAGGTCTGCAACGTCGGATTGTGGCGATGGTCCCGTCATCCCAACTATTTCTTCGAATGGCTTGGCTGGCTTGCCTACCCGGCCATCGCGCTGTCGGCGGCGTATCCCTGGGGTTGGGCCAGCCTTGCCGCGCCCGCGATCATGTACTGGCTGCTCGTGCATGTGAGCGGGATTCCGCCGCTGGAGACGCAGATGTTGCGGTCCCGCGGTGATCGTTACCGCGCCTACCAGGCCGAGACCAGTCCCTTCTTTCCCCTTCCTCCGCAAAGGAAATCCTGAATGAGCTCTCTATCGCTGATGATCGCCGTGGCGGAGCGCGTTCCGCTGCCGGACGTGTTGATCCGGGCCGCAATCGCTCGCCTGTGCGCGAGAACCGCCGCAGCCCTCTCGGGACAGGCGGCTGCGATCAGTTCGGATTTTGTTGCCGCGACTGCGGGCCGCCCGATCGCCGAACACGCGGAGAAAGCCAACGCGCAGCACTACGAGGTCCCGGCATCATTCTTCGAGCTTGTACTGGGACCGAAGCGAAAATATTCGTGCTGCTACTACGGTCAGCCGGCTTTCAGCCTGGAGCAAGCGGAAGAAGAGGCACTGCGGCAGACCATCGAACATGCCGGGCTCCGCGACGGGCAATCGATCCTCGAACTCGGCTGCGGGTGGGGCGCCCTGTCACTGCAAATGGCGAAACAGTTTCCCCGTTCCACGATCGTCGCAGTCTCGAACTCGCACTCTCAGCGTGTGCATATCGAACGTGAAGCCGCGAACGAGGGCTTGCAGAATCTTCGGGTGGTTACGGCCGACATGAACAAGTTCGCACCCGAAACGGGATTTGACCGCATCGTATCGGTGGAGATGTTCGAGCACATGATGAATTGGCGCGAATTGCTCAAGCGCATCCGCTCGTGGCTCGCGCCGGACGGCCGACTCTTCCTGCATATCTTCAGCCACCGATCGGGCTCTTACGTCTTTGACCACGCGAAAACCGAAGATTGGATCGCGCGACATTTCTTTACTGGCGGAGTAATGCCGAGCCATGATCTGATCCGCGAATATGGCGACCTGTTCCAGGTTGAGCAGGAATGGCGCTGGAATGGGCGGCATTACCAGCGAACAGCGCTCGACTGGCTCGATCGTTTCGACCAAAATCGCGATGACATCAAGAACGCGTTGCGCGGTGTGTATGGCAACGACACAGAACTCTGGATCCGCCGCTGGCGCTGGTTTTTCCTTGCCACGGCCGGGCTGTTCGGATTTGCAGACGGAACCGAATGGGGGGTCAGCCATTTTCAGCTGAAACCGGTCGGGTGAGCCGCCCGGCACCCATGTCCGCACCGCGTCGCCGCAATATTACAATCGAGCCTAGTTGAGCAGGACCAGCGAAGTATTCAAAACGGCCGCAAACGCAACCCAGGCGGCGTAGGGCATGAACAGCAATGCAGCCGCTCGGTCCACCGCCCACTGGCGCCAAATGAACGCGACGATGGCCAGAAACATCGCCACGATGACCGCCAGGGCGACATCCATCCGATGAAACGAAAAGAATATCGGTGACCAGGCGAAATTCAGAACCATCTGGACGATCCACAGCTTCGCGGCTGTGCCATGCGGTTCTCTTTCGAACGAACGAAATCCCGCCACGGCGATCAGCACGAAGAGGCCGGTCCACACCGGAGCAAAAACCCAGTTCGGAGGATTGAACGGCGGCTTGTTCAGAGACGCATACCACGCACCAGGTATGTTCAGCCATCCGATCAGAAGGCCCGCGCCGGTCACGAGCAGGACAAAGGCAGCCAGCCGAATCGGACCGCCACGCGTCGAGGGCGGCATGCGCTCCAGGGCCGGCCTTGGCGCCCTCACCACGTTGAAGATCCCATTCGTTCAGCGACGAGATAGCCTAACCCGGCGCTGACGGCTGCGAGGAGAGAGCCCCAGCAAATGTCGGCGAGGGTCAAGGTTGTTGACCAGTTGCGCAGTGTCGCCTGATTGGTCAGGTCATACGTCGCATATGTGAAGCATCCAAACATCATTCCCGAAGTGAAGGCCCGGAGCAAGCTACCCTCTTCGTGCGCCGGCAGTACCGCGAATCCGAGCAATCCAAGCGGATAAAGGACATAGAAAAGGGAAGCAGCAATCAAGTTCGGCTCAGGACGCAGAAGGTCGCCCAATACGGGGCGGTAAAGCCGTTCGGCCATGCTTTTGAGCCAGACCATGTCGATGGTGATGAAGGTGACGGCAATCGAGAGATAGGTGATGAAGAAATTCATTAGGATCGCTCCGTCCAGCGGATTCGTGTTCGCGGCGACATCTGCAGAGATATTCTAAACGAAGCGGCAGAGGGATCGGATCACCCTTTCCATGCCGGGGCAAAGGCCTGCCTCTATTTCGATGGACATCGGGACAGACCGGTCGCGAGAAAATGAGCAGAGAAAGACTTTCCAGGCGGCTCGGAGCCAAGACTCAGGTTGGTGGCGGGTTGAAAGATGGGTCTAAGCCGCCGGGCCTCGAGGGATCACGCCGATCGAGCGGCCGGAGAGTTGGGTAAGAGCGCCTCCAACCCTGAAAGTCCAGACCATGGTCAAGACGATGAATGGTCCGTTTCGCCGGCCTCAAATCGTTCCGGGCGAAAGCGGGGCCCATGGCTGCCCAAAAGACCGTGACAAGAACGACACAGATCATCTTCATCGTCGACTTCCGAACGCGTGCCTTGTCCACATCCGCCCGGCGGCCGTCATTGAGCGCCGCGCCTGTTTGCCAAGGTGCCTTTGCGTCCAAATTTAATCGCGATGTCGAAACGAAAGACCGCGCCTTTCAGATCATACCTTGCCGATCTTCCCGGCGCCGCTCGAGAGAAGAAACATCGCGCAACCGCTTGGCGCTGTGATCTGAAGGCCGGCAACGACGCCGGCCCGAGCGCTGGTCCAATATACCGCTCGATCCTGCTTCCAGCATGTCAAAGCACGACGAGCCTGCACGAGTATATGCACCCCATCAACCGATCTGACCGCCATGTGTTTTGGGCCGCGGCGTTTGATATCAGCGCGAGACCCATGGGGCCCATGCAGACGGCTTCTTCGACTGGGCCGCGTAGCCGATTATAGTATCCAACGATTGGTTTGAGAGTATCGGAAAGCCTGAATGACCCATCTTGACGTCGATCGATATCTGGATTCGATCGATCCGGTTGCTTGCCTGCTGAACAGCGAAGGAATC
The DNA here is from genome assembly GCF_027451485.1 of Bradyrhizobium sp. Classification (GTDB taxonomy): domain Bacteria; phylum Pseudomonadota; class Alphaproteobacteria; order Rhizobiales; family Xanthobacteraceae; genus Bradyrhizobium. The sequence continues at coordinate 120,936 of NZ_DAIDJE010000130.1, forward strand.
ATCATAGACGTGAGCAGTGGCTGGAAGCGCTCTGCCGACGCGAATGGCCTTCAACTGGAAGACCATGCAATCGGCGTGAACTACCTCAGGCATTGCGTAAGCTCGGATTCAATTTCACTGGAGACTTTTCGCGGTCTGGGCAAGGTTCTCTCCGGCCATGCTCCGTTCTTCGGCACGGCCTATCCGTGCAGTCCGCCCGGTCAGAAGGACAAGTGGTTCTTCATGGCCGCATTCGGACTCGCCTCCGCTCCCAGCCACACCATCGTGCTCCATTTTGACGTTTCCCAATCTCTGAACGCGCCATCTGCGGGTGACTGGGAGCAGCCCGCCCCTTACGACCTGCTACTGCGCAGTGTACGGCGCACCATTCGGGAAGAACTTGCGACCTTTTCTTCGACGCCAAGTGCACCGAAAGCCAGTGATGACGAGCGTAAACGCCTTGCCCGGCTGACCAACCGGCAAATGCAGATCCTGCGCTTGCTCTCGATCGGCCGCAGCAACGCGCAAATTGCAGAACAACTCGGTATCGCGCTCAGCTCGGTCAAATCGCAGACAGTCCTGCTGCTTCGTGCCCTGAAGTGCGACAATCGAACGCAAGCCGCCCTGATTGGAGCAAGGCTCGGCCTCGACCAGAGCGAGTCCGGCGCCGAACTTTAGTTGCACCGGGCCAATACTTTGGTCAGCTTTCAGTCAAGCAGACCGCAAGCCTTTTCCGTAAAACTACGGCTTCGGGCAGTCGCGTTCTAACGATGGCTTGCCAAATGCCGCACCCTGGGTGCTGCCGAAACCGGAGAAGTACATGATTTTCTCGCGTGCAAGCGCCTTTTCTGCTTCTGCCGCAGCTCAGATCGAAGCACTGAACAAGGCGCTGGCAATCGTCGAGTTCGATCTCGACGGCAATATCATCACCGCAAACGGCAGGTTTCTCGAGGCTTTTGGTTATTCGTTGAGCGAGGTTCAGGGACAGCACCACCGCATGTTCCTTGACGCAAACGAGCAGGATACACAAGCTTATCGGGATTTCTGGGCCGCCTTGAACCGGGGCGAGCATCAGTCGCGAGAATTTCGCCGGATTGGCAAGGGCGGCCGCACGGTGTGGATTCAGGCCACTTACAATCCCATTCCCGGGCGGAACGGAAAACCCGTCCGTGTCATAAAGTTTGCGACCGACATCACGCTGCAAAAGGCACGAAGCCTGGAAGATGCCGGACAGCTGGCCGCCTTCAGCAGGGCCCAGGCAATCATCGAGTTCAACCTCGACGGTTCGATCATTACGGCAAACGAGCTGTTCCTGAATTCGGTCGGATACAAACTGGACGAAATTCGCGGCAAGCACCACAGTATTTTCCTGCCGCCGGCCGAGCGCAACACGCCGGCATACAAGAACTTCTGGCTTTCGCTCAAAAGCGGTCGCTACCAACACGGAGACTTCAAGCGAATCGCCAAAGATGGCCGCGAGATTTGGATCCTCGCGTCATACAATCCAATTATGGATGAGAACGGCGCGGTGGTAAAAATCGTCAAGCTCGCCAGCGACGTCACGCGATCCAAGCTCAAGGCTGCCGAATTTCAGGGACAGATTGAGGCCATAGGCAAATCTCTGGCCGTCATCGAGTTCGACCTCGACGGCACGATTCTGAATGCCAATGCCAAGTTTCTCGATGCGATGGGCTATAGCCTGCCAGAAATCAAGGGACGCCATCACAGTCTGTTCGTCGAAGCAAGCGAGCGTGAAAGCCCCGCATATCGCGAATTCTGGGCAGCTCTCAAGCGGGGCGAATACCAAGCCGGCGAATTCAAGCGCGTAGGAAGTGGCGGCAAGGAAGTCTGGATTCAAGCTTCCTACAGTCCGATCCTCGACCTCAATGGCAGACCTTTCAAGGTGGTCAAATACGCATCCGACATCACGCGACAAGTGTTGGTTCGCTTAGGCAACGAGCGCGTGCGTTCCATGATGGAGTCGGTCGCCGCCAGCTCAGAGGAGCTCAGCGCTTCGGTTCGCGAAATTTCACAGGCGATGTTCAAATCGAAGGAAAATGCGAATATCGCGGTGGAAAGGGCATCCGTTGCAGATACAGAGGCGAAACGCCTTTCGACCGCAGCCAATTCGATGAGAGGCATCGTCGAAATCATTGGCAACATTACGGGCCAGATTAATTTGCTGGCTTTGAACGCAACGATCGAATCCGCGCGCGCCGGCCAGGCCGGCCGCGGCTTTGCGGTGGTAGCCGCCGAAGTGAAGAACCTCGCCAACCAGGCCAAGCAGGCGGCTGACAAAATTGAGCAGGAGATCTGTGGCCTGAATGAAATATCGATGGACGTGATTGAGGCGCTGGACGCAATCAAGTGCACGATCCAGGCGGTAAGTGAATACGTGACGGCAACGGCCGCGGCGGTGGAAGAACAAAGTTCCGTCACGAACGACATGTCGTCCAGCATGCAGCGGGCCGCTCAGGAAGCGGCAGCAATCGCGAGCAGCTGACAATTCGTTCGCTGCGGATATCCGCCCGAGGTCAGCGATCGGCTTCGATGACCGCCGAAAGCAAGCTGGCCAGCCGTCATGGCGGGTTTGATGGAGTGCCGGTATTGAGGAGTTGGGCCACCGCCGTGACAATCTGGGCAGGAGCGAATGGCTTGTTCAGAATGATGCTGTGAGGAACGCCGGAAGACGCCCATTGGCCGGCGGAATCACCAGTCATGTAAATCACGGGCATGTCGGGGTCCATTTCTCGCGCACGCTTTGCGACCTCCCAGCCGTCGACAGCGCCGCTCAAATTGATGTCGGTCAGCAAAGCCTGGTATTTACCCGCGCCTTCCCGCAGCCAACTATCTGCTTCTTCCCCACTCGCCGTAATGACGCAACCAAAGCCGCCTCCGCTGAGCGATTCCTCGATGAGGATTTGCAGTTGAGGATCGTCCTCAACGACCAGAATTATCGGGCTATCCTTCATCAACAGATTCTCCGGCGGTTCTCATACGTGCTGGCCATCCGCGATGGCCCCTCGTTTCTCTCCTTTCGCCGGCCTCGGCTCCGGCCAGCGGACAGGGATCTTCGCAGCTCTAAAGCTGGTCATTATATCTACCTGCTCTCTCTCCAACGAAACGACGCGAGAGAGGACGCGGATCACCTGACCGCTGAAGACAAGATGGCCGTCTTCCAGGCCAGCACCCGCCGATCTGAAGTACCTGCACCGCAAGCAGCGAATTCGATCAGGGGCTTCAGATCGATGAAGCGGCACTAGCATCAATAAGTAAGCCAGCGCCCAAGACTTTCCGAAGTTCGCGAAGGTGGGAGCTGAGGCGTAACACGAACTTCGGAAAGTGGGCACTAGAGCCGCACGAACGGACTGATGAGCCTGCCAAAGAAGCCGTTCATTCGCAGGTCGCCGATCATCGCGACGACGCAAAGACAGGGGCCCTCATCCCCGACAATCGGACGATGATCGATATCCTCGTCGCCGTAATCGAAGTCGCCGGGACCATAGCGGCCACCCGCATGGCTGAAGCTGCCCTTGAGCACGCAGGTCAGCTCGGTGCCAGTGTGCGTATGTTCGATCATGCGCGTGCCAGGAGCGGATTGAAGCAAAAAGGCTCTCGCTTTCCCTCGGCCCGGAAGATCGATCGGTTGAACGCTCACGCCCGGGGCGACGCGCCGGCGTTTACCGAGGCGGCAGCGCCGGAGGATCTCGGGCAGATCCCGATGCTCCTCCTCGTCCACGTTGCGAGCTTCGGAGGGCCTAGTATCTCGTGGCGGCGCCTCCTGGATGCGGGCCATCAGAAGATCGAAGGCTCCATCCGAGATCGCCGCAGGCTCCGCATTCTCAAGTGCTTCGCCGGCAAGTTGCTCCATCGCCTGTACGAAGCGACGGCAACGCGCACAACCCGCCACGTGCACGCCGACGACCAGATGCTCCGCCTCACCGAGCGCGCCGGTCGCCAGGTCAGCCAAAAGATCTTCCGGCGGATGATGGGTTATGCTCATGGCGCTTCATCCAAAAGGTCTCTGAGGCGGTTCATCGCCAACCTGATCCTCGACTTAACCGTGCCGAGCGGAATGCCCAACAAGCTCGCGATCTCCGGATGGGGCCGCTCCTCGATAAACGAAAGCTGGATTACCTTGGATTGCTCATCCGACAGCCGATCGATTGCCGCCTTGACGCGCGCGGTGTCCTCGACCCGCGAGATAACAACATCGGCAGGCTCGGTCGCATCCGGCATGTTCGCAAGGTCTGCGTCTTCACCAAACCGGCCCGCCCGGGCATGTCTTCGCAAGGAGTCGATGCGCAAATTACGCGCGATCGTGAAGATCCAGGCCGCCGCACCCGTGCTTGCTGGATCGAACTGGCCCGCCTTTCGCCACACAGCTATCAGCGTGCCCTGGGCAATCTCCTCAGCTTCGTCGGCGCTGCATCCCGCCTTCAGCATCAATCCCTTAATGCGCGGTCCGAAGTGTTCGAACAGGCTCCTGAACGCCTCGCGGTCGCCGTGAGAGGCGACCCGCCCGATTAAATCGCTCCATTCCACCTTTGGCTTCAGCCCCCTGCTCGCACCAACTGACGGCCACGCCTTCGTCGTCGAAGGTAGCACGATGCCTGCGCGGTTTGGCAATCTGGTCGTTCGGATAGCAGCGATCATGGATCCTCGGCAAGGAACCGTCTGGAGGGGAGAACGAGCGCCCTGCCTTGGTGGATCACCATGGACGCTTTCTTTCCCGCGGGGAACCGCTTCAATCCGCCCCATCGGCGTTCACCATGGCCAGAAACTCCTGGCGGCGGACGGCCTCGGTTCGGAAGCAGCCGAGCATCCGGGTCGTGGTCAGGTCTACCCCGTGCTTCCTGACGCCGCGGCCACTGATGCATTGGTGGGAGGCCTGTATGAGCACCGCGACGCCGAGTGGCTCGAGCGCCCGCTCGATAGCGCCCGCAATTTCCGCCGTGAGCCGTTCCTGGATTTGCAGGCGATTGGCATACGCCTCTACGACCCGGGCAAGCTTTGATATGCCCACGACCCGGTCGCGCGGGACGTAGCCAACCCACGCATGTCCTGTGATCGGCGCCATGTGATGTTCGCAATGACTCAGGAACGGAATCTTCCGAAGCATCACCATTTCGTCATAGCCGGCAGTTTCATTGAAGGTTTTCTTCAATATCTGCTCGGGATTCTGCTGGTAGCCGGAAAAATAGCTCTTGAAGGCGCGCGTGACCCTGAGGGGCGTCTCAGAAAGTCCCTCGCGGGTCGGGTCTTCCCCGATCCAAGTCAGGATCTTGCGGACCGCTTCCTCAATGTCCTGCTCGGAGATTGCTGTAGATCCCCGCTCATAGCCGAGCGACGGCATTGTCCGGTTTTGCTGCACCATTTGCCTCGTAAAGCAGATGAAACGATGCAGGGGCCGTGCTGGATCACCCGGAACAGTTGTTGGCAGGAAACTTCCCCGCCGAATGGTCGAAAGACTCGCTCAGACGCTTCTGACTCGCACCGGGCGAGCAATGCCGGTCGGCCTCAGGTCAGCTCCTGGTGCCGACCTTCCGAAGTCGTGAAGGTGGGGCTGCGATGGAGCACGACATGGGACAGCTGAGACATTTTCTGCGAATGCGATCTGCCGAATGAAATTCGGCGACGATTGGAACGTTGACGTCTCTCGGCCGCTTTCTTGCTACCAGGACTTCCAGCAAGGGAACACTCCGATCATGAAAATGCTTCTCGCAGCTTTCACATTCGCCACGCTCATGGGGCCGGCATTGGCGCAGTCATCTCAAAATCCTTCAGCCCAGCCAAACCAGCAAGCTAATACGCAATCATCTTCTCAGCACGGCCTCATCGCGGCCCAGAAAATCAAGCAAGACCTGCAAAAGGAAGGCTTCACCGACGTCAAGGTCGTGGCTGAGTCTTTCGTTGTCCAGGGCAAATCTCCGGATGGCGATCCCGTGGTGATGACAATCGGGCCTCACGGCATGTCGGTCTTCGAAGCCATGAACGAAGGCGGATCCGGCTCGCGGACCACCGGATCAAGCAATAGCTCCCCAAGCCACTCGAATTCGAGTTCAACTTCCAATCCCCCGGCAAGCCACGGGATGCAGAAGTGATGCTCGTCCGGCCGGCTTCGGTCTAGGAAGTAATCCGGCGAGCCGCCCAGACAGTTTTCGCGGCCGCAGGCCGGCCAAATGCGAAGAAAACCCGCATGAAGAAGCGGGTTTTCTTCTCGGGAAAAAATCATCCGCCAGAGGATAAAGACCATTGTAGCTGAGTTGGACAATGCGGCCGCCTCGAGCGAGCTAAGTGGGTCGGCATCGATCCTTTTTGCCGGCCGGCCCTACCCGCCTGTGGCGAAAGCGGGAATGACGATTTACGCCGCAGAATTCCGGGCCGCGCGGTTCAGTCAACCGGTTCGCCCGAAGCGTGCCGTTGCGGAGCAGCAGGTACCCCGCGGCAAGCGGCAAGCATTGTCCCTTTTGCTCACTTTATCGGCCTCTCACCATCGCGCCACATTGAAATCGGGAGACCGTTAGACATAACCGAGCTGGACCCGGCGTTTGAACCAGCGGTCAACCTCGCAGCTCTTCGGCCAGTCGCCGCTCAATGAAGCTGCGCTCCAGCCCGGTCAGCTGTGTATTCAGGAGCTTGCGATATCGCCGAATGTTTTCTTCGCGCGTCCATCGCGGGTGATTCGATCTGCTGAAGCAACGGATCGACCGATGAAGTTGCGTCAATGTT
>NZ_DAIDJE010000131.1 GCF_027451485.1 Bradyrhizobium sp.
CGCTGCTTGGCCTTGATCACTTCGTCCATATCGGGATTTCCACGCGACGCATTCGGGCGCGTCGCCAGGAGCAGCGATCAGGCGCCAAGTTGTTCTCGGAACATAGGAAGAACGGGAATCGATTTCCAGTGCCGCGTGAAAACCATCAACGGAATTGCGCAACGGAATTGCGCCCGACGTAGCGCTTCCAAGCGCGCCGGTTCGCGTCAGCAGAGGCGTCGAACGGGAAATATGGCAGCAAGCGGCAGCAGCCGAATTACACAAATCGCACACGAAAAAAAGCCGGCGCAACGGCCGGCTTTTTTCAGACAGATTGACTGGCCGCGATCAGTACTTCGCGACGACCGGGCCGCCCCAGCGATAGTTGACCCGCACCGACACCAGATCCGCATCGCCGCGCAGCCGATCGGAACTGACGAACGCTCCGCCGATCGTGTCGGAGAATGTGGTGTTGTTGTTGGCGATGAACAGGTGATTGTATTCGAAAGCGGCCGACCAGTTCGGCGCGAACGAGAATTCAAGACCGGCACCGACCGTGCCGCCCCAGCGGTTGTCGCCGGCTGCCGTCGCGAGCGCGCCGTTGGTCAGGAGGATGTCGTTCCGATCGGCAACGACGGCGCCGCCGCCCTTGAAATACAGCAGGACCGTATTCCAGGCATAACCCACCTGGCCGGTGAACAGGCCGAACGCGTCGATGCGGGAGCGGTTGGTATTGCCGGTGATGAGGCTGACATTGCTGCCGGTCAGGCTGGCCCAGTCGCCCTGCGCATCAAAGCCCCAGACCCATGCGCCGGTTTGCCAGCGATATCCGGCCTGCGCGCCGGCGAAGCCGCCGGAGGTGCTGTGACAGCCCTCCGCGCCAATCACCAGAGCAGTTTGATCCCAGCAGCGGTTTGCCGTGCCCCAGCCGCCATTGAAGCCGACATAGACGCCGCTCCAATCGTAGATTGCCGGCATCATCGCTTCCGGCGCCTTCGTGTAGGTCCGCGCCGACAGATCAGCCGCCACTGCCGGTGACACGACTCCCCAGGCAAGGAGAGCGATCGCGCCCAGCAAGATCCTCTTCATCTCACGGCTCCAGCTTCTTCGTTCGCTTCGATTTGAGAGAAGCGTTCTGTCCCATCGGTCGATGGAGCGCCCATCTACCCCTGTTTGATGGCAATCGTACCCCAGTTTCCCCGCGGATGCCGTCTCCCAAAAGCCACAGTCCAGCATGAACTGCATCCTGGTGAAGCCGATGATTTTGCGGGCTTTTCAGGGCGCCCTCCAAGTGGGCTGCGGAACTGTCCCGAATGGCAGCCTGATGCGCGTATTGGGAAGCTTCCCGGCAAATTGCCACGGAACAAAACTGGAACGTTTGAGCTGGCGGTGCTATATGTGGGGATAACGTAAGCGCCCGAGGGCGCAGCCGATCAGCGAGTGTATAGGGTCGGCGCCTACAGCAAGGTGAGTGGAGAGCGGCGATGGCAGGAAGCGTGAATAAGGTGATTCTGGTCGGAAATCTCGGCAAGGATCCCGAAATCCGGCGCACCCAGGATGGGCGCCCGATCGCCAATCTCAGCGTCGCGACGTCCGAGACCTGGCGCGACAAGGCGACCGGCGAGCGCAAGGAAAAGACCGAGTGGCACCGTGTCGTGATCTTCAATGAAGGGCTCTGCAAGGTCGCCGAGCAGTACCTGAAGAAGGGCGCCAAGGTTTATATCGAAGGCCAGTTGCAGACCCGGAAATGGACCGACCAGAGCGGGGCGGAGAAGTATTCGACCGAAGTGGTGCTCCAGGGCTTCAACTCCAACCTGACCATGCTTGACGGGCGCGGCGGCGGAGGCGGCAGCTTCGGTTCGGACGACCAGGGCGGCGGCGATTTCGGTTCGAGCGGACCGTCGAGTGCGCCGCGCCGGGCGGTGGCCGCCGGTTCGCGCAACAGCGACATGGATGACGACATCCCGTTCTGATCGAGCGGCCTCACGCAAGGCATCTCGATCGGTACTCAAGATGATGTCTTGGAACGGTTCGGCAGATTTGTTTCGGGGGCACGCGCAGAGGGGCGTTTTGGGCCCGTGGAAATCGCTTCCGACGCGCGCCTCGGCGCTTCCCCTTCGAGGCCGCAAATCCAGGCGCCGGATGTCCTGCTAAGTCACTGGAAAAACGAGGGGAAAATCGGGTTCCCGAAAGCCCTCCGGGGGTGGTTTTTCATCCTCCGATGCGCTATATGAACATGATTCTGATCTGATCGGATTTTCCCTTGTCTGAACCTGAAGATACGAAGCCCGGCGAGCCGTCGGGACCGTCCGACATTCGTCCCGTTTCCATCCTTGACGAGATGAAGCGCTCGTACCTCGATTACGCGATGAGCGTGATCGTGGCGCGTGCGCTGCCGGATGCGCGCGACGGCCTTAAGCCCGTCCATCGCCGCATTCTCTATTCGATGTACGAGCAGGGCTACACGCCGGACAAGAAGCACAAGAAGTCGGCCGGCATCGTCGGCGACGTGATGGGTCAGTATCACCCGCACGGCGACCAGGCAATCTATGACGCGCTGGTGCGCCTCGCGCAAAATTTCTCGATGCGCGTGCCGCTGGTCGACGGGCAGGGCAATTTTGGCTCGGTCGACGGCGATCCGCCGGCGGCGATGCGCTACACGGAGTCGCGCCTGACCAAGATCGCGCTGCATCTGCTCGATGACATCGACAAGGATACCGTCGATTTCGATCCGAACTACGACGGCTCCGGCAGGGAGCCGGTGGTTCTGCCGGCGAAGTTTCCCAATCTGCTGGTCAACGGCGCCGGCGGCATCGCGGTCGGCATGGCCACCAACATCCCGCCGCACAATCTCGGCGAAGTCATCGACGCCTGCACCGCGCTGATCGACAATCCAGCCCTGTCGATCGATCAGCTCATCGAAATCATCCCGGGTCCGGATTTTCCGACCGGCGGCATCATTCTCGGCAGGCAGGGCATCCGTTCGGCCTATCACCTCGGCCGCGGGTCGATCATCATGCGCGGCAAGGTTTCGATCGAAACCATCCGCAAGGATCGCGAAGCCATCGTGATTACCGAAATTCCCTATCAGCTGAACAAGGCCACGATGGTCGAACGCATCGCCGAACTGGTGCGCGAGAAAAAGATCGAGGGTATTGCCGACCTCCGCGACGAATCCGATCGCCAGGGCTACCGTGTCGTGGTCGAGCTCAAGCGCGACGCGATGGCGGACGTGGTGCTGAACCAGCTCTACAAGTTCACCCAGCTGCAATCCGCCTTCGGCGCCAACATGGTGGCGCTCGACAACCGTCGTCCCCAGGTGATGAACCTCAAGGACATGCTGCAGATCTTCATCGCCTTCCGCGAACAGGTGGTGACGCGGCGGACCAAGTTCCTGCTCAACAAGGCGCGAGACCGCGCCCATATCCTGGTCGGCCTTGCGATAGCGGTCGCCAATATCGACGAAATTATCAAGGTGATCCGCACCTCGCCCGATCCGACCACGGCGCGCGATACCCTGATGTCGCGCGACTGGCCGGCGAAGGACGTCGCCGCCATGATTACGTTGATCGACGACGCCCGCCATCGTCTCGCGCCCGACGGCACGGCGCGACTGTCGATGGAGCAGGCCAAGGCCATTCTCGACCTCCGCCTGCAACGGCTGACCGCGCTCGGCCGCGAGGAAATTTCCGATGAGTTGGACAAGCTCGCGGTCGAGATCAGGGACTACCTCGACATCCTGCGCTCGCGCGCCCGCATCCAGGCGATCATCAAGACCGAACTCGCTGAGGTGAAGGCGGAATTCGCCACCCCGCGCAGGACCGTCATCATGGAGCAGGAAGGCGAAGTCGAGGACGAAGACCTCATTCAGCGCGAGGACATGGTGGTGACCGTGTCGCACGCCGGCTATGTCAAGCGCGTGCCGTTGTCGACCTATCGCGCGCAGCGGCGGGGCGGCAAAGGCCGAGCCGGCATGCAGACCCGCGACGAGGATTTCGTGAGCCGGCTGTTCGTCGCCTCGACCCACACGCCGGTGCTGTTCTTCTCGTCGCGCGGCCAGGTCTACAAGGAAAAGGTCTGGCGGCTGCCGATGGCCGCGCCCAACGCCCGCGGCAAGGCCATGATCAATATCCTGCCGCTGGAGCAGGGCGAGCGCATCACGACCATCATGCCGCTGCCGGAGGACGAGTCCTCCTGGGGCAATCTCGACGTGATGTTCGCCACCACCGGCGGTACCGTCCGCCGCAACAAGCTCTCCGACTTCGTCGATGTCCGCCGTTCCGGCATCATCGCCATGAAGCTTGCCGACGACGAGGCGATCGTCGACGTGCAAATCTGTACCGAGCACGACGACGTGCTGCTTACTGCGGCCGGCGGCCAGTGCATCCGCTTCCCGGTCACCGATGTGCGTGTGTTCTCGGGCCGCACCTCGATGGGGGTCCGCGGCATTGCGCTGGCCGAAGGCGACCGGTTGATCTCGCTCGCCATCCTCCGGCATGTCGAGGCGACCTCGGACGAACGCTCCGCTTACCTCAAGATGCGCCGAGCAGTGGCCGGGGAGAACGTCAGCGAGGAAACGGCGACGGAATCCGAGAGCGAGGAAGCCTCCAGCGCGATCCAGCTTTCATCCGAGCGCTACGTCGAGATGTCGGCGCAGGAGCAGGTGGTGCTGACGGTTTCAGCCAACGGCTACGGCAAGCGCACCTCGTCCTATGAATACCGGACCACAGGACGCGGAGGCAAAGGCATCGTCGCGATGTCCGTCAATGATCGTAACGGCAAGCTGGTGGCATCCTTCCCCGTGGAAGAATCCGACCAGATCATGCTGGTCACCGACAAAGGCCAGCTGATCCGGTGCCCGGTTGAGGATATCCGGATCGCCGGCCGATCCACGCAGGGCGTGATCGTGTTTGACACGGCCGAGGACGAGCATGTCGTTTCGGTCGAGCACATCGGAGAAGAAGCCGAAAACGGCAACGGCGGTGGCGGCTAATAATTCAATTCTAACATCGCAGCCGACAGTAGCAAAATCGACTTCCATTCGCTCGCTGCCACGATGCAAGAAAATAAGAGGCCGCCGACCTCAGGATCGGCGGCCTCTTTCGTTCAGTCTGACCCACCGGGGCGGTTGCGGGCAGCACTGACGCGAACTACGAAACCTTATTCGAGACCAGCTGTTCGGACCCTCTCGCCGCGCTTCAAAGCGAGCGGAAGTTTCGCCATCTCATTTTCGAGCAATTGAAGCAGTATCCTGCGTTTTCCCGGCTGCGTTTCAGTCTTCAGAAGCGACCTGTAGAGACTGATGTTTTGGGCGGTGATGAAGTCCTCGATCGCAGTTGCCATTTGCAGATCCCCCATCGATTGAAAAGGTCACCCTGCTTCCGTCCTCGTTTTCAGGGCGCGTTCGAAAGGCCAGGTATTTTCCTCAGCGACATTTCTGGACGCAGGTTAACGGACCGCCGACTGAGCCGTAACTCGGGGAACTACGAGCTGGGAAATCTACAAGTGCCCGGCCGGACGGATCGGCGCCGGTTGCGCGTGCGCCCGATTTCTGGACCGCTATCTCGCAGAAGCCGCCGACACTTCGGACGGCAGGAAAATGTCGAATTCCGCGCCGCCCTCGGGCCGGGACGATGCTAGCAGCTGCCCTCCATGGCGCTCGACGATCATCCGGCAGATGGCCAAACCCAAGCCGATTCCCCGCGGCTTGGTCGTGACGAACGGATCGAACATGGTGTCCAAATTCTTTGGATCGAGTCCCGGTCCTGTATCCATGACCTTGATGACGATCCCATTGTCCTCGGCGGCTTCGGTCTTCACCAGCAGAATACGGTCCGCATGATTTGCCTCCATCGCCTCGATGGCATTGAAGACCAAATTAAGAAGAACCTCCTGCAACTGGGCCCTGTGGCCGACGAGACACGGCAGTTCACGCATGAGCTCGGTGCGCGTTATAATGCGGTGTTCGGTTAGCTCCCTTTGCATGATCTCGAGCGTGCTCGACACGATATCATTTACGTCGATGCTTACCCGGCCCTGATCTGACGCCCGGAACAGGTCGCGAATGCTGTCGAAGATCTCGCTGGCGCGACGACCGTCGTGAACGATCTTGCTCAGAGCCGATCGGGCCTTTTCTATGTCGGGTGGCGCGTGCGCAAGAAATCGCATCGCGGTGCCTGCTCTCATGACGATGGCTGCCAGCGGCTGCTTTACCTCATGTGAAATGGACGCCACGACCGCTGCCATGTTCATCAATTTGTTGTCGCGTTCACGTCGCAGCAACGTGTTTGCAAGCGCAAGGCGCTTGTACAAGTCCGCTGTCTCTGCAAGCAGAGCAATCAGCACGATGGTTGAAGTGACAAACGAGAAAATGCGGCTGGAATAAAATCCGAGACTGAAACGGAAGCTGGCAAGCGCCAGTTCGCTGATCAAGGCGCAGGCGACCACCATCAACCACAGATCAAGCACCGAACGCCGGCGCAGCCACAGAAATGAAAGTGCGACGAGGCTCACAAACAGGTCGAAGTAGGTGACGTAAAATCCCAACGGAGTCAGTTCGAAGACGTTGGCGAAAAGCCGAGGCAGATATTGGTCGGCAAAGATAACGAGGCATACGAGTCCCAAGACGAGACCGGTCGATGCCGCCGTGCACCATGCGATGGCGCACGGAAGTGAACCCCGGATGATGCGGTCATCCCCCTTCAGCCAGACATACAGCAAGAGGCCCGTGGGAAATGCCAGATGCCAGAAGGTGTAAAGCCACGCTGTGGTTTGCTGGCCGGCTCCGAGCAGACCTGTCGGTGAAAATGCACCGGGAAAGGTGAGGGCGTGCGGAATTACGATCAGTGCCGTAAAGAGATAGCTCCCGCCAAGTACCAGAAGTGCCTGGGACCCCGAGATCGAAAAATGGGCGAACAATAGAATTGCAGTGATCAGGTCGGTCACCAAGATTGCGGCATTGATGAGCGGAATAACGGCCGCAATCTGCGGCAAGGTTCTGGGCGCATACGGCGCCAGGTTCATTACGGCTACCAGGAGCACCGCAACGACGGCGAGCGCCGTTAGCTTCTGTCGGGACGTCGGCTGAAGGTTTATCAGTCCGATATTTGAGCCGTCGAATTCCTCGGCTGACGCCGGAAAAGATGGAGCGGTGCCCGAATTGTTCGACTTGCCCGGCGCGATCATTTGGTAGATGGCGACAGGTCCGCCGAGAGCCAGATGCGGACGAGCTCAGGCAGTCCTTTGGCTGCCGTTTTTTCCATGATGTGCGCGCGGTGAAATTCCACTGTGCGCGGGCTGATGTTGAGCTGCGCTGCGATCTCCTTGTTGGACTTGCCGGCGACCAATTGTCCAAGCACTTCGTGTTCGCGTGACGTCAGCTTTTGCAAGAGTTGACGCGACAATTCGCTGTCCTCAGCCTTGTCGCTGCCCGGAGAGCGATGCAAGGCCGTCACGAGAGCGTCCAGCAAGGCGTCCGCTTCAAATGGCTTTTCAAGAAAATCGACGGCCCCGGCTTTCATCGCGGCCACGGCCATCGATACATCGCCGTGACCGGTGATCAAAATCAGCGGCATCGTTGAGCCGCCGGCCCGCAGTCGCCTCAGCAAGGTGAGTCCGTCCATCCCCGGCATACGCACATCGCTGACGATGCAGCCCGGCTCGATAGCAGTCCCCCGCGCGAGTAACTCCTCGGCCCTGCGATAGCCGCGAACCATGTAGCCGCTCTCTTCGAGCAGTTCCACGAGCGACTCCCGCATAGCTCCGTCGTCTTCCACGACATGGATGACACTTTTGCGGGTCAAGAAAGATTATCTCCGCGGTCGCGACGAGCCACTCGACTGCTGCTGCTGCTTCGTTCGGTCCGCGGCGCGTCGTATCGATGATTGGATAGCCGTTGGGTGTGATGTGACGTTTGATTTCGATCAATGAGCTCACCGGCAAAAACATGTTTGAAGAACTCAGCTACCGAGCCGAGCAGAACTAACAACGCAACAAAGTTGCTCGGTCAGGCCTCCGATACCTCGTGGTAGCGGCGGGTCCGCTTGGCACGGCGCGCTTTGAGGATGGCGAACTTCCGAACCTCGCAAAGGTACTAGCTCGCAATCGACCGAGTTACCGTCACATAGCCGCCGGAATAAACCTTATCTCGCGATCACGGTAGGACGAGGTTCGAGCAAATGACCTTGAGGCAGCGACAAGGATCGATCTCAGAACCGTCCTTCCACACTCGGCAGGTTGCGGAATTGCGGGGTGGTGCGGCGGCCGCGCCGACACCGCCTCCAAGGGGCATATTGGACATGCTGCGGCTGCCCCCGGGAGCGGTATCTTGGAAGCCATTCGCAGCGTATGTCGCAGCGATCGCAAGTACATCGTTCTTGCTCGCGACGACGTTCACGGGAGGATTTCGCCTTGGATGACGGCGCGAAAATGCCCGTAAACAGTGGAGACACCATGTTCAATGTAACCGGTCTTAGCTCGAGCCCGATCTGCCCTAAATGCCGCCGCCAGGCCAGCCTTCGTCTGAGCGCAAGCCTTTCGGAAACGGACGGATTCCCGCGGCTCGAGTGCCTGGAGTGCTCGGCTTGCGGCGAAGTCCTGCTCGTCGAGCGGGGATTAGGCGAAAGAAGCGACGTAGCCGGAGATATTGCGGTTCGCTTGGCGGCGTAGACCATGAGTCTTGACCCCCTCCAGCGCAACCGACCGGCGATCGAGCTTCGTCAGTCCAGCCTGTGTCGCGCGCTTAAGAAGGACATGATCAATGGACCTGGACCGGTTTTTTACAGATGAAAATCTCGCCCGCTACCGGCTTCTTTCTTCTTCAACCGACGTCGACCAGAGACGTGCGGTTCTCAAGGAGCTTGCAGACGAAACGGCGAAGCTGAAAAGCGAGTTCCGGCGCGCACATTCGGCAGAACGAACTGAGATCGTCGAAACGCAGCATCGAGCGCGTGCTTGAACCGCGTACCTTTGGAACGGCAAAATCATGGAAAGAACGGCTTCACCTGAGGCAGGTCGTGGGAAGCCGGGTGCCAACGCCGGGCTCACCGTCAATTCCTGGAGAGGCTGTACCGCCGATGCGCGGAGCTCAGCTAGTTGAGTTGCGGGATTATCTGCCGCGTCTGAACATCAAGGTGGTGTTCGATCCAACAAGCATCTTCCGGCACGGCCAGAGCGTGCCGGCGAATTGTCTTCGTAACGCTAGCCGGGGAGTGACTTACGGCCTGCGGTCGGCTGTCACCAGGCGTGCTTGCCGAACCGCCGCCCTTGAGCCTGCGGCCCGCAGGCAGGATGTTTCGAAATTCGGCCATGCCTGCTGCGAGCAGTCGTGGCCGACCGGGTGGATATCGAGGCGGTCGGACTTTGCGAGCGGGGGCGGCACGCTCGCTTCGACCTGGGGCGCAAAGCCCGGCAGGATAGCCAGGGCAGCGGCGACGCAACCGGCCGCAGCGATAGCTGAAAGCGTCTTGATCATGGCAGTCCCCCTGTCCGGCTTTGGCTAGCGCCGTTGTCTGGCCGGCTTGATACCGAGCGGGCGTTTCCAGAGTTCTTCGCAAAAGGCTCAAAATTGGCGAAAATGGTTTCGTCCGCCTGCCATATTGTTTCGTCAGACACGCCCGGAGGAAACAAAGGCCGGCTTCTCCAAGGAGAGCTGCTGGCCGGCAACGGGTGGAGGGCAGGCAAAATTAACGAACTGCCCATGGATCGGGCCGCGCCCCCGGATCGGCTTGCGGGGGCGGTCAGAGCGGGGTAGGAGGGGTTCATGCCCCGCATTGCGCTCTATCCCGGCTCTTTCGATCCCGTCACCAATGGCCATCTGGACGTCGTTCGGAATGCCGTGGCCCTATGCGACCACCTGGTGGTCGCGATCGGCATCCATCCAGGCAAGACTCCCTTGTTTTCAACCGACGAGCGGCTGGCGATGATCCGCGAGGTCTTTGAACCCATCGCGAAAGCTGCGAATTGCGAGTTCGAAGCGACCACCTATGATGATCTCGTCGTCACAGCGGCGAAACGCGCGCAGGCCACGATCCTGGTTCGGGGTTTACGGGACGGCACCGACCTCGACTATGAAATGCAAATGGCGGGCATGAACGAGACGATGGCCCCGGGCGTCCGTACCGTTTTCCTGCCGGCATCGCCGACCGTCCGCCCGATCACCGCCACACTGGTGCGACAGATCGCCGGTATGGGTGGCGACGTCTCCAATTTCGTGCCGAAGGCCGTTGCAAAGCGCCTCAAGGCCAAGTTCGCCCGCTGATCTTTATTCTCTCACGCTGGAGCTTCCATGATCCGAATTCTCGCCGTTCTGGCCGCGCTGGTTTGCGTTGCCCCCGCCATAGCCCAGCCGCTTCCGGCCGGTCTCGACAAGAAGAATGCGATCGTCATCGACACCACCAAGGGGCGGATCGTCATCAAACTGCGCACCGATTTGGCGCCCCAGCATGCCGAGCGCATCAAGCAGCTCGCGCGCGACGGTTTCTACAACAACGTGCCGTTCCATCGCGTCATCGACGGCTTCATGGCGCAAACCGGCGACGGTCAGAATTTCAATGGCACCGGCGGATCAAAATACCCGAACCTGAAACAGGAATTTTCCAGCACCCCGTTCAAGCGCGGTACAGTCGGCATGGCGCGGAAAGGGAACAGTGTCGACTCAGCAAACGCGCAGTTCTTTATCTGCTTTGCAGATGCCTCGTTCCTCAACAACCAATACACCGTGATCGGGGATGTGGTGCAGGGCATGGACGTGGTCGACAAGCTCAATCGCGGCGAACCGCCGGCCAACCCTGACAAGATGGTGAAGGTCCAGGTCGCCTCCGACATGAAGTGAAAAAGGTTGAGCCTGTCCGGCCGCGCGGTCCTGATCTGCCTGGCGGGAATATGGCTTATCGGGCTGGCGCCTGCGCCGGGGCAACCGGCGCAGGTGAACTCGATCGCCGATGTCTTTGCCAGGCTTCGGACCTGCTGGCGACCGCCAGACCGCTCTCGCGTCCATACCGATATCGACATCACCGTGATCGTCAGTTTCAACCGGGCGGGAGAGATATTGGGCAAGCCTCGCGTCACCTACCAGTCGGAACAGGCCGACGATAACGACCGTTTATTGTACCGGATTGCGGTGATGGAGGCATTGCAGCGGTGTGTCCCAATGCCATTTACGGAGAGTATGGGCGGCGCCGTAGCCGGTCGGCCTTTCGCCGTTCGATTTCATAACCGGAAACCTCCACCAACAGAGAAGCGAGCATGGCTGATACAGAAAATACTTTGATCCTGGAGACTACTCAGGGGCCCGTTACCATCGAAATGCGTCCGGATCTGGCGCCGAACCACGTGGCGCGGATCAAGGAGCTGGTGCGCGAGGGCTTTTACGACGGCATCGTGTTCCACCGCGTCATCGAGGGTTTTATGGCCCAGACCGGTTGCCCGCACGGTACCGGCACCGGCGGTTCGGGCAAGAAGCTCAAGGCCGAATTCAATGCCGAGCCGCATGTGCGCGGCACCGCGTCGATGGCCCGTGCTGCCAACCCCGATTCCGCCGACAGCCAGTTCTTCATCTGCTTCGACGATGCGTCGTTTCTCAACAAGCAGTACACTGTCTGGGGCAAGGTGACCTCGGGCATGGAAAACGTCGACAAGATCAAGCGCGGCGAGCCGGTCAAGGATCCCGATAAGATCGTCAAGGCGCGAATGGCGCTGGATGCTTGAGCCGGACCCTTCATGGTGAGGAGCCCGCGAAAGCTCGGGTCTCGAACCACGAGGCCTCTCGATAAGCCCCGGCCTCATTCTTGGAGACGCGCTGAGGCAGGCCTGAGGATGACGGGCGAGGACCGAGCTTAAATCCAGATGCAGACCGATCTCTTCGATTTCGAACTGCCTGCCGAGCGGATCGCTCTGCGGCCGGCGCATCCGCGCGATAGCGCGCGGATGCTGGTCGTCGAAGCGGGCGGGCGCCTCCATGATCGCGTTGTGTCCGACCTGCCGCAGTGGCTAAAGGAAGGCGATCAGCTCGTCGTCAATGATACCAAGGTCATCGCGGCTCAACTCAAGGGCCGGCGGATTGGGCGCGAGACCGAGCCTAAAATCGAAGCGACCCTGATCAAGCGCCTGGACGGCTCGCGCTGGCAGGCGCTGGTGAAGCCGGCCAAGAAGCTTGCGCGCGGCGATATCATTCGCTTCGGTAACGAGGGAAAGGTCTGCCTGCTCGGGCACCTTGACGCCGAGGTCGAGGACAAAGGCGATGACGGCGCGGTGACGCTGTCGTTCTCGTTTCATGGGCCGACGCTGGACTCCGCAATCGCCGACCTCGGCAGCCCGCCGCTGCCGCCATACATCGCCTCCAGGCGGGCACCGGACGAGCAGGACACGGCCGATTACCAGACCATGTTTGCCGTGAACGAAGGCGCGGTCGCGGCGCCGACGGCCGGTCTGCATTTCACGCCCGCGCTCGAAGCGGCCTTGCGCGAACGCGGGGTTGGCCTCAACCGGATCACGCTCCATGTTGGTGCCGGCACGTTCCTGCCGGTGAAGGCGGACGATACTTCGGAGCATAAAATGCACTCCGAGTGGGGCACGATTTCCGCGGAAGTCGCTGAGGCGCTCAATGCTGCGCGGGCAAAGGGCGGCCGTGTCATCGCGGTCGGCACCACGTCGCTGCGGCTACTCGAGAGCGCTGCTGCGCAGGACGGCAAACTTCGGCCGTTCACCGACGATACTTCGATCTTCATAACGCCGGGCTATCGCTTCCGCGCCGTCGATATCCTCCTGACCAACTTTCACCTGCCGCGCTCGACGCTTTTCATGTTGGTCTCAGCCTTTTCCGGCCTCGAAACCATGAGGCAGGCCTACAAGTACGCCATCGACGGGGGATACCGGTTCTATTCCTATGGCGACGCCTGTCTGTTGTTTCGGAGCGAAAACTGATGGTCCGATTGAACATCGACCCAAGGACTAGACAATAAGCGCCGCATATGAGCGTAGCCAACCATTTCCAAGTGCTGGCAACCGATGGCGAGGCGCGAACCGGTCGGCTGGCGACGCCGCATGGTCCGGTGCGAACGCCTGCCTTCATGCCGGTCGGCACGGCCGGCGCCATGAAGGGCATGCATTGGCGCGAGGTGAGGGACGCCGGCAGCGACATCGTGCTCGGCAACACCTACCACCTGATGCTGCGGCCCGGCGCCGAGCGCATCGCCGCACTCGGTGGCCTGCAGGCATTCACCGGCTGGAATGGCCCGATGCTGACCGACTCCGGCGGCTTTCAGGTCATGTCGCTGTCCGAACTGCGAAAGGTAAAGGAGACCGCCGTCACCTTTCGCTCCCATATCGACGGGGCCATGGTCGAATTGTCGCCAGAGCGCTCGATCGAGGTCCAGCGGCTGCTCGGATCCGACATCGCAATGCAGATGGACGAGTGCGTGCGGCTACCGGCCGAGCGCGGCGACATCGATCGCGCCATGCAGCTGTCGCTACGCTGGGCCGAGCGCAGCAAGCGCGCCTTCGAGACCGCGCCATCCGGCTACATGCTGTTCGGCATCGTGCAGGGCGGCGACATCGGCGAACTGCGCCGAATGAGCGCCACAAGGCTCGTCGATATCGGCTTCCACGGTTATGCGATCGGAGGGCTGGCCGTCGGCGAGCCACAATCGGTGATGCTGGCGATGATTGAAGAGACGGCGCCGCTTCTTCCTGAAGAACGGCCGCGCTATCTGATGGGGGTTGGAACGCCCGATGATATCCTTGAGGCCGTGGCGCGGGGCATCGACATGTTCGATTGCGTGATGCCGACCCGAAATGGCCGTCACGGCATGGCGTTCACGCGGCATGGCCAGATCAACTTGCGCAATGCGCGCCATGCCGACGATCCGCGACCGCTTGACGAAACGAGTTCCTGGCCATCTGCACGCAACTATTCCCGGGCCTACCTGCATCATCTCGTCAGGTCCGGCGAAACGCTCGGCGCGATGCTGCTCTCGGAGATCAACGTGGCGTACTATCAACATCTGATGGGCGAGATCAGGCAGGCGATCGCGCAAGGAACGTTTGCAGCCTTTCGCGAACGCACGCGCGGCGACTGGGAAAAGGGCGACATCGCGACGCGTTGAAAGTTCCGCGTCGCGCGCGAGCCGGACAATCCCAGGAGTTCAGTTACAGACCGGCCGCTTGATCG
The DNA here is from genome assembly GCF_027451485.1 of Bradyrhizobium sp. Taxonomy (GTDB): domain Bacteria; phylum Pseudomonadota; class Alphaproteobacteria; order Rhizobiales; family Xanthobacteraceae; genus Bradyrhizobium. Next base: position 14,147 of record NZ_DAIDJE010000131.1, read on the forward strand.
AGTGCTTGGTCACAAAGCCATAGCCGCAGGTGTCGCAGGTCCAGAGATAACTGATGATGTTATCTGCCAGATAGGCTGACGCTTCCGCAGCCACCATGGAGTCCGCGCAGACAGGGCACGTCGGCAAGTCACTTCCACGCGGATTATGCGACACGGCCGACAGGACTTCAGCAATTGCTGACATCGTGGCCTCCCTCTGCGATGTGAGCGTGACCGCACCATACAACAACTTGTTTGACGATGCCGCAACACAAATGCGTTGGTTTTAAGTTATTTGGTGCCGCGCGCATTTTTGCGATGCAGCGAATGTGGCGCGGAAATGCTTGAACGACGGCCCGCATTTTCCTCTATAAAAAGCTGAGTGAAATTGTCGCTTGGCTGGGCATCGGAGAGACGCAGATGGATGAAAAGTCAACGGAGCATGCTGTTCAGCGTCGTGGCCGCGGCCGGGTGTTCGACAGCGTCGTGGATGCCATCGGCGATACGCCGATCGTGCGGCTGCAACGTTTGCCGCAGCAGCGCGGCGCGAACGCAACGATTTTAGCCAAACTCGAATATCTCAGCCCCGCCGCGAGCGTGAAGGATCGCATCGGCGTTGCCATGATCAAGGCGATGGAGAAGGACGGCCTGATCGATAGTGATACAGTCCTGATCGAACCGACGTCCGGCAACACCGGTATCGCGCTCGCCTTTGCCGCCGCTTCGCGCGGCTACCGGTTAAAGCTGGTGATGCCGGAATCGATGTCGATCGAACGGCGCAAGATGCTGGCCTTTCTCGGCGCCGAGATCATCCTCACACCGGTCGAGCAGGGCATGAAAGGCGCGATCGCCACTGCCGAGGAATTGGTGCGAGCCACTCCGAAGGCCATTATGCCGCAGCAGTTCAAGAACCCCGCCAACCCCGAAATTCATCGTCAGACCACCGCTGAGGAAATCTGGAACGATACCGGCGGCAACATCGACATCTTTGTCGCGGGCGTCGGGACCGGCGGTACCATCACCGGGGTAGGGCAGGTGCTGAAGGTGCGCAAACCTTCGCTTCGGGTTGTCGCCGTCGAACCGGAAGAAAGCGCAGTCCTCTCGGGTGGACAGCATTCGCCGCACAAGATCCAGGGCATCGGAGCCGGGTTCGTTCCCGACATCCTCGATCGCTCGGTCATCGATGAAATCGTCACCGTGAGCAGCGCGGATGCCATCGAGACGGCGCGCGCCCTGGCGCGCAACGAAGGCATTTCCGGCGGAATCTCCTCGGGGGCTGCGATCGCTGCCGCCATCAGGCTGGGGCAACGTGGCGAAAACGCCGGCAAGACCATCCTGGCAATTGTACCGTCGTTCTCCGAGCGTTACCTCTCAACTGTGCTTTTCGAAGGAATCTGATCGTGCCAGATCAACCAAGGCGACCGCGGACCCTGAACGATGCCCGCACCGAAGCGGAAGCGGCGTTCAAGAAGGTAACCAGGAAAGAGCCGCAAGCGCCGCCGCGGACAAACGCGGTCCCCGGCGTCAAGGAGCTGGTCTCGCTGCGGATTGATCAGGACGTGCTGGAATATTTCCAGGAAGGCGGTCCGGGCTGGCAGGAGCGGATCAACGAGGCTCTGCGGAAGGCAGCAGGGAAGTAGGACCGCCTCCGCTACGAGATCGCCTGCAATGAGCGGCCAGACGCGCCCACATACGAAACTTGGTGCCGGTAGAAAACCGCCGGCCGCGCCAAAAGTTGCGGTTTGCCGCGAATGATCCTGTTCGAGCTCAGCTTCGCGTCAGTGAAATCGATGCGCCCTTGAACTGGCTTTCCGACCGGATCACCACCGACTGTCGGTTGCCGCGGGTGGTCAGCGAGATATTGGCCGAGAAGCCCGGGGCGTTCGCAATGACCTGAACCACGCCGCCGCCGGCGGTGCGTCCCTGGATGGCGCCGTTGATGTTGCGGCTGCTTTCGTTCCAGGTTCCAGAAATCGCGGAACCCTGCGCCATCACATTGCTGCTCAGGTTGAATTTGTAACTGTCACTGGCGCAGGTCAGCGTCTGCTGCAAGCCATTGCCGCCGGCGCCGACCGCGTAGGTAGCGCGGCAACGAATGCGTTCGGTCGAGCCGTCGTCCAGCGTCACCGTTCCGGCACCGCTCCAAACGCCAGCCATGCCGGCAAACGGGCCGCCGGCCTGGGCGTAACTCGGCGCACTCCAGATCGACGTCATCAGCGCCGCGGCGCCGGCGAAAATCAGCCGCCGCGTCAAACCGGTTCCGTGAGGCTTCCTGTTGCCGCTCACGTGAAGCTTTCCTTCGTCCACTGCACGGTACTCCCGCAGATGCTCCATTCCACTTCCCCATCGGGCATTGTCACTGGCGCTTCGCATATGCACATTGATCTGAACAAGTACAAGAGCCCCGCGGTTGCATGTGCAGGCGATGCGCCCCGCGGAGAATCCTTGCCCGCCATCAGCGAGGTCGGGCAGCCCGCCACAAGATCACATTTCCGCTTGTCACTTTTGGCACTTTTATCGCGGATGGAGTCGGTTGATTCAATTGAATTGAAGCGAATTCGGTGAACGTCAATCCGTCAGCGCTGGCGCGTTCGTGGCGAACTGCTCGTCTTGTGCACGCGACGGCAGAGCGCCGTGCTCCTTGGCGTATTCGATGACTTCAGCCAGCAATCTCTGACCCATCGGCGCAAGCGCGCGTTCCCACAGCTGACGCGCGGTTTCGTCCTTGCCGACAAAGCACCAATCCTGCGCCGCAATGGCGCCGGCATCCATACGGTCGGCCAGATGGTATACCGTGCCGCCTGCAATCGGATCCTTCTCGCGGATGGTCCATTCGACCGCTGCGATGCCGCGGTGACGGGGCAGCAGCGAAGGATGGTAACCGATGCCCCCGAGGCGGGCCGCGGCCAGAGCATCCGTTCCGATCCGGGCGTGGCTGTGCGCCGTGACGATGAGATCGGTCCCGGGCGCAATTTCGGAAGCGACCACCAGTTTTGGGTTGGCCTGCACGACCACCTCGATACCGGCGGCGCGAGCTGCCGCCGCCAACCGGTCATCCGCGTCGGCAACGACCACGCGGACTACATCGACAGCGCGCTGACGGAGCATTTGCAAGGTCGTCACGCCGAAATGGCGGGAACCGACGAGGGTAATCCGCATGGTAATTCTTTCGTCAGGTGTAGGCCCGCAATGTCGATAGCATGCCGGGAGTTCCAGACCTCAGGCCCAAAGCAAAGGGCGCGGGCTTATCAACAGAGTGGAGAGGGGCCAAGCGGCTGGCCAGGCACCTTCGTATGCGGTTTCTACTATCGCGTCGAAAACTTCGGGATTTTCTCGGCAAAACCGTTGAAGCACGCCAACCGCTCGTCCTCTTCCTTGACGTAGCGGCAATCCATGACACCGTTCGCCGGGCCAGCTTTTGCCTTCGGCGGCTTGGGCGGAACGGCCGCATCGTAACAGTCGAGCCGGTCCTTGGTTCCGTCATCGATGTCAAGGCACGCCAAGAGCTTCTCCGCCAGCGACTTCGATGGGGCTGCGGGGCCCTTTGATTTGGCGTGATGTGCCGGTGGCTTTGCAGCTGCGGGCGGCGCCGCACCGTCCTGCTGGGCCATGGCGGCCGATGCAAACAGCACGACGGTCAACGCAAGCAATTTCTTCATATCCCTGTCCCCCTTTAGGCCCGAGCCCTCGCGGCTCGACCGGCGTTTGGCATCGACCTGTACCTTGCCCTCAGCAGGGCAGGCGGCGGATGCGAACCGTCGCCCCCTCTATAGGCCGCTGGTGCGCCTTGCAACACGAAGTTGGCGCAGGTTGGACGCGAATCCGGCCTTTTACGGCCTTGGTCCTTCTCGACCGAAGGCAACAAGGTGCCCTTTGTGGCCACCAGGCGGCATTCGGTCTGCATTCATTTCGAGCGCGCTGGCTGACATGGATTTGGGCCTTCCGCTGATCCATAATGGCGGTTCATTGTGGCAGTGGGAGAAAGAAACTATGCGCGCATTGAAACGCTCGCGGCTCGCCGTTCCCTTGATATCGATCGCCGCCATTTGTGCTATGTCGGCGCAGGCGCAAGAGCCTAACCCGCGGGAACAGCACGTGCGCCCGGCTGCGCCCTCGGCACGCCCCGCAGCGACGCCCAGAGGGCAGGGGCACGGGCCTCAGGGCGCTGCTCGCGTTGCCCACGGCAATTTTCCGGCGCGGAATTTTGGTGGTCATCGCTATTACGGCCGTCTTGCCTGGGAGGGCGGGCGGTGGCGTCATGAAATGTACAACGGCCGCTACGGCTGGTGGTGGGATGTTGGCGGGGTCTGGTACTTCTACCCGCAGCCGATGGAGGGCCCGCCGACCTACATCTCCGATGTCGAGGTGGTGGATGATGCCTACGCGGGCGCGCCAGGCGATGATGTGGGACCGGGGCCCGGCTATCCGCCGCCGGTTGCCTATGCGCCCCCGCCACCTCCGCCTCCGCCGGCCCCGGATCCCGCGGCAAGCGCCATTGGCGGCGCGATCGTCGGCGGCGTTCTGGGCGGTCTGATCAGCGGTCGGCCGGTCGGAGCGGCCGTCGGCGCCATCACTGGCGGGACCATCGGCGCGATCGCAGGTGCGCAGGCGACCGCACGTCCCGGCTATTATCTGGCGGAAGGCACCTGCTATTACAAATATCCATCCGGGCAGTACGTTCAGGTCGATCCGCGTAGCTGCTACTGATCCAATAGCGCGCGGGCAGCAACGCCCGTGCGCATTCATCTCGCCGGTCGGACTTGAAAGGATGAGCAAGCCATCGATGCGCAAGTCCGCGCTGCCATCTTTGAGCGTTCGGATCGACCTCGACCCTGAGGGGCGGATCGGTCCGGGCAAGATCCGGTTGCTTGAGGCGATCGCCAGCTGCGGCTCGATCTCTGCGGCTGGGCGAGCGATGAACATGTCCTACAAGCGGGCATGGGACCTCGTCGACGAGATCAACCACATCTGCAACCGGCCCGCTGTTGAGCGGCAAACTGGCGGCAAGAACGGCGGCGGCGCCATGCTCACGCCGTTCGGGCAGTCGCTGGTGGCTCGCTACCGCAAAATCGAACGTTCGGCGGAGAACGCCGCGCGCAAGGAGCTTCAGGCCTTGCGGGCTGATATCGGTGTCCGAACCAAGGGCTAACCGGCGGTGTCCTCTCCGATCTCCCGGCCTTGAACCCCGCCAAATGCGTTGCGGGAAAACGCGCGGCGGAAGTCCGCGGTGGCAAATCCGGCAATAGGCAAGCCAAATCCAATTTGACTGGGAGTGTTGCCCGGCTGCACTTGTGACTGGTTCCGCCACCGTTATGTTCTACGGCATACATCGATCGTTATATGTATATAAACATAACGTAAGACCGAACCGCTGCCTGGTCGATCGCGGCGGCCACTCCTGGGGGTATTCGAAAATGAAGAAAGCGCTTGCACTTGCGCTGGTATTGGCAGGCTCGGCGGGGACCGCTTACGCCGCGGATTGGACGCCGCCGAAGGTCCCGGATCCGCTGCCTGACAGCCTGACGTGGAACGGGATCACCTTCTACGCGACGCTCGACTATGGCTATGCCTATCAAACCAATGGCCGTCCTGTCGGAAGCGTGGTGTCGACGCTGGAATTCATTCCGTTCACGACCACCAGAAACTTCACCGGTCAAAGGATTTCGACGATCGCCGGAAACGGCCTGCAGCAGTCGAACGTTGGCGTGAAGATCGATACGCCAATTGGCAACGGCTGGAATATCGTCGGCCGGATCGAGTCGGGATTCGATCCGTTGACGGGCGAGTTCGCCAACGGTTGCGTCTCCTTCCTCCAGAATGCAGGGCTCAACTATATCCAGCAGAACTCGAACGCAGACAGCGGCCGTTGTGGTCAGGCATTGAACGGGCCGGCCTACGGCGGCATCAGCAATCCGCTGTACGGCACGCTGACCGTTGGCCGGCAACAAACCTTTCAACTCGACGGTATTGCGCAGTACGACCCACTGGCGCTCTCGTACGCTTTTTCGCTGCTCGGTTATTCCGGCACTAATGGCGGCTCCGGCAGTACGCAGGCAGCGCGCTGGGATGAATCGGCGAAGTATATGTACGAATACGGTCCGTTCCACGCCGGCGCGATGTTCTCCAGCGGTAGCTCGGGTAGCGGCATGTTCGGCAACGGCTATGGCTTCGACGTCGGCGCCGTCTATCGCGGCTTCTCGATGGACGCCGTCTTCACCAAGGAGCACGGTGCGGTGAACCTGCAAACCGCGGTGAACGATCCCCTCAACAGCACGACGCTTGCGGCCAGCATCTCCGACAACACGGCCTATTCGGTCATGGCCAAATATAGCTGGAGTCTCGGCCCGGCCCTTGCGCCCGCGCCTTACTATATCAAGGCGGCAAACGCCGAGCCTCAGAGCGACAAGCTGACGCTGTACGCGGGGTACACCTATATCGATCAGGCCAATCCGAGCACGGCGATTACATTTGGCGACGCTGCCGGCGGCTATCCGCTCACAATCTCAGGGATCCTGCCGGACAACAATGCCTTTACCACTGACAAAATCCTGCAATTCTACTGGACCGGCCTGAAGT
>NZ_DAIDJE010000132.1 GCF_027451485.1 Bradyrhizobium sp.
GCCTCGAAGACTCTGGTGCGGCGTTGCGGGTCGCGGCGTCCGACGGCGCCTCGCGGTACGCGCGCAGCACGGGCCACGGTTACGGCATTGGTCAGTTGTTTCGCGCCCTTGCCCATGATGCCGCCGAGCTAAGGTTTCGCAGTGGCGATCACGCGCTGCGGCTCTGGGGCGACGCCCCGAGCCTCACCGGGCAGGTGGAGTTGATGCAAAAGGCCTGGCTGGACGGCCTCTCCATTTGCGTTCGCTGCGCGCCGGATGCGGCGCGACGTCGGACGTAGTCGCACCGGGGGGCTTTCCGATGCCTCATAGGAAGCCCGGACGAGCGCGACATTGTGCGCTAGAAGGTCGTCGATCGGCGCGCCCTTCGGGGTCGGGAATTTCGCCCATTTGAGACGCCCGGACTCGGTCAAATAGGCGCGTCGCCGCCGCATGGTGCGGGAAAACGCTTCAGTCTCGATCAGAGAAACCTTGTCGAAATGGCACCGCAGCACGCCGAGTCTGCGGCCACCGCCCCGGATGACGAGCGCGAGCGGACGATTGACGCGGTCAGCGAGCGCACAGAGCTGGGCAACATGCCAGTCGAACCGCTCGCCGCGGCCGCAGCCCGTCGCGAACTCGAAGGCGAGAATCTCGATCTCGGGACGTTCGGCGATGAGGTTGCCCCAGCGGACGTAATCATGCTGCGTGCGGGCGTTGATGTGCAGCGCAGCCGGCAGGCCTGCCGCACCCATCTCCGTCCAGGCCAGCAGGATCCGCTTCATGCCGTGGAGATTGTCGGTACGCGGCACGTCGGTCAGCACGCTGTAATTCGGCGTGCTGATGAGCGCGACACCGAGCGCCTTCAGCGCGGCGAGAATCGCGCCGCGTTCCTTCAGCTCCCACCAGCGTTCGATCGGGTTATCCTTGTCGACACCCGACACGACGATCGTCGCGCCTTCGGTGAAGCGGAAGCGATCGGCGAGTTCGGCACGGGAGGTAACATGCGGCTTGCCGGTTGCGAGATTGACAAGCTCGTACAGCGACAGCGCGACCACCGCCTCGTCAAGGGCCGCCACACGCCGGTAGCCGTGGTCAACGAAGGGCACGATCATCGGCAGGTCGGGAACGCCGTTCGCCGGAACGCGCGGCGCGTTCTCGAAGCCCAGGCCACGCACTTCGCGCATGCGGGCGACGAAAAGGCTTGGATTGAACCGGCAGACCATGTCGCACTTGCTCTTGTCCTTGCAGGAGCAGAGGTCGCGGCAATCGACGATGCCGGCGTCGGTATGGACGCCGCCACAACGGTCACGCTCGAGGCAGGTCGGGCAGCCCAGCGACTGTGTGTGCTGCGTCGCATCATCCCAAAGCCGCTGCGGTTGCGGGAAACGGCGCGACGGTTCGTGGGGCGGCCGGTCGTTCATTTCACGCTGATCTCCGCGGTATCGCCGAACAGTCCGACGCGCTGGACCACGCCTTCGGCATAGCCGCCGCCGTCTGCGATGGCGGCGGTCATTTCGGACGAGGGATTTGCGATGTGTCCGACCGCGCGAAGGCCGTCACTGACGGTGAGGCCGTCGGGCGCGGTTTGGACGATCAATGTGTCACCCGCTTTGAGACGGCAACTGGCATCGAGCTGGGCGGTCACCGTGCGCGCTGTCTCGGACATGGTGAGTTCGAACAATGTCGGCAATTTCAGGCGGTCGAGACCACCGTTCCAGCGCTTGCGCCATGGCTTGCCAGTCTGCGCACGGATGTAATCGAGGCCCATCAAGCAATCTCCAGGAGGGGACTGAACGACTTGGATTTGCCCTGCTTGCGTTCGACAAGCAGGCCCTTGGATGCGAGCGCGGACAGCCGATTGTTCCAGGCGGTGGGGCCGATTCGCTGGTCGGTGAACCGCGCGGCAAGTTCGGGGGCCGTGATGGTGCCGAGCTCGCGAGCCACATCAAAGGTCGAGCGCTGGGCGGCATCGAGCTCGCCGATCAGCCGTGCGCTGATGACGGTGTCGTCCGCGTCAAGTTCGCAGCTCCAGAGCACGTCTCCGCGGGCGCGCACGAAGAAGTCGAGCTCCTCGGCGACAGCCGGCTGGAGATTGGCGACAACCGGGTAGACATTGCGCAATGACTGCCGGGCGTAGTCGCGAAAACCGATCACGGCTTCGCGCAGGAACGAGGCGGTAGCGACCTCGATTTGAGTGAAGTCGAGGAACGCCGGCGTCGGGGCCTCCGACGAAGGCGTCGCCGCGATCAGGGCACTCAGCAGCTTGCGTCCCGAGGTAGCGCCTGAAAGGACCGTTTGGCCGCCCGTTAGATCGAATAGTCGGTGCCGCAATTCATTATCCTCACTTCACGTAAGTGAAGATGGTGATTGAATCGGAGGCCGTCAAGGGTATCCGGGGGCGCGACTGGGTTTTCCCCAGTTTTCCGGGTGGAGGTATTTGGATGTTTGTCCGAAATTTGTATACGTATTTCGGACAGCCGGCTTGGCCATTGTCCGAAAAATGTCTACAAGTTTCGGACATGAGCGACCAGGCGCCCGACCTCAAAGCTGCCGTCCTGCAGCGCATCCAAAGCGATGTGCCACGCAAGGCGTGGACGCCATCGGACTTCCTCGACCTCGGCTCGCGCGACGCTATCGACAAGGCGCTCCAGCGACTGACTACGGCGGAGCAACTGCGCCGGATCGATCGCGGGCTCTATGATCGGCCCGGCTTCAACAAGCTGACGCAGAAATCCAATCCGCCAGATCCGCGCTCCGTAATCGAGGCGCTCGGCCGCCGCGACCAGGTCCGCATGCTGGTCGATGGCATGACCGCGGCGAATGACCTCGGCCTGACGGATGCCGTACCAGCCAAGATTGTCGTCCACTCCGACGCACGACGCCGCGCGCTGCGACTGGGCAATGTCACCATTAGTTTTCGCCCGACGGCGGCAAGCAAGCTCTTCTGGGCTGGACGGCCTGGGATGCGCGTCGTTCAGGCGCTCCACTGGATGCGCGATTTGCTCTCGCGCGAGGGCGAAGCCAACCGGGTGCGCCGCAAGCTTCGCAAGCTCCTCGATGATCCTGCGGCAGGTCCGCCCCTTAAGGCAGATCTGATTGATGGGCTGACGACGGTCCCGACCTGGATGCAGGTCTTTCTGAAACCCGTGCTCCAGGATGATCAGCATGTATCGGCAAATCCCGCCGCTGCCGACGATGATCATGATGATGACGATGATGATCATCATCGTCGCCGCCGACGTTCGGCGGCCAGTCGCCAGCAGGATCGCGCAGCCAGTCGGTCCCGCTCGAAGGCCGCCATCTCGTCCAGGCCATCGTCAGGACCGCGCTCAACTCGACGGACGCCGAACGCATGAACGCGGCTTTTGACGAGGTTTTCTCTGCAGGCACCGAGGCAATGCTGAGTGCCTTCGATACCACCGCGGCTCGGCTCGGCACGACCTCTCAAAACATCGAGAAGGATTTCTGGGTCTGTTGGACACTGGACGCGCTGTTTCACGGCCTGCCGAAAGGAAGCCCGCGCCTTCTCTTCAAGGGCGGAACATCCTTGTCCAAGGGGTTCGGCTTGATCAACCGCTTCTCCGAAGACGTCGACATCACCGTGTTTCGCGATGACATCGACGCCCCGGCGACGGTCGCCGAACTCGAGGCGCTCAGCGGCAAAAAACGCAAAGCGCGGCTCGATGCGATCAGGGACGCATGCCAAGCCTACATCGCTGGCCCCATGCGCCAGGCGCTGAGCCGGATCCTCTCGAACCGCCTGACCACCGCTGGCCTCACTCCGAATGGCGGGCGCATCGAGCTCGACGACACCGACCCCGACGGCCAGACGCTGTTGATCTGGTATCCCGCAACGACCCCCCATTCGGACTATGTGCGGGCCGCGATCAAGATCGAGGCGGGCGCAAAGTCGGCGCTCGATCCCAACCGCGAAGTGCCGATCAAACCCTACGTCGACGATGATCTGCCGGCGCTCGATTTGACGGTGCCGTCAGTGCGTACCGTCGAGCCCCAGCGCACCTTCTGGGACAAGGTCGCGATCCTCCACGGGTTACGTCGCTGGTTTGACAAGCGCGGTGAGCTCCGTGGTGGCGGACAGCGCGTATCGAGACATTATTATGATCTTCATCTTCTCGCGCAGGCGCCGGTCGGTATGGGGGCAGCGGCAGACACGGACCTCGGCGCTGACTGCGTCGCGCATGCACGAATGTTCTTCAACAGGCCGGACTTCGATCTTGCGAGCGCGGCGCCAGGCAGCTTCGCGCTCTTGCCGCATGACGGCATGGTCGATCAGCTGCGGACCGACTACCGCGCGATGCGCGGGATGATCTTTGGCGAGCCACCGACATTCGAGGATGTGCTTGCGAGCGTGGCAGCGATTGAACAGAAGCTCAACCAGGCACCACCCGGTCATAGCCCAGCCCGTCGGAACTATTGACCCGCAGGAGGGGCGCGCAGGTGGTACAGTTCAACGATTGGTGCGTTTCTGCCGATGGGCAGGTTGGACATCACTTCCGCAGAGTAATGACGGGCGAGGCTGCGAACCTCGCAACGGGCGTTCAGGCGACCGCGGCGGTCATCCCAGGGCACTACGCTTCCGAGGAGCACGTCGCCCGAGCACTCCGCCGGCTTGGAAAGCCCGCAGCCGCGGCCTTGATCGAGGGTAAGCTCCCGACGACGAAGGCCATTCGCTCGGGCGACCTTGGCGAAATTTATGCGACGGAATGGATCGACGGCCATAGTGGTGGTTATCACGCGCCGATTAAACGGCTGCGCTGGAAGGATCATCGCAACATGGCGATGCGCGGCGAAGACGTGATTGGCATTCTTCAAGATCCGCAAACCCAGCTACTGCGCTTCCTGAAGACAGAGGCGAAAAGTCGCGCCACACTCACGGCACAGGTTGTAGCCGAGGCGCGAGCTAACCTCGACAAGGATGGGGGGCTACCGTCGGCGCATGCCCTTTCATATATTTCTGCGCGTCTGCTCGAGCTCGGCAATTTGCCATTGGCGGACGCGATTGACGATGCCCTGCTCAAGCATGGAATTCCGCCTGCGAGTGTACGACACTTGCTATTCACTTTCTCCGGCAATTCACCGGAGGCGATGCTGACGACCTCACTTCAGGCTTACCCAGGTGCTTTCAACCAGTGGGGGATTGGCCTCCGCATCGACGGCCATGCTGCCTTTATCGGCGCTGTCTATGATCAGGTGATCGCCAATGCCAACAACGCCTGAGGCGATAGTCGCAGACATCAATGAAGCCGCAACCGCAGGCTTTCGCGGACGCCTGATCGCTCGCGGCCAGGCGCGAGCGATCATCTGGCGCGACGGCGTTTTGCCGGCGGGAGCTCCAGCGTTTGCACCTCAGCTCAGTCACGATCTGCACTCTTATGGTTATGCGCTTCTCGGGCTTGGCCTGCGCCTCCGCGAACTTGGCGGTGACGCTGCCCAAGCGCGCACCGCCTTCGAGCAAGCCGCCACTGCCCTTGAGGCGGTCATCGCCAAGGGCAACCGCCAGGAGATCGATCGCGACTTCCACTTCGTGATGACGGCCGCGAGCTATCATCTCGCGCATCTTTCCGCGCGCGCCTATTCCTTGCTTTCGATCGTCGAAGCCGATGAGAATTTCTCACCAATCGAACGTGTCCTGGCCCAGTTGATGCGGCGGAACTTCGGGGCTCTTCGCGCCAGCGTGCTCGACTACCGGGCCTCCGGCGAAGGTAGCGATGCTCGAATCGCCACTGCTATCCAGACCAACCTCGATCAGACCGAGGCCGTGGCCAATCCCATCGATAGCGGTAACGACTTCCTCTTCGACGGGCTCGATACTGCGCTGACCGACAGCTTCCTGGCGGCCATGTCGCTGTTTCTCCTAGCTTTGGAACGTGGTGAGCGGCCGCTGCTCGATCAGGCACTGGAGCGGCTTCGTGTGAGCCTCGTCGTTTGCAGCGAGTTGAACATGCTTCCGCAGTGGTGGGCGCATCGCATTGCGATTCATCTCCTGTCCGACCTCTGGTCGAGCACCTTCCACGAGAGGGTGCCGCTGCAACCGGCAGGCGGCGAAGCGGCCGATTGGCCGCGGCTGCGCGAGTTGTTTATCGCACTGCTTCAACGGCGTCCCAAGGCGGAGGTCGACCTCTGGCCATCGCAGATCGAGGCCGCAACCCGCGCTGTCGATCAGTCTGACGATCTGGTGGTTTCGCTGCCGACAAGCGCCGGCAAGACACGCATTGCCGAACTATGCATCCTGCGCTGCCTCGCCGGCGGCAGGCGGGTGGTTTTTGTCACTCCGCTACGTGCCCTCTCGGCTCAGACAGAAACGACCTTGCAGAGGACCTTCGGCCCGCTCGGCAAGACGATCTCGGCGCTCTACGGCAGCATTGGTGTAAGTGGCTTCGACGAGGACGCGATCCGGGAACGGGACATCGTGGTGGCGACGCCGGAGAAGCTCGACTTCGCGCTCCGTAACGACCCATCTCTTCTTGACGACGTCGGTCTTCTAGTCTTCGACGAGGGGCATATGATCGGGCTCAACGAGCGCGAGGTCCGCTACGAAGTGCAGATCCAGCGGCTTCTTCGCCGTCCGGACGCGCTCCAGCGGCGAATTGTGTGCCTTTCAGCGATCTTGCCCGACGGCGATCAGCTCGACGACTTTGCCGCGTGGCTGAGGCGTGATCACCCTGGCGGCCTGATTAAAAATGACTGGCGACCGACCCGGCTGCGGTTCGGCGAGGTGGTGTGGACGTCGCCCTCCGCGCGATTGAACCTCCGGGTGGGCGACGAACGTCCGTGGGTACAGCGTTTTCTCACCGGGGCCGCGCCGCCGAACTGGATTCCGCCAAAGCGCCAACGAAAGCGCCTCTTTCCCGACGACCAGCGCGAACTCTGCCTGGCGACGGCTTGGCGGTTGGTTGAGGATGGGCAGACCGTCCTGGTCTTCTGCCCGGAGCGACGAAGCGTCGAACCCTTCGCCGACGTGATCGTGGATCTTCATGAGCGCGGGGCGCTGCGTTCCCTGCTTGAAGCCGATCCTGCGGTTTTAAGTACCGCGATCGCATTGGGAGAGGAGTGGCTGGGGCCGAATAGCGCAATCCTCAAATGCCTTCGTCTAGGTGTTGCGCTCCACCATGGCGCCCTGCCAACCGCGTACCGCAAGGAGGTGGAACGACTGCTCCGCGACAATGTGCTCAAGGTGACAATCTCCTCGCCGACCTTGGCGCAGGGCCTCAACCTGTCGGCCACGGCCGTCGTCATGCACTCTCTCCACCGCAATGGCGAAAGAATAGAAATCTCCGAGTTCAAGAACGTGATCGGGCGAGCCGGCCGCGCCTATGTCGATGTCGAAGGCATCGTGCTCTTCCCGATGTTCGACGATATCGCAAAGAAGCGGCGTAACTGGGAAGCGCTCATCAACGATCTCGGCGCGCGAAACATGGAAAGCGGGCTGGCGCTTCTGGTTTGGACGCTTTTGTCTCGTATGCATGCACGGATCGGCGGTGACCTAAATCAGCTCGTCGACTATGTCGTCAACAATGCCGCGGCCTGGACTTTCCCGGAGATCGCGAATGAGGAGGCCGAGGATCGCGAGCGCGCTCTTGCCGACTGGGAGCGCCATGTCGCGACGCTCGACACGGCCATCCTCAGCCTGATCGGCGAAAATGACATCCCTGACGAGGGAATCGAGGCCGCGCTGGACGACATCCTTCAATCCTCCCTCTGGCACCGGCGTTTACTGCGTCAGAACGAGCAGGTACAGCAGGCCCTCAAGGCCGGCCTTGTCTCCCGCAGCCGGCTTATCTGGAGCCAATCGACAGCAGCGCGCCGCCGAGGCTACTTCCTGGCTGGGGTTGGACTGACGACCGGACATGCGCTCGATGCGATCGCGGCGGACGCCAATCTTCTCCTGATCCAGGCCAATGGCGCGATTCTTCAAGGTGACGCCGAGGCGGCGATCGCGGCCATCACGGCGCTGGCCGAGCGCGTCTTCACCTTCTACCCCTTCACGCCGGATCCCATGCCCGCAAATTGGCGGGATATCCTGCGTGCCTGGCTTCTTGGCGAGCCTCTTGCCGGCATCGCTGCCGGTCAGGAATCAGAGACGCTGCAGTTCATCGAGGGCGGCCTGGTCTATCGCCTTCCTTGGGCCATAGAGGCGATCCGCGTCCGTGCGGCCGCAAACGGCGATACGGTCGGCGTCTTTGATCTTCTCCTCGAAGACCATCAGCTTGGCCTCGCCGTTCCCGCTGTCGAAACCGGCACGTTGAATCGCTCCGCGTCCATCCTTATCCAAGCCGGCTTCAACTCGAGGCTCGCTGCCATCAAGGCCGTCACCGACACCGGCGCCACCTTCCAAACGGGTCAGGAGCTTCGGCAATGGCTCAACTCGGAAGCTGTCGCGGCATGGAGCGCGCAGGCGGATTGGCCGACAGCGGAAACCAAGGCGATGTGGGCGGACTTCGTCCAGAGCTTCACGCCGCGTGAAAACCGCACCTGGGCGGATCGCCGCTACTGGGCGAACGTGGCATGGCTTGGTGCGCCGCCGCTGCCGGGCACGTCCGTCCAGATTCATCACTGGGCCGGTCAACCGCGTGTCCTCTCGACCGATGGCTCGCCGCTTGGCACCGTTCAGGCCGCACTTAACCCTGGGAGAGCCGGGCTGTTGCGCGCGCAGGTGGCCCAGGACGTCGGCCGGATCAACATCACCTATTTGGGGCCTGCTGACCTGTCTGGTGGCTGAAGCGCGACTAAGGGCCCGCCGATCACGCATGCACCGCCTCCTCGACAAGCGCAGTGCAACTAAGCACTATGATCGTGCGACGAATGCCCATTTTCGGCCGGATAAGGCCGGTGGTGCGACCGGCAAGTCACTGATTGTTCTCAACCCGTGGCTGTCCTTAATCAGCGAGTCGGAGGCTCGAGCCCCGGTACGTCCACCAAGGAAAAATCCCTCTTCCCAATGGCTTCGCGGGATGACCGCTCAGGACAAGACGGGTCTCGTGCGACGTTTTTGTGGTCGGACGTCGCACGCCGCTAAGCAGCGCGGCTAGTGCACTTTGCTACATGAACAAGCGCACGGCCCCCAAGAGCTTCGATGCGGGACGCGCCTAGCATGGGCGCGTCTCTTTGAGGCGCGCTCGGCCATGACATGGTGCAGGTCTGGTCGCCGACCGTGGACAATTATCTCGGGCGCGTCTGCAAGGAACGCTTCCTTGGGCCGTCTGCGAAGGGGTACAGCTCGGAAAATTTGCGTTCAGCGATGCAAAAAGACTTTTTCGACAACATCGGTCAGACTCGGAAAAGCTCGGGCTGAGCAAAACGAGTCCGCATTACCCCCGAGCAGCGGACATAAGTGCAGATTCTGCAGGAAGTCGGCGTCGGGCATGGCGGACCTCAAAGCTCCGGCGTTTGATCCACAGAAGCTCGCGAAGTGCTGGATGATGCTCAGCTCGGGAACGACGCCCCTCGCTTTCCAGCCCTTGGCCTCGGACGACGAGGTGGCCTACATCGGTCATTCCGACGAGGGCTTTTGCTTTGGAATCAAAGATGGAATCAAACGGGCGGGCCGCAATGGAAAAATCCTTGTGTGGCAACGGATTATTGCAGGGTTCGATCCCTCCCGCCCCAGCCAGAGCGTCAGACGCCCAACTTGAGATAATTCCCATCAGGGGCGCTACGTTAGCGAGAATCTTCCACTATAGCGCGCAGCTTTCGCTCAGCGCTTCATCTGCGTTCGGGTCGCCCGGCGCCGTCGTCCAGGGCGGTTCGACAAGCGTCACGGTCCGCCGTCCCATGCCGTCGAGCTGACAAATCACGAGGCCTTGTTCCTCGATATAGGCCAGCGTCCGGCGCGCGCGACGGAGCGAGTGCGTACCGTAAGCGCGGGCAATGGCCGTATCGCTTGGACACGGCAGGTTCTCTCTCGCGGCACGGGCCATCAGCAGGAAGACGCCTTGCATATCCTCCGGCAGGATCCGGGCGTGGAGCGAGACCTTCTGCCATTCGGCGTCGTCCTCCATGCTGCTGGGAAGTCCGGCCCGGGCGCAGGTCAGCATGCGCCGGAACAGGCTGAGGCTTGGCGCCGAAGAACCGAGACCTTCGATCCGGCAGCGGACCACGAATTCCTGATAAAGAATGTCGATGGCGCGAAACCCGGCGTCGGGTTCTGCAAGGATGGCGCCGAGAATCTGGTCCAGTCGTTCGCGCCGCTCCGCCTGTTCTTCCGGCGTGAGGGACGGCTCCATCGCTTCGGAAGGCGTCACCTTCGCCGCCATCAATTCGCTGACGATATCGGCCGCAGGTCTGCGCACCGGCCGGTTCACCTCGGGCGGCGGAGTTGCCAGGATGATGGCGCGTGCGTCGGCTGTTGCCTCCGGGAGAGGCATCAGCCGCGGCGAGGCGTTGCGCGGACACGTCTGCGTAGGGCCGATCTGCACACTCATTGGACGGCGCGACAGTGCGGACCCCAGTGCCATGAACTGTCCTCGCTCGAGGTCACGAAACGCGTCCGCTTGCCGGCGTTCCATGCCAAGAAGATCCGCGGCACGCGCCATATCGATGTCAAGGAAGGTTCGGCCCATCAGGAAATTGGCGGCCTCGGCCGCCACGTTCTTGGCAAGCTTGGCCAGCCGCTGCGTTGCGATGATCCCCGCAAGCCCGCGCTTGCGGCCGCGGCACATCAGGTTGGTCATGGCGCCGAGAGAAAGCTTGCGCGCTTCGTCCGAAACTTCTCCCGCCACCGCGGGCGCAAACAACTGTGCCTCGTCGACGACTACCAGCATCGGGTACCAGTGGTCCCGGGCGACCTCGAAAAGCCCGCCAAGGAACGCCGCAGCCCGCCGCATCTGGTTTTCGGCGTCGAGCCCCTCGAGATTGAGCACGGTCGAAACCCGGTGCAGGCGGACGCGCTCGCCGGCAACCTGAAGGCCGCGCTCGGTGTGTTCCTCGGCGTCGATGACGAGATGGCCGAATTGTTCGGCGAGCGCCACGAAGTCACCTTCGGGATCGATCACTGTCTGCTGCACCCAGGGAACGCTCTGTTCGAGAAGCCGGCGCAGCAGGTGGGATTTGCCTGAGCCGGAATTGCCTTGCACCAAAAGGCGCGTCGCCAGAAGTTCCTCGAGGTCCAGACTGGCCGGGTCACCCGTTGCGGTGCGTCCAATTTCGATGGCAACGGTCATGTCCCGACTCAAATCCCACTTTGGGAGATCGCGTTTATCAATCTGGCCGGGGGCGGTCGAGCGCTCCGGGAGAGGAAACCGTGGAAAGTGAAAAGTTGGTGACAAGCTTGCTGCGGAGGTTGAAATTGGACGCATCACTGCAGCCTGATTGACGGCGTCCACCGTTTGCTTTCGATGACGAACCCCGCAAATTCTCAAACGCCGCTCAGGGCATCATTCAAAATCAGGTTGAATGGCGAGCCGGTGACCATCGAGACCATTGGACAAGCATACCGCTTCATCACCAGCCTCAGCCCGATCGAATGGATGGAGTTTCGATCTCTGCACGCCGAGGCGAAGGTCGCGTTGGAGCAGGCAGACAAGAACGCGATGCTGAGCATTCAGGCGACGCAGGCGTTACGTGTGTTGTTCAGGAGGGCGCGGCTGCTTTGATTTCGATAATCGCTCAATCTCAGCATCGCGAATCGCCGTGCTGCTGTCGAAGCGAAATCGCACGGATGTCGGCTTTCAGGGTGCAGCGGAAGCGGACGGCGATGCCGAATCGCGCGACTTCTACCGTTGCTGATATTGACGCGCAGTTCCACTGCCGTTTGCCAGCGGCCAGTTCTCAGGTCTTGCAGTTGCAGAACGTAACCGGCTATTGGGGGAGCAAAAGACCAACGGCTAGGCTGGCGGCAATAATGGCAAGGACGGCCGCCGTTGCGCCGGCGAAGCGATAATCACGCTCGACCGCGAAGGTCGCAAGCAGCACGGCGAGCCTGAGAACGGGTAGCCCTATCAAAAGTGCAATGCCACCGCTCACCATCCAGAGGCTCCAGTTTGCGTAAAGGCCGGAATTGCCTTTCCACGATAGAAGGAGGCCGAGAGCGATGGCCGTGCAGCCAAGGTAGGAGCCGTAGCGCAGAAGGAAAGCGAGCAAGCGTTCGCGCTGGCGTTCCAGGGCCAGGTCGATCATGCGGGGGCCCGTACGAGGTCAATGCCGAAGGCGCCGAGAAGCATCTGAACGGCAAGAATGAGCAAAACACCAACGAAGAGAAGCCGAAGCTTTTCGCCGGGAATGACCAGGAGGATCCGCGCTCCCAGGATCGCGCCAATGACAGAACCCAAGGCGACCGGCCCGGCCACGGGCACGACGATTTCACCGCGGACGAAATAGGCAATAGCACTTGCGGCCGCGGTAACGCCGATCATGAAGTTTGAGGTAGCCGATGAGACCTTGATCGGAAGCTTCAGGGCCGTGTCCATGGCCGGTATCTTCAGCACGCCGCTGCCGATGCCAAGCAACGCGGAGATAAGACCGGCCCCATACATGAGAGACATGCCTGCGGGGATCCTCTTCACTTCGTAAGCGATGTCCCGCCCGAGCTGCACGTCGGGATAGCTTGAATCGAGCCGCCAGTGAGCCCAGCGTCCGTCTGCCGGAGCGAGGAACTCCCGCCGTCGTGACAGCATCTGGACTGCCGACACCACCAGGATGATCGAGAAGAGAACGAACAGGAAAGGAACCGGAATAATGCCTGTCAAGAGGACACCGGTCAGAGCTCCCAGGGTCGTGGCGATCTCCAGGACGACGGCCAAGCGAACGTTGGTCAAGCGGCTATAGAGATAATCAGCCGCGCTTCCGCAGGAGCACGCAATGACGGACACCAGGCTCGCACCGATCGCGGTGTGAATATTGACGCCGGCTACCATCGTCAGGAGAGGAACGATGAAAATGCCGCTTGCCATGCCAAGCATACCGCCAAGCGCGCTCGCCCCGAGAGCCATGACAAACAACCAGAATTCAAGGCTCGTGCTTATCGCCAAACGCTGTTCTTTCCAAAGCAGAGCTTTTTTTCGTCGTGGGCGCTGCTTCGAATCAGCGCGGGGAGCCTCTGATCGCCAATGTTAGCCAGTTTGCCAGAATAAACGCAGCAAGTCAGCTGTCTCTGTCCGCTCGTTGGCCCGGACCGACGATGGCCGTCTTTCAAGGTTAGGCCAGAACCTCCAGGCCGCGCGCCGAAGACGCACGCAACCGATTCAGATGTGGGCGTCGCGTGCCATCCCCTTGTGTCCGGCCTTTCCTCAAAACCCCGGCTGGCGTCCCCAGGCTGGGCCGAGCCATTTTTTCCGCGCTGAACAGGCCTCGTTTCATTTCCGGATGCTGATCCTTGATCGCCGTCTTTCCGGCAAGCTTCGCTTAAAATCACGCCTCGGAAATATTCTTCCGGGACGACTCATTACATCGGTCCTGACAATCTGATACACCTGTCCCAACAGACCTGATCCGAAAGGATGCAAGATGGGTTCTTTTATAGAGCGCGACCATAAGAAAGTGAGCTTCATAGCGGCGCTTCTATTAAGCTCAGGACTTTGCACTGCAGGCGTTCACCAAGCTGCTGCCACCGAGCCCCACCTGGAAAAAGCCATACGAGACGGGGAAGCGCTGTTTGTTCATGAAACTTTCGGCGGCGCGGGCAACACCTGCCAAACCTGCCACGTTGAGGGCGGCGCGGGGCCCGGCAAATCCAGCAAGGGCGATGCCATTCCGAGTCTTGCTAACGCCGCAACGATCTATCCTCGTTTCAACCCCAAAGCGAACAAGGTTGAGACATTGGAAGACAAGATTGGACACTGCATCGCAGGAGCGCTTAGAGGGAAACCGCCGGCCTATGGCAGCGAGCAAATGACGCAGCTTGTCAGCTACATCACGTCGCTTGCGCAGGGCAAGCCGCTCGATATGGGCGGCAAGCCGCAGTAATTGAGGCGAATCCACAGAGACGAGATAGGCGCGCATTCTTGATTGACCCCGACTCAAAGCCGGGTGCACGTCCTGATAATTGACGCGAACGACGTGAATGGGCTCATAGTTGGCTTGTCGTTCGCCCCGGCTCGTATGTCCGTTCACTCGCGCCCCGAATGACCGCCAACGCCTGCGATCCGCTCTCTCCGCCGTCATTCCGGGATAGTCCGAAGGACCAGGACCGGGATCCATTCCTCCGCACCTTCATGCCTCACGATGGAGGTGCAAAGAGGGGCATCAAAGCTCGCTCACGTCGCAGCGCCCTCGAAGTTCAGTTCGGAAGCTTCCGCTCGTCTCGAAATAGCCGCCGGCCACTGCGCCAAAGATCCAATTTCTTCAGCTCGATCAAACCCGAGTCTACTGTCCACTCATTGACGAAGAAATATTTCGCTTGTGGTGTCGGGCAAATCAGAAGCACTTTGCCGCGTATCCCGTGCCCACCATGAGGGGCGTTTCGCGATCGTCACGGACGTTGGACACGGGAGGCGACGGCCGCGGATGCGCAGCAGACGAATGCGTTTCCGCGGACGACAAAGCCGCGTGGTCTTGACGCCTCGACGCTGGCGTTAAGTTGGCGACAATGCCTTTGCGCCAACGACGGTGACAAAAAAGCCCGATCGCCGGAGAGAGCGTGGAATAAGTCGTCAACCCGTCGTGCAGGGAATGCCGGACTGTCGGCGAACCCGTGGTGACTAACCAAACCTGCTAAGCCCCCGCCTATGGCGGGGCGAAAACCGGAAGTTCGACAACTTCGGGAATAGAGTCATGAAGTCTCCTTGGGGAACCGCCAAGAACCCTCAAGGAGACCATGATGGAAGCAGAGTTCAATCATCTTAATCACGCGACCTGGGAGTGCAAGTATCAGTGCGCCAGGTCAAGCTGGCGCGATCCAGCCGGTGAAAGTCCGGCCCAGGTAAGGCCGTAGCGGGTCGCCTGGCAGCGAGTGTTGCGCGGTCGTCGGTGACGGCGGACGCGAAGCGTACACAGCAGTCATGTGGGGTGTGGGAATGAGCCACGAAAGGCACAACATCGTAGGGGCCGAGACCGTTGGTATAGTCGAAGGCAACATGTGCGGCACCGTTACGCGAGGTGCTGACGCCCTACCGGGGTCGATGGCCACATCACGCACGAAAGGATCGCATCGGAACCTGGGAGATCCCGCGTTTGACCAGCGGCAGTGCTGCCGTGGTCCGCATCGGGAAGGCGAGGAGCCATAGCCGATGATGCACGAACACGGGAAGTCAGCCCCCGCTATAGTAGCTGTGAAGCCGACGAACAGGGCCGGGCG
The DNA here is from genome assembly GCF_027451485.1 of Bradyrhizobium sp. GTDB lineage: Bacteria > Pseudomonadota > Alphaproteobacteria > Rhizobiales > Xanthobacteraceae > Bradyrhizobium. The sequence goes on from NZ_DAIDJE010000132.1 coordinate 15,230, forward strand.
ACCGGTTACGGAGCCGGTGGAGCCAAGGGCGGGGACCAAGGGGAATGCGGACCAGCAAAACGCGCGCCGGGCACAGGACCGGGAAAGCGCGTCAAATGCGCTGGACCGCATACGACGAGTCGCAAGGGAAAGGAAGAAGGAACAGTTCACCTCGCTCTTCCACCACATCAGTGTCGAGCTGCTCGAAGAGGCGTTCTATGAACTTGAGAAGAACGCCGCACCCGGTGCGGACGGGTTGACGTGGCAAGAGTACGAGACAGACCTCGAGTGCAATCTCGAGGACTTATACGCTCGACTCCATCGGGGAGCATATCGGGCACTGCCGTCACGGCGTGTATACATACCGAAGCCGGATGGGCGGCAGCGCCCCCTCGCGGTCGCCGCTCTAGAGGACAAAGTCGTCCAACGAACAGCGCTCGCAGTGCTGAACGCGATCTACGAGGAAGATTTCCTCGGGTTCTCGTATGGGTTCCGGCCAGGGCGCGGCACGCATGACGCGCTGGATGCGCTCATCGTCGGAATCAGCACCACAAAGGTGAACTGGATATTCGACGCCGACATCCGAAGCTTTTTCGATTCGGTCAGCTGGGAATGGCTGGTCCGTTTCATTGAGCATCGGATCAGGGACTCGCGGATGATCCGCCTGATTCAGAAATGGCTCAAGGCGGGTGTCCTCGAAGAGGGAGTCGTGACTGTCAGTGATAGGGGGACTGGACAAGGTTCGGTGATCTCACCGCTCCTCGCCAACATCTACCTACACTACACCATCGATCTTTGGGCCGAACGCTGGCGACGGCGCGAGGCCACAGGCGACATGATCATAGTGCGATATGCCGATGACCTAGTCGTGGGCTTTGAGCATGAAAGTGACGCCCGCCGCTTCTGGGACGCAATGCGCGAGCGGTTGCAGGAGTTTTCACTGTCGCTGCATCCGGACAAGACCCGACTGATTGAGTTTGGCCGCCATGCGGCGATCAAGCGAAAGCAGCGTGGACTTGGCAAACCGGAGACCTTCAACTTCTTGGGCTTTACTCTGATCTGCGGCAAAACACGCCGAGGATCCTTCCAGATTCATCGGAAGACCCGACGTGATCGCATGAAGGCGAAACTCAAAGAGGTCAAAGGAGAATTGCGACGGCGTATGCACAGGCCAATCCCCGAACAGGGGAAGTGGCTCAAGCAAGTCATCACGGGCTTCTTTACCTACCATGCAGTGCCGACAAACTTTCGAGCCCTGCTAAGATTCCGCGCTCATACCAAGGATCTTTGGCTGCGAACGCTACGTCGACGCAGCCAGAAGGATCAAACGAACTGGGAGCGGATTACAAAGCTCGCCGATGACTTCCTCCCACAACCTCGGATTCTTCACCCCTGGCCCAATCGGCGATTTGCCGTCACCCACCCGAGGTGGGCGCCGTATGCGGGAAAGCCGCACGTACGGTGTTATGCGGGGGGCGCCCAGTAATGAGCGTCCCTACCGCAATCGTCGTGTTTACGCCGAAGTGGCGCAAGAAGATGCTGTTCGGGAAAATAAAGCGGCATCTAGGCCAGGTGTTTCACGATCTGGCGCGCCGCAAGGAATGCCGGATCGAGGAGGGGCATCTGATGCCCGATCACGTCCATATGTTGATCTCGATCCCTCCCAAATACTCGGTGGCACAGATCATCGGATATATGAAAGGGAAGAGTTCGATCTGGATCGCGCAGAATGTCGAACGCAAGATGCGAAATTTTCTCGGCCACAAATTCTGGGCGCGAGGATATTTTGTCACGACTGTTGGGCGGGATGAGGAGGTGATCCGAGCCTACATCAGAAACCAAGAACTGGCCGACCAGGAATTGGATCAGCTTGAGCTGAAGATCGCAGCCACCCCAAAATCCAGACAATCATCCTAACATCCCTTAAAACCGCCTTTGGCGGTTCCCAATCAAACCTCCAGCTCTGCTGGAGGTTATTGGCTTGTGTGCTTTCTACCTTGCGCACGAGGCTGCGGGTGCGCCTTGCACCCGGCATTCCCTGCGCCCTCTGGCTTTGAGGGACACAAGCAGCTCAAAGCTCGGGCGAAGTTCGTCGCGAGAAAGCGGGAGTGTGTCTAAGGGCGATTTTCCACCTTGCCGATTGGTCCCCGCCATTCCAGCCGCGCAAGTGGAACCACGCGTCGCTGCCCGGAGTTGTGAGCGGGGAGGTAGAGGCCAACATGCGCGAAGACGCAAACGAACCCCTGGCTCGGCACGCCCTTGCCTTCGTTCTTGCAGGCGGCCGGGGCAGCCGGCTTTTGGAGTTGACCGACCGGCGTGCGAAGCCCGCCGTCTATTTCGGCGGCAAGTCGCGGATCATCGACTTTGCGCTTTCGAACGCGCTGAATTCCGGCATCCGCCGCATCGCTGTGGCCACGCAATACAAGGCTCATAGTCTCATTCGCCATCTGCAGATGGGCTGGAATTTCTTCCGCCCCGAGCGGAATGAGAGTTTCGACATCTTGCCCGCCAGCCAGCGCGTCTCCGAAACGATGTGGTATGTCGGGACGGCCGACGCGGTCTACCAGAACATCGACATCATCGAGAGCCATGCAAGCCGCTTCATCGTCCTGCTCGCCGGCGACCACATCTACAAGATGGATTACGAGATCATGCTGAAACAGCATGTTTCGACCGGCGCAGACGTCACGGTCGGCTGTCTGGAAATGCCGCGCGCGGAGTCGAGCGCATTCGGAATCATTCATGTCGACGACAACGACGTCATCCTGTCGTTTCTCGAGAAGCCCGCCGATCCACCTGCCATGCCCGGCAAACCCGACAAGTCGCTCGCCAGCATGGGCATTTATGTCTTCAATACGGAATTTCTTTTCGACCAGTTGAGGCGCGATGCGGCTGATCCGAATTCAGCCCACGATTTCGGCAGGGACATCATTCCTTATATCGTGAAGCACGGCCGCGCGGTGGCCCATCAGTTCAGCCGGTCCTGTGTTCGAGCGGGCACCGATCAGCCCAGCTATTGGCGCGACGCCGGGACGGTGGATGCCTATTGGTCTGCCAATATCGACTTGACGGCCGTGGTGCCGGAACTTGATCTGTATGACCGGTCCTGGCCGATCTGGTCCTACGCCGAGATCACGCCGCCGGCAAAATTCGTGCACGACGAGGACGGAAGGCGCGGCGAAGCTTTCAGTTCTCTCGTGGCCGGTGGCTGCATCGTATCGGGTGCCTCGTTGCGCCGTTCGCTTCTCTTTTCCGGCGTGCACCTGCATTCGCATGCGCAAGTCGAAGGGGCGGTTATCATGCCGGATGTTGACGTCGGGCGGTATTCGAGATTACGAAACGTGGTGATTGATCGCGGCGTGCGGATTCCCGACGGGCTTGTCGTCGGCGAAGACCCCGATTTCGATGCGCGTCGTTTCCGAACCACGTCGCAGGGAATTTCTCTGATCACGCAGCCGATGATCGACAGGCTCAATGCATGAAGCCGATGCGCGTCCTTTCGGTCGTCTCGGAAATCTATCCCATCATCAAGACCGGAGGACTCGCCGATGTAGCCGGCGCATTGCCCGTCGCCCTCAAGGCGGCAGGCGTCGATATCCGGAGCCTCGTACCCGGCTATCCGGCGGTGATGGCCGCCCTCGAACGCGCCGAGTGTCTGCATGAAACGCCGGCCTTTGGTGGTGCGTCTCGTCTCCTGGCGGGATCGGCGGGAACGCTCGATCTGTTCGTGCTGGACGCGCCGCACCTCTTTGCACGGCCGGGCAATCCTTATTTGTCCCCGGAAGGCGTGGATTGGCCGGATAACGGTTTGCGGTTTGCAGCGCTCGCGCGAATGGCTTGGCACATCGGGATTGGTGGGGTGTCATCCTTCGAGCCTGACATCATCCATGCGCACGACTGGCAAGCCGCTCTGACGCCCGCTTATCTTCACTATGGTGGTCAGCGGCGGCCCAAAACTGTGCTGACGGTGCACAATCTGGCCTATCAGGGCATCTTTCCCCGGCAGATCATCGAAGAGATAGGTTTGCCGGCGGAATCCTTCACTATCGATGGGGTCGAATATTACGGGGATGTCAGCTTTCTGAAAGCTGGACTGCAATTTGCGGACGCCATCACGACGGTTTCACCGACTTATGCCAGGGAGATCCAGAGCGATGAGGGCGGGATGGGTCTCGGCGGTCTGCTGCGCGCGAGATCAGGTGTGCTGCGGGGTATTCTCAACGGCATTGATACGGACGTCTGGAATCCGGCAACGGATCCGAGCATCTCTCAACGGTTCAGCTTGCACACGATCGATGATCGGTCGGCGAACAAGATGGCACTGCAACGCCGGTTTGGGTTTGAACCAGACGACAGCGCATTGCTCCTCGGCGTGATCAGCCGCTTAACACCGCAGAAAGGACTGGACCTTTTGCTGGACTGCATTCCCACGCTGCTGAAGGAGGGAATGCAACTCGTTCTGCTCGGCAGCGGGGAGGCCGACCTGCAGGATCGCTTCGAGGCTGCCGCGAAAGCCAATCCGAAGCAGATCGGCGCTACAATCGGATTCGACGAAGCGCTCGCCCATCAGATCCAGGCGGGTGCCGACGCCCTTGTCGTGCCGTCACGGTTCGAGCCCTGCGGCCTGACCCAGCTTTGCGCCCTTCGGTATGGCGCCGTTCCGATCGTCTCCGCGGTCGGCGGATTGCAGGATACCGTCCGTGATGTCGATGAAACAGACCGGGGGCAGGCGACCGGATTCACGTTCAAGCCGGTTACCTCTGCGGAGCTATCGGTTGCTTTGCGCAGAGCGCGTTCCGTGTTTCAGGACAAAGCAGCGTGGCGATGGCTGCAAACGAACGGCATGTCGACCGATGTTTCGTGGCGGGGGCGCGCCCGACAATACGCCGAAGTTTACAGTCAAATTGCGGGCGAGGGTGCTGCTTGAGGATTTATCCGACTCCCAAGAACTTCGTCTGGGTTTCCACGTCATCGCGAAGGGCATGGCTTTCGCCCGTATAAGCGATCTGCCCGTTGACCATCACGTAGGCGCGGTCGGCGAAGTCAAGAACGAGGTCCACCTTATGCTCGACGAGCAGAATGCTGGTCTTGTGGCGCAACTGCTCGATGGCCGCCAGCACTTCGGCGACAACCGAGGGCGCAAGACCCTCGAAAGGTTCGTCCAGCAGAATCAGGCGTTGCGGCGCGCAAAGCGCCCGTGCGATCGCAAGCATCTGCCGCTCGCCGCCGCTGAGGTTTTCGCCCCTGGCATCCCGCCGCATCTTCAGTTTCGGGAACAGTTGATAGATCTCGTCGATGGGCCAGCCGCCCTCGCGCTGGGCAAGCGTCAGATTCTCGGCCACCGTGAGGTTCGGGAAAATGCGCCGCCCTTCCGGCACGATGGCAATGCCGCGCCTGTTGACCTGATCCGGCGAGAGCGAGGCGATATCGTGGCCCGCAAAGGTGATATTGCCGCGGCTCGGCTTCAGCAGCCCCATGATGGTCATCAGCGTCGTGGTCTTTCCGACACCGTTACGGCCGAGCAGAGCGACCACTTCGCCTTCGCGGACTTCCAGATCGACGTTCTGCAGGATGTCGCTGGTATTGTAGCCCGCGCCAATCCCGCTCAGCGTCAGCAGCGGCGGCCGATCGGCCTGTGCTGCGGCTTTGAGCGCCGGCTGCGAACGGCGTGCGCCGTGGCGACCGAGATAGGCTTCGAGCACGGCCGGATCGTTGGCGATCCTGGACGGCTCGCCTTCGGCGATGACATGGCCCTGGTGGAACACCGTGATCTGATCGGACAGCGACAGCACCCGATCGATATCGTGCTCAATCAGCAGCACCGTGTGGTGGCGGGACAGGTTGCGGATCAGCGTTCCGATGCGTTCGCGGTCTGCATCGCCAAGACCGGCGAGCGGTTCGTCGAGCAGAAGCAGTTCGGGATTGGTGGCCAGCGCAACAGCGATCTCGAGCAGACGTTGCTCGCCATGGGCGAGATTGGAGCAGCGCTCGCGGGCGCGATCGACGAGGCCGACGGTGGCCAGCAGCGCCCAGGCTTTCTCGCAAACGTCGGGCAACCGATAGGCGTCACGCCACAACGATGCGCGGTACGGCGAGCGCGCCTGCGCGGCGATCCGCACCGTCTCGAACACGGTCAGATGCCTGAACACGCTGACGATCTGGAACGATCGCGCCAGGCCGCTGTCGATGCGCTTGTGGGCGGCCATGTGGGTAATGTCGCGGCCAACAAAGCTGACCGTGCCGCCGTGAAACGGCATCAGGCCGGTGAGAATGTTGAAGAATGTGGTCTTGCCGGCGCCGTTCGGGCCGATGATGGTGTGCAGCGTGCGCGCCTTTACCGTCAGATCGATCCGGTCCGCCACGACGAGTGAACCGAACCGCTTCGACAGGCCACGCACCTCGAGCACCGGCGCAAGGGCCTCGACGGAGGCCACCGATTCGACATCGAGCAGGCTCGTGAACTTGCCGGCGGGCGGAATTTCCTCGTCGGTGAGCGTCCAGCGATCACCGCGGCCCCTCAGGCGCATCCAGATGCCCGACACGCCTTCCGGCGACAGCAGGATGAAGGCGATTAGGATCAGACCGAACACCAGCCACCAGTGCTCGGTATAGGAGCTGAGCTTGTCGCTGAGCGTCAGAAAGATCACCGCGCCCCAGCTCGAGCCAAGGAAATGGTGGATACCGCCCAGGATCGTCATCATCACGGGATCGCCGGCGTGCTGCCAGTTGAGGTTATCCGCGTAGACGCTCTGGATCATGAAGGTGAGCAGGCTTCCGCCGAGCCCGATGAAGGTCGCCGACAGCACGAAGGCGATCAGCTTGAAACGCTTGGTGTCGTAGCCGAGGCAACGGACGCGCTGCTCGTTGTCGCGGATGGCCTGCAGGACACGGCCGAACGGCGAATGGACGATGCGCCATATCGCATACATGCCGCACAACACCATTGCGACGACGAAGTAATGGTAGGCGAGGGGAGAAAGGAGGCTGTTGCGGGAGATGCCTTGCAGGCCATTCTCGCCGCCGGTCACGTCCGTCCACTTGAACGCGATTTCGTAGAACAGCTGGGTGAAGGCGAGCGTCAGCAGCGAAAAGTAGATGCCGCGGCGGCGCAGGATGAGCAAGCCGATGATGAGGCCGAGCACGGCAGCGGCTACGGTGCCAACGAGGATCGACAGGTAGATGTTGTCGAAGAAGTGAACCATCGACAGGCCGGCCGCGTAGCTCGCGGCGCCGAAGAAGGCGGATGCGCCGAAGGAGACGAGCCCGGTGTAGCCGAGCAGCAGATTGAAGCCGAGCCCGTAGAGCGCATAGATCGCGATCTCGGTGGCGAGACTGGCAGAAGAGCCGATTAGCGGCAGAACGAGGGGCAGCACGGCGAAAACGACGCCGGCCACCAGGATCGGATGCAGCAGGACCTTGGAGGCGGACTTCATTCGAACCGCTCCCAGCTTTCGCCGAGCAGGCCGCGCGGTCGGACGAGAAGGATCAGGATCATCAGCGCGTACATCACCGCAGTGGATGCCGCCGGCCAGAACTGGATCGACAGCGCAACCGAAATGCCGACGAGAAGGCCACTGATGACGGCGCCGCCGAAGCTGCCGAGACCGCCGATGGTAACGACGACGAATGCCGGCATGATCGCGGATTCCGACATCGACGGCACCACGCTCCAGAGCGGCGCGGCGAGCACACCGGCAATGCCGGCGACCGCCGTTCCTAACCCGAAGACGGCGGTAAACACCCGCTTGAGATTAATGCCGAGCATGCTGACCATCTCAGGGTCGCGGCTGCCGGCGCGAATGATGCGGCCATAGCGCGTGCCGTGCAGGAACAGCCAAAGCGCAAGCAGGATCAGCACCGTCACGACGAGCACGAAGAGGCGATATTTCGTTACCAGCACCGGTCCCCAGATGATGAAGCCGGACAGCCAGGCCGGTGCGTTGAAGGGATGGCCGGTTGCGCCCCAGATCGTGCGAATGAGTTCTTCGACGAACAGCGCGATGCCGAAGGTCATAAACAGACCAAGCAGCGGCTCCTTGCCATAGAGCGGCCGCATCAGGGTCATCTCGATCAGGATGCCGACGATGCCGACCCCGACCGGCGCGAGAAAGATGGACCAGGGGCCGAGACTGTCGTGCAGCGTCAGTGCGAAATAGGCGCCGAGCGCGAAGTAGACGCCGTGGGCGAAATTGACGATGCCGAGCATTCCGAAAATGATGGAAAGTCCGATGGCGATCAGGACGTAGAGAAAGCCCAGGACAAGGCCGTTGACGACCTGCGAGATGATCAGCTCGGTCATGTGGGTTGATACCGCTGCAAGAATGAGGACGAGCGCGGCGGCGTTTGACAGCCTCGCTCGTCAGAATGGAGAAAAACCGGCGGGCTCAGCTCTTGAAAGTACAGCCGATCTCCGCCTGGCTTCCATAGGCCGTATCGAGGGCGGCAGCGTCCTTCGGATATTCGCTCTTGATGTCGAAATAATCGTACTTGTCGGTGATCTTCTGCTTCACTTGCGCGACCAGCAGCGGCTGGACGAGCTGATGGTCGAAGTTGCGGAAGAAGATCGGCATATCCTTGTAGCCCTCGAACTTGTGCTCTTCGAGAAAGCCGATCAACTTGGCGGTATCGGTCGACTTCGTCTCCTTGATCGCGGTCAGGATCGACGTCATGCCGAACCAGTCCTGCCATCCCTCGGATTCCGGCGGCTGGTTGTACTTCTTCCTGAAAGCCTCCACGAAATCGGTGCTGCGCTTGGTCATATGCGCGCCGGTGTAGTTCCAGATCTTCGGATAGGTACCGAACGCCGCATCCGGACCCGCGGCCCAAAGATCGGTGTCGTTCACGATGGGAGATGACAGCGCCACCTGATTGGTGAGCCCGATTTCCTTCATCTGCTTTAAGAAGTTGGTGAGATCGGTGCCGCCCAGACCCACGTAAACGACGTCCGGCTTGGCCTGGCGCACCTTGAGCAGGTACGAACTGAAGTCGGTCGTTCCGAGAGGCGCCTGATCGTAACCGACAACGTTGCCGCCGTCCTTGACCAAGACCTCCTTCATTTGGTTGTAGGCGTCGATGCCCCAGGCATAGGACGCCACGACGAAGTACCATTTCTTGCCGCGCTCCTTGAGCAAAGGATAGACGGCGTTGACCGTGACCTTGTTCGGCAGGTCGACGCGGAATGTGTACTTGCTGCAATTCTTGCCGGTGATTTCGGTTGCATTCGGACCGGTGGCCATGAGCAACTTCTGCGCCCGTTCCGCGACCGGCATGATTGCGAGCACGTCGCCGCTGGAGACGCCGCCTTGGACCGCGACCACCTTCTCTTCGTCCAGAAGCTTGTGCATGTTTTGCTGCGTCGCCTGCGGCGTGGATTCGTCGAGCCACACCAGCTCGATCGGACGGTCGAGCACATGGCCGCCGAAATCATCGATCGCGATCTGTGCGCCGTGCTGGCCTATTTCACCCTGCACGGCATAGGAGCCGGCCTTCGGCAGCAGCAGCCCGATTTTGACAGATTCCGCGGCGCGCGCGGTGATCACAAATGGGTTCGCAAGCTGCACGGCGCCGACCGCCGCGCCCGCCAAGAGGGTGCGGCGGCTAATGCCGGATCCGCTGGTGATTTTCTTCTTCATAGTTCCTCCCGTTTTTCGATTGGATCACCTTGGTGGTGCCCTTTGCCGTTGATGCTGAACCGAAGATACGCGCTTCGGAGGCGGTCCGCATACACATTTGTCCCAACATTCTGAAATCGTTTACAACCAAATTGCTTTCTGCGATAGGCACTATCCTGAGCCGGATCATGGGGGGCATTTTCGGGCCGGTGCAGCCCACGTCGGAGGATAAGGCATTGACCGAGAGGCTGTTTTTGGAAGCGCTGGACCTCAGCGCGGCAAAACTTCTCGAAGATGAGAAGACGCTTGGCGTCAGCTTCCCATACGTCACCCTTGCCTCGGGTGCGTGGGATACCATGCCGGCATCGCTATCGGCGGGCTATCAGGGCGCGAATTGGAGCCACGGCAACTGGTTCTGCGGCTTTTGGATCGGACTTTTGACCGCGGCCTATTTGCGGACCCGGGACGAAAAATATCTCAACCTCGCGCGGGAACGAATGTTGCTCGTCGCGCCGCGCGCCAACGACGGCAATACGCACGACATAGGCTTCATCTTTTATCCCAGCGCGATCGCTCTCTTTCATGTGACCGGCGAGGAGCAATATGCCTCGCTGGCGGCGCGGGCGGCGGACCGGCTGAGGCGACGGCTGATCCTGACGCCGCGCGGCAGCTATATTTCCGCGTGGGGGCCTCTCAATGATGTGCGCGGCCGCCGCTCGTCCGCGATCGACACGATGGCAAACCTGCCGTTGCTTTATTGGGCGGCACAATATGAGGATGATGCCAGCTTCACCCTCGCGGGCGAGGCGCATGCAATAATGACGCGCGGATCCTTTATCCGCCCCGACCATTCGACCTATCATGCGGTCGAGTATGACATTGCCACCGGTGTGTGTGCACGCGGGTTTACCTTCCAGGGCTATGCGGACTCGTCATGCTGGCCGCGAGGGCAGGCGTGGGCGATCTACGGCTATACCCGGACCGCCGAAGCAACGGGCAAGCGCTGTTATCTTGACCTTGCCGAGCAGCTCTCCGAGTATTTCCTCAAGCGGACCGGCTCTTCGCTGGTGCCGCCATGGGATTTCGACGATCCGTTGGTCCCCAACACCTTGATCGACACCTCCGCCTCGGCGATCGTGGCATCAGCATTCGCCGACATGGCGGCGCTGCACCCTGATCGGAAGAAAGGCGAGGTCTGGGCGCAGCGTTCCCGCGACATCCTGACCATTCTCTGTGAGCGGCATCTGGCACGGGACGATGCGCATCGGGGTTTGCTGCGGCACGGCTGCTATTCGAAGCCCCACAATCAGGGCATCGACAGCGCGGTGATGTTCGGCGACTTTTTCTTTGTTGAGGCGCTGTGCAGCATGGTGATGCCTGGCGAGTTGCGGACCGCACCGAAGCGCCTGTCTAGCGATTCCTGAGAGCGTTCGTCTTGGCGCTCTTGCGGGCGAGCGATGGCGGTGCCGGCGCGGTCGAGCCGCGCATGATGATCCGGTACGGCAGCTGAATATTTTTCGGCACCGAAAGGCCGGAAATGGCGTTGATGAGATAGTCGGCCGCGCCGCGTCCGATTTCACCGGCAGGCACGCCGACGGTCGTCAATGGCGGATCGACCTGGGAGGCAATCTCGATATCATCGAAGCCTGTGATCGACAGATGTTGCGGCACTTTGAAGCCCAGCTTGCGGGCTTCGGCCGCCGCGCCGATCGCCAGCGTGTCGGTCGTACAGATCACAGCCGTGATCTCCGGGTGATCGGTAATGAGCTGGCGAAAGGCGCTGCGGCCTTGCGCCAGCGAATGATCAGCCTTGATGATTTGGGTCGGCTTCAGTTCGATCCCGGCCTGCATCAGTGCCTTTTGCACGCCGGTGAGTCGGGACCGCGAACGGTCGTTGGATGGCGGCACATTGGCGATGATGCCGAAGGACAAATGACCGATGTCCAGCAGATAGCGAGTCAGTTCGCGGGTTGCCGCTTCGTTGTCGATGCCAATCGCAGGCATGCCGTTCGATGCTTTCGAGACATAGGTGGTGATGACGGGAACGCCCGCCTGCCGGATCAGTTCGCGGAGCTCTGGACTGTGCGACCCGCCGACCAGCGCCGCGCCGTCGATGCCGCGCTCGAGAAGGCTTCGCATTTCCTGCAACTCGCGCTGCTGGTCATATTGAGCGTTTCCGATGAGGAGCGTGTAACCCGCTTCGCTCAGGCGGTTTTGCAACGCTTCGATGCCGTCGGCGAAAATGCTGAGCCCGAGCGTCGGGACGACCGCGCCGATCGTGCGCATCCGTCCGGACTTCAGCGCGCGCCCCGCACTGTCGCGCGTATAGGACAACTTGGCGATGGCGCGAGCCACCTTGTCCCGGAGTTCGGGCCGAACGACGGCCGGGTGATTGAGGACGCGCGACACGGTGGCGGAGGACACGCCGGCCTCGCGCGCGACATCCTCTATCTTTGCGCGCCCCGTGGGACGGCTCCAAGTCGTCGATGAGGATTTGGGCGCCATGGCTGCTCGATTCGCATCCCGAGCAGTCAGGACTCTCGGATGCACGACAGGTCAGAGAACCCGGCGAACTTGGTTCATTCTCCGCTCCTTGTACAGGTCCAGTGTCGCTGGCCGCTTGACAGCGGAGGCGGACTGCGTAGAAGTCTGAAAACGATTTCAAGGAAGTGATAGCCGCGGCCGGTCCGCTTTATCGGTCGGCGCGGCAGCGGTGCCGCATGGTCGATCTTCTGAAGGGCATTCGCGTCCTCAGTTTCAATCATTTTCTGATGGGGCCGGTCGGCGTCCAGTTTCTGGCCGATCTGGGCGCCGACGTGATCGCCGTTGAGCCGCCCGACGGGGCCTTTCAGCGCAAATGGAGTGGCGCCAACAACAAGCGTGTCGATGGACAGAGCATGTTGTTTCTGGTCGGCAACCGCAACAAGCGCAGCCTTGTGCTCGACCTGAAAAAACCGGAAGCCCTCGAGATCGCACGCAAGCTGATCGCGACCGCGGATGTACTCACCGAGAATTTCCGGCCCGGCGTGCTCGACAAGCTGGGCCTCGGCTTTGCAGCGGCACGTGCGATCAAGCCTGACATCATCTACGCCACTGCGTCGGGCTTCGGCGCTGATGGGCCCTACGTGAACCGGCCAGGACAGGATCTGTTGGTGCAGGCGTTGTCGGGACTCGCCGTGATCACCGGCACTCGCAAGAGCGGTCCGCGCGCCATCGGCGTTTCTGCCGTCGATCATCACGGGGCTGCACTGTTTGCGGCCGGCATCCTTGCTGCGCTGGTCAAGCGGGCAAGAACCGGCGATGGCGGCCGGATCGACGTCAATCTGTTGTCGGCGGCACTCGATTTGCAACAGGAATCCTTGACCTGCTACATGAATGGAGAGCCGCCGGACGACACGCACCAACCGGAGCATGTCTCTGGCTGGTACTACAGTGCGCCGTATGGGATATACGCGACCCGCGACGGCCACGTCGCGATCTCGCTCGGATCGATCGAGGTGCTGGCTGAGGCGCTCGATCTTCCTCGCGAGCAGCGCTTTGCAGACAGCGAGGCATTTTCGCGACGTGACGAGATCACGGCGGCCATTGCGGCAAATGTTGCAAGTCGGACGACGGCGGAGTGTCTGGACAGATTCACCTCGCTGGGAATCTGGCATGCGCCGGTCAATGATTACTCGAAGCTCGCCGACGATCCGCAGATCAAGCACAACGGGAGCTTTCAGACCGTTCAGGGTGCCACCGGCGCGCCGATTACGCTGGTCAGCCATCCGATCCAGTATGACGGCCAGGTGCCGGAGGTTCGGATGCCGCCGCAGAAGCTGGGCGCGCAATCTGAAGACGTTTTGACCGAACTTGGTTACGACCAGGATGCCATTCGCACGCTCTACGGCACTGGCGCGATCGGTTCTGCTCCGTGATGTCCACCTCGCATTTCCATTGAGAAAGGATCATTCCATGGCTGTCATGCACGCCAAGATCGGCGACACCGTTACCTTCTCGAAAACAGTCAGCGAGTCCGATGTCTACACCTTTGCCGGATTGACCGGCGATCTGTCGCAAAATCACGTCGATGAACAGTTCATGAGTCATTCGATCTATGGACATCGCATTGCGCACGGTGCGCTTCTCGTCGGCTTCATGTCGAATACGTCGACCCGCATGATCGAGGACAGCTTGAAGAGAGGCATCGATTCGACTCCTGTGTCGTTGGGTTACGACGGGGTGCGCTTCCTCAAGCCGGTATTCTTCGGCGATACCATCACTGTCAGCTACGTCATCAGCGAGATCGACGAGCCGCGCCGGCGTACGCTCGCCAACATCGAGGTCAAAAACCAGCGTGGTGAGCTGGTCGCCGTCGCCAAGCACATCACGAAGTGGACTGAGAACCTGACCGTTCGGCCGGCGGCCTGATATCGCCGATCTGAGGTGTCGGCTGTTTGTCCTGGACCAGGATTCTTTGTTGGCGCGCAGCCTTCCTGAATCAACTGAGACAGATTATTGCGGCATAATGCGTCGTAAAAGATGAAACGGGAGAAGCGTGTGATATCGCTCAATGCTGCATCGATCCTGCCGGATGACGGTACCGCAGGGACCCTGGTCGGTCGGGTCTGGTTGCCTTCCGCGGCGGGCCCCTCCGTTGTGGCCGTCCGCAATGACGGCGTCTATGACGTCACCGCAGACTTTCCGACCATAAGCACGTTGGCGGAGAAAGCCGATCCGGCAGCATCGCTTCGCAACGCGAAGGGGACGTTGATCGGCGAACTTGATGAATTGGCACGCAATACGCCGCCCGATGGCCGCGATCCGGGCAAGCCCTGGCTTCTCGCTCCCGTCGATCTGCAAGTCCTCAAGGCCGCCGGGGTCACTTTCGCCGTCTCGATGCTGGAGCGCGTGATCGAGGAGAAGGCGCGGGGCAACCCGGCTGCTGCGGCCGCCATTCGTGCTGAGGTCGTCCGACTGGTCGGCGATGACCTGTCGAAACTAAAGCCAGGCTCCGAACAGGCGATGCATCTAAAGGAGGTGCTGATCGCGCAGCAGGCCTGGAGCCAATATCTGGAAGTCGGCATCGGTCCGGATGCCGAGGTCTTCACCAAGGCGCCGGTCATGTCGTCCGTCGGGGCCGGCATGGATGCCGGACTTCACCCGAAGTCCACCTGGAATAACCCGGAGCCGGAGGTCGTGCTCGTAGTGTCGAGCCGCGGCAAGATCGTCGGTGCGACGCTTGGAAACGACGTCAATCTGCGCGACTTCGAAGGCCGCTCGGCGCTGCTGCTCTCGAAAGCCAAGGATAACAACGCCTCCTGCGCAATTGGGCCATTGCTTCGTCTGTTCGACCGCACTTTCACTCTCGACGATGTGCGCAAGATGGACCTGAACATGACGGTCCAGGGCGAAGACGGATTTGTCCTCGAAGGCCATTCATCGATCAGGAAGATCAGCCGCGATCCGGAAGATCTTGTGGCGCAGACGATCGGGCCCATTCATCAATACCCGGATGGTTTTGCGTTATTCCTCGGCACGATGTTCGCGCCGGTGAAAGACCGCGACGTTGCGGGGCAGGGCTTCACCCACAAGCCTAATGATGTCGTTATCATTGAATCGCCCAAGCTCGGAAAGCTGATCAACCGCATGCGCCCGAGCGACGAATGCGAGCCTTGGAACTTTGGGCTGACCGCGTTGATGAGAAACCTGGCCGCGCGGAAATATCTTTGAACCGCGCCAACAGGCCGCGGCGATTAGGCAGAAAGTCAAAGGGAGCAGCAGTTGATTTTAGGGAAAATCCCCACTCTGAATGAGGATTAGGGCTGGTTTTTCCTGACTGCCTACGGGTAATACGAACTGGCCAAAATCAAAATAAGCGTCGCGCTTTCGCGGCGATCCCGGGGAGGAATGTTCGATGATCAACCGACGCACGCTGCTGAAGGCCGGCACCTTTGGTGCGGGTCAAGCGATCGCACTACCCTATCTTGCGCGCGAGGGGTTTGCCCAGACGCCGGCCTACACGTTGAAGCTCACGATGGCCGACACCAGAGTGCATCCCCTCTACCAGGTGCTCGTCCGGTTTGCAGACAACGTGAAAAAGAAGACAAACGGAGCCATCGATATCCAGGTTTATGGCACGGGCGAACTCGGCAGCCAGCTCAATATCCTGACCGGGTTGCAGACCGGCATCATCGACTTGAGCGCGCACACGTCGGGGTTCATCGACACCCTTATTCCGCAGTTTCAGGTCATGGATCTGCCGTTCCTGTTTCCCGATCTCGCCAGCGCGGAGAAGGTTCTGGACGGGCCGACCGGCAAGCAGCTTGCGGACCTGATGCCCTCGAAAGGCATCTACGCACTGGGCTACGGCTATTGGGGCTGGCGGGTGACCTCGACGATCGACCGCAAGGTTCCCGAGCCGAAGGACATGCAGGGACTCAAGATCCGCGTGCAGCCCGGCCCGATCTTCGCCGCGATGTATCGCGCCTTGGGCGCCAATCCGATCGCGATCGACTTCAGTGAAATCTATCTCGCGCTGTCGCAGCACACGATCGAGGCAATCGAGACGCCGATCATTTCGCTGCCTGCCGCAAAGCACTACGAGGTCGTCAAAGTCATCAATCTTACCAACCACGTCTACAATGCCGGCGTATTGATGGTCAGCAAACGCAAATTCGACTCGCTTCCGAAAAACTTGCAGGAGAACTTGCGCGAGGCGACGGCGGAACTGACGCCCGACTGGCGCAAGACGATGGTCGCCAAGACCGCCGAGACCAGCGACTTCCTCAAGCAGAAAGGTTTGAGCATTCTCGAGGTAGATCGAGATGCCTACAGGAAGCAGACGCACAGCGTTTATGATAGCTTCCGCAGCATCATCGGTGCAGACCTATTCGACTCGGTCCTCAAGCAGGTCGAAAAGGCCTGAGCGAGGGCCGGAGGGGCGATCCGTTGGCGCTCGCAGAAGAAACTCCAGTCCCGAGCTTGCACCATTCGCTCACGCCCCACGCCGAGCGCGGGGTCGTTTGGCGCAGCAGGGCGCTCGCAATGGTTGTCCGGCGGACGCTGGACCTGATCGATGTTGTCGGCCGCGTCGTCGTCGTCGCTGCCTTGATCGGCGAACTTTCGGTCGTCCTTACCGACATATCGATACGGTTCATTTCCTCCGAGTCTTTGCTTTGGTCAGACGAAGCTTCCAAGCTTTGTTTGACGACCGTGGCTTTTCTCGGAGGAGCGCTAGCCTATCGGGCGCGTCACCACACGGCGATCCAATTCGTGACTCGCTTCTTCGCGCCCGGAGCACGCGAGGCCACGGCGGCCGCGGTAGATGCCTTTATCCTCTGCGTCGCCCTGATTACGCTGTGGGTCTCCTTCGATCTGTTCAAGGTGGCGTTGACCGCCTACACGCCAATCCTGCAGATCAGCAACGCCTGGATCGTGCTGCCCTTCAACGTCGGGCTCAGCTTGATTGCGGTCTTCTCGGCTGAGCGGCTGCTGTTCGAACATTCCGCACGTCATACCGGCATGATGGTGCCGCTTGTGGCTGCGGTCGTGGCCATCGTCGCCACAGGCGCTCTTCCGCGACCAGACATGGCCGTCGGCCTGACAATCATGCTGCCGCTGTTTTTCGTCGCGGTTCTGCTGGGCCTCCCCGTCAGTTTTTCGATGCTGCTCGGCTCGCTGTTCTTTCTCCAGATCACGGACGCGGCACCGCTGATCGCTGCGGCACAAAATACCGTCGATGGCACAGGCAATTTCATCCTGCTGACGCTTCCATTCTTCATTTGGGCCGGGCTGATCATGGAGAAGGGCGGGATCAGCCTGCGGCTGGTCCGTTTTGCCACCGCCCTGGTCGGCCACCTGCGCGGGGGACTGCTCCAGGTCGTCGTCGTCACTATTTATCTCGTCTCCGGCATTTCCGGGTCGAAGGCAGCGGACGTCGTCGCCGTCGGATCGGTGCTGCGGCGCGAACTCAAGAGGCAAGGCTATCGTGCCGAAGAGGGCGCCGCCGTTTTGTCAGCGGCAGGCGCAATGTCCGAAACGATCCCGCCCAGCATCGCCATGCTGGTTCTCGGCTCGGTGACCTCGATTTCGATCGGAACATTGTTCATCGCAGGTCTTCTTCCTGCAGCGGTGATCGCTCTTTTCCTGATGGTGGCGATCTACTTCTTTGCATGGCGCCGCGATACGCCGCGCGCCACGCGCGCCAGTCTGGGCGAAGTGATACGGGCGAGCGGAAGCGCAATCCTGCCGTTGATCATGCCGGTGATTATGATCGTCGGAATCAAGTTCGGATATGCAACCCCTACCGAAGTATCGGCCGTCGCCGTGTTCTATGGCCTCGCTCTCTCCATCTTCGTCTACCGCAGCATTGGACTTGCGACTTTTTTTTCCATTGCCGTGGAATGCGGCCTGCTCGCGGGGATGGTGCTGTTCATCATCGCCTGCGCAGGTTCGTTCGCATGGACGCTGACGGTCGCCAATCTGCCTGCGGTGCTCATTCACCTTCTGCACACCGTCGGCGACAGCCCTACCTTCTTCCTGATCGGCTCGATCGTCCTGTTGATCGCGATTGGGTCGCTCCTGGAAGGTTTGCCGGTGCTCATCATTCTGGGTCCCCTGCTTCTGCCCATCGCGGCCCAGCTTGGAATCGACAGCATCCATTATGCGATGGTGATGCTGCTGGCGATGGGCATCGGCATCTTCATCCCGCCGATCGGAATCTGCTTTTACATCTCATGTGCCGTGGCCGAGGCGGACGTCGAAGCGACCTCCAAGGCGATGCTGCCTTATCTGATCGTGCTGATCGCGGGCGTGCTGGCGGTCGCCTTCGTGCCGTGGTTCACCCATATCGTGCCCTATCTGGTCGAAGGGCATTGACCGGCCTGATCCGTCTCCTCCGCCTGCCGGCTCATGCTCGGTGGCCTGGTGCCTACTTTCCGAAGTTCGTGTTACACCTCAGCACCCACTTTCACGAAACTTCGGAAAGTCATGGGCACTAATTTACCAATTCTAGTTCCGCTTTATCGATCCGAAGTCCCTGATCGAATTCGCCGCTTGTGGTGCAGGGACTTCAGATCGGCGGTACTAGGCGGCCGCAGTATCCGACGGTATCGGCGGGTCGAAAGCCTGGATCGGCGGCAGGTTGCCGTCGAAACGCTGCACCTGAACCGTCGTCAATTGGCCGGTGCAGCCCTGCGCCAGTGCCGACGTTCCGATGTCGCGCGTCAGGACATTCGGATTGCCGTGAACACAGAGTGGCTTGTCTTCTTGCGGATCGGCAGGGTCATACCAGGCGCCGGTTGGAAGCTGGATCACGCCGCGCCGAATGCCGTCCGTCAGGGTGACGCCCGCGAGGCAGGCGCCGCGTTCATTGGATAGCTGGATGATGTCGCCCTCTGAAATGCCGTGCAGCTTTGCATCATCGGGGTGCATGGTTGCCACCTCGCGACCCCGGTGCTTCAAGGCGCTGCTGTGCGCGCCGAAATCGAGCTGGCTGTGCAACCGCGTGCGCGGCTGGTTGGCGATCAGCACGTAGGGCGTGGTCTTGTCGGGGACGTAGGCCGGTCCGAGCCAGGTGGGATGGCCCGGACAGTCGGACTCCCCGAAGCTCGCGATGGTCTCGGAATAAATCTCCAGCCTGCCGCTGGGCGTTGGCAGCGGATTTGCGCCGGGGTCGTCGCGAAAGGCGCGAAGATAACCGCCGTCGTCGGGTTGCTGCGGCAGGAGATAGCCCTTGCTGGCCCAGAACTCGGTAAAGCTCGGCGCGGGCAATCCGGCGGCAGCGAGTGCCTCGCGGGTCGGCTCATAGAGATGTTCGAGCCACTGGCGCACGCTGCGCCCCTCGGTGAAGGCTTCGCGCGCCCCGAGCCGCTCGGCAAGATCGGCGAAGATTGCGTAGTCGTCACGCGCCTCGCCATAGGGGGCAGCGACAGGATGCATCGGCACAAGCAGCGGGTCGTTCGAGTTTGCGCCGATATCTTCCCGCTCGAGTGTCATCGTGCAGGGCAAGACGATGTCGGCGTGGCGGGCTGTTGCGGTCCAGGCGAGCTCGTGCACAACCAGCGTGTCGAGGCGCGCGAAGGCCTTGCGCAAGCGGTTGAGGTCCTGGTGGTGATGGAAGGGGTTGCCTCCCGCCCAGTAGACCAGCTTGATCTCGGGATAAACCCGGGTCTGACCATTGTACCGGTAGGTTTCGCCGGGATGGAGCAGCATGTCGGCGATACGCGCTACCGGAATGTAGTCGCGCACGCCGTTTTTCTCCTGCGAGAAGGTCGGCACGGGCACCGCATTGTAACGGCGCCCGTAATAGGCGATCGCGCCGAGCGCATAGTTATAGCCGCCCCCGGGCAGGCCGATCTGCCCGAGCGCCGCCGCAAGCACCATGCCCATCCAGACCGGCTGCTCGCCATGCACGGCGCGCTGCAGCGAATGCGAGACGGTGACGAGCGTGCGTTTGCCGTGCAGACGGCGGGCGAGCGCAACGATCGCATCAGCGGCGACACCGGTGAGAGCTGCCGCCCACGCAGCATTCTTCGGCTGGCCGTCCGTCTCGCCGAGCAGGTAGCGCTCGAAGACCGGCCAGCCCACGGTAAAGCGCTCCAGGAAAGCACGATCGTGCTTGCCTTCGGTGACGAGGGTGTGGACGATTCCCATCATCAGCGCGGTGTCGCTGCCGGGAATGCACGAGAGCCACTCGGCTTTTGCCTCGTCCGGCAAATCGACGCGCAGCGGACTCACCAACACGAAATCGCAGCCGCGCTCCGCCGCCCGCCGCATCGCGCCGCGTTCGACGTGCTTGCTGACGCTACCGCCTGCGACCATCGAATTCTTCAAGGCCATGCCACCGAAAGCGAGCACAATCTCGCTGTGCTCGGCAATCTGCTCCCAGGTGACATTGCGCTTTGTCAGACCCTCGTAATCACCAATGATGTGCGGGATCAGGACCTGGGACGAGCCCGACGAATAGCTGTTGACCGATTTTACATAGCCGCCGCAGGCGATATTCAGAAAGCGATGGATTTGACTCTGGGCGTGGTGAAAACGGCCGGCGCTTGCCCAACCGTACGAGCCGCCGAAGATGGCGCCCGGCCCGGCGCCGTCGCGAACGCGGGCAAGTTCCTTGCCGAGCAGGTCGAGTGCCTCATTCCAGGATAATGGAACAAATTCATCGCGCCCGCGCCGCTCGTCCGCACCCGGGCCGTTCTCAAGCCAGCCCCTGCGCACCATCGGCCGGGCGATCCGCGCCCGATGACGCAGCGCGGCAGGAAAATTCTGGATGATCTGGTTCGGATCCGGATCGTCCTCATGCGGCCGGACCTCAAGCTCGCCAGCCCGCATCCGGGCCGAAAATGCGCCCCAGTGGGACGTGTGTGGGGCGAAACCTGTCTCAGTTTCCCTGTTCCTTTCGGCAGTTTTGGAATCGAGCATGGTAAGGCCTCGGCTTGCGCTGGTCTGTCGGAAGCGGAATTTGGCTGGACTTCAGAGCCGGCGCAACCCTCGGGAATACACTGCGCCGCGCTAGGTCTCGGCAACCACAGCGTTGCGGAGCACGCCGATGCGCGACGACTCGACTTCGACCACATCTCCAGGCTTGAGCCAGCGCGGCGGATCGAAGCGCGCCCCGGCGCCGGTCGGTGTGCCGGTCGCGATCATGTCGCCCGGTTTGAGGGTTGCAAAGATGGAGAGATAGGCGATCAGGAAGTCAAACGGGAACATCAAGCGTTCGGTCGTGTCCTGCTGCCTGATCTCGCCGTTGACACGGGTAACGATGTCATGGGGCCCGCGGGGATCACATTCGTCGGATGTCACGATCCACGGGCCGATGCTGCCTGACCGGTCGAAATTCTTGCCTTGCGTGACGTTGAACTTGCCGTGACGCAGCCAGTCCCGCACGCTTCCCTCGTTGCAGAGAGTGATTCCAAATATATGCGACCATGCCTGTTGGCGCGGGATGTGGCGGCCTGGCTTGCCGATGACGATCACGAGCTCGCCTTCGTAGTCGAGCTGATCGGACACTTTTGGCTTTTCGATCGGCTGACCTGCGCCGACCACGGAAGAAGCATTGCGGACAAAGAGGCTCGGAAATTTCGGCAGATCGGAATTGTCCTTGTACTCGGCATTGCGGTCCATGTAGTTCACGCCGATGCACCAGAGCTTTTCCGGCGTATCGACCGGCGGCAGCAAGACCATGTCTGCGAGGAGGTGATCGGGAGCCTGGCCGGCGATCGCTTCCCGTGCGGCGCTCAGACCCTCGCGAGCGATAAGGGCTTTCAGGTCCGGGAAGTCGCGGCCGATGCGACGGGTGAGGTCAACAATTCCTGTTCCGACCACCGCGCCGTAATGTCGCGTGCCGTTCCGGAGATAGCTTGCCAGTCTCATTCATTCGCCCCCCTCGAGTAATATCCAATGACACGACGAATAGGTCATATCATCATTCGAGGACCTTTACTCTGATCGGATTGTGCCAGTTTTTTCTACCTTGTGAGGTGACGCAGGATGGCTCGACGGGGCGGCAAAAAATGTCCGGGACGGCGCCGAGCAGGGGGCTGAAGCCGCGCGATCTGAGCTGGTGGACGCAGAAGAATCGTCGGTCGGATCAAGCTTCCTTTCGACGACATCGCCGTGCCTTGATCCGGTTGCGCTGCGGTATCCGAGCGGGCAACCGGCCGATCATGCGACCGCTAATATTAATTTGAGAATGGAGGTCTTTGGAACCAAGGCATGGCGCATATCGTTTTGTTCGGCGGTCTTTTTCTGGAGTAGTGTCTCGATGAAGATTGGCGACGGCTTCAAAGCGCGGCTCGAGTTCGTGCTCGAGCAGGTCTTCGCAAACCTCTCTCACGGCGGCGATCACGAAACGCGTGCATTCGTCGCCCAGCGGCTCCTGAAGGCAGCCCAGGCCGGCATCGTCAGACTGGATGATTTGAAGCGGGTCGCCGGGGAGGCGTTGCTTGATGCGCTTCAAGCTCCCAAATCAGCCTGATCCAAAAAGACGGCGCCCCAAGCCACTATCCTGATCTTGCACGCTTGCGCTCCGCTGCGTCGGTACCGCGCTCGCGGCTTAGCGAGAAAATCTGCATTTCCGCAACGTGCTTCAAACGAGCCCACCCAGGCCAAGTCGATGAGGGTCCTCTTGCGACTTCGAGGCTGGGCGCTCCTGTTGTTGAATTGACGAGGCGAGCCCCTGCAACTTTTTGAGTTGTCTGGCAGTCCCGCCGGGGAGGGGAATTTGCGGTCGACACTGATCCTTGCCGCGGACTAGGATTGCTACGGCAAATGGGGAGCAAATCGCTCCGGGTGGATGCACTCGGCGCGGCGAGGAATCCAGGTGCGCCGAATCATCAAGAAAATGGAAGATTGATCATGAGCAAGACCGAATTGTTCGAAAAGGGCCTCAAGGTTCGCAAGGAAGTGCTTGGCGAAGACTACGTCAACAAGTCGATCGCGGGCGCAGACGAATTCACCCGAACCATGGCGGAATGGTCGACCGAGTTTTGCTGGGGTGCGCTGTGGACGCGACCGGGACTCGATCGGAAGACGCGCAGTCTCATCAATCTTGCGATGCTGAGTGCACTCGGCAAGACCCACGAGTTGAAGCTGCACGTCAGGGGCGCTCTGACGAACGGGGTCACTGTAGAAGAGATCAAGGAAGTCTTGCTTCAGGTCGCAGTCTACTGCGGTGTCCCTGCGGGGATGGATTCCTTCCGTAACGCGCGCGAAGCCATCAAGGAAGTGCAGGGCAAGTGATCTCTGGTTGAACGAGTGGGACGTGGATGCCGCGGCGCCTCCACGTCCGATTTGGTTTGGGCCTCAGTGGCGCTTCGCTGGCGAATTCACAAGCCGGTCCGTCGTTGTCCGCGCATCCAGATCGTTGGCTCCTGTTCCGATAACCGCCGGCTATTCCAGAGCTCAGCAATCGCGGGCCATCGCTCCACATCCCCCGCAGTCGGGTGCAGCGGTGCAGCCCACAAACGCCGGGCATGGGATCCGCGTCTACGACACGTGGTCGCCAGATTTTGGTCAAGTCGCGGCCACGGTTTTCGGCTTAGAGAGCAGCAGGCAGGGAACCCGCATAGGCGAGAACCCTCATGCATCTGACAACCTTGCTGGCTGCTCTCTCGATTCTCCTTGTCTCGTCTGCCCACGCCGAAACCGGTTTGGCTTCCTATTATGGCGGCCGCGGTCACGGCATGACATGCGCTCACCGCACGCGACCTTTTGGAAGCATCGTGACCGTGAGCTACAGAGGCCGCTCGATCCATTGCCGCGTCAATGACCGCGGCCCCTTTGTGCGCGGGAGAGTCATCGATTTGTCTCTCAGCGCGGCTCGGGCGCTCGGAATGATGAGAGCCGGCATTATTCGCGTCTCAGTCGAATAACGGTGCACCAACGTTGACATCGACTTCACGCTCGGCGGCCCTTCCCGGCGCCCGCTCGAGACTTGTCGCGATCAGCGGTTCGCCTGCTGACTGCCGGGTCCAGGAGCCGCTTCAGTTTCAGCGCATCCGCGGGAGCTGCGCTTTTCTGGTCGTTGTCGAAAAACACAAAGACGTCATAGCCCTGCTTCTTCCACGATTTGATCCGTGCCGCCCATCTCGACAAGGTTGGGCCTCGATAATGATCCCGATACTGCCCTCCCGGGCCGTGGCCGCGAATGTAGACGAAGTCGGCGGTGCGCTTCCAAGGTGCGGGAGCGTCGTGGTGATCGGACAGGCAAAGCGCTGCATTTTTCTGCGACAGAATTCTCAGGATGTCTGGCTGATACCAACTCGGATGCCGAAACTCGAAGCTGTAGCGGCGCTGTTTCGACAGCAGCTTGAAAAACGACAGCAGCCGATCTGCGTCGGCTTCGAAATTCGGCGGCAACTGAAACAGGACCGGTCCGGCTTTTTCGCCCAGAATGGCGAGCCTTTCTTCAATCAGGGCGAGGCTGTTGGCCGAATTGTCCGACAGCTTCTTCCAATGCGTTATGAATTTCGACGCTTTCCACGTGAAGACGAAGTCCTTGCCGGTCTGAGACCGCCAGGCCTTGACGGCATCAAGGCTTGGCGTCCGGTAGAAGACGCCGTTCAGCTCCGTGGTTTGAAACTGACTGGCGTAGTATTGCAGCTGGCTCTTGAGTGGCAGATCGGCTGGAAAGAAAGGTCCGCGCCACGACGTGTAGTGCCAGCCAGATGTGCCGATGAGAACGCGCGCCATGATACTCGCGATAGAAGGCCTGTCAGCCGCGGAATGCAACTCAAGGCTGGGAAGGGGCATATTGTTCCCCCGCCTGAGCTTACAGCGAGGTTCTTCTTCGCTCATCGGCGAGGGCGGAGACGGCTGGATGGACCCGACGATACGCTTGAGGCAGATGCGTGCTGCCATTTCGCAACGGCATTACGAACGAAGACATTACTCAAGATGAGCTGGTTACCAAAGGGTCTTGTTAGCGGTAAGGTTGCGGAGCACGTGCGAATACAGCCTTCTGCTCGTTCAGTGCTTCCATCAGCGCGTTTTTTATCGACCTTAACCTAGGTTGTCGCGGAGCGAATCCGCGGCCCATAGTCTGACGCCATTGACGGCTCTGTGTGGATGGAGTGGGCCATGAAAAAGAGACGACGGTTCAAGCAAACGACCCCGTTGAAGGAGCGGCTGATGGCGTTTGCCGAAGAAGTGCGCGAGCAAGCGTCCGCGCTACCTCCGGGTCCCGAAAGAGAAGACCTCTTGAAGAGGGCAAGCCGCGCTGACACGGCGGCACACATCGACGAGTGGGTCAATTCGAGCGGCTTGCAGTCGCCGACCTAGGCCATGTCGGGAACTCGGAGGAATGATGTGGCTCACCTCCTGATGTGCCGGCGCAGCCGGAAAAGCCAAAGACCGGGCCGCCGCTCAGCGGATCCTTAGGACGGCCAATTCGCCATGATCGCCAACGTGGCCTCGTCGGGAATACCCTCATAGAACCTGTCGATCGCGGTCTGGAAAATAGCCCGCGCGCTAACTGCGCTGAACAGCGTCATGGACGAGCGAAATTTCATATCGTCCGGCGATCCAAAAATATCATGCGCGGTCTTTTCGGTGTTTCCGAGGACCAACTCCGTACATTCCAGGAGACGCCCGCTCAAAAGCGGGTGGGCAAGATAGGCCGACGCTTCCTCGCGCGAGCGAATCGCATAACGCGTTGCCATCGAGCTGCGCCCAAGACCAATGACTTGCGGAAAAATGAACCACATCCAGTGCATTTGCTTGCGTCCCCGGCGGAGTTCGGCGGTGACAGTCGAATACAAGGGATCCTGGGCCGCGATAAAGCGCTGAAGCTCGAAAGGATCCTGATGCAAGCCCGAAGGAGTCATGATGGTGCAACGAGTGCGGATGTGAGGAACGTAAGAAACAACTGGGGCCAAGGTTCCTGTGTGCAGAAGTGGGCGGACCACGTCTGTCCGGAGGCGCTGCAATGGCCGCTCAGCCGCGGAACGTTTATTGCGCTGTTCCGTTTCACACAGGCAAATCTGGAGGAGGTTTTCATGAACAGGATTGCTATTGCGTGCTTTGCCGCCACAACTCTGGTTTCGGGTGCCTATGCGGCGACCACGGCGATGTCGACCGCGCCGTCTGACAGCGTCACGATAACCGACTACTACAAGCAGGACGTCTACAATCCTCAGCAATCGAAGATTGGGAGTGTTGACGACGTGCTCGTGGATAAATCCGGCAAGGTGACCGCGCTTGTGATCGGCGTCGGCGGCTTCCTTGGCGCCGGCGAAAAGGACGTGATCGTGCCGTTTACGGCTGTGAAGAACGAAAAGAAAAACGACAAGTGGTACCTCACGCTGGACGAGTCGAAAGACAGCCTGAAAGGCGCGCCCGGCTTCCAATACAACAAGACCACCACGTCTTGGGAGCCGCAGAAGCGATAATTGTGCTCAATGTGAAGCCTCCGGCCGGTCGCGGCCGGGGGCTTTCAACCAAGCTTGGCAGAACCCGGGCGGACAATTCCGCCCGGGTTCTGCCGGACTCGGTTTGTTTCAGCGGACAAAACTGGTCTAAGGGACGCGCTCTTCTCCCGTGAGCGTTTTGCGGCTTCGACGCCCATGGCCTTGTCATGAGGCAGGCGGTGCACCAAACCCCAGGCCGCCACTGCCGGTTATTTTCTGGGTGTCATCATCGTCTGAGTCCCCATCATTTTTGTCGGCATCATTTTTCGATTCGACACTTCTGCGTGACCACAACAAACCGATCAGGCGCGAGGGAACGGAGCCCGCGCCGCTCTGTTGGTCCTTCAAATACATCAATCTGCGAAAGGTGATCAGATGGCGCAGACCGTCGGCGATTTCCTTGTTGAACGTTTGCACGCCTGGGGCGTGCGAAAGATATTCGGCTATCCCGGTGATGGCATCAACGGCGTATTCGGTGCGCTCAACCGGGCACGAGGCAAGATCGAGTTTATCCAGGCGCGGCATGAGGAAATGGCTGCTTTCATGGCCTCCGCGTATGCGAAGTTCACTGGAGAACTCGGCGTATGTATTGCGACGTCCGGCCCCGGTGCATCTCACCTTATAACAGGGTTGTACGACGCAAGGCTCGACCACATGCCGGTGCTCGCGATCGCGGGGCAGCAGGCGCGAACAGCGATCGGCGGCCACTATCAGCAGGAGGTCGATCTTCCGGCGATGTTCAAGGATGTCGCCGGTGCGTTTGTCCAGCAGGCGTCCTCGCCGGCGCAAGTGCGCCACCTTGTTGATCGGGCAGTGCGGACCGCGATCGGCGAACGCAGGGTGACGGCGATCATAATGCCGAACGACTTGCAGGAACTCGCCTACGTGGAGCCTCCCCGTGCGCATGGCACCGTTCACTCCGGCGTCGGGTTTACCCGGCCGAAGACCGTTCCGTATGAGGCCGACCTGCGCAGAGCCGCCGATGTGCTTAATAGCGGCAAGAAAGTCGCACTCCTTGTGGGCGCTGGCGCACTGGGCGCGGCCGATCAAGTCATTGCGGTCGCCGACAAGCTCGGCGCGGGCGCAGCAAAGGCGCTGCTTGGCAAGGCGGTGTTGCCGGACGATCTGCCGTGGGTCACCGGCTCGATCGGCATGCTCGGAACCGAACCGAGCTATGACCTGATGATGGAATGCGACACGTTGCTGATGATCGGCTCAGGCTTTCCATACTCCGAATTTCTTCCGAAGGAAGGAAAGGCGCGGGGTGTTCAGATCGATATCGCGCCGGACATGCTGTCGTTACGCTATCCAATGGAAGTCAATCTGGTCGGCGATGCCGCTGAAACGCTGAGAGCGCTGTTGCCATTGCTGGACCAGAAAGCAGATGGCACATGGCGGAAGCGGATCGCATCCAATCTGGACAAGTGGTGGAAGACGCTCGAAGAGCGCGCGATGCAGCCGGCGAAGCCGGTCAATCCGCAGCGCATAGCCTGGGAGCTTTCGCCGAGGCTTCCCGACCGCGTCATTCTGACCAGCGACTCCGGATCCTGCGCCAATTGGTACGCGCGTGACGTCAAGATCAGACGCGGCATGATGGGTTCATTGTCGGGCGGCCTTGCATCGATGGGCGCCGCAGTCCCCTACGCCATCGCGGCCAAGTTCGCTCATTCGGATCGGCCGGTCATTGCGATGGTCGGTGATGGTGCGATGCAGATGAATAACATGGCTGAATTGATCACTGTCGCGAAATACTGGCGCCGGTGGATTGATCACCGCTGGATCGTGTGCGTGCTCAACAACGAGGACCTCAACCAGGTGACCTGGGAGCAGCGGGTCATGGAAGGCGACCCGAAATTCGAGGCTTCGCAGCAAATTCCCAACGTTCCGTATCATCGCTTTGCCGAACTGATCGGCTTGAAGGGAATTTATGTCGACAACCCGAACCGGCTTGGCGCGGCATGGGAGGAGGCGCTCGCCGCCGACCGTCCGGTCGTGCTCGAGGTCAAGACCGATCCGGAGGTGCCGCCACTGCCGCCTCATATCACGTTGCAGCAGGCCAAAAAGTTTACTGAAGCCTTGATCAAGGGCGATCCAAATGAATCTCGGGTAATCGCAGGTGCGGCCCGTCAGGTTCTGGAGTCGATTTTGCCCGGAGGGAGCAGGGACGATGGATGAGCGCTGTGGCGCGCCGATCACTGCGGTCCGCGCGGCAGCCTATCGCATCCCCACCGATCGGCCCGAGGCGGACGGCACGCTGGCATGGACGTCAACGGTCCTGGTTGTCGTCCGTGTTTACACCGGCAGCGATCGCGGGATCGGCATGACGTACGCACATTCCTCGGTGGTTGGTCTCATTGAGGAGATGCTTGGGCCGGCCGTCAGCGGCTACGACTGCTTTGATATTGCCGGTTGCTGGATCGCGATGCAGCGCGCAGTGCGCAATCTCGGTCGTTCTGGAATCGCCGGTTGCGCGATCTCGGCGATCGACCTCGCACTTTGGGACCTCAAGGCAAAAATCCTGTCGGTATCCCTTGCAAAGCTGCTCGGGTGCTGTCGCGACCGGGTGCCGGTCTACGGCAGCGGCGGTTTCACCTCATACTCGGACAGCGAACTGCGTGAGCAACTCGGGCGTTGGGCGCAGGTTGATAAGTGCCGTTTCGTCAAGATGAAGATCGGCAGCGAACCCTGGCGTGATCCGAAACGTACCGAGGTCGCCCGCGCCGCTATCGGCGAATGCCAGCTGTTTGTTGATGCTAACGGCGCGTTTGCCGTGCAGCAGGCTTTACGGTTCGCAGAGCAGACGCGGGATATCGATCTCCGTTGGTTCGAGGAGCCGGTTTCGTCCGACGACGTGCAGGGGTTGCAGGACGTCCGCAAGGGGGCGCCCGCCGGCGTGGACGTGGCCGCTGGCGAGTATATCTTTACGCTCGATGACGCGCGCGTTTTGCTGGGCTGCGATGCGGTAGACGTGCTTCAAGCCGACGTGACACGCTGCGGCGGCATAACGGGCTTTCTCACGGTATCGACCCTTGCCGAGGCGAGCCACATCGACACATCGGCGCATTGCGCGCCATCGATGCACCGGAACGTCGCCTGCGCCATCCCGAAATTGCGCCACATCGAATGGTTTCACGATCATGTCCGCATCGAGCAGATGCTGTTCGATGGCGCGCCGACCATCGAGGATGGAACGATCGCGCCGGACTTTACCCGGCCCGGCCACGGGCTCGAATTCAAGGCTTCCGACGCTGCACGCTATCTCGCGTCGGGGGAGGCGCTGACATGAGGGCGGCGCGAATAACCAGAAGGCAGCAAGACTCGCTGACCTCCCTTCATGAGGCGGCGAGCAATCTGCGGCAAAAATATGCCGTGCCGGATGTGCTGCGAACCCATGTGCGGCCCGTGACCACCTCGTCTCGCGAAGCCCAATGGCGGAATGCCGCGGGCAGACAGCTCAATCTCGGAGCGGCGCTGCTTTCGTTGTCGGTGCTGGCGGACAGTGGCATCGAGCATTATCGCGGGTCATTCCAGAACCGCGCGATGTATGTCCCTTTGGGCGTCTCGGCGCTTGCACTGGCTGCCAGTTTGTTTGGTGTCCTCGACACGCGCGCAAGGTCGCATGTTCTCCGCGACGGCCTCTATGGTGTTGCGGCGATGACGGGCGTGATCGGCCTGGGCTTCCACGGTTACAATATTCTGAAAAGGCCTGGCCGCTTCTCGTGGCTCAACCTGTTCTACGCAGCTCCCCTCGGTGCGCCTGTGGCGCTGCTGCTGGCCGGCGCGCTCGGCCGGGGTGCGGAAAAGGTGCGGGAAGATCGCTCGTCCAGGATCTTGGGCCACCCAGCCGGTCAGACGCTCGGCCTCCTGACATCAGCGGGGTTGGCGGGGACCGCTGCCGAGGCGGGATTGCTGCACTTTCGCGGCGCGTTTCAGAATCCAGGCATGTTTCTTCCAGTCACGCTGCCGCCCGTGGCTGCCGGCCTGCTTGCCGCGAGCGTGATCAATCCCGGCAACGCTCTCCGGCGCGCGGCGAAGGCCTGCCTCAACCTCACGGCGCTGCTCGGCTTTGCCGGCGTAGCGTTCCATGCTTACGGCGTCTCGCGCAGCATGGGGGGCTGGCGCAACTGGAGCCAGAACCTGCTAGGCGGACCTCCCTTGCCGGCGCCCCCGTCCTTCACGGGTCTTGCGCTCGGCGGACTTGCTGCACTTTCGCTGGTAGACAAGGAACAACGAAGCCCATCGACATGACCGAGCGCTACCCCGGCTACAACGTTCTCAACAAGCGCAACTCGCCTTCCTGGAATGACCAGACGCGCGAGGTCATCGACGCGCGGCTTGCCATCGATGAGGATTTTCACCGGTTCTGCGATCAGGCCGAGTGGCGAGCCCTGCGTGCGATCTGCGAACAGATCGTTCCGCAGCCGGCTCATCATTTTCCGAAGGCGCCGATCGCGGCGATGATTGATCAAAAGCTCTATTCCGGCAAAGGCGATGGCTATCGCGACGCGCGGCTCCCCGCCCAGGGCGACGCGTGGCGGAAAGGTCTTGCGGCGATCGATGCCGAGGCTGCGCTCGAAAGCGGCAAGTCGTTTTGCGAATTAGGGCAGGAGCAACAGCGTGCGGTGCTGCGCAAGGTGCAAAAGGGAGAGGTTGCCAGCCCCGCCTGGGCGGGACTTCCAGCGCAGCTGTTTTTTGCCAAACGCCTGCTGCACGACATTGTCACTGCGTATTACGCGCATCCCGCCTCCTGGAGCGAGATCGGGTTCGGCGGCCCGGCAAGCCCGCGCGGTTATGTCCGGATGAACTTTGATCGCCGCGACCCGTGGGAAGCAGCCGAGGCAAAAGTCGGCCGCGAAGAAGAGGCGCGCCGGGACAACGAACATGTCGGCTGAAACCGCACCTCGTGCCCTCAACGGGCGCGCCCCCGACGTATTCCGGCCAGGCGGCTGGGTAACGATGCGCGAGTATCGGGAAGACCAGCCCGTGGATTTCGCGATTGTCGGTACCGGCGCCGGCGGCGGAACGCTGGCCTGTAAGCTGGCCGAGTACGGCTTTTCAGTCGTTGCGTTCGACGCCGGGCCCTATTGGCGTCCGCTGGAGGACTTTGCTTCCGACGAGATGCATCAGTCTAAACTCTATTGGACCGACGAGCGCATTGTCGATGGTGAAAATCCGCTCCAACTCGGATCCAACAATTCAGGAAAGAGCGTTGGCGGGTCGACGGTTCATTTCGCGATGGTCTCGCTGCGCTTCCGGCCAGAATGGTTCAAGTCGCTGAGCATACTCGGCTATGGCGCGGACTGGCCGATCGATTGGCGCGAGATGTGGGACTATTACGCCGAGGTTGAGCAGACCCTGAAGGTCTCCGGTCCGATCAATTATCCATGGGGGCCGAAACGCCCGCGCTATCCCTATCGCGCGCATGAACTGAACGCGGCTGCCCTGGTGCTTGCAGAAGGGGCCGAGGCACTTGGCATCGGCTGGACGGCGACCCCGCTTGCAACGCTTTCCGCCCCGCGCGGTCTGGCACACCCCTGCGTCTATCGCGGCATGTGCGTGATCGGGTGCTCGACCAATGCCAAGCAGAGCGTGCTCGTGACCTGGCTGCCACGTGCGCTTGAGGCCGGGGCGGAGATTCGCGACCTCGCCATGGTTGGCTCGATCGAACATGACTCCCGCGGCCTCGTCACCGGCGTGCACTATCTGCGCGAGGGACGCTGGCGCTTCCAGAAGGCCAGAAACGTCGTGGTCGCCGGCTATTCCATCGAGACCCCGCGGCTTCTTCTCAATTCCGCGAGCGGAAAATTCCCGCAAGGCCTTGCGAATTCGTCCGGCCTTGTCGGCAAGAATCTGATGGTCCAGGCGAATCAGGCGGTCTGGGGCATCAGCGACCGCGAGATACGCTCATACAAGGGCCCGCCGTCGTTGGCCATCACGGAACACTGGAACTATTCCGATGAAGGGAAAGACTTCCACGGCGGCTATAGCTATATGAGCCAGGGACCGCTTCCGATGTTATGGGGAGCCACGCAATCCAGCAAACGCGGGCTATGGGGCCAGGCGCTTCTCGATGAGATGGAAAAGTACAACCATCAGGTTGGCCTGAAAATCGTCGGGGAAACCTTGCCGCAGGAGCGC
This sequence comes from Bradyrhizobium sp., assembly GCF_027451485.1. Taxonomy (GTDB): domain Bacteria; phylum Pseudomonadota; class Alphaproteobacteria; order Rhizobiales; family Xanthobacteraceae; genus Bradyrhizobium. Next base: position 47,853 of record NZ_DAIDJE010000132.1, read on the forward strand.
AACTGCGTCACGCTGACTGACGAGCGCGACCAATATGGCTTGCGCATCCCCCGCGTTACCCATTCCTACTCCGATAATGACAAGCGATTGATCGCGCACTCGCTCCGGTTCATGCGGCAGGCGCTTCAAGCGACCGGGGCTCGCGACATCTGGGATGAAACAGATGACACTTGTCATCTCAACGGGACGGCACGAATGGGGTTCGACCGCAAGAGTAGCGTCGTCAATGCAGATTGTCGCTCCTGGGATATCCCAAATCTCTGGATTTGCGACGGTTCGGTGTTTCCGACGGTGGGCGGGGTCAATCCTTCGCTCACCATTCAGGCCATCGCATGCCGCACGGCCGACCGGATCAGGGCCATGGCGCGGCGCGGAGAACTTATCACCACTTAGCCGCAGCTGTTGTCCGGTCGAACCGCTCACCTACATTCATCGACCCTGTCGCCGGGCAGCCAAGGCGCCGAGTGCGAAGAACACAGCTGCGCCGGCGATGACGCTGCCCGCCCGCGCTACTTCTCCGCTCACCAGTGGAGCACGTGAAGCAGATATCGCGTCGAATGAGCCGTGGGTGCGATGGAGCCGCGTGACGGGGTGATCGAGATTGTCTTCGCGTCCGGGCACGAGTCGGGTGTTCGTCTGCTGGCCCGCAATGGCCTTCTGCGCGAGGTAGTGATCCAGCCATGCAGGCGCGATGGTATTGGCCAGAATGGTCGTGAGCGTTTGCCACCCGAGCCAATATTCCCGCGCCGAGCGCCGGGCCACGCGGAACACGGCGTCAGCGACGACTTCTGGCTGAACCGGTTGTCCCATGGGGCGCGGGCTGTTGCGCGTGTGCGCGCGCGCCCAGTCGAACTGCGGCGTATTGACAGCGGGAAGATCGACAATGCTGACGATGATGCCGGACCCCTCATGCAGCAGTTCCGTGCGAAGCGCATCGGTGAAGCCGCGAATGGCATGCTTGGCTCCGCAATATGCAGCCTGAAGCGGGATGCCGCGGTAGGCGAGCGCTGACCCGATCTGGATGATGCGGCCGCGTCGTCTCGGCCGCATCGACTTCAGGGCCGCCATCGTTCCGTGTACGAAGCCAAGATAGCAAACCTCAGTAACCCGCCGGAATTCGTCGGGATGAGTTTCGGCAACCGTTGAAAACAGCGTCTCCATGGCGTCGTTGACCCAGATGTCGATCTTGCCGAGGCGTTGTTCCAGGCGCTCGGCAGCTTCAAACATGGCGTCGGCGTCGGCGACGTCGATGGCCTCATACTCCGCTTCCGCTCCCATGGCCTGCAATTCCTGCTGGACGTCCCTCAATGCCGCCTCGTCACGGGCTATCAGGCCGATGCGATCGTGGGCGCGAGCAAAGCGGTGCGCAATCGCGCGGCCGACGCCGGCTGAAGCGCCGGTGACAATGATGGTGCGAGACGACTGGCTGTAGGGCGACATGACGTTTGATCCCGGTTTCAACCAACCAACGATCTCATCTTCTCATCGTTTCATCTGGAGCCTGAAAGCGAAACAGTTTCACAAACAAAAAATCGGTCGCGCGAGGTCTTCGCGCGGCCGATCAGTCTGGAGGGAGCCAGATTACTTCTGTTGCGATTGCGAGAACTTGGACGTATCCAGGCCGAGATCTGCGACGGTCTGTTGGTCAAGCTGACCGTTCGCCTGGATCTTTTTGCTTTGCTGAAACTGCTTCACCGCGCCCTCTGTACGCGGTCCCCAGCGTCCGTCGGCTGTTCCAGCGTTGAACCCGTCCTTGTCGAGTACCTTCTGAACCTGCCGGATTTCGCCGCGGGACAAGCTGTTCGGCTGGATCGGTTGGCTGTTTTCGGCGCTTTGCTGGTTCTGCTGGCTTTGCCGGTTCTGAGCGCTCTGGTCCTGGCTATTCTGCTGGGCTTGGTTGTTGTTTTGAGGTTGTTGCATCTGCGCGCCTTGCGGCTGCGGATTGTGGTTTGATGCCGCAAATGCCGGCGTACCGATCATGGCTGTTGTCAGCATCGCAATGGCGATTTTCTTCATCCGATTTCTCCTTTGTGAGAGCCGTATCGCTCGGTCCCGGATCAACGCATCTCAGTCGGTGGCGTTGCTGGAACAGGCAGGAGCGAAAATGAAAAATCGGTAAGGGGAGTTCACGCCTTTTTAAACTGAAATGGAGTTCTTCAATGATGGTAGCCTCGCGGGCTGTGGCGAGCTGAATAGCGAACGCAACAGAGGCTTACTAGCCGCTTCAACCGGCTGCACGGGGAGCAACTGATTGCGCTGCCGCGCTTCCGGCAGACCCGCACCTTCTTTGTCATGAAGGTAAGTCGTCGACAATGCGCCGCTGGACTTTTAGGGGATTTATTCCGACATTCCCATCCCTTAGGCAGCTAAATTAAAATCCATTCCATGTAGTAGCCTGCTGACTCTAAAAGGAAGGTCGCGATGTCATCGCCGCTCGCAAGCACAGTTATCGATTCCGTACTGTTCCGCGATTCATTCGGGACGCAAGCGATGCGCGAACTCTTTTCGGATCGCGCACTGGTGCAGCGCTATATCAACGCCGAAATAGCGCTTGCCAGGGCGGAGGCTCGCGTCGGCGTAATTCCAGATGATGCCGCTGACACCATCGCCTGCGAGTCCAGGATCGAGCGCATCGATTTCGACCATATGCGGCGCGAAACTGAAATCGTCGGGTATCCGATTTTGCCGCTGGTGCACCAACTCGTTGCGATGTGCGGCGATGCCGGTCGCTATGTTCATTGGGGTGCGACCACGCAGGACATCATGGATACTGCCGTGGCGCTCCAGGTTCGCGACGCGCTTGACCTGATCGACGGCGACATCCGCGAATTGCGCAGCATCCTGGCAGATCTCGCCGTCAAGCATCGCGACACGGCGATGGCGGGGCGTACGCATCTGCAGCAGGCGCTTCCCATAACCTTCGGCTACAAGGCCGCCATCTGGCTTGCGATGTTTGACCGCCACCAGCAGCGGTTGGCCGAACTGCGGCCTCGCATCGCCCTGGTCGAATTTGCCGGCGCGGCGGGCACGCTAGCCTCGCTCGGGGACAGGGGGTTCGACGTGCAACGGGCGATGGCTGAGGAGCTCAAGCTCGGCGTGCCGGCTACCACGTGGCACGTCGCCCGAGATGGGTTCGCCGAAGCGGTGAACTTCCTGGCCCTGGTCACGGGAACGCTTGGCAAGATCGCGCTCGACATCATGATCATGGCCTCGACCGAGTTTGCCGAGGTGTACGAGCCGTTCGTCAAGGGCCGCGGGGCGAGCAGTACGATGCCTCAGAAGCGCAATCCGATTTCGAGCGAGCTGATGCTTGCGGCCGCAAAGGCCGTACGGCAGCACGCCGGATTGATGGTCGACGCGATGATCCATGATTTCGAGCGGGCAACAGGGCCGTGGCACGCGGAATGGATCGCTATTCCCGAGAGCTTCATCCTGACAGCAGGCGCGCTGAATCAAGCCAAATTCGCTCTCGGCGGTCTCACGGTCGATGCAAAGCGGATGACGCAGAACCTTGGCATCAGCAAGGGACTCATCGTCGCGGAAGCCGTCATGATGGGCATGGCCCCCTTCGTCGGACGTCAACAGGCGCACGACATTGTTTACGAGGCCTGCCGCAAGGTCAACGAACACGGCGGTACGTTGGCAGAAGCGCTCGCCGCTATACCGGTGGTTATGCAGCACTTTGACCGGGCCGCGATCGATCGCCTGACGGACCCTGCCAACTATCTGGGACTGGCTCCCCAGATGGTGGACCGCGCCGTCGAACTGTCGCGCGGGATTGCGTGATTCCGAGAGATCGGAAGGCTTCAGACAGCGCGACGCTCGGCTGAAAGGCGCTCCTAACCGGTCTCCTTTCGCATCCATTGGAGATACTTTTCGAAACCTGCCTCGACGCCCAGTTGCAGGATTTCCGGCGTGTCGTAGCTGTGATTGGCAATCAACAGTGCCTCCAGCGCCTGGTATTTGTCCCCGGTGGTCTTGAGATAGAGCAGCTGCTCGGTATCTTGGTTTATCTTGCCGTCCCACCAATAATAGCTGGCAACCTCCTGAATCTGCACGCAAGCCACAAGGCGAGCCTCCAGGACGGTCCTCACCAGCTTTTCCGCCTGCCCCCTGTTGGACACCGTTGTCATGACCACGCAGGCTCGTCTGCTGTTCATCGTCGGTCACCTCCGCTCCGGTTCTGGGCTGCCACATGGCCGGATTGTTTGACGAAAGTTTCGCTGACATGGCAACTGAAGAGCTGTGCCCGTGTTTCCTTTTCGGAACTTCACAAGCCATGTGAGACCAGCCGTTGAGGGGAAAGTTCTTGGGAAAACGAAAGCCGCGGCAAACCGTGCTCGCGGTCGACGTCGGAGGCTCCCACGTCAAGGTCATGGATAGTCGCGGCCTGACCAGGCGCGAATTCGTTCCGGACCGCATCTGTCGGCAAGAGAGATGGTGAAGCAGGTCAAGCGCCTTACCGCCGATTGGTCTTATGAAGTCGTTTCTGTCGGTTTTCCCGGTCCGGTGATCCAGAACCGGCCTGTGGCGGAGCCTCACAATCTGGGCACCGGATGGGTTGGCTTTGATTTTGCAAAGGCCTTCAGCCACCCGACGCGCGTGGTCAATGATGCCCTGATGCAGGCTCTCGGCAGCTATGAGGGCGGCCGGATGCTGTTTCTTGGATTGGGGACGGGGCTCGGCTCGGCGATGATTGTCGACGGCATCCTTGAACCGATGGAGCTTGGCCATTTGCCTTATCACAAGGGTCGGACTTTCGAAGATTATGTGGGTGAGGCCGGGCTCGAGCGCCTCGGCAAGAAAAAGTGGAGGCGCAAGGTCGCCGATGTGGTCAATTACTTCGTTGCGGCGCTGGAGCCTGACTATGTCGTGCTCGGAGGCGGAAATGCCCTGAAGCTTGGACGCTTGCCAGCAAAGGCCCGATTGGGAGACAATGGCAACGCGTTCAGGGGCGGTTTCAAATTGTGGGATACACGCACCGTCAAAAAGCCGCGGATCGCAGCCAAGGCCTCTCGGCGCAGACACTGACCGCACGGACCTTCCTTTCGATTCTTTGAGAGACGATCAGATCATGGCCGCCGCTTCCGATCGGGTGCATCCGCCTTCGGGCGAAGCGACAGATGAGGGCCTGACCTTCGGCGCCGTTCTCGGCGCGACGATCGGGAACATGCTCGAGTTCTATGATTTCGTTACGTACAGCTTCTTCGCCACGCAGATCGGTCATGCGTTCTTCCCGTCGAAAAGCGAGTTTGCCAGTCTTCTATTGTCGCTCGCGACCTTTGGCGCCGGTTTTGTAACCAGGCCCATAGGCGCGGTCGTCATCGGGTCATATTCGGACAGGGCGGGGCGCCGGCCGGCGATGATCCTGAGTTTTTCGATGATGGGCATCGCCATCCTTGTGCTGGGGCTCACGCCCTCCTATGAGGCCATCGGGGTCGCCGCTCCGATCATCATCATTCTGGCGCGGCTGACACAGGGCTTCTCGCTTGGAGGCGAAGTCGGTCCGACTACCGCCTACCTCATGGAAGCCGCGTCGGCCAGGCATCGCGGCCTGGCGGTCTCGTTTCAGCCTGCAAGCCAGCAGATCGCGGCGACGGCGGGTGCGTTGGTCGGGGAAATTCTCTCGCTGACCATGACCAGCGCCGCGCTGGATACCTATGGCTGGCGCATCGCTTTTCTTCTCGGCGCCGCGACCTTGCCTTTTGGATTGTGGCTGCGCCGTGCCTTGCCCGAAACGCTGCACCGCGCCGAGACACCGGCAATCACGGCTGCCAATGTCGGCACTGCCAAGAAATTGCGCAGCAGCACCCGCCTGCTGGGCCTGGGCCTCGTTATTCTCGCCAGCGGAACGATCATCACTTACGTGACGCAGTACATGACGACGTACGCGCAGCACACCTTGCACGTGGGCGCTCCGCTTGCCTTTGCAACGACCGTGGTCAGCAATGCGATAGGGATCGTGGCCGCTTTCTTCGGCGGTTGGCTCGCCGACCGCGTCGGCCGCTGGCCGATCATGGTCTGGCCGCAGCTTGTGGCACTGCTTTTAACCTATCCGATCTTCCTGTGGGTCGTCGAGAGCCGCAACTCGGCCGCGCTTCTCGGCGGTCTCGGCCTGCTCGCGCTGATCGGCTCGATACCTTACAGCGCGTTTTATGTCGGTCTCGCCGAAGGCTTGCCCAAGAGCATCCGCGGCGGCGCCTTTGCGACCATCTATGCGGTTGCGATCGCGATCTTCGGCGGCACCGCGCAACTGGCCGTCGCCTGGCTGACCGAAGTGACCGGCAATGCGCTTGCGCCCGCATGGTATTTGCTGCTCGCCACAGCTGTAGGGCTGTGCGCGATGATCTTGATGCCGGAGACTGCGCCTTCAAAGGCCACGGCCTCCGTGAAAACATCCGGGACCGTCTGACGAGAGGATCAGGTTCAGTGGCCGCCGCCGGCCGCAGACGCGCCTTTCGGTTTTCCGGTGAGCAGGATGAAAATGCCAGCGATGACCAGCACCACGCCGACCACTGCAAAGCTGTCGCTGAACCCCATCACAAGGGCCTGTTGCTTGACGGCATTGCCCAGCGCAACGATGGCCTGCCGATGCGCGGCGGCCGGATCCGTCACGCCGTGCGCGATGAAGAAGTTGGTCATCTGTTCGATCCGGGCGCGGACTTCCTCGCGACCGAGATGAACCGATTGGCCGATGATGTTGGAGTGAAACTGCTCGCGCTTGGTGACGATCGTCGAGAGAAGCGCGGTGCCAACGGCCCCGCCCAGGTTTCGCATCATATTGGAGATGCCGGAGGCTGCAGCCGCATCCTGCGGCGCCACGCTGCCGAGCGAAATCGCGCTCAACGGCGCCAGCGTCAGAGCCTGCCCGACTGCGCGAACGACGTTCGGCAGGAACAGTTGGTCACCGGAATAATCCAGCGACATCGTCGTGTTCATGAACGCGCTGACAGCAAACAGGCTCATGCCGGTAAAGGCGATGAAGCGGATGTCGAAGCGCTGCATCAGCTTGGGTATCAGCGGGATCAAAACAAGCTGTGGCAGGCCGGTCCAGGCAAGCACAGCGCCGATCTGCTCGGCATTATAGTGCTGCACCTCGCCGAGATAGGCGGGCAGCAGATAGACCGTGCCGAACAAGGCGAAACCGAGGAAGATAGCGGAGGTTGTACCGAAGCCGAAGCTGCGCCGGGTCAGAAGGCGCAAGCGCACCAGCGGCTTCTCCACGAGGAGTTCGTTAGCGAGAAACACCGAGAGGCTGACGGCGGCGACAACCGCGAGCTTGACGATGAAGGGAGATCCCAACCAGTCGTCCTTGTTGCCTTCCTCCAGCACGGCCTGGAGCGAGGCAAGCCCGATCGCCATGGTGAGGATGCCGAACCAGTCGCCTTCGGCCAGCAGGCCTAGCTGCATCGGCTGTCGTTCGAGCGTGAAATAGAGCGTCGTCACCATCGCGACGGTCGGGATCACGTTGACGAAGAAGATGGTCTGCCAGCCGTAATTCTCAGTGAGATAGCCGCCGATGGTCGGACCAATTGCAGGAGCAAAGGTGACTGCGAGCGAAAACATCGCGAGCCCGATCGGTTGTTGGGGCTTCGGCAGCCTGGTGAAAACCAACGTGAACGCCATCGGGATCAGCACGCCGCCGAAAAAGCCCTGGAAGCCGCGCATGACGATCATCGATGGCAGGTCGTGAGTGAAGGCGCATGCCACCGAAAATGCCGCGAACAAGCTCGCAAAGGCAAGGATGACATTGCGGTACGAAAACGTGCGGCTGAGATAATCGGTCAGCGGAATAACGACGATTTCGCCGATCAGGTAGGATGTCGAAATCCAGGAACCGTTGTCGACGCCGGTGCCGATGCCGCCCTCGATGTCCAGGAGTGAGGCATTCGTGATCTGGATGTTGAGGATCGCCATGAACGCGCCGATCATGGCGGCCATCACCGAAATCCATACGGTGGCGCTCGCCCGGTTCGCGGTCGCTGGCGTCGCCGCGGCGGTCACGCTGCGGCGAGGAGTTGCGGAGGAGGTCGAGAGTACGAGGTCTGACATGACGTCACCTGTGTCTTGCACCGTTTCCCGGTCGTCACTTCGGCGATGCGAGCAGCGCCACGCTGGCCTGCGTGTTGGAGAGCGCGCTTGCCGACAAGGGCTGATGCTGGTGCGTCCAAATGGTCGGGATCACGGACATTCCCGGGCGCAACGGGACGCTTGACGAATCCAGGACGATCTTGACCGGGATGCGCTGCACTACCTTGGTGAAGTTGCCGGTGGCATTGTCAGGCGGCAGCAGCGCGAATTCCTGGCCGCTGGCGGGTGCGAGGCTGTCGACATGGCCGTGAACCGGCTTGCCGGGGAACATGTCTATTTCGACGTCGACCGGCTGCCCGGCCCGCACATTGGTAAGCTGGGTTTCCTTGAAATTGGCGACCACATAGGCGCCGCTCACAGGAACCAGCGACATCAGTTGCGTGCCCGCCTGCACATATTGGCCGGCGCGCAGTGTCCTGTTTCCGACCACGCCGTCGATCGGCGCGATGATCGTGGTATAGGAGAGATTAAGCTCTGCCTGTTGCTGCAAGGCTTCGGCGCGGGAGGCGGTCGCGGTGGCTTGCACGATCTCGGCCTTGAGCATTTCGACTTGCTTCAAGGCCGAGGCGAGGTTTGCCTTGTCGCGCTGGATTGCAGCAATCGCACCGGCATCGCGCGATTGCGCAGCCTGCGCATTCTGGACGCTGCCGTAGCCGGTGGCGGCAAGATCGCTGTAGCGCTTGTTCTCCTGCCTGGCGAAAGTCGCCGACGCCGTATCGACGTCGAGTGTTGCCCTGGCCGCATCGATGATCGCCTGCTGCACGTCGAGCTGGGCGCGCTTGCTGGAGATGGTAGCCTCGGCTGCGGCGACATCTGCCTTGGCCTGGTCGAGTGCGACCTTGAAGTCGCGGTCGTCGATCCGCGCCAGCACCTGCCCGGCGTGGACGCGCTCATTGTCGCCGACCAGCACTTCATGCAGATAACCGGAGACCTTCGGGGCGACGGTGGTGTTATCGGCCTTGACATAGGCGTCGTCGGTCGAGATCAGGAAGCGGCCGACAGTCCAGTAGTCAAAGCCGTACCAGGATCCGCCGGCCATTAGGGCAAACGCGGTCCCCGCCATCAAAAGCCGCCGCAGCCTGTTCTTTCCGGAGGTGCCTGTTGCGGGCGCAGGGATTTCCGTTGACGGGGATGTTGAGGGAACCAGCTTTTGAGCGGCTTCGGCGGAAAGAGGCCGTTCGGTCTCGAAAGCGGTAGAATGGCGGGTCATGACGATCCTCGCTGTAGCTAACCCATTGCCGTAAAAGTGGAATTCTTCGATGTTCACGGCGGGGTAATTAGGAAACTTGATATTTTCCAAAATACAGCGCATAGTCGGACTGTCAATGGAATGACAGTCATCATCTAAAAGCATGGCTCGCTATGACGGCGAAGACTGACCGAACGAAGCAGGGAGATTCGTGCGCAGAAGCGCGGCGCGGTCGCGGACGTCCGCAGACGCGGTGCGACGAGGAAACGCGTGCCATCATCTTTGAGGCGGCGAGGCACGAATTTGCCGCGAGTGGCTATGCTGCCACCTGTATGGACGGGGTCGCGCGGCGCGCCGGCATTTCCACCAAGACGCTCTACCGGCTGATTCCGAACAAGGCCGCGCTGTTCGAGGCGATGATCACCGACCGCATCGACACGTTTGCGTCGGTCGTGCGCTTAAGAGCGTGCGACGGTAGCGACACTGAGAAGTCGTTGCGCGAAGCCCTGATCGTTTGCGGCGAGCTCATCCTGGATGGCGACGTGATCTCGCTGCAACGCGTGATTCTCGGTGAGAGCGAGAAATTTCCGGAAATCGCCGAAACCTTCTACCACAAAGCGATCCGGCGGACCGAGCGCACGCTCGCGAGCTGGCTGCAAGCGCAGAAGGAGCGGGGGCTGATCAAAATCGAGGACGCGGAAGCTGCGGCCGGCATGCTGCTCGGTATGCTGGTTTTCCAGCCGCAGCGCGCAGTATTATTCGGTCATGCCCCGACGCTGACCCGAGCGGAGCTGGAGCGGCGCGCGCACTCCGTGGCGGCATTATTCCTGCGCGGCTGCGCAGCGTGAAGGCAGGCCGCCCAGCCTGACTCAAGCCTCCATCGTTTTCCAACAGGACGCAGAACACGCCCCCGGTTCCATCTGCCGCAGGCAAACTTGGAACGTGGGCCGGCCCTGCCGCAATTATCAGGTGATTACCCGATATTATTCAGGTATCTCCCAGCCACTTGTAGCTCGCTCGCGACGCGGGACGCGGATGATATGCCTTCTCTGAGACTTCTCGCCGACGATTTGACGGGAGCGCTTGATACGTCAGCCGAGTTGGTCGGGCGGTTTGGCGCGCTGGAAGTCTGCTGGTCTGCATCTTCGATCGCACCTAACCTCTCGAGTTTCGCCATCGATAGCGGCACACGCGAGCAATCGTCCGACCAGGCCTTCGCCATCGTGCATGACCTCGCACACCGATTGTCAGGCGCCACCATCGCCTACAAGAAAATTGATAGTCTGCTTCGCGGCCCCTGGATCGCCGAACTCGATGCGTGCCTTCGCATCGGGACGTGGGACGCCTGCATTCTGGCGCCGGCGTTCATTCACCAGGGCCGGCGCACCATCAATGGTCAGCAATATGCGCGGGCAGCGGACGGTAGCTGGAGTCCCGTCGGCGAGAAGATCGTCGAGCAGCTCAGGGAACAAAAATTGCCAGCGAGGCAATCCAGCGCATCGGCTGGGCTACAACCCGGGATCAACGTGTTCGATGCTCAAACCGATGACGATCTGGAGCGGATTGTTGAGACCGGGAGAAGCTACTCGGGAAAGGTGCTGTGGTGCGGCAGCGGAGGACTTGCCGGCGCGCTTGCTGGCCGATCAGCTGTTCCCGTATCTCACGAGCTGAAGGGGCCGGTGCTTGGCGTCTTCGGCACCGATCACCGCACGACCTTGCTCCAGCTTGCGGCCTGCGAACGCGTGGTGATCCGAAGCGAAGGCATCGCGCGCGATCTCGACCGGATCAGCAAGGCGCTGGAAAAGGGCGTAGCGTTCGTCAAACTCGACGTGCCGTCTGCCGCTTCGCGAGACGAGGTGGCACAGCGATTTTCAAGGGAAATCGCGCTGCTCAGCCGATCGATCGAGCCGCCCGGAAGCCTGATCATTGCCGGCGGCGAAACGCTCAAGGCGCAGATGGTCGCGGTCGGCGCGCGAGCCTTGCGGGTGATCGGGCGTTTGGAGCCCGGGATTCCCAAATCGGTGATTGAAGGGGGGAACTGGTCCGGCGTGGAGGTGATCTCGAAGTCGGGAGCCTTCGGTACTGCTGACGTGTTGCGGAAAGTTTTGAAACAGAACGGCTTGATATAATAGAGTGGAGCGGATTTGACCTTCGCATCACCGCTACGCGCTCGCGATAAGAGAAAACAATGACCAAACGACATCTGGCGATCACGATGGGCGATCCGGCCGGCATCGGTCCGGAGATCATCGTCAAATCATGCGCGAAGCTGCGCGATCGCCTCGCGAGTGGTGACCTCAAGCTTCTAATCATTGGCAGCCGCCGCGCCTTCGATCGGGCGAGGCTTCAACTCGCTGCGGATCTCGATGTGCCGGACGTTACTGCCGAGGATACGGATTGGCCAAATTTGAGTTTTCTGCAGGCTGATACCGAGAGCGAGCGCATCGAGCCCGGCGTGCTCTCTGCGGACGGCGGCCGTTTCGCCTATAAGGCCGTGGAGCAGGGGGTTCGGCTTTCGCTGTCGAAGCGGGTCGGCGGCATCGTAACCGCGCCGCTCAACAAGGAAGCTCTCAACAAAGCCGGCTATCACTACCCCGGGCACACCGAGATGCTGGCCGAACTTACCGGCGTCCGCGGCTCGGTGATGCTGCTCGCCCACGGCAACATGCGCGTCAGCCATGTCTCAACCCATGTGGCGCTTCAGGACGTTCCGGCGCGGCTGACGCCACAGCGCTTGCGTCTCGTCATCGACCTCACTCATAAGGCGCTGCTGGGACTCGGTATCCCGCGGCCGAAAATCGCGGTGGCTGCGCTCAATCCTCATGCCGGTGAAGGTGGGCTGTTCGGACGGCAGGACATCGACGTATCGCAACCTACGATCGCGCAAGCCGTCAGCGACGGTCTTGATGTCGTGGGGCCGGTCCCCGGAGATACGGTTTTCGTCAAGCTGCGCGCCGGCCAGTACGATGCGGTCGTAGCGATGTATCACGATCAGGGCCACATCCCGGTCAAGCTGCTTGGCTTCGAGGTCGATCCGAAAACGGGCAAGTGGCAGGAGCTTTCCGGCGTCAACATCACCCTGGGCCTGCCGATCATCCGCACGTCGGTCGATCACGGCACCGCGTTCGACATTGCCGGGAAAGGCATTGCCAATGAGCGCAGCATGATCGAGGCGATCGAGTATGCCGAGCGTCTGGCGGGCGCCTGCTAAGGTCAGTCAATCCCGGGCCAGCACGGGCCCGCGCGATTGACGAAGCTGCGTAATTTGCCACGCCCGGTCGCGACGGCGACACTGTACCCAGTCAGTCACCGTTGGTCTTCTGCGGCGCCTTCGCGATGTTGCGAGGCATTCTGCCCGCGTCTGAGTTCTCATTGCGATACGGGCGAGTGATATTTACGCAGCGCGGTCTCGACAAGGTTGTTGTCATAGGTCAGGCTGAAATTGATGTTCGCGTGCTTTAGTACCGGATCGAGCACCGCAATCGAATCCAGCACGTTCTGGGCCGCTTCCTGTTTAACGATGCCATCCCACTGGAAGGCGGGCAGGTTTCGCTGCAACGACACCCGATAAAGCGCCTCGCCGCTCTTATAATAAGAGGGTGGCAGCGATTTCATGATGTCGTCGATCGACGCCGTCTTCAGCCATTGCATGGCGTGAACGATCGCATTGACAATCGCCTGCGACGTGTTCGGGTTGGCTTTCAAAAAATCGCTTTTTACCATAAGGCAATCCGCCAGATAATCACCGCCGAAGGCCTGGTGCGTGCCTTCCGCCGTCCGGCTGTCGGATAAAACGACCGCATCGCCATCCTCGACCAGCGTGTTGATGGCAGGGTCGAGGTTCACCAGGGCGTCGAGTTCGCCACCCGTCTTCATTGCCGCCACCGCGCTTGGGCCGGTACCGATCGAGACATAGCTTGCGTCCTTCCAGGAAACGCCGGCGCGTTCCATCAATCCGGCGACGAAGTTGTGGGTCGAGGATCCCGGCGCGGAGACGCCGATCTTCTTGCCCTTGAGATCGGCAATTGCCTTGATCTTGTCAGCTTCCGACTTGCGGACCACCAGCACATTGCCGGGATAGCGGCCGTAAGGCACGAGACAGGTGAGATTCACGCCCTTGGTCTGCATGCGCAGCGTATGTTCGTAGGCACCTTCCGCAACATCGGCGCTGCCGCCGACGAGGCTTTGCAAGGCCGCAGTGCCCGACGCGAAGGCATTGGATTCGATGGCGAGACCTTCCTGTTCGAAATACTTGCGGTTCAGGGCCACGAAATAGGCGACCTTGTTCATCTGGCTGATCGAGCCGCCGACCGCGATGGTGAGGTTCTTCTTTTCGAGCGAAGGATGATCCGCCGCCGCAGCTCCGCTCGCGGCCAGTACTGCGAGGCTGGCGGCCGAAATCGCCAAAGCGTGTCTCATTGTTCGTTTTCTCCCTGAGCGTCTGGTTCTCGGTTTTTGATTTTGAAGCGGCGCCTTTCCCTAACCCTTTTGTTGATCCCTGCTGAAATGCATCGCCCGCTCAGAGCGGTTCGTTGTTCAAGATGTCCAGCAAGACGTTGCGGGGAACGCGGATATCGAGACCGGTGCGTTCTTCCTGAATTAGCATGGCCGAGCGCGAGTCGCGTTTGCCCCAGCCCTTGTTGAGAGCCTCCGTCATCTCGGCGAGTGTCATGTTGGCAAAGCGCATCGGAACACCGATCTCACGGCCCAATGCGGTTGCCAGCGACACGTCTTTGTGCGCGAGCTCGAGCGCGAATGCCGGATTGTCGAATTCGTGCGGCAGGAACTGATCGGCCATACGGTCGATCGCGCGCTGCCGCCCGAGCGAGCCCTGGCGGATTGCGCTGAAAAGCATCACCGGGTCGACGCCAGCTTTCACGCCCAGCGTGAATGCTTCAGCCAGAACCATCTGGATGCCGTAATTGGCGCAGTTGTGCACGAGCTTGGCGACCGAGGCATTGCCGCTGTCGCCGAGATAGCGCACCTGATCGCCGAGCAGATCGAGGATCGGCTTGCAATTATCGTAAGTGGCTTTCTCGCCGCTGACCCAGATCGCGAGCTTTCGCGACGCTGCTCCCTTCGGACCGCCACTGACGGGCGCGTCCAGCATGGAGACGCCGATCTTTGAAAGATCGGCGGAGAGCTGGCGCACCAGCGCCGGCGAATTGGTGGAGCAGTCGATGTAGGGCGTTCCGGGCTTGAACCCGGCACGCAGGCCGTCTTCGCCCGCCATGATCGCTTCGATTTCAGGCGGGCCGGGGAGAACGGTAAAGACGAGCTCGGAATTCGCCGCCAGATTCCTCGGCGTATCCGCCCAGATCGCGCCGTTGGCAATTGCGGCCGCCGCTGATTCGCGGCGCCTTGTCAGGACATGAAGCGTGTGTCCCGCGCCGAGCAGGTGGGCGGCCATCGGGCCGCCCATGGCCCCCAGCCCGGCAAAGCCGATTTTCATCGCTTACTCCTTCGGTGGATCGTCAAGCCGTACCACAATTCCCTCCAACTCGGGGCGCGGCGCCTTGTAGCGCGTCATGACAAGAGGGTCGTGACCAGGAATGATGTGCTGGGGCGAGGGCGCTGCTGACCGCAGCTTGTCGAAGCCTTCGAGCATCTGGCCGATATGGAATGCCGTGACATAGGGCTTGTGCGCTTCCATGTTCTCGTAGAAGTGCGTGACGTCGGACGCGAGAACCACCCAGCCGCGCTTGGTATGCACCCTCACGAATTGCAGTCCCGCGGAATGGCCGGGGGCGGGATGGATCGTGACGCCCGGCGACAGCTCCGCGGGTCCTTCATAGAAATTGACGCGGCCGGCATAGTTGGCACGGACCATGCCGACGACGTCCTCTACCTCGTAGGAGTGCTGCAATTTCTTGTATCGCATGTAGCGGCCGACGGCATAATGCAGTTCGCTTTCCTGCAGGTGAAAATGAGCCGCGGGAAGCTTATCGAAATTGCCGACATGATCGTAATGCAGGTGGGTCAGGATGACGTCGGTTGCCTGACCCGGATCGATGCCAATCAGCTTCAGCGCCCCGATCGGACAGCGCAGATAGTCGCGCTTGCGCTTGGCGGCGATCTCCGCCGTGAAGCCGGTGTCGATCACATAGCTCCGGTCCGGCCCGATCGCGGCCCACACATAATAATCGAGCGGCATCGGTCCATCGTGCGGATCGCCGCCGATGAAATTATCCGACCGCTTCGAGGCGCGCGTGGCGTAGCGGATGGCATAGACTTCGTAGTTCGGAAGGACGGACATTGGTGTGCTCGTTCAGGACCGGGAGAGGTGGTGCCGAAAGGTTTCGGCATATTCCGCTATGCCTTTCTCAAGCGGCCATTGCGGCGACCAGTTCAAGAGGCGTTTGGCGGCAGCGACGTCGAGCGAGGTTCGCATCTTGACGTTCTGCTCTTCCAGCGGTGTCAGACCGTCGCCGATTTCGATGTCGGCGCCGGGGATGATAGCGCGGACGATTTCGGCGACTTCGCTGGCGGTTCGCGCGTGACCGCTGGCTACGTTGATGACGCGCTGTTCGCCGGCTTTCCACTTGGGCGCCTGAAGCGCGGCGATGATGCCGTCGCTGCAATCCGCCACATGCGTGTAATCGCGCTTCATCCGTCCGCCGGCCGCAAAGCGCGTCGGCTTCCCCAGCACTGAATTCTCGACCATCGGCTTGATATACATCGGGCTGCGCATGCCGAAGCCGTAAACCGCGGTGATGCGGATCGCGAGAAAGTCAAGGTTCTGGAAGTCAGCGTAAGCCAGCCCGATCGCTTCGCCGGCCATTTTGGAGGTGCCGTAGTGTCCGGCCGGATTGGCCTCGCGGATCGAAAAGGCCGGATCGGTTTCGACCAGGGTTGCACCGGAGCCTTTGTGATAGGCTGCATTGCTCGAGACGAACACGACCCGCCGCATCGATAGTTGCCGCGCGACCTCGCAAACGTGAACCAGGCCCATGATATTGGTCTGGTAGGTTGCGATCGGCTGCTCCAGCGACGCCTCGAGCCCCACCATGCCTGCCGAGTGAATGATCGCCTCGATATTCTCGCTGCGGCAGACCGCGAAGAGCCGGGCAAGGTCGCTGATCTGGGCTGAACGAAAGCGCGCCGCGATCTCAGGTGAGACCGCCAACGTCTCGGCGTTCGGCGGCGCGATGTCGTAAGCGAAGGGCTCATGTCCCCGTCGCAGCAGGGCCGCCATTATGTAGCTGCCCAGAAAACCTGCGCCACCCGTCACCAACACGTTCATTGGCTTTGCCTGTTGTCGAAAGGGCTCAGTGGGCGGCGTTCCGTTCGGCCAGCATGACGCTCATCAGCGCGACCGCGTGCTCGCTCATATGGCTGGAATGCAGCTCAGCCGATTGGCGTCCGAATCTGCGAAGCAGGCCCATCGCGTTGGGATCGAAAGCCGCCATCTGGCCGGCGATCTCCAGCGCGCGCTTCAGCGCGGCACCGGCCGGTACGATTTCAGTCAGGATGCCGGCGTCCAGCGCTTCCTTCGCCGCGATCTGCCGGCTGGTCACAGCGAGCTCGAAGGCACGCTTGTACGGCACGAAGCGGAATAGATAAGTGAAGACAATCAACGGCGGGAGGCCGTGCGACATCTCCAGCAGCGAGAATACCGCGTTTTCCGCCGCGACCGCATAATCGACCTGGGCCGTCATGCCAAAGCCAAATCCGTAGGCCTTGCCTTCGACTGCGGCGATGACAGGAACGCTGAGCGCATTGAGCGCGGCGTTGACTTTCAGAATGGCATTGAGATCTTCCGCGACCTCGGAGGCCCGCGTCAGGCCTTTGGCGCCGACCCGACCGCCGCAGAACATGTCGTTGCGCCCGGTAATCACGAGCGCCCGCAATTCCTTGTCAGAGGCGCATTTGGTCAGTGCCGTGGCCAGATCCAGCAGGTCCTTGGTGTAGAGGAAATTGTTCGCTTCCTGGCCTGCCAGGGTGATAACGGAAACGCCCTTTCCCTGGGCACTGATCTCGATCGCCATCGCGGGCATCCTCCCTTTATCGGCTTTTATATCGTTATTACGCCCGGGACTTTCGCCAGGACGCCACCATCGGAGAGTTGTCTAACAACCCGGCAATCCCTTGTCACGCCGGCTGAAACCTACGCGTTCGCATCTTGCGGCTCCGCGCCGCGATGGGACGGTGCTTATGCATGACAGATCGTCGTTCGGCGTATCGGTTCAGTTGCTTTACGGCCCCTGGGT
Organism: Bradyrhizobium sp.; assembly: GCF_027451485.1. Classification (GTDB taxonomy): domain Bacteria; phylum Pseudomonadota; class Alphaproteobacteria; order Rhizobiales; family Xanthobacteraceae; genus Bradyrhizobium. The sequence goes on from NZ_DAIDJE010000132.1 coordinate 65,343, forward strand.
GTCATCATAAATTCCGAAGATACGGGGATAACGGTGTCGCAAGACGCGGTCAGGAGGACAGAGCAACAATGGCTGTTTCGCATGCTACCCAGATTGCCCGCCATCCTTATGCCGACGGTTCATACAAGAAAATGCTGATTGACGGGCAATGGGTCGATGCCGCTTCGGGCAAGAAGTTCGAGACGCTTAATCCCGCGACCGGCGAAGTGCTGGCGACCGTGGCCGAAGGCGATGTGGAGGACATCAACCGTGCGGTGGCTGCCGCCCGCCGCGCCTTCGAAGGGCCGTGGGGCAAGGTTAGGCCATTCGAGCGGCAGAACCTGCTGTTGAAGCTCGCCGATCTCGTCGAGAAGCATTTCGAAGAGCTGTCGCAGCTCGACACGCTCGACATGGGCGCGCCGATCAGCCGCACCCGCGGCAACAAGCTGCGCGTACTCGGCATGCTCCGCTATTATGCGGGGCAGGCGACGGCGATCCACGGCGAGACCATCGAGAACTCGCTGCCTGGCGAAATCTTCTCCTATACGCTGAAGGAACCCGTCGGCGTCGTCGGTGCCATCATTCCCTGGAATGGGCCGCTCGGTGCCACTGTCTGGAAGATCGGCCCGGCGATTGCGACCGGCTGCACTGTGGTCCTGAAGCCTGCCGAAGAGGCGCCGCTGACCTCGCTGCGGCTCGGAGAACTCTGCATGGAAGCCGGTATTCCAGCCGGCGTCGTCAACGTCGTGCCGGGTTACGGCGAGACCGCAGGCGCCGCGCTCGCCGCGCATCCAGAAGTCGACAAGGTCGCCTTCACTGGCTCGCACCTCACGGGACAGGCGATCGTGCGCGCCTCGGCGGGCAACCTGAAGCGTGTGTCGCTCGAACTGGGCGGCAAGTCGCCCGATATCGTGTTCGCCGATGCCGATCTCGATGCGGCAGTGCCGGGCGCGGCGATGGCGGTGTTTGCCAACTCCGGCCAGATTTGCAGCGCCGGAACGCGCCTCTTTGTGGAGAGCAAGATCTACGACGAGTTCGTCGGTCGCGTCGCTGAATTCGGCAAGAAGCTCAACATTGGCAACGGACTCGATCCGAACACCCAGATCGGACCGCTGGTTTCGCAGCAGCAGCTCGAGCGGGTCTCGGGCTATCTCGACATCGGTCAGAAGGAGGGGGCGAGAGCGCTCGCCGGCGGCGCACGGCTGACCGAGGGGGCGCTGTCGAAAGGCTATTTCGTCCCGCCAACCGTGTTCGCCAATGTGCAGGACAACATGCGGATCGCGCAGGAGGAAATCTTCGGCCCGGTGATCTCGGCGATTTCGTTCAAGGACAGTGACGATCTGATCAGGCGCGCCAATGCCACGACGTTCGGCCTCGGCTCCGGCGTGTGGACCACCAATGTCAGCAAGGCGCACCAGGTCGCGAAAGCGCTGCGTGCGGGGTCGGTCTGGGTGAACTGCTACCAGGCTATGGACCCGGCAGTTCCGTTCGGCGGTTACAAGATGAGTGGCTACGGTCGGGAGTCCGGCAAGCAGCACGTCGAAGAATACCTCAACGTCAAGTCGGTCTGGGTGAAGACGGCGTGACGGCGTCCACCCCCGAAACAATAGTGCCGGCCTGATGGCCGCCACTATTTCTCTCCTTGGGGCCGGAGTCTATTTTCGCGAGACTTCCGGAAAAATCCACATCGCAACGACCATGAACGGCGCCAGGAACATGATCGCGATCTTCGGCCCGTGCATGCCGATCGAGTCCTGATAAAAATAGGCGGCGAGCGCGACGAGTAGCACGATGATCGAGAGCGCGGTCTTGATCGGGAAGGGCATCGGTTGTGCTCCTTACAAGGCGGACAATTTCATCAGCGGTGAAACGAGCAGCGCGAGCGAGACGAGTTGCAGCGCGCCGAGAAAGACGAGGCCGCCGTGGCTGTCGCGCCACTTGTTCGGGATAAATTCAAAAACCGATGGCACGAACAGGAAAATCAGGCCGCCTGCGACGACCACGGAGGTCCAGCGCAGCGTTTCGTGTGCGTAGAGCGCTACACCGCCGAGAAGTACGGCGAGCAACGCCAGATTCGATAGCACGAGCGCGTTGCCCACCAGGCCTGCGACGGGCGCCGGCCGGGCCCGCACGGGAAACATGCCGGCCAGCGTATAGAAGCCGAGGCAGCCCGCAGCAAAGGTCGTCGCAAATAGCGCTAGCGCGGCACCATTTGGTTCGATCCCGTTCAGCATGGACTACTCGGCCGGAACCGAATGGACTAGTTGTTCGATCTTCGGCGTGCGCGCGGTCTTGCGCATGTCGCGCTTGATGAAGCGGGTATCGTAGCCATTGAACAGGTGGCCGAGCAGGCCGCGGTTGAGATCGGAGGTGCCGAACAGCCAGTCCATGATCGGGAAGGTCAGGTTCATGTTACGCTCCATCATGATCGATTGATCGTGATGGGCGGTGTGGTGACGACGCAGCGTATTCACCATCGGCACGTTGGCCACGAACCAGTTCTCGTCGACATGGCAGCAGAAGTGCATGAATTCATAGATCAGGTACATCGACGTCGTCGTGGCAATCAGGAGCCAGCCGACGTTCGCCGAGATGATCCAGCCTGCCACGATCGCGAGCGGTATCGACATCAGCGTGAAGGTCGCGAGCGCGTAAGGCGGGAAGAAGGTCACGCGCCAGTCCTTGTGGTCGGCAAAGCGCATCTCCTTTTCGGTGAAGAACTGGTGATGCATCAGAGTGTGGCGGTTATAGATCGCGCGGAACGCCTTGACCTGGGAGGGGCGATGCATCACGTAGCGGTGAATCCACCATTCGAAGAAGTTGGCGCCGAGAAAAGCGACAGGGACGATCAGTAGCTCCCAAGGGCGCAGGTCGCGCACATTCGCCAGATAGATGTAAAGTGCGGTGAAGCCGATTGCGTAAATAATGAAAACGTGCAGCCAGCCATTATACCATCCGGCGACCCGCTCGCGGTACGTCTCGCGGTAGCGGCGTTGACGGTCGGACATGGGAGTCGATGCGAGTTCCATGGCGGTCCTTATCAAGTCGAAATCGGCGATGACATCGAGGTTGACGTCGTGATATATCACCAGTCTATCAAACCCGCAAGCGAAGCCGCAATCTGAGCCGCTACACGACCGGAGGAACTGTCCATGAAGAGATTTAGCGGCGACCGCACCATCGACGGCGTCAAGGCCTGGCTCGACGGTGCCCCGCTCGACCAGAGGCTTGATATCCATCGATACACGGCGAATGGATTCGAATGGAGCTACGAGGGCGATGAGCCGCGGCAGCTCGCGCTCGCGATTCTGGCGGAGCACCTCGGCGATCCGTCCAGGGCTCAAGCAATGGTCGAGCCGTTCATGAAGGCGGTCGTGGCCAATTTCGACAATGAGTGGGAGATGACTTCGGCCGATATTGATGCGGCGCTTGATGTGCTTCGCGGCCCGGCGCTGCGCGCTGCATCCTGATCGACATTCTTGCGAGGACTGTTTCAGTGGCACTGACGTACAAGGCCGCGGTCCTTCATGCGCCGAAGTCGCAACTCTCCATCGAGACGGTGGAGGCGACCGATCTCGCCGTTGATGATGTGCTCGTCCGGATCAGGGCAGCGGGTCTCTGCCACACCGATCTCGAGGTGATCGATGGTTCCTTGCGCAATCCGATGCCGATCATCCTCGGTCATGAGGCCGCAGGCGTCGTCGAGCAGGTCGGTCGCGGGACGCGAGGCATTGCTGTCGGCGATCATGTCGTGCTTTCGTGGAATCCGCATTGCGGACATTGCTTCTATTGCGACCGCAACCTGCCGATCCTGTGCGAAAGCTATCTGGGACAGGCGCCGCTCGGCGTGCAATTTGACGGCGCGAGCCGGGCGCGCTTGCGCGACGGGCGCGAGCTGAAACATCTGATGTATCTTGGCGCGCTTGCCGAATACTGCATCGTGCCAGCGCCGCAGGCAATTGTCGTGCCCAGGGAGTTACCGCTCGATCAGGCGTGCCTGATCGGTTGCGGCGTGATGACCGGAGTCGGCGCCGCGCTGAATGTCGCCTCGATCCACTATGGCGACGCCGTGATGGTGATCGGCTGCGGCGCTGTCGGGCTGGCAGCCGTGCAGGGCGCGCGCATGGCGGGTGCGGAGACCGTCATTGCGGTCGATCTTGCCGAGGACAAGCTGCGTCTTGCGCAAAAACTCGGTGCAACCGATGCCATCAACGCGACGACGGATGATGTGATCGACACGACGCGGCGGCTGACACATGGCCGCGGTGCGGACGTGGTGCTGGAAGCCGCCGGCAGCCCTCGAGCGTTTAGATTGACGAGTGAAGCCGTGCGGCCGGGCGGCGAGGTGATCTGGCTGGGCAAGACCGATGTCAACCAGGAGATTGCGTTTCGCTGGGGCTCGCTGATGCAGGAGAAGCGCATCCGCCGCTCAAGCTATGGCGGCGCACGTCCCCTGCGCGATTTTCCGATGCTGGCGCGCGCAGCCCTGGACGGACGGCTGAACCTGGAAAACCTCATCACGGCCCGCATCTCGCTCGAAGAAGTCAATGAGGGTTTTGCGGCGCTGAGGCGAGGCGAGGCAATCCGCAGCGTGGTGATCTTCTAATTACGGCTCAATCGTCTTGCGCGTAAAACTCTCGATGTAGTCAATCAGGCGATCCGAAGCCTTGGCGGCAGCATCCGGATTGCGTTTGGCAATCGCCTCCGCGACCTCGGCATGCAGCCGTGCCGACAGCGGCAGATCGCCGGATTCCCGATAATGCTGATACCAGAAGCGGCGGGACAGGCCATGCATCAGCCCCATCGCGCGCGAAGCGAATTCGTTGCGCGCAGCTTCGCTGACGAGTTCATTGAACTGCCGATCAAGGCGCATGAATGTCATGTCGTCGCTCTCGTCGGAGGCGCGCCGCATTTCGCGGGCGATGGTGGCGAACAGAGCGGTTTCCTCCGGCGTGGCGCGCTCTGCCGCACCCCGCGCCATCAGCCGTTCCAGTTCGCGGCGCACTTCGAGCAGCCGCATCTGCGTCTTCAGATTGATCTGCGACACCAGAATGCCCCGCCGCGGCAAGATCACGACAAGCCCGTCACGCGCGAGCCGCTGCAGGGCTTCACGGATCGGGGTTCGCCCGATCCCGAGCCGCGCGGCCAGCGACTGCTCCGATAGGATCGTCTCCGGCGGCAACGCCAGCGTGACGATCAGTTCTTCGATCAGCCGATACGCGCGGTCGGTCAGGGTTTCCGGATCCTCGACTTCGGGATGGCTGCCGATGACGTCGGGCGCTCGCTGCTCGGCCGCAGAAGCCCTGGCTGCAGTTTTGGGCGCTGCAGGCTTGATCGCGCGTGCCCGCCCGGCTGATCTCTGCGCGGCCATCCGTTTCGACTCTCCTTCGCCAATCGCTAAGGAGGGATATGGCACGCGCGGCCACAAGGTCAATCCATGCGGCCGCGTCGCTATGCGGATCCTTCAATGCGAGATGCTCTCGAGCGTCCGCCCGCGGGTTTCTTCGCCGAGCACGAGCACGGCGAGGGCGGCAAGCGCAAAGGCTCCGGCGCCGAGCGCGAATACGCCGGACTGTCCGGCGGTCGGCAGGATAAAGCCGATCACGGTCGGGCCGATCAGTGAGCCGATTCGTCCGACTGCTGACGCAAAGCCGGTGCCGGTTGCCCTCACATGGGTGGGGTAAAGCTCGGGCGTATAGGCATAGAGCGCGGACCACATGCCGAACGAGCAGAATTGCATGCAAAGGCCTGCGACGATCAATTGGGTTTGATCGGTGGCGCCGCCATAGAAATAGCAGGAGAGCGCGGCGCCGAGCAGCGTCGCGACCAGAGTCGCCTTGCGCCCCATCGCCTCGATCATCCAGGCCGCAGTCAAAAAGCCGGGAATGCCCGCGAGCGAAATCAGGATCGTGTAGTAGACCGACTTGGTGACCGGAAAGCCCTTGGCCTGGAGCAGCGCGCCGAGCCAGGTGGTGAGGCCATAGAAGCCGAGTAGCGCGAAGAACCACAGGCACCACAGCATGATGGTGCGGCGGCCATAGCCGGCCGAAAACAACGTCTTCACTCCGCGCGACATTCGCACGTCGATCTTCTCGGGGGATGGAGCGGGTAGCGTCCCGCCGCCAAGCTTCTGCAAAACCTTCTGCTCGATCCCGGACATTACAAGCTCGGCGCCTGCCGCATCGCCGCGGCTGGCAAGCCAGCGCGGCGATTCCGGTACATAGCGGCGCACGATCAGGACGAAGATCGCAGGCAAGCCTTGGAGAATGAACACCCAGTGCCAGTCGGCTAGCGACAGCACCGCAAAGCTGAGCAGTCCCGAGGCGACAAAGCCAAGCGGCCAAAAGCCTTCCAGGAGCGCGATGTATCGGCCGCGTTGCCGGGCCGGGATGATTTCCGACACCATCGACTGCGCAACCGGGAACTCCATGCCCATGCCGAAACCGAGCAGCACGCGCGCGGCGGCGAGTGACTGAACCGTCGGGGCGAGGCCACAAAGAATGCTGCCAACTCCCCAGAAGATCATGCTGACCTGAAACACCCGCGTGCGGCCGAAACGGTCGGCAAGCAGCCCCGCGGAGGCCGCGCCAGCGAACATGCCGAGAAAGCTCATGCTGGAGAGCAGGCCTGTCTGGGAAGTCGAGAGCCCAAAGGTCTGTTTGATCGGGCCGAGCACAAAGGTCAGCGCGCCCAGATCCATGCTGTCGAAGAACCAGGCGGTAGCGATGATCGCAAACAGGCCGCGCTGGTAGGACGTCAGCGGCAGCCGCTCCAGCCGTGCGGCGATTGCTGCGGATTGCGCTGCGCCTGCGGTACTGTCGGCCAACGATCGCGGAAACTCGATCGAGCGGCCTGTCGTCAAAGTGCTCATGAAAACCTCCCCTGAATGCTATTCTTTTTGCATATGTCTGACATATTAGTGACATTTCTACAAGCGGGTGCGCCGGTCGGACTTTCTTCGGAATTCTGAGATCGTTAGGTGGTCTTCGCTTGCGAAGGTTATCGTTGTCGAGGGGCGTCGTCGTATCGCAGCTAATTGTCTCTCGACCGGCTGCAGACGCGCGCCTGTGTTGGCGTCACCGGGCTCGCCTGTGATGCATTGATCGAGATCGACCTCGTCTGCAGCCGCCCGGACTGATCCACAGTCAGCGCGTCAGCGCGGCGTCGAGCAACCGCGCGAGTTCGCTGGCCGTGGTTTCGAGCGCGCGTCCGCTGCGTTCGACGCGCGCCTGGATCAGCGCGCCTTGAAGCGCGGACGTGCAGAGAACCGCCAGCGCTTCAGCGCGCGCTTTTGGGAAGCCGTCTGCGGTGAGCTTGTCTGAGAGGATCGAGACGCGCGCCCGATAGGCGGCGCGCCCGGCTTCCGTGACGTCGCGATCGCCGGGTGCAAGCTCCAGCAACACCGTCGTGATCGGGCAGCCGTCGCGAAAGCCGGAGGCCCGCATCCAGCCCGCGAGCAGTTCGGCATGCCGTCGCACCAGTTCACCGGTCGAGCGGCATTCCCCCGCGAGTTTTGTCAGGGTCGCAGCGATGCGGCGGCCGGCTTCTGTGACGGCGGCCACCGCGATCGAGGACTTTCCCAGCGGGAAATAGTGATAGAGCGAGCCCTTCGGCGCGCCGCTGACATCGACAATTTCGTTGAGCCCGGTGCGCGAATATCCTTGCCGCCGGAACAAGGTGAGGGCCGTGTTGACGATCGGCTGCCGGTGTTTGGGAACGGCGGGCATCGTGCTTCCTCTCAATGCCTTCTCCTCGAATATTATATTGATTGGTCTACATCATGCTCCGAACTGTCAAGCCTGCGAGGACATGTCGGTCCGTTTGCCGTGGCTGATCGCTTTGCGATCAGTCCGGCGCTGGACCGCTCCCCGGCACCAGCATCATGCTATTTCATCTAATGAAATTCACGATCGTCATGTGAAAATTAGGTTGCTTTCGCCAGGCGGAATGGGCCCTATTGGCGGCAAACGATGGCTGGGGAGGGCCGACGCCGATGTCATCCGAAAGGGCGAATGAAAGGCGAGGCGTGATGCCGGCGCGTCCGCCGATGGGACGCGACCATGGCGGCATCCAGGCGCTCGACCGCGCCTTTCTAATCCTCGATGTCATTGCGGATGCCGGCGGAGAGGCCAAGCTGACCGAAATCGCAGCGTCCGCGGGCTTGAACGTTTCGACCTGCCATCACCTGATCTCGACGCTGCACAATTGGGGTTACGTCTCACGCGGCATCAACAGCCGCAGCTATGTCCTGGGCTCGCGAATTCTCCACCTCAGCGCTGCCTGCCTGAGGCAGGTGGATCTGCCGCGGCGCGCGCAGAGTTTTGTCGATCGTCTGAACGACCAGACACGCGAAGCGGTCCAGCTTGCAATCATGCAGGACACCAATCTGGTCCACATCCTGCGCCGCGAGGCGCGGCATGCGGTTCGCGTCGAGGCAGGCTTTGGCGGCAACGCCAATGCGGCGCACGCGACCGCAACCGGCAAGGCCATTCTGGCCTGGCTCCCGCCGACCGAACTCGACCGCATTGTCGCGGACAAGGGGCTCACGGCGTTCACGCCCAACACGATTACCGACATCGAGAAACTGAAAGAGCATTTGCGGCTTGTCCGTCGCAACGGATTTTCGATCGATCGCGAAGAGTATCGTCCGGGCGTGATCTGCCTTGGCGCGGCTCTTCGCGACCATGCCGGCGCAGTGGTCGGCTCAATCAGCGTCTCGGCGCCGGCATTCCGCTCCACGCCCGATTACATTGAGCAGATGAAAGTCCACCTGATCGCGGCGGCCGATGAATTGTCGGTCGAACTGGGCGCGCCCGGTGCCATCCTGCGGGCACCGGTCAAGACGATAGCGGCAGAATAAATAACAACCATTCAGGAGTGAAACGATGTACCAGCCCAACCACGTCAAGACGTCGGCCGAGTTTCCTGTACCGGACACGATGCGGGCCTGGGTGCTGGGCGATCCCGATCAATTGGAGCTGACCACCAAGCCGGTGCCGGTGCCCAAGCGCGCCGAGGTTCTGGTGCGCATCGACGCGGTGGCGATTTGCGCGACCGATCTCGAGATCATTCACCACGGTCCGCCGGCGTTGATTCAGGGCGGCCAGCCCTTCAACAAGAATTTCACGCCGGGCCACGAATATATGGGAACGGTAGTGGCGCTGGGGCCCGGCGTCGACGAATACCGGATCGGACAGCGTGTCACGGTTGAAATCCATGCCGGGTGCGGCCAGTGCAAGCGTTGCCGCGAGGGCATGTACACGGCGTGTCACAACTACGGCCTCAACTACGGTGATGTCGACAAGGGCCATCGCGCCAACGGCTTCACCACCGACGGCGGCTTTGCCGAATATGCCGTCAACAACATCAACACGCTGGTGCCGATTTCCGACGAGATGTCCGATGAAGAGGCGACGTTGGTCGTCACGGCAGGCACCGCGATGTACGGTCTGACCGAACTTGGCGGCCTGGTTGCGGGCGAAAGCGTGGTGGTGACCGGACCCGGGCCGATCGGACTGCTCGGGGTCGCGGTCGCGAAGGCGCTCGGCGCCCATCCGGTGATCCTGACCGGCACGCGCGACAACCGCCTTCAGATCGGCAAGGAATTGGGCGCCGATTACGTCGTCAATGCGAAGAAGGAGGATCCGGTCGCGGCGGTGCGCAAGCTCAACGGCGGCAAGGGCGTCGACTACGTCGTCGAATGTTCCGGCGCGCCGGAAGCCGTCAACGAAGCGGCGCGCATGGTCAACCGCGGTGGGCGCATTTGTCTCGCAGCATTCCCGGGCAAGCCGGCCGAGGTCGATATCGCCCATATTGTTCGCAACAACATCTACGTCTACGGCATCCGCGGCGAAGGCAAGAGCGCCACACATCGTGCGGAAGCCTTCATGGCGCAGAAGCGTTTCGACGCGACAAAGGTGCATACCCACACCTTCGCGCTGGAGGACCTGCCGACCGCGCTGAAATATGCCCGCGAGCGCATCGAGGATGCGATCAAGGTCGTGGTCAAGACCCACGGACATGCGGCGCTCAATCGCGTCGCCGCGGAGTAGGTGGACGGACTCCGAACGGGGTCACGCCGGTTCACGTAATCCGTTGAAACCCAGGCGAACGAGGAGCCGACCGCCGTTCAGCGGCGGCGCCCGCCCGACCAGTTGGCAGCCCATATCAAGGCCAATCTCTGGCCCTCGGCGACCTGCTCCAGCGACATCTTCTCGGCCACCGCATCGCGAAGCCGCTGGTAGAAGTCATGCTCGCGACGTGACGACCGTGCGGCGGCAAGGTCGAGCCATTTATAGGCAAGGATGAAGTCGCGCGGCACGCCGTGGCCCCTGTCATAGCTGAGTCCCAGTCGCGCTTGCGCGAAAGCATCGCCTTGCTCGGCCGCGCGGTGGTAGAGATCGGCTGCAGTGGCATAATCTTGTGGCACGCCGAATCCGTTTTCATAGCGGAAGCCGAGCCGGCCCAGCGCGCGGGCGCTGCCGCGCGCCAGCACGACCGGCTCGCCGTCGGCCCGGTAATAAAGCTCTCCGGCGTATCCGGCGGTGTCGACGAGGCAGACAAAAGCCAGCACAACCGCCGGCAGAATTTTAATTGAGACGTTGAGCATAGGGACTGCTCGCACTCACGGTACCTCGCAGCTTCGAACGCAGCTCTTCGGCAACCGTGTGCGCATCCATGCTGTCGCGGATAATCTGCGGGCGAATGAAGATGATTAGCTCGGTGCGCATCTTCGTGTTGTCCTGGTTCGAGAAGGCATTGCCTATTCCCTCGAGCTGGTCGAGAAGGGGAATGCCGCTCTTGTTCTCGTTCTTCTGGTCCTGGATCAGACCGGCCAGCAGCACCGTTTGTCCGTTGGCCACGGAAATTTCGCTCTTGACCTTTCGCTCCTGGATCGTCGGCGTCAAGTTCGCTGCCGCATCGGTCGAAGGCACGACGCTGCTGATCTCCTGCTCGATGTCGAGCCTGACTTTGCCGTCAGCGCTGACGCGGGGGGCTACGTGCAGGATGATACCGGTGTTGCGATAGTCGACAGTGTTAACAACGGTGTTGTTGGCGGTCAGCACCGTTGCACTGCCAGTCGAAATTGGAACCTGGTTGCCAACCTGGAGCGTTGCGGCCTGGTTGTTGACCACGACCAGCGAAGGCGTCGACAACACCTTGACGCCCGTGACGTTGTGCAGGGCGGTGAGTATCATCGCGGGCTGGGCTTCCTGGCCGACCAGAAAATTGAAGCCCGGGAATGCGCGGTTGATGAAGGTGGTGGCCGCCGTGCTGGCGACCGTGCTTGCTGCCGTTGTCGCGCTCGTTGCCGTGGCCGCCGATTGCGCGGCCGCAAGCGCGGGCGATACGGGCGCTACCGTCGAGGTGGAATTGAGGATGGATCCCTGGTCCGGCCGCAGTCCCAGCGCGTGGCTGGTCAGAAAGAATTGAACGCCGTACTGGAGTTCGTCAGTGAGATCGACTTCCGCGATCGTAGCGTTGATGGCCACTTGCAGTTGCGGCTGGTCCACCTGCCGAAGCGCCGATTCAATGATCCGGTAGTTACCCTGATCGGCATAGATCAGGAGTTCATTGTTGACGACGTCAGGCGTGATCCGGACGTTCTGCAAGAGCGGCGCTCCGCCGGAGTTTGGGCTGTTTCCTTTGTCGAGTTGGCCGAGATTGCCGCCGGCTGCGCCGCCCGGGGCGCTGGCGCCGAAGCCGGAATTCTGGCGTCCTCCGAAGCTGCCGTTGCCGCTCGAAGAGGAGGCATTGTTGCCGCTCGCACCATTGCCATTGCCGTTGTTGTTACTGTTGAACGACAGGCGGTCTGCCGCGCTCGCCGAAGTGCCTGACCCCGGTGCGACCTGGTTGTCGGCGCTATCGAGCAGACTGCTCGAGGAGCCGCCGCCGAACATATCGGTAAGCACGCGGGCGATCTGCTTGGCATCGCCGTATTTCACCCGATAGACGTGAACGCTGGTTCTGGTGCTGTCTGAACGGTCGAGCCGCTTGATCCAGGTTTCGACGGTTTTCAGTAATGTCGGCTTCTTGGTCACCACCATGACGGCGTTAAGCCGGGCGATCGGTTGCAGCTTCACGAGGTTCTGGTTCAGGCCGTTTTCGCCGGAATCCACGATCTTTTCCAGTTCCGCGATAACGGGTTCGGGTCCGCTGTTCGCAATCGGGTAGATGCCGATCGACTGCCCGCGCATCCAATCGACGTCGAAACTCGTCGCCGTTTCGACGGCGGTGCGGCGTTCCGGTCCAGTGCCTTGAATCAGCAGGAGATTGCGGGTCGAGTCGGCGCGAACCACGCCGGGCTTGGTGGCAAAGCTGTCCATCAACTTGAGCAGCGTCTGCGCCGACACGTATTGCAGCGGAACGACCGAGACGCCGTATCCCGGTTCGGTGTTGTCTGCGGAATCGACATGGCCGGCGCCGATCGCATCGCCGATCGGGGTCAGGCGATAACCCGCCGTGTCGCGAACCAGCGCCACGCCGCTGATGCGAAGGGCATTTTCAAGAACGAAGATGATGTCCGACTTGGGCACCGGATGCACGGAAACGAGACTGACGGTGCCTTGCACCCTCGGGTCGATCGTGTAGCCGGTCTGCATGATGTCGCCGAGCACCACCTTTGCGACGGTCGCGACAGGCGCGCTTTCGAAATTGAGGTCGTAGCCGTTTCCGCTTCCAGTCCCGCCCGGTTGTGGATGTGTCGGGGCAATATCGGTGACCTCGGCGCCCTGGAAGACCACCGGCTGGGCCCGCGGACCGGCCGATGTTGTCGATGTACCAGCCTGCGTCGGATAGCGCGGCAGGATATCGATCGATTTCACCTTGTCGATGACGTCGATGTCCTGGGTCCCGACGGCGTTCATTGTGGCCGAATTGCACGACGCGAGGAGCAGAACTCCCGATACCGTCAAAGCAGCGCCGATACCGCGCCCGACCGCGACGGACGGACGGCTTTTGCCGACACTTGCCATGTTGCCGATCCAACCTGTTACTAACGCCTCCGACCCCTTGGCGGGATCAGGTCCGATCGCGGTTCTTAACCTCCGAACATGACAGAATTGTTTGGCGCGTGTGTTCTCGCGAGAGAAATGCGAAGGCGGGCTTTGTGAACAGTCCTCGACGAGGTCTTTCGTACGACTGTCATGTTTCGGACCGATAACCTTGCCGTGGCCGAGTATCAGGCGACCAGCGGCGGGATGTGCCGCGGCACCTGTCGGCGTGCGCCTTCAAGACAGCGTTGCGACTGGAAACGCCGATGACCAGCGAGGAGTCCCTGCAATTCCTGGAGCACCTTCGGCGCAACGACCATCTTGCGAAGCCGGACGGCGCCAGCGGTCAGCCGATCGAGCAGGGTGCACCCTTACGGCCGCAATCGAGGCTCTGGGAATTGACCGACCTCTCGCCGGGCGATTTTGCCGACGAGGTCGCCCGCTTCGCCGGCCTCGGGCGGGTCACGCTTCAAGAACTCATGGCGGCACCGGCGCTCAATGAAATGTTCTCGCAGCGCTTCTTGCGGGAGATGACCGTCTTTCCCTTTTCGGACTCCGATGGCAGCGCTGTCCTCGCGGTAGCTGATCCGACCGACAAGGCAGCACAGCGTGCCGCGGAAATCGTGCTCCGGCAGGGCGTGTCGCTCAAGGTCGCATCGGTCGATGATCTCAACGTCGTACTCAACCGGAGGCTTGGCGAAGACAATGCTGAGCCTGCGGATTCGACCGGGGAGCTCCTCCCGCGTGAAGACGATGTCGAGAGCCTGCGGGATCTCGCGAGCGGCGCGCCGGTGGTTCGTGCGGTCAACGATCTGTTGGAAAAGGCGGTTGAGCTGCGCGCCAGCGACATTCATATCGAGCCGTTCCAGACCGGGCTCGTGGTTCGCGTGCGTGTCGATGGCTTGCTGCGGCCGGTGGCGTCGCCGGCAGGCGTGCTGCCGCAGGCGGTGATTTCGCGCATCAAGATTGTCGCCAATCTCAACATCGCCGAACGCCGGTTGCCGCAGGACGGCGCAGCACGTCTACGTGTCGGACGAACCGATATCGATATTCGCGTCGCCATCATGCCGATGCAGCACGGGGAATCCGCGGTCATCCGCATTCTGCCGAAGGATCGCAATCTTCTGGTTGTCGAAAAGCTCGGCTTTTCTTCTTCCGACGAGATGAAATTGCGACGGCTGCTGAAGCTGCCGCACGGCATGATCGTCGTCACGGGGCCGACCGGCAGCGGCAAGACCACGACTCTGGCCACCGTGCTGTCGATCCTGAACGAGCCGGGCCGCAAGATCCTGACCATCGAAGACCCCGTCGAATACGATATCCCCGGCGTCAACCAGGCCCAGGTCAAGCCCGCTATCGGGCTCACCTTTGCTGCGGCGCTGCGTTCCTTCGTTCGCCAGGATCCGGATGTGATCATGGTCGGCGAAATTCGCGACGACGAAACCGCGCATGTCGCCATCCATGCCGCGCTGACCGGCCATCTTGTGCTGACCACGCTGCATACGGAATCGGCGGCTGCTGCGGTACCCCGCCTGCTCGACCTCGGCGTCGAGGGATATCTCCTGCGCTCAACCTTGCGGGCCGTGGTGGCGCAGCGGCTGGTCCGGCAGCTCTGCGAGCGCTGCAAGACGCCGAAGGCGCTCACCGAAGCCGAGTTCGCAGAAGATCCGAGGCTGACCGCGCTTGGCTTCCGCACCGGAGAAACGCTTCACATGGCGTGCGGATGCGAACGCTGTGGAGGCACCGGCTATCGCGGGCGGCTCGGCGTGTTCGAAGTGCTCGAACTGAGCGAGGAAATTCGCTCTCTGATCGGCGAAAAGACCGATGGTCACCGGATTGATGAGGTGGCGATCCGCGGCGGAATGACCACGATGGTCGGTGATGGCGTCGCGAAGTGCCGGGCTGGCCTGACGTCCCCCGCGGAACTGCTTCGTGTCACCACCGTGCGCTGAGGTGCAAGATCGTGCCGAATTTCCGCTACCGGGCCCTGACGCAGAACGGCGAGGTCGTGCATGGCACGCTTTCGGCGCCGACCGCTTCGGAAGTGGCGCGCCGCATCGAATATCTTCGCCTGCTGCCGATCGAAACCGTCGAAGACAAGAAGTCCGCTTCGGCGCAGGATGGTTTCAGTTTCTTCGGCCGGCCGAGTGCGGCGGAGGTAACGACGTTCACCCGTGACCTTGCGCTGCTGCTGAAGGCAAGCGCCCGCCTGGACGATGCCCTGGAACTCCTTGCCAATGATAACGATGTCGGCAGGCTAAGGCCCGTGGTCGCGCGCTTGCGCGCTTCAGTCCTCGCCGGCGAGAGCTTTGCCAGCGCAGTTGCGGTACATCCGTCGCTGTTTCCCCCGATGTATGTGGCGCTGGTCAAGGTCGGCGAGGTATCGGGAACGCTCGACCAGGTGCTCGAGATGCTTGGCGCGGAACGGGCGCGGTCGGAAGCGATGCGCCGCAAGCTGACGGACGCGATGCAATACCCGGCTTTCGTCTTGGTCGCCGCGGTCTGCGTCATGCTGTTCTTCATCCTGTTCGTGTTGCCGCAATTTTCTTCGGTCTTGCAGGATTTCGGCGCAACATCCGACACCGCGCTCAGCTCCTTCATCAGGCTATCGGACTTCCTGCGGGCGAATGCCACCCCGGTGTTGCTGGGTGCGGCCTTCACCATTGCAGGCATGTGGTGGGTGCTGCGCCGGCCCGCCACGCGGAGCGCGCTCATATCGTTTGTTGCGAGAACCCCCGGCATCGCCAACATCTTCCAATTTTATCGCACCAGCCTTTTTTGCCGGAATCTTGCGGTGCTGCTCGGCAGCGGCGTCAATCTCACCTCCACGTTGCGCATTCTGGTCGATATCATGGCGGTTACCGGAAACGTCGCAGTGTGGACGACGGCCGCCGACCGCGTCCGCCACGGCGGCAAGCTTTCGGACGCGCTGCTCGCATCGAGCAACATGCCGCCGATGGCGATCCGCATGCTGCGGCTCGGCGAGGAGACCGGCCAGCTGCCGGTGCTCGCGGGCAGGGTTGCCGAGTTCTACGAAGCGAAATTGCAGCGCAGCCTGGACCGCATTGTCGGCATCGTCGGGCCGCTTGCCATCGTCACCATCAGCACCGTGGTCGGGGGACTGATCGTCTCGGTCATGACTGCGCTGCTGTCGGTCACACAACTGGTCGGATAAAGCGAAGGGGTTGCATCAGATGCTCAGAGGCGTTTGCATTGGTTTTGCGGACAAGAAGCGCGAACTCCGGCGGAGGGAAGGCGAGGCCGGATTCACCCTGGTTGAGATGCTGGTGGTCATCACTATCATCGGCCTGATCATGGGCCTGATCGGCCCGCGCGTTCTCAACTATCTCAACGAGTCCAAGGTCAAGGCAGCGCGGATTCAGCTGCAGAGCTTTTCGAGCGCGCTTGACCTGTTCTATCTCGATGCCGGCCGCTATCCGTCGACTTCGGAAGGTCTCGCCGCGCTGGTGCAGCGGACATCGGGCGTTTCGGCCTGGAACGGGCCCTATCTGAAGGGTGGAAACCTGCCGAACGATCCCTGGAAACATCCTTATATTTACCGTTCGCCGGGCGAGCGCGGCCCCTATGAGATCATCTCCTACGGTTCGGACGGCCAGGAGGGCGGCAGCGGAATCGCCGCCGACATTTCAACCGAAAACCTGGTCAGTGCCAAAAATGAATAGGCCGTCGGAGCACGGTTTCACGCTGCTTGAAATGGTATGCGTGCTGGCGCTCATCGCCATGATGGCAGCTGTCCTGCTGCCGGTTTTTCCGCGCCATACCACGCGCTCGCGCTTGCAGGGCTATGTGCTGCAGACGGCGGCGCTTCTGAAGGAAGATCGCAACGCCGCGATCCGGCGCGGTACGGGCGTGGCCACGTTGGTCGATACCGGCGGCCGCGTGATCCGGTCGGGCGCCGGCGCGGACATGGTCCGCATTCCCGATGACGTCCGCTTCGAGGCTCTTCTGCCGCGCACCTGCAACCAGCGCGAGGCGCTGTCGACGATTCGGTTTTTCGCTTCGGGGATGTCCTGCGGCGGCGCCGTCGCCCTGATGCGAGAGGATGCCGGTTACGAAATTCGCGTCAATTGGCTGACCGGAAGGATCGAAATTGTTTCGCGCAATGCCGCCAACTGACCGCCGCGATGCCGGCTTTACCCTTATCGAGGCGCTGATCGCGCTGGCGGTCGTTGCCGTATCGATCATGGCGATCGGCTCGGTGATGTCGACGAACGTGCGCGGGGTTCGCACGCTGGAACAGCATGTCACCCTGATGCAGACCGCGCGTTCGGTGATGGCGACGGAAGTGCCGCCGCCTGCCGAGATCGGCTTCGGTACGTTGTCGGGCAAGACCAACGGCGAACAGTGGCGGGTCGAGGTCGGCCCGATGGCGGGCGAGTGGAGTGCAGCCGGTGACAAAGCCGCATGGATTCCGGCCCTCGTGAGAATTCAGGTGCGCGCGCCGTCCGGCGCGGTGATGGACGTGAGGACGGTGCGCCTGGTGCATGGGCAGCAGAAGCCATGAGCACACCGGCCACGCAGCGAACGAGCGAGAGCGGATTCACGCTGATCGAAACCCTGGTGGCGCTGGCCTTAATGGGTCTCGTGCTGTCGGCGCTCGCCAACCTCACCGCGCAATGGCTTCCGAACTGGAATCGCGGCCTTGATCGGATTCAGCGCAGCGAACTGATCGGCATCGCCTTGCAACGGATTGCCGATGATCTGGCCGCGGCGCAAAGCGTGCCGGTCAGCGGCGGCGGCAAGCAACCGCTGTTTGCCGGAACGGAGCGCTCGGTCACCTTTGTGCGCACGGCGCTTGGTCCCAACGCTGGTCCCGGGCTCGATGTGGTGCATTTCGGAGAAGCCACCGACAGAGCGGGGCTTGCGACGGTTCGTTCGCGCATGCCGTTTCACCCGCTGCCCGACGGGACGTCGCTTTCCAATCAACTGCATTTCCGCGAGCCAGTCGTGCTGTTGCGCGCGCCGTATCGGCTGTCGTTTGCCTATGCGGGCGAGGACCGGGCATGGAAGGGCAGTTGGCAAGGCTCGCCAAAGCTGCCGGCCAAGGTCAGGCTGACTGTGGAAGACGCCTCGAGCGGCCGCGTTCTCACGATCTCGACCGTCGCGTCCATTCACGTGCAATCGCCGGCGCAAGGCGGCTGCGAGCAGCCGCAGCCGAGCGGGCAGCAGCAGAACGGACAACAACAAAACGAGCCATCACAGGTCGGCGAGTGTGATGACACCGGCGGCGCGCCGGCCAATGCGCAAGGCAACTCACAGCAGTCCGGCCCCCCAGCCGTGGCGCAGGGCAATCGCTCATGAGACGCGTCCTTACGCCGAGAGTGCAGTCCTCAGAGCGCGGCTTTGTCATCGTCGCAGTGCTCTGGATTCTGGCGGCACTGTCGGCGCTTGCGGCGATCTTCTCGATCTATCTGTCAAATTCCGCCCGCGCGCTCGGCGCGACCGATATCAGCGTTCAGAGCGAGGCGCTGGAGTCGGCCAGCCTGGAGCTGACGGCGTATCAGTTGCTGCGTTCGGATGATAAGGAGCGCGCGGCGCAGGGCTCATTCCGTTTCCGAATGGACGACGCCCAAGCGGTCGTCACCTTTACGTCGGAAGCGGCGCGGGTCGATCTCAACAAGGCCTCGAAGGAGCTGCTCGGTAGCCTGTTCGAGGTGCTCGGCGCGGAACCAAAGGCGGCGGCCGATATCGCCGACCGCATCATCGGCTGGCGGACGCAGGCCAGACCCAACGCGGCCAACGATGAGGAAGCGCTCTATCTGGCGTCGGGTCTCGCCTATTCGCCGAGGCAGGCGCCGTTCGCCCATGTCAACGAGCTCAGCCTCGTGCTCGGCATCTCGCCGGCCATGGTCGAGCGGGTTTTGCCCTTTGTGACGGTCTACAGCAACTCGGCCGATGTCGATGTCTTGCTCGCTCCGTCTGAAGTCGTCGCGGCGCTGCCGGGCATGACGCCGGAAGCACTCAACGACTTCCTCAAGCAGCGATCGTCATTGCCGCGAGATCCGAAGGCGATCGCCGCGGCGCTCGGTCCAGCCAAAGCCGCAGCGACCTTGCCGGAAGCCAAGGCTTATCGGGTGGTTACAGCGCTCCGCTTCGACAACGGCCGTCGCACCTCGACCGAGGCGGTGATCTCACTGGGCAGGGATAAGGCCAAGGACCCCTACAACGTGTTGTTTTGGCAGGATCAGGCGGAGACCGGAGCCGGCTCCCTCAAGCAGGCAGGCACGCGATGACGATCATATCGGAAGCAAAAAGCCTGTTCGACGAGTGGATCGCGGCGGTGAGCGAAGCGATAGAACTCGCCGTCGGCCGATATATGCGGCGCCCGACGATCCTCCTCAGCGGGAACGGCGCGGGCGTTCTGACAGCGAAATTGAACTCGGCGCCGAACGGTCCAGCATTGCCGGAGGTTTCGTTTCGGCTCGCCGACGGACGGCCGAGCCCATCGCTGCCTGCAGATTGGCAGGCGGCTTTCCGCGGCAGCCGGATCGAAGCCGTGCTCGCACCGGCGCAAGTTCTGCTGCGGCCGCTCGATTTTCCGAAGCAAGCGCAGGAGTTCCTCGACGGCATGATCCGCAGCCAGATCGACCGTCTGACGCCCTGGCCGGCTGACGAGGCCGTGTTCGGCTGGAGCGAGCCGTCGGCGCACGGGCAGGAGCGAATTGAGCTGATATTGGCGGCGACCTCGAAACAGGAAGTCGAACCGCTGCTGCAACTCGCAACCAACCTCGGTGCGCAGTCGCTTGCAGCCTTTGCAGCCGCTTCGGACGCGAGCCATGCATCTGCAAACATCAAGGTCTTCGACCGGCCGCTGGGCAGCGCAACCGGCCGCCGGTTCGACACGCCCCGCATCCTGCGCATGGCCCTGCTGGCGACCGGCGCGGCGGCCGCAGTCGCGCTTCTGGTCGCCACCTATGTCGGCGATAGCCTCGACAGCGAGCAGCAGCAATTGATGGGCCGCATTTCGCAGCGACGTACGGCACTGCGCCTTGGTTCTGACGGAAGTTCGGCGCTGGGTCTGCTCGCGAAGCGCAAACAGACCAGCCCTTCCAGCATCGTCGTGCTGGAAGCGCTGTCCAGGGCTTTGCCGGACCGCACCTATGTCACCGAGCTGCGGATCGATGGCGACAAGGTACAGGTGGTTGGCATGACGCAGGATGCGCCGTCACTCATCCGATTGCTTGAGAAATCGCCGCAGTTCGCCCGCGCGACGTTTTTCGCGCCGACGACGCGTGCGCCGAACGAGCCGGGCGAGCAATTCCACATCGAGGCCCGCATTACGCCGTCATTCGGATCGACCATATGAACCTCGTCGCTGACTTGCGAAAATCGCTTGTAAACTCGCCTATCGTGGCGGCAACAGCCTATGCCGCGCTGCTGATCCTGCTGTTGGCGGTAACCGTCAGCTCCATCGCCGCCATCCTTGGCCAACGCTCATCCGTAGCGGCAACGGCAGCGATGCTGGAGCAGCTCGAGGGCCGCAAGGCTCCCGCGGCCGGGCGAGCGGCCGATGCCGGGATGCCCTCGGGATCGGCTTTTCTCGAAGGCGCGACGGTGACCATCGCCGGTGCGGCGCTGCTGCAACGCGTCGCGACCGCGGTCACAAAAGCCGGCGGCAACGTGTTGTCGTCGCAGCTCGACGTGCAGGGGCCGCACGCCAAGGCCGGCTTCGTCAGCATGGTTGCGAATTGCGAGCTGGACCAGTCGGCGCTGCAGTCGCTGCTTTACGATCTCGAAGCCGGCATGCCGTTCTTGTTCATCGACCAGCTCGATATTCAGGTGGCCACCGCCGGCGAGAGCAAGCTGCGGCTCCTGCTCGGCGTCTCCGGGCAGTGGCAAGGTGTAAAATGACGGTGCGAATCTATTTCATCCGGATTGCGGTGCTCGCTCTGCCGTTCTGCGCTGCTGCGTCCGCCACCTCGGCGATTTCCGATCCGTTCGACGACCAGACGGATGGGGCAAGGCCAAGCGGTTCGGCACCTTCGAACTGGAGCGAGCCGACGAGTTCTGTCGTGGAGGTCACGATTCCGCCGGCCAGGCCGGTTCTGGCCGGCGACCGCCCCCTCAGCGCCAATCCGCTCTGGGCGATGCCAGTCAAACAGTTCTCCGTCACGCGCGAGCGTCCGATCTTTCTGCCGTCGCGCCGGCCGCCGGCGCCACCTCCATCAGCTCAGACGGTGGCGAAGGTGGTTGCGCCACCGAAGAAGGAGCCGGAGCGGCCACAGCTTTCCCTGGTCGGCACCATCGCCGGCGACGACGACAAGTTCGGGATTTTTGTCGACCAGGCTACCAAGGCGGTGCTTCGCTTAAGAATAGGTGAGGAGTTTCACGGCTGGACGCTGCAATCGGTCAAGGGCCGGGAGGTCGCCTTTCAGAAAGATCAGCAGAGCTTTGTTGTGGCCCTGCCGCAGCCTGGCCTTTCACACCCTTCCGTCGCCGTTCGTGAGGAGCCGGCAGTCCTGCCAGACACCGGGCTGGTGCCGGTCAACGTGCGCCGCCCCGGCCGGCATTAGGGATCGGTCAGAAGCCGAGTTGCTGAAAGGCGGCGGTCACAACGAGTCCGCCGGCCAGAAACGGCCCGAACGAGAGCGAGGTCTGACCGGTCAGGGCGCGACCTGAAAGCTGCATCACGCCGGCACAGGCGAGTGCCGTTACGGTTCCGATCAGCAAGACCATTGGAATGCCTGGGATGCCGGCCCAGATCCCCGCCGCAGCGAGAAACTTGACGTCGCCGAGCCCCAGTCCCTGGATTCCCCGATAAGCAAAATAAAGCCGCCGCATGAGCCAGAAAATGCCGCCAATGACAATGCCTTCGCCGAGTGCCTCGAATGCAGCGGTGAGATCGCCGGTTATCATGATCCGGAACAGGCCAAGCGTGGCAACCGCCAGGTTCAGCCAGTCGGGAATGATGCCGTCGCGGAGATCGATCCAGGCGATGGCGGCGCAGAGGATGCACAGCAATCCAAACGGCAGCAGGTTGGCCATCGGTGTCCCGATCAGGGTGATGGGACACCTCTAGCAGAGAGTTGCAGGAAAGAACAACGCGCGCGGCCTGCTATCTCGCGCAAACCTCAGTTCAGCAGCCTTTGCAGTGTGACCGCTTGCTCCCGGGTCTGAAGCGCGATGGCGGTGTGGCTGTAGTCAACATGGACGCCGTGATCAGCGATCTGTCGCAGGATCGCGTCGCCCTTGATGACGTGCAACCCGAGTCCGTCGCTGGCAGGAAAGATGCCCAGCACGACATCGTGCGCATGAACGATGGCTCTCAATGCCAGGGCCTCGTCGCCGGAAGAATTAATGAAATGGCGGGTCTGGGCCGCGAGCTGGCGCAGTTCGTCGAACTCGGTCACTGTTTACTCCAACGCAACTAACCGCGGTAAAGTCGCACGACATGCTTACGGAAAGCTAAACGTCCGCGCCGTAGTCCTCAAAAGAAGCGAATGGAGCGACTGATTTTTGGAGCCCCGGCCGCTTTTGCGGCCTAGCCGTCGTACTGGTTCGGTCCCATCGCCCAGAGCCACTGGTCATGGCCTTCGGCAAAGGTACGGTTGGTCTGTGCCGGATTGCGGTTGACGAGCGGCCGCAGGAACATCGGGTGCGTAGCACTGCGCACCTCGTGCTCGATGGTGAAGAGGCACTTGCCGCTGGCGAGATCGACGATGTCGCGGAAGCGGTATTGATAGGGGTTGTCTTCGCTGAAGATCAGCTTGCGCTCGGCGAGCGCGCGATGCGGACCCGAAAAGTTCGTGATGTAGATCTGCACGTGATGACCGTCATAATCGGCGACTGGCCGGTCAGTCTCGCGGAACAGCATGGTCTGGTTCTTGCCGACCTGCACCGAGGTGATGTTGGCTTCGCCATCCTTGAAGTGCGCCGGCATTCCCATGACATTCGGATAAAACGCGGCAATGCCCCTGGCATGGCCGACGGGCACGTCGAACTCGACATAGGGAATGCCCAGCGTGATGCGCCCGAAGCGGTCGGCGTCCGGCTCATAGCAGCGCAGGCGGTTGCCCCATGGGCAGGTCGCCTCGACATAGCCGTTATGTTCCTGAAAAGAAAACTTCGTGCCGGCAAGCCTGGGAGCGACCGAGGCCAGCCGATCAAGCAGCGCCTTGCGGTTGGAAATGACCAGACCGGTATGTCCGCGCAGCACCTGCGCTTCTCCGGTCGGCAGGTGAAACTGGCTGCGGCCGACATTGATCCACATGTTGTCGTCGGACGTCATCAGGTAGGGATCGCGCGTCAGCCCGAGGCCGGACACGTAGAACAGCGCGGCCAGGCGCTGGTCCGGCACCTGCACGTTGACATGCTCGAGATGGATCGAGTTGCCGAGGTCCTCAGCGGCGCGATCGAATTTGTGTTGCATGGCGGCGATCCCGAAAGATGGAGTATGCGCGATCATAGAACAGCGCTGCATATCGCGCCAACGTTTGCCGTCGCCGAGAAGTTTTTCACGCCGTCAAAGATCGCGCGCGATTTTCATCCCTTCGAAAGACCGCTCACCACCAGCCGATTGAGACGGCTGGCGAACGCGGCCGGGTCGTCCGGCAGTTCACCGTCCAGAATCTGCGCCTGTTCCAGAAGCAGAAACGAGAGATCGGCGGCGTTATCGCCGGCTGCTGGAATGGCTGCGACCATCGGATGACGAAGGTTGATCTCGAGAATGGGTTTTGCGCCGAGCCCACGGTTTTGCCGCGCCAGCAAACGCTCCAACTCGCGGTCGGGACCGTTACTGCCGGCGACCAGGCATGACGCGCTCGATGTCAGGCGCTGCGAGGCGCGGACGTCGGAAACACGATCGCCGAGGTTCAATTTGATAGCGGCGATGATGTTGGCCTCGTCGGCTTCGGACTTGGTCTCATCCTTTTTGCTGTCGTCGGTGAGCGGGATCATGGAGAAATCGACATCGCCCTGACTCAGCGACTTCAGCGGCTTGCCTTCGAAATCAAGCGGGGCGGCGGTCCAGAACGCATCGACCGGATCGGTCAAAAGCAGCACTTCGATGCCGCGCGCGGTCGCCGATTCCAACTTGGGGTTGCTCTTCAGCCGTTCGATGCTGTCACCGGCGAGGAAATAGATCTCGGTCTGGTTCGGCTTGAGGTCGGCGACATATTGCTTCAGCGTGCGGTTGTCGCCTGCCGTCGTCGTGAAGCGTGATAATGCGAGCAGCTTTTCGCGGCGCTCGAAGTCTTCGTAGATTCCTTCCTTGATGACGGAGCCGAAAGCATCCCAGACCTTGGCGAATTCTTCCGGTTGCTTCTGGCTGAGCGTCTCCAGCTCGCCGATGACGCGTCCTGTGACGGCCTTGCGAATTTGCGCGAGCTGCGGATTGTTCTGCAACATCTCGCGCGACAGGTTCAGCGGCAGATCTTCGCTGTCGATGACGCCGCGGATGAAGCGCAGATAAGCCGGCAGGAGATCGGCATCATCGGTGATGAAGACGCGGCGTACATACAGCTTCACCCGGCCCTTGCGCGCAGGATCGAACAGATCGAACGGCTTGGTGGACGGCGCGAACAAAAGAACGGCGTAGGAATAGCGTCCTTCGGCGCGGTAATGCAGCGTCATCGCCGGTTCGTCGAAGGCGCCGGCGATCGACTTGTAGGCTTCCTTGTAATCTTCCGGCTTGAGCTCGGATTTCGGCCGTTGCCAAAGCGCGCTGGCCGAGTTGATCTGCTTTGCCTCGCCCTTGTCGTCGACCAGTTCGATTGGAAACTGGATATTGTCCGAATAGGCGCGGACGATGCGCTCGATCTCGTAAGCCTCGAGATATTTGGCTGCTTCCTTTTTCAAATGCAGCACGATGTTGGTGCCGCGCTGGGGCGCCTTTGCATCGGGCTCGACCGGAGCGATCTCAAAGCCGGCACCCCCGGCAGAGGACCAGGTCCAGGCTTCCTCTGCGCCGGCGCGGCGGCTGGTGACGACAATGCGTTCGGCCACCATGAAAGCGGAATAAAAACCGACGCCGAACTGGCCGATCAGGCCGCTGCCGTCCTTGGCGTCCTTCAGCCGCGACACAAAGGACTTGGTGCCGGAACGGGCGATGGTGCCGAGATTGTCGATCAATTCCTGCCGGTCCATGCCGATGCCGCTGTCGGCAATGGCCAGCGTATTTGCGTTCTTGTCCGGGACGATGCGGATTTTCGGCTGCTCGCCGTCACCGATCAGGGCAGGGTTCGCGATCGCCTCATAGCGCAGCTTGTCGCAGGCGTCCGATGCATTTGAAATGAGCTCGCGCAGAAAAATGTCGGTTTCCGAATAAACCGAATGCACCATCAGGTTCAGGAGTTCGGAAACCTCGGCCTGGAACGCCTTGGTTTCGACGGTCGGGTCGGCAGTCGTCATGATCTCGGCTCGCATGGCTTTCTTGCGGAAAACCCCGATATAGCGGGCCGCGATTCAAGATCAAGCGCTACGGGCTCTCGCCGGCCGTCTGAAATTCGGCGGCGGGATAGGTCTTGCGCTCGCTCAAATGCCCCACCAGCGAGGTCTTGATGCTCGCGACATGCTCGCGCATCAGCATTTCAGCCCGCCAAGGCTCGCGCCCGACGACTGCCTGGAAAATGCGGTGATGGTCGTCATGCCGGCGACGGACGTCATGATATTCGAACACCACGATGTTGCGGGTCGATGAGACCGGTACGTGATGGCATATCCGGATCATTTCGCTCAGCATGCGGTTGCCGGCTGCAGCCAGCAGCGCGTCATGAAAGTCGCCGTTGATGTCGCGATAGAGGGTGAGATCTCCGGCCTCGAACGAGCCGCGCTCCAGCAGCTTGTCCCCGGCGGCCAGCGCGCGCTCGATGATATCGCGCTCTTTCGTGGCAAGCCCGCGCTCGGCGGCAAAGCGGACGGCGACGCCCTCCAGTGCGGCGCGGATGTCATAGGCATCGACGATGGCGGGCAGCGGAAACTCGCGAACGGTGAAGCCGCGGTTCGGCGCGTAGTCGAGCAGGCCTTCGCCGGCCAGCGCCTGCAACGCCGCACGCACCGGGGTGCGCGACACGGACAGGGTTTTCGAGAGCTGGACCTCGTTGAGCCGCGCGCCGGCGCCAACCGCGCCGCCAAGAATGGCCTCGCGGATCTGATCCATCACCGAAAGCGAACGGTTGCCGGCGCGCATGCCACCCGCCGTGCCTTCAATCGTCTGGTCGATCAATTCGGTCATCTCGGAGAGATGCTGCTCCATGAAGTGTACACAGTTTGTGCAATCTAACAGGCGGTTTGACCGAAAATCCAGCAGTTATTCGCTCGTGTTTTGTCCTAAGCTAAGCCAGCTTCGTCGAAGTGTATGTAATTGCTATTGACTCGTTTCCGGCTTTGTCGAACCATGGCGTCAACAAAGAACCAGGGGTGGTATCGTCTATGGCGCACAGCATGGCCGAGATCAGCGAAAACGCCATCGAACTGATCACCGCGGACCGCACTCCGCATTACGAGCCGTTCGGCTGGCATCACTGGCCCGAACATCCTTGGACATCCTATCAATTCCGCCGTGGCCTTGGCGAAAGCCAGGAAGGCGGCGGCGCCATCAGCGAGATCATGCAGGCCGGATCGCGCATGATTCCCGGCGATCTCGAAAGCTGGCATGCCGAATGGATGCGGATCGCCGACCGCAACTGGAAGCGCGGTCTCGCTGAAGAAGCCGCCGGCCATATCCGCACTGCGATGAACTGTTTTTTGCGCGCAGCGGATTATTACCGTCAGGCCGAATTTCATCTCGAGCCGGATGACGCACGGCGGCTCCCGACGTTCGCGAAGATGGAGGCGTGCTCGCACAAGTTCATATCCTATCTCAACCCGCCGGGCGAGGTGGTTGATATTCCCTATGAGCCTGGCAAGCCGATCTGCGGCTATTTCATCCGCGCGCCGTTTCCGGGAGAGAGGCTGCCGGTGCTGATCTGCATGGGCGGACTGGATTCGATCAAGGACGAGATGTGGTTCATGCAGGCGCACGGCTGCCTGCAACGCGGCATTTCCGTTCTGATGATCGACGGGCCAGGGCAGGGCGGGACGCTGCGGCGACACAAGATCCATACGCGGCACGACAGTGAAGTGCCGATCGGCAAATGCATTGATTGGCTGGAACAGCGCGATGACGTCGACAGGGCGCGGATTGCGGTGTGCGGCTCCAGCATGGGCGGATATTATGCCGCACGTGCGGCCTGCTATGAGCATCGCCTCGCGGCAGCGATCTCGCATGGTGCGATCTGGTCGGTGCATGACATGTGGGGCTCCAAGGACGACGATTTCGGACTCGCGATGCACATCAGATGGGTGTTCGGGGCCAAGTCGATGCGCGAAGCCCATGAGCTGATGAAGCCGTTCACGCTTCAGGGGCATCTCGAACACATGAAATGTCCATATCTGGTGCTGCATGGCGGTCACGATGTCCTGACCGTGACGGCGGCGCGCAGCACCTACGATTACGCCAAGGCGCACGGCGTCGATGCGACCTTGCGCATCCTCGATCCCGAGGAGACCGGCGCCGAACATTGCCAGCACGACAATCCGACCATCGGCCAGGAAGTATTGGCGGACTGGCTCGCCGATCGCTTCGGCATCGATCAGCGCGCGCTGTTGAAGACCTCCATCAATCCGCTTGTATGAGGCGAGTCATGAAGCCAGCCATCAATCTCGGCGTCGATCATCCCAAGGCCGCGGTTGTCGCCATCGACCTGCATCGCGGCCATCTCGACATGGCGGTGGCGACCATGCCGACGACGCCTGATGTCGCGGCGCGCGTGATCGCCGCCAACAAGCGGCTGTTCGACTGGTGCCGCAGCGTCGGCATTCCGGTCATCCACCAGGTGACGTCGTATCGCGACGTCGATGAAATCCGCGTCAATCCATTCTGGCGCACCCGCGCCGAGGACCCGAACTCGACGCGCAAGAACGCGATGCGGCACAACATCATCGGCGGCCCGGGGTGCACCGTGATGCCGCAACTCTTGGACACGCGGGATTTCATCGTCAACACCAAGAAGCGCTACGATTGCTTCCTCGGCACCGACCTCGATTTCCTGCTGCGTTCGCACGGGATCAATACGCTCCTGATCACCGGCGTGAACACCAATTCCTGCGTGCTCGCGACCACGACGGCCGCGAATGTGCGTGACTATTCCGTCATCGTCGTCGAGGACTGCGTCGACAGCATGGACGGGCCGGAACTGCACAAAGCCGGACTCGAATGCATCCGCACCGCGTTCGGCTTTGTGATGGACACGGACGAAGTGATGGCGCTGGATGGGCTTGCGCCTCGCAAATCCAGCGCCGCATGATGATCGTAGTTTCTTGAAATCAGAGAGTGCCCGCTATGACTGCTCCCATGCTTCCGCGTGAACGCTGCGAATATTCCGCGATCGTCGATCGTCCGCCGCTGAAATTGCCGGACGGAGCGCGCATGATCGTCTGGACCATCGTCAATCTCGAGGTCTGGGACATTTCCAAGCCGATGGCGCGGCAGGTGCTGCCGGCTCCGACCGGCGTGCCCTTGCTGCCGGACGTGCCGAACTGGAGCTGGCACGAATACGGCATGCGGGTCGGCGTGTGGCGGTTCTTTGATCTCTACAAGAAGCTTGGCATCGCGCCGACGCTCTCGATCAACGCGCGCGTCTGCGAGGACTATCCGCGCGTGGCACAGCAGGCCAGGGATGCCGGCTGGGAATTCATGGGCCACGCCTACGAGCAAGGGCCGATCCACAAAGAGACCGACCAGAAGGCGATGATCGCGCGCTCGATGTCGGTCATTGAGAAATTCACCGGCAAACGGCCGGTCGGCTGGCTTGGTCCCGGCCTGACGGAGACGCTGGAAACCCCGGAAAATCTCGCCGAAGCCGGCGTCAAATATATCGGTGACTGGGTCTATGACGACGAGCCGACGGTGATCCGCACCGATAAGGGCCCCTTGGTCACGCTGCCTTACACGGTCGAACTGAACGACATTCCGATGATGCTGGTGCAGCACCATGACAGCGATCACCTGCTCCGCCGCACCATCGACAGCTTCGATCGCCTCTACGCCGAAAGCAAGGAGCGGCCGAAAATCATGTCCATCGCGATCCACCCCTACATTTCCGGCCAGCCGTTCCGGATCAAATATCTCGAACAGATTTACGACTATGTGAACAGTCATCCGGGCGTGGTGCACTGGAATGGCGAACAAATCCTCGACTGGTATCTGGGCCAGAAGAAATGAGCGCGCAGGTTTCTCACCCATTGCCGACGGTTGCGCCGACCGTGGTTGCGGTCGCTGGCGGCGGTGCGTTTCCGGTTCGCCGCATCTACTGCGTCGGCCGCAACTATCTGGACCACATCCGCGAAATGAAGGAAGCCGACGAGCGCGATCCGCCGTTCTTCTTTCAGAAGCCCAGAGATGCGATCGTGCAGGATGGCGCGCATGTTCCTTATCCGCCGTTCACATCGGATTTTCAGTTCGAGGTCGAACTGGTTGTCGCCATCGGCAAGGGCGGCCGTGATATCGCCGTCGAACAGGCTAACGGCCTGATCTGGGGTTATGCCGTCGGCATCGATCTCACCCGGCGCGACCGCCAACGCGACGCCCGCGACATGCGCCTGCCATGGGAGGTCGGCAAGAGCTTTGATGCGTCGGCACCATGCGGTCCGATCGCGCAGGTAGCCGAGCCCGCGAATTTCCGCGATTGCACGATCACACTTGCCGTCAACGGTGTGGAGCGCCAGCGGGGCAATATCGGCCAGATGATCTGGAGCGTTCCCGAGGTGATCGCGCAATTGTCCAAACAGGTCCGGCTCGAAGCGGGCGACCTGATCTATACCGGCACGCCCTCCGGCGTCGGGCCCGTCATGCCGGGCGACGTGATCTCCGCCCATATCGACGGATTGCCGCCACTTACGCTTACCATCACACCATCTGAGTAATCAGCCATGCTGCCGACCGAACGCATCTCCTATTCGCCGATATCAGAACGCGCGCCGCTGCAACTGCCGGACGGCAAGCGCATGGCAGTCTGGGTGATCGTCAATATCGAGGAGTGGGATGCGAAGCTGCCGATGCCGCGCACCGTGCTGACGCCGCCGGCCGGCGGATCGCCGTCACCCGACATCCCGAACTGGGCCTGGCACGAATATGGCAATCGGGTCGGCTTCTGGCGTCTGCTCAAGACTTTCGACGATTTCAAGTTACCGGCGGCGCTCGCTATCAACGGCTCGGCGATCGCGGCGTACCCTGCGATCGTTGAGGCTGCGAAGAAGCGCAACTGGGAATTCATGGGCCACGGCTTCACCCAGCGCAACATGCAGAAGGTCGAGAACGAGCGCGAGGATATCCGCAAGACGGCCGACGTCATCGAGAAGGCTACGGGAAAACGTCCGCGCGGCTGGCTTGGCCCAGGCCTCACCGAGACCTGGGAAACGCCCGATCTCCTGAAGCAGGAGGGCTATGACTACGTCGCCGACTGGGTGCTCGACGATCAGCCGGTGTGGCTGAAGACCACGACGACGCCGATCGTCAATATTCCCTATACACAGGAGTGCAACGACGTCGCCATGATGCTGATCCAGCATCACAAGGCTTCCGAATATTGCGATCGCGCGCTCGATCAGTTCGGGCAGATCTACGAGGACGCCGCCGATTCCGCGCGCGTCATGGCGCTGGTGATCCATCCCTACATCATGGGGGCGCCGCACCGTGCCAAGTATTTCCGCCGCATCTTTGAAGTGATCCGGCAAAAGCCGGATGTCGCCTTCATGACCGGTGAACAGATTTTCGACTGGTATCTCAAGACGGGACCGAAGGCGCCCTAAGAGAATGAGCGCATTCCAGCTTCTCAATGGATTGACCTATGCGGCGCTGCTGTTTGTTGTCGCTAGCGGTTTTACATTGATTTTCGGGCTGTTGCGCATCGTCAATCTCGCCCATGGCGCGCTCTATCTGCTCGGCGGCTATATCGGCTTTGCCATCGCGACCAGAACCGGCAGCTTCGCGCTCGGTGGTCTCGGTGCGATGGCCGCGATTGCGGCGATCGGCCTCGTACTGGACCAGGGGCTGTTGCGTTTCGTCGGCGACAACGAACTGCGCCAAGTGCTCCTGACGCTGGGTTTCGCCTTTGTGCTGGACGACATGGCGCTGGTCATCTGGGGCGGCGACAGCTTCACCGTGCCGATCCCGCAGATGCTGAAGGGCGGCATGCGGGTGTTCGGCGTCTATTATCCGACCTATCGCCTCTTTGTGCTCGCGACAGGCGTTGTGGTCTTCGCCGGCCTGTGGCTCCTGTTGAACCACACTAGGCTCGGCGCGCTGATCCGCGCCGGGGTCGACGATGCCGAGATGGTGGAAGCCTCCGGCGTCAACATTCGCCGCGTGTTTCTTGTTACCTTCCTGCTCGGCTCGGCCCTGGCAGGTCTCGGCGGACTGATGGGCGGCGCGTTCCTGTCGCTTTATCCGTCGGCGGACGCCGAGATCCTGGTGTTCAGCCTCGCCATCGTCATCATAGGCGGGCGGGGAAGTCTCGTTGGCGTCGGCGTCGGCAGCTTGCTCGTCGGGCTTCTCAACACACTCGGGCAGGTGATGTTTCCCGAGCTTGCGTACTTCGTGATCTTCGGGCCGATGGCGCTGCTGCTTGCGTTCCGCCCTCTTGGACTGTTTGGAAAAGCGACCGCCGCATGAGCAACCCCGGATCAGCGCCGATGAAGATCGCCGGCATGACCAGCCGCGCGGCCGTCGCCGTCCTCGTGGTGCTCGTGATTGCGGCGGCGCTGCCGCTTCTGCTCTCCAATTACCGGATCGAACTGGCGACCGAGATCCTGATCTTCGGCGTGCTCGCGATGTCAATCGACATTCTCTCCGGCTTTGCCGGACGCACTTCGCTTGGTCATGGCGCGATCTTCGGCGTCTCCGGCTATGTCGTGGTCTATGCTTCCGCGCAGGCGGGTCTGTCGCCGGCAGCCGCGATCCTGCTCGGCGTAATCGCGGCCACGCTCGTTGCAGTGGTCTTCGCGCTCCTCGCGGTGCGTACTTCCGGCGTCTATTTCCTGCTGCTGACGCTGGCGCTCGGCATGATCGTCTGGGGCATCTGCCTGCGGTGGACCCAGGTGACGGGCGGCGAGAACGGGCTGCGCGGCGACGTGCGGCCGGCGTTTCTGGTGGGGCACCGCGCCTTTTACTGGGCGGTGCTCGCGGCCACGACGCTCGTGAGTTACGCAATGTGGCGCTTCGTCCGTTCGCCCTTCGGCCTTACGCTGCTCGGCATTCGCGACAGTGAAAGCCGCATGAAAAGCCTTGGCTATAACGTCCCCTTGCATCTGTTTATCGGCTTTGCCGTCTCCGGCTTCTTCGCCGGCGTTGCCGGCGCGCTCTATGCGCTTTTCAACAACTTCGTCAGCCCCTCAACGGTGGCACTGCAGCAGTCTGTCGAGGGCGTCCTGATGATGATCGCTGGCGGCGTCGGCACGCTGTTCGGTGGCTTCGTCGGCGCTGCAGCCATCATCGCGCTGGAGAACGTCGTTAGCGCCTATACCGAACGCTGGCAGACCGTTTTGGGTTTGACCTTCATCGTGATCATGATCTTTGCGCCGGATGGCATCATCGGCATGCTGCGCGCCATTCTAGTGTTCCGATTCCGAAGTTCGCCGCATATCGCGGAGCCACGTTTCGAGCTTGGGAATAAGGACACCAGCTGACTTGCTGATTTGGTGTGGCCCAGGTTCAGAAGTCCCGCACAGACCGCTGCACAAGCGACTCGGAATCCTGAACCGCCACACCGGCGCGCGGCCGATCGGTTAAGGAACGCTATGGGAACACGTGATCTTTGCGAAAGGGGACATTGAAATGGACCGCAGGCAATTTCTTAAAAGTTCGACTGCCCTTGCCGCTGTTGCCGGTGCCGCCGCGATGCCGTGGCGGCGGGTGCGCGCGCAGACTGGTCCGATCAAGATCGGTCTTCTCACGCCGCTCACCGGCGTCGTCGCCTCCGGCGGCAAGGAGATGGTCGAGGGGGTGCAATTTTATCTTGAGTCGGTGAACTACCAGATAGCCGGCCGCAAGGTCGAACTTGTGATTGAGGACGATGCCTCCAATCCCGATACTGCGTTGCAGAAGGCGCGGCGTCTGGTCGAGCAGGGCAATTGCCAGATGCTGATCGGCGACCTGCTTGCCAATACCGGGCTTGCGGTTGCCAACTACGTGAAGGGGACGGGCACGCCGTATTTCATTCCGATCATTGCTGCCGACGACCTGACGCAGCGACATCGTATCAGGAACGTGATCCGCGTCGCCGGCTATTCCGCCAGCGCCTTCACTCATCCCTTCGGTGATTGGTGCCTGAAACAGGGCTATAAGAAGATAGCGACCATCAGCCAGGATTACACCTTCGGCCACGAGCAATGCGGCGGTCTCGCCCAGGTTTTCACCGAAGGCGGCGGCCAGATCGTCCAGCAGTTCTGGCACCCGCTCAACACGGCCGACTTCAGTCCCTATCTCGGCCAGCTCGCCGACCTGAAGGTCGATGCGATCTTCGCGATGGAAACCGGCGCAGATGCAACGCGCTTCATCCAGCAATATGCAAGCTTCGGCCTGAAGGGAAAAACACCGCTCCTGGGATCGATGAATGCTACCGATCAGTCGGTGATCCGCACGCTCGGCGAGGAATGCGATGGTATCGTCTCCGCCGCTCATTTCGCGGAGGGGTCGGACAATCCGGTCACTCGGAAATTCGTCAAGGAGTACGAAGCCAAGTACGGCAAGATCCCATCGCTCTACGGCTTCTCGATGTATTCCGGGATCATGTGGGTCGCGCAGGCGCTGGAAAAGATCGGCGGCAAGGTCGAGGACCGCGACGCCTTCATCGATGCCGTGCTCAAGACCGAGTTGGTCGGCTCGCCGCTCGGCAAGACGGTCAAGCTGGATGCCTACGGCAACCCGATTTACGACGTGCAGATCCGCAAGACGGTGAAGCGCGCCGACGGCAAATACTGGAACGTGCCGGTTACCAGCTATCCCGGCGTCTCGCAGTTCTGGAAGTACGATCCCGAGACCTACATGAAGCAGCCGCCTTATTCGCGCACGTTCCAGGGCATCAAGAAGGCCTGATCACAGCATTGGGGCGCGGAACGATCCGCATCTTTCGTAAACGGAAATCATGGTACCGCCGCCGATAAGGGACGTCAGATCGAAAGCGGTACCACCATCATTTGCCGGTACCCGCGACTTTCCGAAATTCGTGAAAGGTCGGGGCTGAGGTTGAGCACGAAATTCGGAAAGTAGGTACGAGTGTCCGAACCGATCCTCTCGTTGTCCGACGTCGTCGTGGCGTTCGATGCGCTTCGAGCCGTCGACGGCGTCAGCCTCACGGTGCCGAGGGGGCAGCGTCGCGCCATTATCGGTCCCAACGGCGCCGGCAAGACCACGCTGTTCAACACGATTGCCGGCGTGCTGCCGCCGACCGCGGGCAAGATCGCGTTCGATGGTCACGATATCACCTGCCTGCCGTCGCACCGGCGCGCGCGGCTCGGCGTGTCGCGCACGTTCCAGATCACCAATCTGTTTCCGCGTCTTAGCGTGCGCGACAACATGGTGCTGGCGTTACGCGGGCGGTCGCCGCGCAAATATTCGCTGTTCGGCAAGCCGGATCCTGACGCCGCCGAGAGAGCGCAGATCGATAACGCGCTGGAGGCAGTGCGGATCGCCGGCCGTGCCGACGTGACGGTGAACGATTTGTCTTACGGCGAGCAGCGTCAGCTCGAGATCGCACTGTCGCTTGTCACCTCGCCGCGGCTGCTGTTGCTGGACGAACCCGCCGCCGGCCTCTCGCCTTCGGAACGGTCGATGGTCGCTGAAATCATCCGCTCGTTGGGGCGGGACATCACCGTGGTGCTGATCGAGCACGACATGGACCTCGCGCTCGGCCTCGTCGATCGCGTCACCTGCATGTTCGAGGGCCGCGTGCTGGTCGAGGAGGCGCCGGACGAGATCAGGCGCAACAAGAAGGTGCAGGAAGTCTATCTGGGGCGGCCGCGCCATGCTTGAGGTTCGCAACCTGCACAGCGGCTATGGCGAAGCGCAGGTTCTGCGCGGAGTCTCGCTCGACGTTGCGCCAGGGGAGATCGTCGCCGTACTAGGCCGCAACGGCATGGGCAAGACGACGCTGATCCGCTCCATTATGGGACTGACGCCGCCGCAGATCCGCTCCGGCACGATCACCTGGCGGGGCGAAAACCTGGCCGGCCTGCGACCGCATGACATCGCCTCGCGCAAGATCGCCATCGTACCGCAGGGGCGACGGCTGTTTCCGTCGCTGACAGTGACCGAGCACCTGACCATGCTGAAGGGGACGCGCGCCAGGTCAGGCTGGACGCTCGAGCGCGTTTTCGGACTTTTTCCGCGATTGGCCGAGCGGCGTCACCACCGCGGCGGGCAACTGTCGGGCGGCGAGCGCGGCATGCTCGCCGTCGGTCGCGCGCTGATGATCGATCCCGAACTGATCCTGATGGACGAGCCTTCCGAAGGGCTCGCACCGGTCATGGTGCAGCATCTCGAAGGGATCGTGCGCGATCTCAAGCGCGAAGGGATGTCGATCCTCCTGGTCGAACAGAATCTCTACAGCGCGCTCGCGGTCGCCGACCGCGTCTATGTGCTGGAGACGGGGCAGGTCGTGCATCAGGCCGATGCGACCGCGCTGGCACGGCAGACCGATGTGTTGTTCGCCCGCCTTGGGGTGCAGTAGGAGGCTGGCGCGCGCAGCAGCCAGCGCTACACGTAATCCGAATCGATCAACTGAAAGCGGTCAAACGTCGGATCGGCTTCGCAGGCTGTATCGCGAAACTGTACAAGGATGGGCGGCCGCAGTCGTGCGGACAGCGCAAGTCCAGGCAGATATGGCAGCCTTCTGTTGAGGCCGGCATAGATAAAGAGGGGATGTTTCCAGAGACGGCAGGCCGCGCGGACCAGGGTGCGGATATCTCGAGAGTCGACCGCCGCCTCCGGACGTGCGAAAAATCCGCAGAGCAGTGCGTGGCTGATGCCGCGCGTCCGGCGGGAAGAGGAGACGAGCAGCAGGTTATCTGTTGCATGGACCGCGTACTCGCAAGTCGGATCGCTGATGCGCTCGAACAGCGTCGCGGTGTCCCAGCTCAACCCGTTCTCGCCGGGTGGCGTTGCAAAGGCCGACAACCGTTCGATCACCTCGTCTCTCGGCATTGTTTTGACCCGTGCTGAAAACTGCAAACGAGTGCGGCGCGGCCAACCAATGCTGACGCCGATGCGCGTCGGCAGCGAGAGGAAGGGGTGCACCCTCATGAAACGGGCGTTCAGTGGGGCAGAAACCGGGTTTGGCAAACCGAGAATGACGCGAACCCTGTTGGCCTCACAAAGCCGTTCGGCTTCCTTGTAGAGACGGCGAACCAGCGTCGGCGAACGGTAGGCTCGCAGGATGAAGAGGTCGATCAGCTGGGTCGCCACCACGGGCTCGCCGTTCAGATTGACCTTCTGGTGAAGCAGAACGATCTGCCCGACTTTCTTGTCGCCGTCGAAGGCTGCGACGACCGAACTGCCTCGGCCGAAGCCACGCTCGTAGAGCCACTTCATCCGCTGCGGGTAGAATTTGACGTGCTTTGATCCAAAAGCCTCGGTCGCAATCTGCGCCGTGCTTTCAAAATCGACAGCGCGCTCTTCCGAAACGGTGATCATCAAAATCTGCCCAGCAGCGCAGGTGAATCGCGAGCCCGGTCACCATAGCCCAAAATCCAACCCTTGCGAGGGCGGCCTGCAACACCCATCTGAGCGGCCCAAAGGATTTAGTCATGCTGGATTTTACACAATATAGCGATAGCGCGGGCAGCCTCGATGTCGACGCTGCGCCCGCCGCAACGTCCGACAGCGATCAGTCCCTGCTGGATGCCTATTCCAACGCCGTGATCGGCGTCACCGAACGTGTCGGGCCCGCGGTCGTCCGTGTCGAAACCGGTGCTCACACCCCCGGAGGTCGCGGACCGGGCGGCCTCGGCTCGGGAATCGTGATTTCGCCGGACGGCCTCGTTCTGACCAACAGCCATGTGGTCGGATCATCCCGGCAGATCCGCTTGCGGGATATCGAGGGCGTCGTCACCGATGCCCGCGTGCTCGGTGTCGATCCCGACACTGATCTGGCGCTCTTGCGGGCCGATGGCGCGCGCGATCTGCACTACGCCTCGCTCGGCAATTCGCGTCACCTGCGCCACGGACAATTGGTCGTCGCCATCGGAAACCCGCTCGGTTTTGAATCGACGGTCACCGCCGGCGTGGTGTCGGCGCTCGGCCGCTCGATCCGCTCGGTGAGCGGCCGCACCATCGAGGACGTGATCCAGACCGATGCGGCGCTCAATCCCGGCAATTCCGGCGGCCCGCTAGTGTCGTCGGCCGGCGAGGTGATCGGCATCAACACCGCGATCATCTCCGGCGCGCAAGGCATCTGCTTTGCCGTCGCAAGCAACACCGCGCAATTCGTACTGTCGGAAATAATCCGTCATGGCTACGTCCGCCGCGCCTATATCGGCGTGTCCGGCCAGACCGCGCCGGTGCCACGGCGGCATGCCGTGATCGCCGGCGTCGACAATAAGATGGGCGCGCTGCTGGCGCAGATCGAGCCGAACGGTCCCGCCTCGCGCGCAGGGCTTTTGCCAGGCGATGTCGTGATCGGGCTCGACGGCGTCGCCATCAACGGCGTCGATGATTTGATCCGCGTGCTCGATCGCGACCGGATCGGCCGCACGCTGAAGATGGATGTATTACGGCTCGGACGGCTGCGTGAGATCGACATTCACCCGGTCGAGCGGAAGACCGCGGGGAAGTAAGTGTCAGCTCGTCACGGTAAGGAGCTGAGCTGAGCAAGCACGTCTCGCGCCATGAGGCCAATGCTGGTGCCTCATCCTTCGAGACGGCGCTTACGCGTCTATCCTCCGGCTGACGCGCAACTACGACTGCAGCGCCGCCAAGAGCTCATCCGGCTGCTCGACCATCATCATGTGGCCGGCGCCGGCTAGCACGATGGTGCGGGCATTCGGGATTGCGGCGGCGAGCGCCTTGCCGGCTTTCGCCGGGGTCATCATGTCGCGCTCGCCGACGATCACGGTCGTGGGCACCTCGATCTGCGCCGCGGTGGCCAGCGCGTTCTGGTAGGCGTTGCAGGCCGCCAGGTCGTTGTAGAGCACACCGGGCGCACATTTCTGCAAGGTCCGCTGCGCGCCCTGGTGCATCCAGAGACCGGGAGCGAGGCTGCCGCCGAGTTCGGCTTTGAAGCCCAATCCCCAGATCGAAACCATATCGATCGCTGCGACGTCGTTTGCTTCGGCGGCC
The DNA here is from genome assembly GCF_027451485.1 of Bradyrhizobium sp. Lineage (GTDB taxonomy): Bacteria > Pseudomonadota > Alphaproteobacteria > Rhizobiales > Xanthobacteraceae > Bradyrhizobium. The sequence goes on from NZ_DAIDJE010000132.1 coordinate 103,644, forward strand.
TTGAGCAAATCCGGACCGACCGTCATGACAGCGGCTGTCCCGATCAAGCTGAGGCCTGAGACCTTGTCGGGATGCCGTGCCGCGGTCTCGACCGCGATCAGCGAGCCCATGGAATGTCCGATCAATCTTGCTTTCGCTGCGCCGGCCGCGTCGAGCAGGGCAGCGGTCCAGTCCGCCATGTCGGCGATGGTCGGCAGCGGTTTGCCGGAAGAGTGCCCGTGGCCCGGCAGGTCCGGCGCCAGCACCGAAAAACCATGATGCGCGAACCAGCGGCTATGCAAGGCCCAGGTCGCGTGATCGAAGCCCGCGCCGTGCAGCAGCACCACCGCCGGCAAGGATTTGTCGAACGACTTGCCGCCGGTTGCGACGAAGGCTTCAACGCCGTTGACGGAAAGCTGCATGGTACCAGAGCTCCGATTCCGATGTTCGCAAGCTGTTGCGGCACTCCTCTGATGCGAACTTCGAAATCAAAGGAGCTCTAACAAAGTTACCAATCCAGTGTGGCTTTGGTTCAAAAGTCCGCATGACGAACTCGCGGCACCAATATTGCGGGCTTTTGAACCGCCGCACTAGCCCTTCTGTGAGGCGCGCAGCGCCTGCCCGAGATCGTCTATGATGTCAGACGCCGTCTCGATGCCGACCGACAGCCGCACCAGTTCCGCGCCGATGCCGGCGGCCTTCAATTGCTCTGCATCCATCTGCTGATGCGTGGTCGATGCAGGATGGATCACGAGCGTCTTGGCGTCGCCGACATTGGCGAGATGGCTGATCAGCTTGAGAGATTCAATGAACTTCTTGCCGGCGGTGCGGCCACCCTTGATGCCGAAGCTCACGATCGAGCCGGCGCCGCGCGGCAGGAGTTTCTTGGCGAGCGCATAATCCGGATGGCTTTCGAGTGCGGGATGCAGCACCCAGTCGACTGCCTTGTTGGACTTTAGAAATTCCAGTACCGCCAGCGTATTGCTCATGTGCCGCTCCATGCGAATCCCAAGCGTTTCGATGCCTTGCAGGAGCTGGAAGGCGTTTGTCGGGGACAGACACGCGCCGAAATCGCGCAATCCTTCGGTGCGCGCGCGCATGATGAACGCGGCCTGGCCGAATTGTTCGTCAAAGACGATGCCGTGATAGCCGGCATAGGGCTCTGTGAGCACGGGAAATTTGCCGGACGCGCGCCAGTCGAATCTCCCGCCGTCGACGACAACCCCGCCGATGGCGATGCCGTGGCCGCCGAGCCATTTGGTCGCCGAATTCATCACGATGTCCGCGCCGAGTTCGATCGGCCGGCTGAGAAACGGCGTTGCAAAGGTGTTGTCGATCAGGAGCGGAATTTTCGCGTCATGAGCGATCTGCGCGACGGCGGGAATGTCGAGCACCTCGAGCCCGGGATTGCCGATGGTCTCGCCGATCACAAGTCGCGTATTCGGCCGGATCGCGGCGCGGAATTCATCGTGCGCGCGCGGTTTCACGAAGCTGGTCGTGATGCCAAAGCGCGGCAGCGTGTGCGCCAACAGATTGATGCTGCCGCCATAGAGCGAAGACGAGGCGACGATGTGACCGCCGGCGTCAAGCAGCGTTGCAATGGCGAGATGCAGCGCCGCCATGCCGCTGGCGGTCGCGACCGCGCCTACGCCGGCTTCGAGCGCCGCAATCCGCTCTTCCAGCACCGCGGTGGTCGGATTCGAGATCCGCGTATAGATGTGGCCGGCACGCTCCAGATTGAACAGCGCGGCTGCATGATCGGCATCCTGAAAGACGTAGGAGGTCGTCTGGTAGATCGGCACGGCGCGCGCACCGGTCGCGGGATCAACGCGCTGACCGGCATGCAGGCTCAGGGTTTCGAAGGCGGGCGGCTTGGGAGGAGGCATGCAGGGACTCGCCGAAGAATGAGGGAACTGCGCGCTATTTCACACATGCACGGGCGCGCGAACCCGTCCGGCATTGCCGAAGACGCGCAAGTATCGCTCGACCTCGCTCGGGATTCCCGTGGCCTTTTCCGGATTGTCCGAGAGCTTGACCGCAGGCCGGCCATCGACCGACGCCACCTTGCATACGATCGAGATCGGATCGAGGTCGACCGAACCGTCCGGCGAGCATCCGATGAAATCATTGGTGAGGTTGGTGCCCCAGCCGAAACTGATGCGGACGCGGCCGGCAAAATGGCGGTGGATTTCCTCGATCGAATCGACGTCCATGGCGTCGGAAAACACCAGAAGCTTTTCCCTCGGGTTCTTGCCCTTCTGCTTCCACCAGCTGATGATTTCCTCACCGGCCTGGATCGGCGGGGCGCTGTCCGGCCGAAATCCGGTCCAGTCGGCAACCCATTCCGGCGCGTCGCGCAGGAAAGCCTTGGTGCCGAAGGCATCGGGCAGGGCGATCAGGAGATTGCCGCCATAGGTATGGCGCCACTGATCGAGAATGCGATAGGGCGCCCAGCGCAATTCGCTGTCGTCGTTGGCGAGCGCGGCTGCGACCATCGGCAGTTCGTGGGCGTTGGTTCCGATCGCTTCGAGATCGCTGTCCATCGCGAGCAGCACGTTCGAGGTGCCGGTGAACGCCTCGCCCAGGCCCTCCTTGACAGCCTCCACGCACCAGCGCTGCCACAGGAAACCGTGGCGGCGGCGCGTGCCGAAGTCCGAGAGCCGCAAGCCTTCGAGCTTCCGCAAACGCTCGACCTTGGCCCAGAGCTTGGCCTTGGCGCGGGCATAGAGCACATCGAGCGCAAAGCGGCCCTGTCCTTTCATCGCCTGGCGCGAGCGAAGTTCATTGAGAATCGAGAGCGCCGGAATCTCCCACATCGTCGTGTGGGTCCACGGCCCGTAGAAATTCAGCTCGTACTGGCCTTCGACCTTCTTGAGCTCATATTCGGGAAGGCGGAAGTTCGAGAGATAATTGATGAACTCGGGCGAGAACATCTGGGTCTTGCCGTAAAACGTGTTACCGGCGAGCCAGATCAATTCCTTTTTGCTGAAGCGGATCGAACGGGCGTGATCGAGTTGGGCGCGCAGTTCGCCTTCATCGATGACGTCGGCGAGCCGGACGTGCCTGGAGCGGTTGATCACCGAAAAGGTGACCTTCTGGTCCGGGTAGAACTCCCGGATCATCTGCACCATCAGCAGCTTGTAGAAATCGGTGTCCAGCAGGCTGCGCACGATCGGATCGAGCCGCCAGCCGTGATTGTAGGTCCGGGTCGCTATGTCAGTGACTGCCATAAGACAATTCTAGCCTGCCCTGGGAACCTCAACCAGTGGGTATCAGCCCGCCGTGCTTTGCCGGATACGCATGATCGCGTCCTTTACCCCGGTCCAGGCCGGCTTTTCCGGCGCGAATTGCTGGCGGAGATACCCGACCAGCTCGGCGAGCTGGCCGTCGGACAGGTGGTCGGCGAACCCCGGCATATAGCCGAGGTCGCTCGAGACCGGATTTGCAATGCCGTGCAGGATCACCTGGATCAGGTTGTCGGGAATTGCCGCGTGCATGTTGCTGTTGAGCGCCAAAGACGGTCGGCTGCCGAACAAGGGCGGACCCCCGACCGCGTGGCAGACCGCGCAGGCGCCCTCGTACAGGCGCTGCCCGAACGGCGAGGCTGCGACGATGCGCCTCGCCGTTGCGCTTTCAAGCTTCGCGGCCAGCACGTCCAGGTCCGGATTGCCTTTGGCTTTGTTGAAGGAGCCGAGATAGACCGCCATCGCGCGGATGTCTTCGTCGGGCAGCGCTTTCAAATCCCGCACCACCGGCGTCATCGGACCGGCGGCAACGCCATGAAAGCGCGAGAAGCCGGTCCTCAGATAGGTGAACAGCTCGCCCTCGGTCCAGGGAATCGGAGCGTGCGAGAGCGACGTCAAAGGCGGGGCTTCCCAACCTTCGGCAAAGCCGCCGGCAAGGTAGGCGTCTGCCTTCTCGGCGCCCAGGGCGTTGCGCGGTGAATGGCAGGCAGCGCAATGGCCGAGGCCTTCGACCAGATAGGCGCCGCGATTCCACGCTGCCGATTGCTGCGGATCGGGCGTGAATGTTTCCGCACGATGAAAAAGCGCATTCCAGCCGGCGAGCAACGGCCGCAAGTTGAAGGGGAAGTCCAGCGCGTGCGCGCGATTGTCCGACGCGACCGGCGCCTGCGCCATCAGGTAGGCGTAGAGCGCCTGCAAATCGGAGTCGCTGGCGAGCGCAAAATGCGTGTAGGGAAACGCCGGATAGAGGTGCCGGCCGTCGCGGTGAATGCCTTCCCGCATGGCGCGCTCGAAGGCTGGATACGACCAGTTGCCGATGCCGGTTTTGACATCGGGCGTGATGTTGGTGCTGTAGATCACGCCAAACGGCGTTTCGATCCGGCGCCCGCCGGCATTCAGGGCACCATTTGGCATCGTGTGGCAGGTCGCGCAGTCGCCGAGCGCCGCGAGCTGCCGGCCGCGCTCGATTGTGGCCGCCGAAAATACGGAAGGCTCAGGCCGCGCAATCGGCGCGATCGACCGCCAGGGCAAGACCGCGGCAGCAATGCCGATGCCGCCGGCGATCAGGGCTGCAGCGCTTGCGAGGAGGCCGCGGCGCTTGGCAAACGGGTTTTTCCAGCGGCCCAAATCTGCCTGGCTTGGCGGCGGCGCGAGGGCGGCTGGATGTAGCGCCTGTTCACCGCGAAGCCCAGCCAAAATGCGCTCCGGCGTGAACGGCGGTTCGCGGAAGCGCACGCCGGTGGCGTCAAAGATCGCGTTGGCGATCGCCGCGGCGCTCGGGACGGAGGCGGATTCGCCCACGCCAAGCGGCGGCTGGTCCGCCCTTGGCAGCATCAGCACGTCAATCTGGGGAAGCTCGGGGAACTTGATGATGGGATAGGCGCCCCATTCGCGGCTTGCGACCGAAGGGCCGCTGAACGAAACCTCTTCCATCAACGCCCGGCTGGTCGACTGGATGACGTTGCCTTCGACCTGATGGCGCACGCCCTCCGGATTGATCATCAGCCCGGAATCCTGGCCCGCGACGACGCGTGTGACACTGACGTCGCCGGTTGCCTTGTTGACGGCGACGTCGGCGATCCAGGCAGACCACGCCGCGCCGTAGCCCGGAAACTTGCTGTGCACATAGAGCGCGTAGGCAAAGCCGCGCCCCTGCACCACATCGCCTTCGCCTTCCTTTTCCTGCCACACCGGGCGCGGCTTCCAGCCGGCGCGTTCGGCAACAGCCTTCACGAGGTCGACGGCGCGCGGATCCTTCAGGTAACGCAGGCGGTATTCGATCGGGTCGACCTTGGCCTCTGCTGCAAGTTCATCGATGTAAGATTCATGCGCAAACGTGTTCGGCAGTGCTGACACCCCGCGAAGCCAGGCGGCGCGCATGATCGGCGGCATGTCATGCGCCACCACGCGCAGGTGGTCGTAGTCGTAAGGCGGGATCGCGGTGCGGTCGCCCATTTCGGAGACGGAGGGCGTCGGCGAAATTGCGCCGGTCAAGAGCAGCGCCAGCGTCGGCGCGCCGTTGGAAGGATAACGCGTTGCAAAATCGTAACCGGCAATGCCGTCGTCGGCGTCCAGCCCCCCCTTGACGTCGATCAGTTGCGCGGTGCCCTTGGGCTCCCACACATGCTCCTGTTCGCGCGTGAGCTGGACGCGGACCGGGCGTCCGACCGCCCGCGAAAGCAATGCGGCATCGGCGGAGACATCGTCGGCACAGTTGCGCCCATAGCAGCCGGCCGCTTCCATCCGGATCACCTCGATCTCGGATTCCGGCCGCTGCAGCAACAGCGCCAGGTCACCGCGCAGGATGTGCGGGTTTTGCGTGCCGGACCAGACGCGAACCTGATTGTCGCGAAAATCGGCAACCGCGCAGGACGGGCCGATCGAGGCGTGCATCTGGTAGGGCCAAAGGTAGCTGCGATCGATCGTTTTCGCCGCTTGCCTGAGGGCCGTCTCGACGTCGCCCTTGTCGATCAGGGTTCGGGGCCTCGACGGATTGGCGCGTAGCGCTTTCTCGACGTTCAAGAGGTCCGGCAGCGTCGGCGCCTTCTTCCAGCTGAGCTTGAGCTGGCTGGCCGCCTTGACCGCGTTTTCCTCGCGATCAGCGACGACGCCGACAAAGTCGGCGATCCGCACCACCGCGACGAGGCCGGGAATGTCGCGCACCGAGGATTCATCGACGTCAAGCAAACTCGTGCCGACGAAGTCGCCGCTATCGACGCCAGCATAGGGCGGCCGCACCACGCGGCCGTGCAGCATGCCGGGCACGCGGATGTCATGGACATAGACAAGTTCGCCGGTCGCTTTCGCCGGAAGATCGACTCGCGGCACCGATTGGCCGACGACGCGATAGTCCTGCGCGGACTTGACGTCGACCTCGTCGGCAAGTTCGAGGCGAATGGTGTCGTCGCCGATCAATTCGCCATAGCTGACGCTCCGATTATGGCCGCGGACGAGTCCGTCCTCGATCGAAAGGTCCTCCGGCGGCAATTCGAGACGCTCGGCCGCACGCGCGATCAGGAACTGCCGTGCCTGCGCCGCGGCCTTGCGCAGCGGCACCGCGGTAATCTGGATGGTCTCGCTCGCGATCGTCGCGCCCTGGTTGGGCGCTCGAGAGGTGTCGCCGAGCACGACGACCACGCGCGCAAAGGACACGTCCAGCTCTTCAGCGACGATCTGCCCCAGCGCAGTGCGAATGCCGGTGCCGAGATCGACGTGGCCATTGAAGGCCGTCACCGAACCGTCTGCCGTGATCCTGATGAAGGTCTCGAACGGGCTGCCTCCGGGGGCTGCCGCCGGGCGCACCACGGCCAGCGTGCCCGGTCGTTGCTCCAGGTCAGGAAAATCGGCCGGGCCCATCAGTCGCGGGCCTCGACCGCGGCGCCGGCCGCGCGCATCACCGCGCGGATGATTTCGATATGTGCGCCGCAGCGGCAAAGATTGTAGCGCAGTGCTTCCATCACCTCGCGCTCGGTCGGATGCGGGTTACGCGTCAGCAGCGCCTTCGTCGTCATGATCATGCCGTTGAGGCAATAGCCGCATTGCGCGGCCTGCTCAGTAATGAAAGCTTCCTGCACCGGATCGGGAGCATCACGCGAGCCCAGGCCTTCCAGCGTAACGATCTCGCGGCCGGTGCAGCCTTCGATCGGGATCACGCATGAGCGCGCCGCGACGCCGTCGATCAGCACCGTGCAGGTGCCACATTCGCCGAGGCCGCAGCCGTATTTCGGTCCGTTCAAGGCAAGGTCGTTGCGCAGCACGTAGAGCAGGGGAGTATCGGGAGATGCGCTCACCTGATGGATCCGGCCGTTGACGTTCAGGCGCATCATGCGTGCGGTGTCCGGGGCGCGAGGCTGTTCGTGCTTCGATTGTGGGCGTTTCGAGAATACCGTTTGCATACAAACGTGCAAGGCCAGCGTCCCGGTTCTGAGATTCGCAAGATATCGCGGTGCTGGTTCGCCTGCGAATGTCAGAACAGAAGCGACACTGGCGAGTACTCTTAATTCCGGCGTGGTTGCGGATCTGATGTTCCCTCGAGAAGATCGGTCAAGGCTGAAAGGAACGTCGGAGCCAGCCACGCTGACGTCCAAACGCGCTTGACAGTGCTTTGCCGCGCGCGCAACATCGTTCGTGTACGAACAAAGTGTCCCGCCCTTTCGGGCGCTTTGCCGCTGCCAATGCCGGCGCGAGGGCCTTTCATGTCGACCGACGCTGTGGCCGCCGACAAGATTCGCTGCGATGCCTGCCCCGTGATGTGTTACATCAAGCCGGGCGCCGCCGGCGCGTGCGACCGCTACGCCAATCACGACGGACAACTGGTGCGCGTCGATCCGCATGTTCTGTTGGCGCGGACGGTGTCGCATGGCGGACGGCTGGTGCCGTTTCAGGCGAGCGGCGACTGGGACGGCAAGATCGTTCACGAGCCGGACGTGTTCGTCACCGCGATCGGTGCCGGCACCACGTATCCCGACTATAAGCCCGCGCCATTTATCGTCTCCTCGGAGGTCGACGGCGTCGACATGGTCACGGTGGTGACCGAGGGCATCTTCTCCTATTGCGGCGTCAAGGTGAAGATCGACACCGATCGTTTTCTCGGGCCGGAAACCGCGACCGTCCGCGTGCAGGGCGAGGCGGTAGGGCACGTCACGACCAGCGAATATGGCTCGCAGATGCTGTCGCTCGGCGGTGTGCATCATCTGACCGGGGGATCGAAAAAGGAAGGCCGTGTCACCTGCGACACGCTGATGGATCTGAGCAACTGCAGGCCGGTGGAGATGACCATCGACGGCGGCGCTACTGTGGTCGTGCAGGCCGGCCATCCCCCCATCGTCAATGGCATCGTGGAAGAACGCATGCGGGTTGGCTGCGGGTCGGCCACCATCGGCATGTTCGCCAAGCAATGGCAGGGCAAGGTCGACGAAGTCGTTGTGGTCGACGACCACATCACCGGCGTGCTCTCGGAACATCAGGCCGGCAAGGTGCTGGATATCGCTGACACCGGCATCAAGATGAAGGGACGGCGTTCGACGCCCGGCCGCTATTTCCAGGTCGCCGAACCCGGAACGGGGTGGGGAGGCACGCAGATTTCGGACCCGCTGTCGATCCTTGGGCCTTTCGATCCGAAAGTGGCAAGGCCCGGCACGACGATGCTGATGGTCTCGACCACCGGCGAACATGCGGCTTATTTCGAACTCGACGAGGCTTTAAGACCCGTCGAGAAGGCGATGCCGGAGGACCTGCAGTTTTCGGTCGCGCGCATTCAGGAGAATTGCGAGCCGGCACTGTGCACGGTGCTGTTCATGGGCGGGGCGGGCGGCTCGCTGCGCGCCGGTGTCACCGACAATCCGGTGCGGCTGACGCGCTCGGTCAAGGACGCGCTGACGCGCGTCACCAGCGGCGGCGCGCCGGTCTATGTCTGGCCGGGCGGCGGCATCACCTTCATGGTCGATGTCACCCTCCTGCCGGCGGGCGCATTCGGCTACGTGCCCACACCGGCGCTGGTAGCGCCGATCGAGTTCACGATGCGATTGTCGGATTATGCCGCACTCGGCGGTCATATGGACGAGGTCCGTCCCCTGGCTTCCCTGAAGGACAACGACGCGCGACAGGTGACCACGCCCTGGCCGAAAGCGGGAACTCGGTCGTGACGCGGCAACCGCAGGTCGGGTGGTTAATAGACGGCAAGCGGCTGCATTTGCAGGATGGTCCGATCGATCTGATCGTGGAAGCGCAGGGGCACCGCGACCAACTGCATGCGGCCTACCATGCTGCGATCGGCCGCTTCACCGGCCTGCTCGACGAACTCTGCGATGAACTGCCGTCTTTGCGGTCGGCGGCCGATCCCGAGCGGTGCGACCTCGAAGGAGTGGTCGCGCGTCGCATGCATGCGGCGGCGGCGCCGTTCGCGCACGATCATTTCATCACGCCGATGGCCGCTGTCGCCGGCAGCGTGGCCGAGGAAATCTTGCGGGTGATGGTGCAGGCCGCGCCGCTCGGCCGTGCCTACGTCAACAACGGCGGCGATATCGCATTACACCTGACCGACGGCGAGCAATTCACCGTCGGCCTGATCGATCGGCCAGATGCTCTGGGTCTGATGCGCACGACCGTCATTCGTGCCGATGACCCCACACGCGGCATCGCAACCAGCGGATGGCGTGGGCGCAGCTTCTCGCTCGGCATAGCGGATGCCGTCACCGTGCTAGCGAGGACCGCGGCGCAGGCTGATGCGGCCGCCACGATCATTGCCAATGCGGTCGATCTGCCGGATCATCCCGCGATCCTCCGCTGCCCGGCGAACGAATTGCAGCCGGACAGCGATCTCGGGTCGCTTCTGGTGACGCGCGACGTCGGCCGGCTGACATATCAGGCGATCGGCACGGCGCTCGACGGCGGTGAAGCAAAGGCTCTCCAACTGATCGGCCGCGGTTTGATCGAAGGGGCGGCGCTAACTCTGAAAGGCGAAGTCCGCGTCATTGGCTTGCCAAGGCGTCAGGCAAATGTTCTTCATCGGCCGGCGGTGCCGCTCAACCAAAGTATGATCCATGTGTGAACTGCATTGGGTCATCATCGCCGTCCAGCAACAGGGTGCCCAGCCATGAGCGTCGTGATACGCAAGATCGTGACCGTCGTCGAAGAGACGTTGATGGAAATGGGGAAGGACGTGAATCCCCCGGTGCGGCGTGCGGCCGCCATTGTGGTGATAGAAAATCCATTTGCCGGGCGATACGTGGAAGATCTTTCTCCGCTGATTGCGATCGGCGAAGAACTCGGCGAATTGCTCGTGAAAAGGGCGGTTGCGGCGCTGGGCATCGACGGCACAAAAGTGCACAGCTACGGCAAGGCGGCGGCGGTCGGCGAAAATGGCGAACTGGAGCATGCGGCGGCGATCTTGCATCCGAAGATGGGAACACCGGTGCGTAAGGCGCTCGGCAAGGGAGCGGCGCTGATCCCGTCATCCAAAAAGCGCTCTGGCCCCGGCACCACGCTCGACATACCGCTCGGCCACAAGGATGCGGCCTTTGTCAGGAGCCATTTCGACGGCATGGAAGTACAGATCAACGACGCCCCGCGCGCAAACGAGATCATGGTCGCGCTCGCTGTCACCAACGGTGGACGGCCGTTGCCGCGCGTCGGCGGCTTGACGGTTGGCGAGATCAAGGGCGAAGACGGATTGCGGTAACGATTGGATCAATGCTGGAGGGTAGAGGCATGCAACGAAGAGTTTTATTGGGCGGCGCGCTAGCCTTAACCGTCACAGGGCTCGCGACCGTCACAGGGCTCGCACCAAGCGCGTTTGCCCAGAGCGGCGAGATCAAGATCGGTGAGATCAACAGCTACTCGCTGCTGCCGGCCTTCACCGAGCCCTATCGCAAGGGTTGGCAGCTCGCCGTCGAGGAAGTCAACGCCGCCGGCGGCATCAATGGCAAGAAGCTCGTCGTTATCTCCAAGGACGATGGCGGCAAGCCGGCCGAAGCACAGACCGCGGCCAACGAACTCGTGTCGAATGAGAACGTCGCGATGCTGGTCGGCACGTTCCTGTCGAACATCGGCCTTGCCGTCAGCGACTTCGCCAAGCAGAAGAAGGCGTTTTTCCTCGCCTCCGAACCGCTGACCGATGCCATCACATGGTCGAAGGGCAACCGCTATACCTTCCGTCTGCGCCCGTCGAACTACATGCAGGCGGCGATGCTGGTGGAGGCGGCGGCGAAACTGCCGGCCAAGCGCTGGGCGACGATTGCGCCGAACTATGAATACGGTCAATCGGCGGTCGCGGTCTTCAAGAAGCTGATGTCGGAGAAGCGGCCTGACATCCAGTGGGTCGACGCGCAATGGCCGCCGCTGGGCAAGATCGATGCGGGTCCCGTGGTGCAGGCGGTTGCCGCCGCCAATCCGGACGCCATCCTCAACGTCGAATTCGGCGCGGACCTGGTCAAGCTGGTGCGCGAAGGCGAAACCCGCGGCCTGTTCAAAGGACGCCAGGTGGTGAGCTTCCTCACCGGCGAACCGGAATATCTCGATCCGCTCAAGGACGAGGCGCCTCAGGGCTGGATCGTCACCGGCTATCCCTGGTACTCGATCAAGACGCCGGAGCACGAGGCGTTCCTGAAGGCCTATCAGGCCAAGTACAACGATTATCCGCGCCTCGGCTCCATCGTGGGCTACGAGACGATCAAGGCGGCGGCCGCGATCATCGCCAAGGCGAACTCGACCGATCCGGACAAGATGATCGCGGCGGCCGAGGGCCTGTCGCTGTCCTCGCCGTTCGGCGAGATCACCTTCCGCAAGATCGACCACCAGTCGACGCTGGGTGCCTTCGTCGGCAAGACTGCGCTGAAGGATGGCAAGGGCGTGATGGTCGATTCCGTCTATCGCAAGGGCGCGGACTATCTGCCGAGCGATGCCGAAGTCGAGAAGATGCGACCGAAGGACTGAACGCGACCAACATCGCGGCCTCATGGTCAGGGACGCGCGGCTTTCTGCCGTGCTCCTCACCATGAGGGGTGAGACCCTTATCCCGAGGAGACGCGCATACGCGCCGTCTCGAAGGATGATGCCCCCGAAGTGAGACCAGCGTCTAGCCGCCCATGGCCTTTTACGTCGTTCAGTTCCTGACCGGACTTGCCAGCGCGGCCTCGCTGTTTCTGGTCGCTTCCGGCCTGTCGATCATCTTCGGCGTGACGCGGATCGTCAATTTCGCCCATGGCGCGTTCTACATGCTCGGCGCCTATGTGGCCTTCACGCTGACGGCACGCTTTTCCGGCGCACTCGGATTTTGGGGCGGCATTCTGGCGGCGGCGCTGATCGTGGCCGCGGTCGGTGTCCTCGTCGAGATGCTGCTGCTCAGGCGCATCTACCATGTGCCGGAATTGTTTCAATTGCTCGCGACCTTTGGGCTGACGCTGATGGTCGAAGATCTCGTGGTGCTGGGCTGGGGACCGAACGATCTGGTCGGCCCGCGCGCGGCGGGCCTGAAAGGCGCGATCGATTTCTTCGGCCAGCAGATTCCGAGCTACGACCTGTTCCTGATCGTGCTGGGGCCTTTGGTGCTTGGCCTGTTGTGGCTCGTGTTCCAGCGCACCCGCTGGGGCGTCCTGGTGCGCGCGGCAACGCAGGATCGCGATATGGTGGCCGCACTCGGCGTCAACCAGAAATGGCTTTTCACCAGCGTGTTTGCGCTCGGCGTATTTCTCGCCGCGCTTGCCGGCGCATTGCAGATCCCGCGCGATGCCGTCACCCACGAGATGGACCTGCGCGTCATCGTCGATGTCTTCGTCGTCGTGGTGATCGGCGGGCTCGGCAGCATCACCGGCGCCTTTGTCGCCGCGGTGCTGGTTTCGGAGCTGAATGCGTTCGGCATCCTGATCTTTCCGAAGATCTCCATCATCCTGGTGTTCCTGGTGATGGCGGCGGTGTTGATCGTGCGGCCCTGGGGCCTGCTCGGCAGGGCGGAAGCTCCAGTCCGCCGTACGCCGGGGCTCACCGTCAATCCTTGGCGCCCGCTGACCTCGCGTGAACGCATCGCGGTGGCGATCGCGTTTCTGCTCGCCGCCTCGCTGCCGTTCTATGCCGGCAATTATGCGCTGGCGGTCGGAGCGGAGATCGCGATCTTCGTGATCTTCGCCGCCAGCCTGCACTTCCTGATGTCGACCGGAGGGCTCGCCTCGTTCGGACATGCGGCCTATTTCGGGCTCGGCGCCTATGGCACGGCCTTCGCCGTCAAGCTCGCAGGACTGCCGATGGCGGCCGCGCTTGTTGCCGGTCCCTTGTTCGGCCTGCTTGGCGCGGTCGTGTTCGGATTCTTCGCCGTTCAACTGTCCGGCGTCTATTTCGCCATGCTGACGCTCGCCTTTGCCCAGATCGTGTGGTCGGTCGCCTTCCAATGGGTCGGACTGACCGGGGGCGATAACGGCATTCTCGGCGTCTGGCCGGAACGCTGGGCGGCGAGCGCCCCGCACTTCTTCTGGCTGTCGCTTGCCGTTGCGGTGCTGGCGGTCGCCGGCTTGCGGATTGCGACCTTTTCGCCGTTCGGCTTCGCGCTGCGGGCGACCCGCGATTCGCCACTGCGCGCCGAAGCCATCGGCATCAACGGCAAGCGCATCCAGTGGAGCGCCTTTCTCATTGCCGGTACGGTCGCCGGCATTGGCGGTGCACTGTTCGCCTATCTGAAGGGCAGCGTATTTCCGGATGTGCTCGGCATTCCGCTCTCCGTCGATGCGCTGGTCATGGTGCTGCTCGGCGGGGTCGAGACTGTCTCGGGTGCGATCGTCGGCGCCATCGTCTACAAGGCGCTCTCGATCTGGCTGGTCAGCCAGACCGAATGGTCGAAGCTCGTGCTCGGCGCGTTCATCGTTCTGATCGTCGTCGCATTCCCGAAGGGAATTGTCGGAACGCTGGACTCGCTCTGGCATCGCCGGCCGTCTTCGCTCAAGGACGCCATGCTGGCCTCGAAGATCGAGACCGCCGAATGAGCAGTCAGCCATTACTATCGGTCGAAGGCTTGAGCAAATCCTATGGCGGCGTGCACGCCGTTCGCGGCGTCTCGTTTGCGCTTTCATCGGGCGAGATTCTCGCGTTGATCGGCCCGAACGGCGCAGGCAAGTCCACCTGCTTCAACATGCTGAACGGCCAGACCGCGCCCGATGGGGGGAGAGTGCGGGTCCTCGGGCAGGACACCACCGGGTTGAAGCCGCGCGAGGTCTGGCGGCTCGGCGTCGGGCGCACCTTCCAGATCACCGCAACATTCCCGACCATGACCGTGCGCGAGAACGTCCAGGTGGCGCTGTCCTCGCATGATCGCAAGCTGTTCAATCTGATCGCCGCGATGCCGCGCTATGCGCGACAGGAGGCGGAACGGCTGCTCGATCTGGTCGGCATGGGCGGTTTTGCAATGCGCGCCTGCGGCGAACTCGCTTATGGCGATCTGAAGCGGCTGGAACTCGCCATGGCGCTTGCCAACCGGCCGAAGTTGCTCCTGATGGACGAGCCAACCGCCGGGATGGCGCCGCGCGAGCGCGTCGAACTGATGCGGCTGACCGCGCAGATTGCCAGGGAAAAATCGATCGGCGTGCTGTTCACCGAGCACGATATGGATGTCGTTTTCGAGCATGCGGACCGCATTCTCGTCCTCAATCGCGGCAACCTGATCGCGGAAGGCTCGCCGGAAGAAGTCAGGCGCAATGGGGAAGTACGCGCGATCTATCTCGGCGAGGGCCTGGTCTATGACGCCCGCCACCGCGAGGGAGCCGCGCCGTGAAGCTCTCGGTGGAAAACCTCAACAGTCATTACGGTCCCGCGCATATCCTGTTCGATGTCGCGCTCGATGTCGCTGACGGCGAGGCCGTCGCGCTGCTGGGCCGCAACGGCGCCGGCAAATCCACCACCTTCCGTTCGATCGTTGGCCTCGTTGGCCAGCGCTCCGGCCGCATCGAGTTCGAAGGCCGCGACATCTCGAACCAGCCAACCCATGCGATCGTCCGCGGCGGTCTCGGCTACGTGCCGGAAGAGCGGCGCATCTTCACGGATCTGACCGTTGAGGAAAATCTCGAAGTCGGCCGTCAGCCGCCGCGAAACAACGCGCCGCGATGGACGCGCGAGCGGCTGTTCGAGCTGTTTCCGAATCTTGCGGAAATGCGCGGTCGCCCGGGCGGACGCATGAGCGGGGGCGAACAGCAGATGCTGACCATCGCGCGGACCCTGATGGGCAACCCGTCGCTGGTGCTGCTCGATGAACCGTCGGAGGGCTTGTCGCCGAAGATCGTGGAACAGATGGTCGAGGCCATTCTGACCATGAAGAAGGAGGGCGTCAGCCTTCTGGTCTCCGAGCAGAATCTGCATTTCGCGCGGCTGATTTCCGACCGCGCCTACATCATCGAGCGGGGGCGCATCTGCTTTTCGGGCACCATGACCGAACTCGACGCGCGTCCGGACATCCGCGACGCGCATCTGGCGCTGTAGGGGCGAGAGCAAGATGGGCAGGGGAGTTTCGCTGAAGCGCAACGCCAGGCCGCCGCGGCCCGCTTACGTGCTCGACGAGCAGATCGGCTTCATCCTGCGCCAGGTCTCGCAGCGCCACACCGTGATCTTCGCCCGCGACATCGGCGCCGATCTGACGCCGACGCAGTGGGCGGCGCTTGCCAAACTCGCTGAAGCCGGACCGTGCTCGCAGAACCAGCTCGGCCGCCTGACGGCGATGGATGTCGCCACCATCAAGGGCGTGATCGACCGTCTCACCGCGCGCGGCCTGACCGAGACCTCGGCCGATCCCGAAGACGGCCGCCGTCTGCGCGTCAGCCTGACGCGCGCCGGTCAGCAGCTCGCGGACAAGGTTGCGCCCAACGCGCTCGCGATCTCGAAGGAGACGCTGGCGCCGCTCGATGCGAGCGAGCGTGAGCTGTTCGTCGCGCTCTTGAGCAAGCTGCGCTGACTCCGAAGTCGATTCCGACTTCAGAGCTGAATGCCAAAGCGCGCAAGTATCCACGCTGTGATCAGATACAGCACAGAAGTCAGGATGCAGCCGGCAATCAGCGAGGGCCAGAATTGAAAACCGCCGCGCAGCATGGCAGGTACCAGCAGGAACATCGGCAGCGAGGGCAGGACGTACCAGAACGTCGCCTCCATCTGCGAAGCAATCCGGTTCGAATCCGCCGTATCCCGCCACAGCCATATCACGGCGAGGATGGAGATGAGCGGCAGTGATGCAACCAGAGCTCCGAAGGCGGGGCTGCGCTTGGCCATCTCCGATACCAGGGCAGCCAGCAATCCAGAGAGTGCTGCTTTGGCGAGGAAGTAGAGCATGGTGCCTTTCCGTCGATCGCCCGGTCGCTTGCGGGCGCGTATCGAAGCGTATCAAAGTTCCAGGAAAGTGCAGGGCAGGGTGTGGAAAAAGGCCATCTCTCGCCACGTCACAGTTGAAGAAGGGCTGATCGGGGGGCAGTTGACCGGCGGCGGCGCGATAGCCGAGGGCGTTGACAGCGACAGGCGCCGGGTAGAAAATGACGTCCGGGGATAGCGATCTCCCCATCAGGCGGCATGCCCAAGAATCGCGTCCAGTTCACCAAGGGCGCAGCATGTCTACGATCAATCCGGAATCCTCCAAC